>NZ_JAVHUL010000009.1 GCF_031085155.1 Mesonia profundi | reverse complement strand
CAGCTTTCAATAGCTCTACTATCATTAACTTAAACTCGTTATCATGTTTTTTTGCCATAATTTAAATCTATAAATATTTATGGACTCTAAAAAATCGTCACATCAAAGGTAGACACTCCAAAACTTAAAAAATACCACGGGGTCAATACTGGATTGACCGCTGCTACCATAGTAACTTTCTGTCGCTTTGTACAAAAAATCTAAATGGAGCACCTCTTTTAACTGTCGGTAAAAATTGGTCGACGGGACGCGCTCACTTAGTTGAAAACTGCTGAATAATTTTTCTTGATAATTCTTCTTTCCTTGCATACAGTAAGATACGAAAAAAATGTACCTTTAACAATACTTGTGCAACAGGCACATTGTATAAGCGTAATGCGGGATTCATTGCTAAAAACAGAACATTCGTCTCGCAATAAAGCTCAGGTAAATAAGAATAATTCATCTTCGAAAACCCGCACTACGCTTATACTTGCCGTTACCCTCAATTGCTCCCGAAAAATATTATCTAACGAATTCATATAAAATAGAAAATATTTGGAATAGATATATTAAGTGTAAATTTAGGCGAACGAAGAAACGGATAGATTAAAGATTTTAGAAAGAAATTCTTAAAAAAAATTAACTTTAAACAGCAATTAACACTAAAATACAAAAAAATGGAAACCAAACAAAAATGGTACAACAGATATATAGTAGGCTATTTATTGATTCTTTTTCCTCCACTTGGACTTTACGGAGTTTATAAAAGTGAAACTATCCCATCAAAATGGAAAAAAGTAACTTACGCAGCTCTTGCTTTAGCTATAATTGGCGGTATAATACTTTACTCCATTTAATTCTCTTTATAGGAAATAAATGCTAAGAATTAAACGAACAAGAATGTTTGGAATGGAATTTACTTCCGACTTTTAATTGACTATAATTAATCTGACTTTAAAATCTTTTCTTAGTTCAAAAATAATTTTAAACTTCAAATTCTGATTTATAAACTTTGCTGATAAACGTTAACTGACAAGCGGAGCTAAAAAAAAGGGAAAACCGATTTGAAAAAACGCATAAAAGGTTGAAATTTAAAATTAATTATAACTTCTATTTGTCCTAATTTTGGGGAAGCTTACATTATACCAAGAGGTATCCGTAAAATCAACCCAGGAAGATGTAGGATATGTTTGTGCTGCTACGCTACCACTTAAGCAGACCGTCAAAAAACTCAAAATAAGTAATTTTTTAATCATCATATTCTCTTTTTAAAATTGGGCCTAAATAAAAGTAAGTTAAGTTGGGTTAATTAATTCAAGAAAAACACTCCAATTACAATAAGATGAATTGGGCTTAAAAAGAACTATTCAAGACCTCTTTTTATTTTTTCTGTTTTTTGATTTTGCTGATTCCTAAAAGTGGTTATCTATTATTTTCATGTAGGCATTAAAGAAAAAAAGTAATTTTTTTTATTGATACTCAGACTATTAAGTCAAATTTTCATGAATATGGAAGAATTTTCATCTGAAATAAATAAGGTTTGCAACAAAGAACCAACGCAAAAATTAACACTCTTCTTCCTTTTTCCTTATCAAAATATTTTAAGCTTCCTAAAAAAGAGCTATTACCTCTCTTAGCCGTTTCCTTGTAAACTACATAACCATTCCAATAAAACGTCTTGTAAGGTTTTAAAGAAAGTGGATTTCATGTATATTATCGGCCTATCTAAAGGAAACATTATGAAAGACCATAAAATGCTAAATTATATAAAAGATGTCATTGGAAATATGCCAAAGGATTGGTTGAATTTAACCACACATCGACTAGATATTTATAATGAAGAGTTGGCTAAAACGCAATTCTTAGAACAGTTTGAGAATTTATACCACAGCAATACTTCTAAAACCTCGGCACTCCAAGAATTACCCACGGCCTACGACTATATTCGCTTAGGTCATCCCCTATCCTGTATTCTAGAATGGGGAATTGCTCATTTAAACGACCTCAATTCAGAAAATGTAATCAGTTTTCAATCCAAGACGATTCCTATTCTGGCAATTTTAAGAAAAAACGCATTAGAAGATAAAAAAACTCAAATCTTTTATTCAGATAAAATTCCAGAAGGTTTTGATGCAGACGTAGTGCAACGTGTGTATGGATATCAGTTTGATTTAAAGAAAGTGGATAATGTAGAAGACATTTCCGCATTTGACGGCAGCACTATTTTTATTTCACAAGAAGATCAATTTTCTAGTATTCATCTTACTTCAAACATTGATTTTTTCATTAGTTTTCATTCTAAACTTGGAAGTGTTTTACTCGTAAATGGGAAAGAGAATGAAAGCTACATTTCAGCAGTTCAGCATGTAAGAAGAAGAGAGACGATTGCTATGACGCCTGCCAATGCCCACGTTGCCTTGAAGTTATTAGTAGAAAATTCTTCTTTTAACCCCCCACAAACCAATCGGGAGCGCGATAAAAAGAGCGTATTAG
This sequence comes from Mesonia profundi, assembly GCF_031085155.1. Taxonomy (GTDB): domain Bacteria; phylum Bacteroidota; class Bacteroidia; order Flavobacteriales; family Flavobacteriaceae; genus Mesonia; species Mesonia profundi. The sequence continues at coordinate 97,631 of NZ_JAVHUL010000009.1, read as the reverse complement.
CTTCCATTAAAGAAATCACTGGCTCCACGACAAAGGGACTTGTCGCTTCCTGCGGATTGTCGATGCAGTATGCGATTATGATGGGACTTGTTCACGATGCCTTAGAAAATCATAAAGGAAAAGACATCAAGTTTATTGTTCCTCCAAACTGTTATGGAGGCACGAACGACCAAGCCAGACGCGTTGCTGATAGTCTTGATACGGTTGAAGTGGTAGATTTACCTGTAGATGGTGATAACGATATGGTTCAGAGTATTGATACCGTTTTAAATAAGGTTGCCAAAGAAAATGCGGTTGCTTACATCATCGCCGAAATTCCTACAAACCCTAGAGTTGAAGTTCCCAACCTTGAAAAATTAAAAGAGGTGCTAAGTGCAGAACGCAAAACTGCCACAGGAGAAATTGCGATTGACCCCGTTTTTATTTTAGATCAAACCTTTTGTCCCAATTACCACTTTTTAGGAGAGGGCGAAATACTCTCTACCGTAAGAACTATTTCTTATGTAAGCGGATCTAAATTTCCTAGCGGTGGAAAATGTACTGCTGGTTATTGTGTAGGGAATACAAAAACGGAAGGATTGATAGAGAAAGTAGAAAAGCATCTAAGTCTTTGCGATAATGAAGCGACAGAGCTACAATATGAGATTTTAGCCAAGCAATTGCCTTCTATGAATCAAAGAATCAAGGATGCGTACACCAACACACGTGAGTTTGTAACTTTTATTCACGATAGCTTGCCCGGTGCAAAAATCAATTTTGTTTCTGAAGAGTTTGCTGAACAAGGATTTACCCCTTCTGTATTTTCTTTAGACCTTCCCACAAAAGGAAATACTGCGGAAGAAAAAGAAACTTATAAAAGAGCCTTGAATCTGAAGCTCATCAATTCAATGATTACAGAAATTCCTAATGAAAGTAAGTTCTGCGTAAGCTACGGACAGTTAAACGGATGCTATTGGACGGTTCCAGCAACCTCTACACAAGGAACGACTAAAGAAGACGATAAAGATTATATTGTTCGAGTATCCGTTTCCGGTAATTTGGATTTGGAACGTCATAAAAAAGTATTTTCAAAATTTGTAGAAAATATTTAATCTCTTATTGAGGATCTAGGACCGTCTGTTTGACGATAAAGACAGGCCTGGTTAGAGGACACTAATTTATTTGGGAGGTGAAAAGCCTCCCAACTTATTGGTATTACAATTAAAAATGTATTTTTGGATGGATATAACACCTTGCCCACAATTAAAAAAAGACAATAATAAATGATAATAGAACCAAAAACTAGGGGGTTTATTTGCATAACATCTCATCCAGAAGGTTGTGAGAAAAGTGTATTAAATCAAATTGATTATATAAAATCAAAAGGAATAAACGAAACAGCAAAAAAGGTATTGGTCATTGGAGCCTCCACAGGATTTGGTTTAGCATCTAGAATAGCTAGTGCTTTTGGATCAAATTCATCTACCATAGGGGTGTTTTTTGAAAAGCCTCCTTCAGAAGGAAGAACGGCATCTTCTGGATGGTACAATACAGCAGCTTTTGAAAAAGAAGCTCATAAAGAAGGACTTTATGCCAAAAGTATAAATGGCGATGCTTTTTCAAATGAAATAAAGGAAAAGACACTAAAGTTAATCAAAGAAGATTTAGGTCAAATTGATTTGGTGGTTTATAGTCTTGCTTCCCCAGTTAGAACCCACCCCACAACCGGAGTTAAACATAAGTCAACTTTAAAACCAATAGGAAGTTCCTACACTAATAAAACGGTAGACTTTCATACAGGAGAAGTAAAAACCATTAGTATAGAGCCTTGTATAGAAGAGGAGATTGAAAATACCGTTGCCGTCATGGGAGGCGAAGATTGGGAAATGTGGATTAATGCATTGAAAAAAGAAAATCTACTGTCTTCAAATTTTAAAACGGTTGCCTACTCTTATATTGGCCCTAAACTCACCGAGGCTGTTTATCGAAAAGGAACGATTGGCAAAGCAAAAGATCATTTGGAAAAAATGGCTTTTAGCATTTCTGATTCGCTAAAAGACATCAACGGCAAGGCCTATGTTTCAGTTAATAAAGCACTTGTCACGCAGTCGAGTTCTGCGATTCCTGTTATTCCTTTGTATATTTCGTTATTGTATAAAGTCATGAAAGAGAATGGACTTCAAGAAGGCTGCATAGAACAGATTCATAGGTTGTATACCGAAAGACTTTTCTTAGAACAGGTACCCACAGATTCTGAAGGTAGAATACGAATTGATGATTGGGAAATGCGAGCTGATATTCAAGAGAAAGTTTCAGAATTATGGGAACAAGCATCCACCTCAACACTTTCGTCTATTGGAGATTTAGAAGGTTACAAAACGGAATTTTTTAATCTTTTTGGTTTCAATTATCATGAAATTGACTACAATAGGGAGTCTAATGAAATGGTGAATATCCCTAGCTTGCAATAATTTTTTTATTTCTGATACTTCGGAAGAATGAACTGAGTGAATAAAAATATTAAAAGTACCGCTGCATAAAAGCTTCTTAGCGTTTAGAATCTATTTTTAAATTGATCTTACTATGCACCTGTAAGATCAATTTAAAAATAGGACAGAAAATAAAGAACTTCGTAAGCTAATCTAAAAAAGCATAAAGCAAACTTTGGAGATCTATACGTTTTCGTCTTGGCGTACTTTACGTGGCATAGCGCCACATTATTTCTATGTTAAACAGACTGATACGTTTCCTGTTTTGACGCTTTATCGATAAAGCATTTTTTATACTAATGGCAACTTCCCATATCAAGTAAAATCAACAACATACAAGCCTAATCCAACCTCGCTTTTAAAGTATGGATTCTATGGATTTTTCCCGTGTGGGTTTCTTCAAATTTTTCTACAAAGTAGATTTTTTTAGGTCTTTCAAATTTCGTTAACTCATCAAGCTCTTGGATTTGCTCGGTGAGGTCTTTTAAACTTTCTTCAGAGAAAGGGGCTTCTACAAATAAGATGATCTTTTCTCCCAAGGCATCATCGGGTAAAGAGGTGATAAAAAACCGATGCAGAATCGTATTTTCTAATTTTCGCTCTACCTGCTCTGGGAAGATTTTAATGCCGCCCGTATTGATTACATGGTCTATTCTTCCGCGCCAATAGAATTTTTTATAGGTCTCTAATTCAATCACATCATTGGTGATTATAGGCTCATCTGCCACACCGGGAGCTTTTATCACCAAACAATTGCGTTCGTCTACACTTACACTCACGTTAGGCAATACTTTAAACGGAATTTCTTCTTTTTTACTTTTTACGGAGTTGACACGCCGCGCTGCAATATGAGTCACTGTTTCGGTCATGCCATAAGTTTCATACACTTTGGTAGAAAGGTCTTGTACGAGTTCTTTCAGCGGAAGTGAAATAGCTCCGCCTCCCACAATCAGTTTAGAAACCAGGTGCAGTCTTGCCAATGAATTGTCTAATTGAAAAGGCGTCATCGCACAAAAATCATAACGTTTAAAAACTTGATCTAACGGATTAGATTTTGGTGGCACACTGTCTATATGCCAACCTAAAACCATAGCACGCACCAACATCAATTTTCCTGCGATATAGGTAGCTGGTAAACATAATAAGGCGGTAGTATTCTCGGGTAGTTCAAAAAATTTACCGGTCGCTTTGGCGCTATTAAACATCCATTCTTTACGGATTTGAATAATTTTAGGCGTTCCCGTAGAGCCAGAAGTATGCACCTCCACATAATCCTTATCATCTAGCCAAGCTAAAAAGAACTTTCCTATTTCTTCTTCATGAGGTTCGCCTTCTTCCCTATATAAAGTTGCTAATTCCTTTAGATTAGTTGTGTCTAGTGAATCTCCTCTCCATTGAAAATCTTGATGTATCTGTGTAAAATCAATTGTATTTTCTACCATAACCAAAGATTGTTTTTCATTGTAAAGTTAGGGTTTTCAGCGGAATAGGCTCTCTTTAATTTGGTATTCTAGTTTCTACAGGAGGCTTAATCGCACCAAAAAGCTTTTCTTTCCAATTTTTCCATTTATATACTTTTGCCATAATGATGTAAAAAATGGGGTAAACGATTAATAAAGGTAAGAAAACATCAAAACCTATGGTGGGTTCTGCCACATCTTTCAATAATGACTCCGACTGAAACGCAGTCCAATTTGCGGTAACCAAAATAATTCCGATAAGGTTATTCCCCGCGTGAAAACCTAAGGCAAGCTCCATACCTTCATCCATTAACGTGATGATTCCTAGAAATAATCCGGTTCCTATATAGAAAAAGAGAATAGAATATCCCAATTTCTCCACTTCTGGATTGGCCAAATGCAACAAACCAAAAATCAAGGAAGTAATGATTAAAGGAGTAAATTTAAATTGAAAAGAGGTATTGAATTTTAAATAAGCCGCTTTACCATAGACATTTTTCTTTTCTAAAAGCATGTGAATGAATACTAAGGTCACAAGAGCCGCAAACGAAATCACGGCATTCATCAATAAATCTATATCATACATGAAGTTAGCTCCAAAAAGTACCAGCGCTATAAGTAAAGTAACGATTAATCCAACAGAAAAATACTTATGCCTGGTGCCCATACCAAAGCCCTGCATAAGGTAACCTCTAAAAAGGTATTCCTCTAAACTGGTTTGTATGGGAACCATTACGATGGCAATGAGACAAAGAATGAGAAAAGGCATGGATTTATAATTCCATACATAATTTTCTGGATTACTTTGATAATCAATCCAAATAGAAATCGAAGAAAATACGGCTATCAATCCGAAGCCTAAGATTATTCTTCCCCAATCCACCTTTTTCCGCGTTGTGGTAATCGTCATAAGACTAATCTGATGTAAATATTTTACAGCCAGTTTTAGCCCTACTAAACCAATCGCAAAAGATAATAACAGCAAGAAGATTAAAAGATTAGGATCTAGGCTTTGCATCAACTCGGGTTGAGACATTCCAACAGAGTCAAGTCCATTTTCTAAAAAAATAGCTAACGTCAACGGAATTTGTCCTATCACTGCAGCAATCGCCACAATTAAAGAACCTACTAAATATAACCAAAAATCGTGCTTTCCACGATATGCTTGTTCTATAAACATTAGAAAAAGAGCTTGTTAGTTTCCCAAGATTGCTTGGGATTATAAAATAAATTCTCGCCCATGACTTGAAGCGGACTCTCGATATTATTGGTAAAAAGACTTCCTGTTCCCAAACCTTGTGGCATAGGATTGTCTTGCAAAAACGTATATTGCGCAATGGCATTAAGACCTACATTGCTTTCTAAAGCGCTGGTGATCCACCAACCCGTTTTCTCTTGATTTGCTAACGAAATCCATTCATCCATCCCTTGAAAACCACCTATTAAGCTCGGCTTTAAAATAATATATTGCGGCTGAATCTCTTGAAGTAGTTTTTCCTTATCGGAAGTCTTAAAAACTCCGATCAACTCTTCATCTAAGGCGATAGGTAACGGAGTTTCATCACATAAAGCCGCCATTTCTTGTCTTTGTCCTTGACGGATGGGTTGCTCGATACTGTGCAAATTAAGTTCGCTTAGGCGTTGTAATTTCCCTAAAGCCTCCTCAGGCTGAAAAGCGCCATTGGCATCTACGCGCAATTCAATATCGCTGGCAGAAAACTCTTTTCTTATGTACTGAAGAAGTTGCATTTCGGCTTCAAAATCTATAGCGCCTATTTTAAGTTTAATGCAGGTGAAGCCTTGCTTTATTTTTTCTTCAATTTGGGATTTCATGAAAGACTTCTCCCCCATCCAAATGAGTCCGTTGATGGGAATTCCTTTTTTCCCTTCCGCAAAGGGAGAAGGAAAAAGAATATGAGGATGCTCACTCTCTAGAGATTTCAAAGCCATCTCTAAACCAAAAATGATGGAAGGGAACTCTTTTAATTCCGTAAAGAGAACATGGGGATCTTCCTCAATATGCTCACAAAGCCATTGGAGCTTTTCCTCATAATCGGGACGATCGTCGATACTTAATCCACGAAGGATTCCGCATTCACCAATTCCTTTCTGCCCCTTGTTTTCTAAAACTAAATACCAGGTTTCTTTAGTCGTAAGAACGCCCCGAGAAGTTCCACTGGGGCGTTTAAAGTTTAAATTATGTTTTTGATAGCTTGCTTTCATTAAATTTCTATGCTTTCTCCTATCTCTAAAAGGAGGAGTTCTTTCTTTTTCATTTCAAACTTTTCTTTTGCCACTTGATGATCTATTTCTATAAAACCAAACGTATCGTAATGGCAACCTAAAATTTTATCACATTCTATAAAATCACTTGCAATTACGGCATCATCTACGCCCATGGTAAAATTATCGCCAATAGGAAAAACCGCTAAATCTACTTGATGACACAAAGGAATAAGTTTCATATCCATCGTTAAAGCGGTGTCGCCTGCAATATACACACATTTTTCGTTTGCTTCTATCACAAACCCTCCTGGCTGTCCACCATAGCTCCCATCTGGGAAAGAACTGGTATGAATCGCATTGACATATTTTACTTTCCCAAAATCAAACTCCCAAGAACCACCGTGATTCATAGGATGTACCTCAAAACCTTTCGCTTCGTAGTGATTGGCGATTTCAAAATTACTAACGATTGTAGCGCCTGTATTTTTGGCAATCGCTTCTACATCTAAGGTATGATCTTGATGCGCATGCGTGACTAAAATATAATCTGCCTTTAATCGCTGAATATCTACTTTGTCTTTTGCTAAATCGTTGCCGCTAATAAAAGGGTCTACAATGATATGCTTTCCGTTTATTTCTAAGCCTAGACTGTTTTGTCCGTAAAAGGTGATTTTCATAATCCTAATTTTGCCCTGAATTTAAGCAAATAGATGCGAACCGCTAAACGCTTCACATTTATATAACATTTTTAAAGGTTCTTTTTATTTTAGACTAAACTCAAGACTAGAAAAAGCAAAGCGATAGCAAAGGTGCTTAGCGCTACTTTTTTTAACTCTGGGTCTAACAACACCGGACTTGTATTTTGAGTTACTGTTTTTATATGCATAAATAAAGGAATGAACCCCAATAAAGACCAAGCCAACAGGTAGATTCTCGAATGAAGAATAAATAACACCAAACCTAAAAAGGCAATAACAATCAAGGCATAATGGTATTTTTTTGCTCTTGCAGCTCCCAGAAAAACCACCAAGGTATTTTTTTGTGCTTTGGTGTCGCTTTCTTGATCCCGCATATTATTTAGGTTCAATACCGCGGTGCTTAATAAACCTATACTCAAGGCGGGTAATAAATTAAAGCCATCAAAAGAATGCACGTATAAAAAATGAGAACCTAAAACACTCACCAGCCCAAAAAAGATAAAGACAAAAACATCTCCCAAACCTCGATACCCGTAAGCAGATTTTCCTACGGTATATTTAATGGCAGCCGCAATAGAAGCTAACCCCAATAGAAAGAAGAAGAGGGAATGGAAAAATTTATCACTCCCAAAAGCCGTATAAATTAAGAACAAAGCCATAATCAAACTAAAAGCACTCACGACAATCATTCCTATTTTCATTTCTTGATGAGAAATGATTCCACTTTGGATGGCTCGCATAGGACCAATTCTATCTTCATTATCGGTGCCTTTTACGCCGTCTCCATAATCATTGGCAAAATTAGAAAGTACTTGTAAGCCCAACGTGGTTAACAAGGCCAAAATGAATATGCTTAGAGAAAAATGACCTTCTAATCGAGCTAAAGCGGTTCCTACCAATATTCCTGCAATAGAAAGCGGTAAGGTTCTTAAGCGTGCTGCAGACACCCAGGTTTTTAATTTTGTCATCTAAGAGCGTATTTTAAAAAGAAGTTCTTTGTACAAATCGGTGGGCGTGGCTGAGGCGGCATCAACCCCTTTTCCTTTCATATCAATTTCTCTTAAAGTGGCGATAATTCCACTTACTTGTCGCATGGGATAGTTATTGGCAGCAACAATATAATCGCTTACAAAATAAGGACTCACCTTGAGATTGGATGCTACGTTTGCTTTAGACTTATCTTTTAAGCCGTGATACAACAATACTTTAGAGAAAAAATTATATAATATGGGAATCGTAAGAACGATAGGATGATTTTTCTGATTCTGAGAAAAGTAATCAATAATGCGGTAAGCTTTAGTAAAGTCTTTGGTTCCAAATGCTTTTTGCAGTTCAAAATTATTAAAATCTTTACTAATTCCTATATTCTCTTCAATAATCTCTGGCGTAATTTCTTTCCTTCCGTTTAAGATAAGTTCCAGTTTATCAATTTCGTTGGTAATTTTCCCCAAATCACTCCCTAGAAATTCTGTGAGCAAGTGAGTTGCTTTTGGTGAAATCGAATAGCCTCGTCGTTTTACCTCATCCCTAATCCAAGTAGGAATTTGGTTGTCATAGAGTTTTTTACTTTCAAAAATAACTCCGCTTTTTGCGATGGCTTTATATACCTTCTTACGCTTGTCTAGTTTTTTATATTTATAGCAAAAGATTAATATGCTGGTCGCTTGCGGATTTTCGGCATAAGCCTCTAACTGATTTTTTTTCTTATCCACTTGCGCTAAAATTTCTCGAGACAGATCTTGAGCTTCCTTCACCATCACCACTTGATATTCGGCCATCATGGGGAAACGTTTTGCGGTACTCAATACCTCATCTAAACTGACATCTTTTCCGTAAAGCGTGGTTTGGTTAAAGGCTTTCTCATCTTCCGTTAAGATGTTGTCTCCTAAAAATTCTGATATTTTGTCGATATAATACGGCTCCTCTCCCATCAAAAAATAAATAGGCTTTAATTTTCGCTGCTTTATATCCTGTAAAAGAGATTTTAATTCCATAGATAAAAAATTGTAATGTATTTTCGTTTTAACTCTTAAAATTGATTTTTGTCTTTTTCAAGTTAGAAAGAAAAAGATAAGATGCATCTCGACTCCCCGCCAGAATGAATTCTTTTCGGGCTGGCGCTCGATGTAACATCGTCACTTTTATTAAATCAAACTGGACCTTAAACGGATTTACAAAAAAATGTACTTCGCTAAAGCGGAAAAGCTAGAAATTTGTTTTCTTTGGAGCTTATGAACAAGCTCAATTTTCCGTCTTATCAATTTCGCTTCAAAAATAACGAAAATAAAGTGTCTATTTTTGATGTTATCCGTAAAAAGTTTATCATTCTTACGCCAGAAGAATGGGTAAGGCAACACAGCGTTCATTTTTTGCATCACGAAAAAAAATATCCGCTACAGCTTATTAATGTAGAAAAACAGCTTCGGCTTAACGGATTGATTAAACGCTACGATGTGGTAGGCTTTTATAAAGATGGTAGTTTACAGCTCATTGTAGAATGTAAAGCACCTTCCGTAAAGATTACCCAAGACACCTTCGATCAAATTGCGCGCTACAATATGGCTTTAAAAGCACGCTATTTAATGGTCACTAACGGATTGAATCATTACTTTTGCCAATTGAATTATGAAGAGGAGCGGTATGAATTTTTGCAAGACATTCCAGATTTCTCTAGTTAAGATGAATTTATGACCACAGCAGTAGTAATTTTAAATTGGAACGGAAAATCGCTTTTAGAGCAGTTTTTACCTTCGGTGGTGAAGCATTCTGCGCAAGCGACGGTTTATGTAGCCGATAATGCCTCTACAGATGATTCTGTTTCTTTTGTGGAAGAATATTATCCGCAGGTAAAAATAATTCAGAATAAAGAAAATGGTGGTTATGCAAAAGGCTATAATGATGCCTTAGCGGAAGTAAAAGAAGATGTTTTCATCTTACTAAACAGCGATGTAGAAGTAACCGCAAATTGGCTTGTCCCTATACAAGAGATGTTTGCTTCTTCTCCAAAAATTGCCGTGATCCAACCCAAAATTCTGGATTATAAAAAGAAAACGCATTTTGAATATGCCGGAGCTGCAGGTGGATTTATAGACCAACTAGCTTATCCTTATTGCAGAGGAAGAATATTTGATACGTTAGAAGAAGACAAAGGTCAATTTGATGATGACAAAGAGATTTTTTGGGCCAGTGGTGCTTGCTTAGCGATTAGAAGAAGTATTTTTGAGGAAGTAGAAGCTCTAGATGAAGATTATTTTGCGCATCAAGAAGAAATTGATTTGTGTTGGCGCATTAAAAATAGAGGTTACCAATGTTGGTATACCTCAGCTTCTAGCATTTATCATTTAGGCGGAGCCACGCTCAACGTAATGAATCCCAAGAAAACCTTCTATAATTTTAGAAACTCGCTTTACAACATATTAAAGAATGTTCCTGGATTCAAAGCCTACTTGCTTATATTTATTAGAATGCTATTAGATGCGGTTGCCGGAATTCAATTTTTAGTTCAAGGAAAGCCGAAACACTTCTTAGCCATCCTAAAAGCACATGGGAGTTTCTACAAAAATTTTCTCCGTATTCAGAAAAAAAGAAAATTTATAAAACCTTCTGAAAGCGGTGATTTCTTGTTCTCAATCGTTTGGAAGTACTTTATAAAAGGACAAAAAAAGTTCCATGAGCTCTCATAAGTTATAAAAATGTTAATCTGTTATAAGGCGTACTGCAATTTTAATAGCTTTGAATCTTCAAATAGTATAAACTATAAAGTTATGAAACGTATATTTTTATTGACAGCATCTGCTGTTTTTTTATTTTCTTCTTGTGTTTCTTCTAAGAAATACAAAGCGATGGAAACCAAGCAACAAGACACTCAAGATTTATTAAATACAGCTACGATTAAACTTAATACTTGTCTAGAAGATAAGGAATATCGTGTAAATAGTCTAAAAGATCAAATCAACTTACTTAAAAACACCAATTCTGCGCTTTTAAATGCTCAAGGGGATTTATCTACTTTATCTAAAAAAGGTGCAGAAAACTTGGAGCGTTCTTTAGAGAGTATGAAAGAAAAGGACTTGCAGATTAAAACTATGCGGGATGCCATCAATAAAAAAGACTCGGTTACTTTAGCTCTAGTTACCAGTTTAAAAGGTGCTTTAAGTAATATTAATGATGATGATATTGAGATTAATGTAGAGAAAGGAGTCGTTTTCGTATCTATTTCAGATAAATTATTATTCCGTAGCGGAAGCTACCAAGTTTCTAACCGAGCAAAAGAAGTGCTAGGTAAAGTTGCGAAAGTAGTGAAAGACAAGAAAGATTTCGAATTTATGGTAGAAGGACATACAGATTCTGTGCCAATTAAAAATTCTTGTATGGAAGACAACTGGGATTTAAGTACTAAGAGAGCTACTTCTATTGTTCGTATCTTACAACATGACTTTGATGTAGATCCTGCAAGAATGACCGCAGCGGGTAGAAGTCAATATGTTCCCGTAGATAGTAACGAAACCTCTGCTGGAAAAGCAGCTAATCGTAGAACAAAAATTATTGTTCTTCCTAAGTTAGACCAGTTTTATGGAATGATTGAAGAAGGAATGAAAAAAGCGAAGTAAGCTTTTAAAGTTTAAAATATGTATAAAAAAGTCCTCGATGATCATCGAGGACTTTTTTTATTCCCTAAAGAAAGGTTCGTATTGTAACACCCTAAAATCTATGGTATCTAATTCTGGATTCTTGAGTTTCATTTGCTTATAAAGCCCCATACTTCCCACAGCGCGATTGGCAGCTCCAGAGGGCGCCGTTAAAGAAACCGTTTTGATTAATCGCCCCTCCAGCAAAAACTGATGGATTCTTGGCACTTCCAAGCTCACTTTCTTTAGTTGAATATCTCTAAAACCTTTAATATGCCTTCTAAAAAAATATTCGGGGCCATTCTTGCTATTTCCTCCGGTAAACAATAACGTATCTACTTTTGGATGCTCTTTTAAAATCCCAATCATATCACGCAACCTAGGCTTTTGCATCCCAATATCTGAAGCGTCTATTTTCTCTCGATAGGCATATTCTACCATATCGCAGACGCCTATATGGTTCTTGATTAAGACTTCTTTTCGTTCTTGTATCGCTTCCGCGGAATTGTTATAAGTCAAATCAAGCTTAAAGATTTTCGATATAATTTTCCACAATTGACCATCTCTACTTCCGTAGCAGAAATTTACATCATCCGGTTTAAAGTCGCCGGTCGTGAATCTTGGCGGCGGCAAAGTCCCAACGATGAGCTTGGTTGTATTTTTAGGAATAAAAGGCGGGTAAGGATGCTGGTGTTTGAACATAGGTTTGTTAGATATTAGACCACTTCGTTATTAGATGCTAGACGCTGCGCTAATAAACTAGAGACTAGAAGTTATAAATACAATCATTAAAACCACCATAAAATCAATCAAAGATCTTTTCATGGTGGTTTTGAAAATCAATTACTAGATATTCGCTTTCATTCCTAAAATAAGCTTTTGCCAACTTGAGCGCCAGCCCGAAAGAATTCATTCTGGCGGGAAGTCGAAAGGTTAAACAAAAGCGTCTCGACTCCGCTCGACGTGACATTAGTATTATTTCAATTCTACAATAAGGTCTTCACTAAAGACCATCGTACCTTCTTTTAAGTAGATTTTTTTAATCTTCCCATCGGTATTAGCCGTAATCGTTGTTCCCATTTTCATGGCTTCAATCACAAACAAAGGCTCGTTTTTCTTCACTTGCTGTCCTTCTTCCACCATGATTTCAGAAAGGGAACCTTGTAAAGGCGCTGCGATATGTTTGTCGTTGTCTTTTTCGGCTCTGACATGGCTTACTTTTTCCACTTTAATGGAAGTATCTTTTATTTCTACATTTCTCGTTTGTCCGTTAATTTTAAAGAAAACGGTCACTTCACCGTCATCATTAGCTTCGCCCACAGAAACTAAAGTAATCAACAATGTTTTTCCTTTGTCGAGTTCTACAATAATCTCTTCTCCGGGTTGCATTCCGTAAAAGAAATTCTTGGTAGGAATATGCATGACTTTCCCATACTTCACATAATGATCGTACAAGTCTTCAAATACTTTTGGATAGAGTTTATAGGATAAGAAATCGGTGATTTCCCACTCGCGATCCATCCCATTGGTGAACTTCTCTTGAAATTCTTTAAACTCTTTCTCAAAATCTACTGGCTCTAAATGAGCATTAGGCCGATTGGTATAAGGAGATTCATCTCGTAAAATTATTTTTTGAATGTCTTTTGGAAATCCACCAACTGGTTGCCCCAAATCTCCTCTAAAGAAACTTTTAACCGATTCTGGAAAGCTGATGCTCTCCCCTTTTTCGAGTACATCTTTAATCGTTAAGTTATTACTCACTAAATATTGAGCCATATCCCCTACTACTTTACTACTAGGCGTTACTTTAACAATGTCTCCAAACAATTGGTTCACATCGCCGTACATGCGCGTAATCTCGTTAAAACGATCTTTTAAACCAAGAGATTCTGCCTGTGGCACTAAGTTGGAATATTGTCCGCCAGGAATTTCATGTTTATACACTTCTCCCGTTCCAGATTTTAAACCAGATTCAAACGGATAATAATATTCTCGCATACTCGTCCAATAATTAGAATAGGCATTTAAGCTTTGCATATCCATCTTATTTTCGCGCTCTTGGTGACGCATAGCTTCTGCCATCGCATTAAAGTTAGGCTGAGAGGTTAATCCAGATAAACCACCCAAAGCAACATCTACCACATCTACCCCAGCTTCAATCGCTTTGATATAGGTAGCAGATTGTACCGATGAGGTATCATGCGTATGTAAATGAATAGGAATGTTGATCTCTGCTTTTAATGCTGAGACCAATTCCGCGGCAGCGTAAGGTTTTAACAAACCTGCCATATCTTTAATCGCTAAAATATGTGCTCCTGCATTTTCAATATCTTTTGCCAAACGCAAGTAATAATCTAAGTTGTATTTGCTGCGTTTAGGATCTAGAATATCTCCCGTATAACACATGGCTCCTTCAGCAATTCCGTTGGTTTTAGTCCGTACATATTCTATACAAGGCGCAATCGATTCCATCCAGTTGAGGGAATCGAAAATTCTAAAAATATCGACTCCATTTTCCCAAGCTTCTTCTACAAATTTTTCAATAAGATTATCGGGGTAAGCGGTATAACCTACTCCGTTAGAACCTCTAATCAACATTTGAAACAAGACGTTAGGCATCGCTTCTCGCAATAATCGCAAGCGTTCCCAAGGATTTTCCTTAAGAAAACGCATACACACATCAAAGGTAGCGCCTCCCCAAACTTCCATACTAAACACTTCGGGATGGTTCTTGGCAAAACCTTCCGCCACACTTAACATATCGGTGGTTCGCATACGCGTGGCCAATAAACTTTGGTGCGCATCACGCATAGTCGTATCAGTAAAATGGATTTTCTTTTCGGCTTTAAGCCATTGAGAAAATTTCTCTGGTCCCATTTCAGTTAACAAATCTTTAGTTCCTTTAGGATACGCTCGTTGTTCATCAAATTTTGGTACTTCCGGAATTACTAACTTTTTGGTAGGATCTATGATTTTTACATCTGGGTTCCCATTGACAATCACATTCCCCAAGAAATTCACCATTTTAGTGGCTCTATTTCTAGGTTCTTTAAATTTGAAAAGTTCAGGTGTATTTTGAATGTAGTTCACGGTCACTTCTCCTTTTCTAAAAGTAGCGTCGTTGAGAATATTATCTAAAAATGCCATGTTGGTTTTTACACCACGCACTCTAAATTCGGCTAAAGCTCTACGCATTTTTCTACAAGCACCATCTAAAGTTCTACTGCTGGCGGTTAATTTCACCAACATGGAATCAAAAAACGGAGAAACGCTCACCCCTTGATACACACTCCCTGCATCTAGACGAATTCCAAATCCGTTGGCACTTCTATAGGTAGTTATGGTTCCGTAATCGGGTTTAAAATCATTTTTAGGATCTTCGGTCGTGATTCTACATTGTACTGCAAAGCCTTTTACCTCTACTTTGTCTTGGGAAGCTATTTTTATTTGTTCATCTTCTAGGTGGTATCCACCCGCAATAAATAACTGAGCTTTTACAATGTCGATTCCCGTCACCACCTCGGTTACGGTATGTTCTACCTGTATTCTTGGATTGACTTCTATAAAGTAAATACTGCCATCATCGTCTACCAAAAACTCTACCGTTCCCGCATTGTTATAGTCTACGGCCTTACCTATTTTTAAGGCATAATCATATAGCTTTTGCTTGGTTTCTTCTTTTAATCCGAAAGATGGCGCTATTTCAATCACTTTTTGATAACGACGCTGCACCGAGCAGTCTCGCTCAAATAAGTGCACTAGATTTCCGTGGTTATCTCCTAGCAATTGAATTTCAATATGCTTAGGGTTTTCTACAAATTTTTCTATAAATACAGTATCGTCTCCAAAGGCATTGGCGGCTTCTCGTTTAGATTCGGGATAGGCTTTGCGCAATTCTTCTTCGGTTCTAATCACGCGCATTCCTCTACCTCCTCCTCCAGAAGCGGCTTTTAACATGATAGGATATCCTATTTCTTTTGCTTCCGCGGAAGCGATATCAACTGTGGCTAACTCTTTTTGATTGCTTTTAATAATAGGAATATCATTCTCTATCGCCACTTTTTTGGCCATAATCTTATCGCCCAAAGCTTTTAAGATAGAAACTTTAGGCCCTATAAAAATGATCCCGTTATCTTCGCAAGCCTCAGCAAAGTCAGCGTTTTCAGATAGGAACCCGTATCCAGGATGAATGGCATCAATCCCATTTTCTTTGGCGACGGCAATAATCTTAGCTATATCCAAATACGGTTTTAAAGGCTCAGAATCTTCTCCTATTTGATAGGCTTCATCTGCCTTATAACGGTGTAAGGAATAGCGATCTTCGAACGTGTAAATACCTACGGTTCGCAGGCCAATTTCTGTACAAGATCTAAATATACGAATGGCGATTTCGCCTCGGTTAGCGACTAAAACTTTATTTATTTTCATTGGTTTTTTTTGAGTATAAAGTAAAACAATGCGTGAATTCTTTAAATATCTATAATAATAATAGGACACCCAACTTTTTTTTATAAAACCTTGAAATTTTTAAGCAAGTCCTTAATGTTAAGTGAATTTTTTGTTATTATTAACCTCTAATTAGATGTTTTTACTATTAAAACCTACAAATTCTTATGATTAAAAAAATACTACTTTCCCTAGTCTTTCTAATAAGTATAAGCGCTTTTGCTGCTGACGGATTTAAATACTCCTTAAAAGAACACCAAAAGTTTAGCCGCACCATGTCTTTTGATATCAATAAATTGGCTAGTGTGCACATGCTTTTTGTGAAAAATAAAAATACTAAAAAGCAAGATGTAATTCCCTTTTATATAGATGAGCAAAAAAATATTACAGAATTAGGCACCTTATCTTTTGAGGAGGAACCCGAATTAATTTCTTTTCACACGAACGGCAATACGTTAACACTGATTAACTTTGAAGACGGAAATCTATCTATAGATGATATTGATTTAAGTACGGGAAAACACCTCAACCGCAAACAAACTAAAGATGTAGAGAAACCAGCCTACGTTTTTAAACAAAAAAATAAAAGCATCTTCTTTGAAGTAGATAAAAAAGGAAAGGATCTAACTTTTACATATATTGAAAATGCTACTTCTTCTTCTACCAAAAAAATCGAAACTCCTAAAGAGTTAGAAGACAAAGTAAAGCATATTTTTAGAAAAAATGTAGATGTAATCAATACCCGTGAGTTTGTAAAGAATGGATCTATCGCTAAGGCACAAGCTTATTTTGAAGATGAAAAACTGCTTCTCGTCTATGATCAAAAAGAAGATGACGAGATAGAAACCTTACAGATAAATCCCAATGCAGAAGATATATTTGAACTTAAAAACTACAAGGCTACCGCTTTAGAGAAATTAAAAAAGTCTAATTCTTACGTGAAAGACGATAAGCTTTTTGTAATCAATTCTGGCAAAGAAGATATTGAAATGAATGTTTTTGATATCGAATCTGGGGAAAAAGAAAAGCGTCTTTCTCTACAGCAAGAAATGGCTTTTGCCCAAAATGATTTAGAAAAAAGAGAAGATTTTATTAAGCAATCTAGAAGAGCCAAAAACAAACCCACCCTTACCGTAAATGAAACTGAAGAAGGTAATCTTGCGGTACGTATGGATTATGTAAATATTCAAAATTATTCTTATCATAATATGTGGTGGTTTCATCATCATATGATGATGCATCAATTGCATATACAGCAGCACCAACAGATGCAAATGATGATGGGACCTAATATTTCTTCTTTAGATATAGATGCGCTTTATACTAAAAAGAAAGAATCTACTTCCATTTCATTTGTAATCAGTAAAGATTTAGAGCTTTTGAAAGAAGCATCTTTAGAAACCAAGTATAGAGAAGTGGACGCCGAAAAGTATATCGAAGAATTAAGCGACGATAAAGAAGTTAGAAATGAAAGTTTGGCTTTTCTAAATGACGAATACCATTATATCTACACCGATAAAAAAGAAGATTATATTTTTATTAAAATAGAGGGTTTAGATGCTAGGCCTTAGAATTAAATGTAAGACGTAAGACAAAAATAATTTTTAGACGTCACTTTTATACGAAAAACGTTCGTTTTTTTATTAAAAAGAGAATACTTTCCGCCGGATTAAAATAAGTGCAAAACGATCATAGTTATCCTGAAATAAGCTTTCTAGAAGAGTTATAGCTAAACTGCACCATATAATTTTAACCTGAATTCGATGTTTCTGAAGAAATAGCGAGTTCAGGATTTATTTTTAAGGCTTATGATGAAACACTTATCAAATTGCAATTGATGGTTTTAAAAACGATTATCTCCGTCCAAAAGATTCCCCAAGCCGCCCAAAATGCTTCCTTCGCCTTTATCTTTTCCGCCTCCTTGTGGGGCAGCGGCAAAAACTCTGCTAGCCAACCTGCTAAAAGGTAGCGATTGTATATAAACTGTTCCAGGCCCGGTTAAGGTCGCGAACACCATTCCCTCTCCCCCAAAGAGCGCATTTTTAATTCCGCGAACCATTTCGATGTCATAATCTATACTAGCATCAAACCCAATAATACAACCCGTATCTACGCGCAGTTTTTCTCCTACCATTAATTCTTTTACTGCGGTGGTTCCACCGGCATGGACAAAAGCCATTCCGTCACCTTCTAGTTTTTGCATGATAAAGCCTTCCCCGCCAAAGAAACCTCTCCCAAAACGTTTAGAAAATTCAATTCCTACGGAAACTCCTTTTGCCGCACATAAAAATGCATCCTTCTGACAAATAAATTTTCCATTAAAACGATCCAAATCTATCGGGATAATTTTACCTGGGTAAGGCGAAGCAAAACTGACTTTTTTCTTGCCAGGAATGTTGTTATAAAAAAGAGTCATAAATAAACTTTCTCCCGTAAGAACTCGTTTCCCTGCTCCCATTAGTTTTCCTAAAAAACCCTGATCTTTAGCAGAGCCATCTCCAAAAATGGTTTCCATCTCAATGCCTTGATCCATCATCATAAAGGATCCAGCTTCTGCTACGACCGCTTCTTGTGGATCTAATTCTATTTCTACATATTGCATTTCTTCTCCAAAAATCTGGTAATCTATCTCGTGTGCATTCATAAGATGAGTTGTTTTAATTAAAAGTATATACGTACAAAAGGCATAAAAGCACTTCCGTAAATGGACTTGTCGTCATTGTACAATACGTTATAGCGAACCCCAATAGTTACCGGCCCCGTATTATACCCAGCACCTAAAAATAAAGCGGGATGCCAAAAATCATCATTGACGGTAGCGTCATAATATTCTATTTCTCTATTGACACGCAACTGCTCAAACTCTGCCGAGAGTTGAACTTGAGGAATAGGAGTTACAATTCCCAAGACACTTCCTCCATAAACGGTCGCTTTATAACGGTTATCCTTTATGTAGCTAAAATTAAGTCCGGCGCCTGCAGAAAAATATTCATTAATGGGGTAAATAGCACTTGGGGCAATACTTCCAGCAAAATAACCATTGCCAAAGTTTAAGCCTATACTTCCTCCAAAACGAACTTTTCTCCAAAAATCATTTCCTCCAGATTGTGAACGGGACAGGGTTTGAGCTACAGTTGTACTTGAGAATCCTAAAAAGAAGACAAGAATAAATAGATTTTTTACACAATTCATAGGTTAAAGCTAATCGGTATAATTTCACCCCAATTTACATATAAAAAAATTTCATCCCAATATTTTTTTCTAGATTATGATATTTGATGTTCAGTATGTATCTTTGAGTAAATCAAAATTCATTATTATGAAATTTTTCAAAACTATTTTATTTACGTTTAGTGTGCTATTTATGGTAGCTTGTGGCGAAGGAACAGATGTGGTAGAGTCTGGAACTTACCAAGGAACAGTAAAAGAGGTGGAAGCCGAGAAGACTGAAATCTATGTCACGACAGATGACAATAAAACGCTCGAACTTTATTTTAACGATGCGACCAAATTAACCAAAAACGGTGAAATGGTCGACTTTTCTATGCTGAAAGAAAATCAAAAAGTAGAAGTTACGGTAGAAAAAACTGGAAATAGGCTAGATCCTATTTCAGTAAAAATTATGGAGTAATCCTAATGGAAACTTTACCAGATTTTTGGCGGACAGAGGTTTTTCATCCTCTGTCCGTTCATTTTCCTATCGCTTTATTTTTTATAGCGCTACTCTTTAAAAGTATGGCTCTTTTCTCTAAGAAAGAAACCTTTTCTTTAGGCGGAAGCATCTTATTGGTTTTAGGCGTAATGGGCTCTTGGGTTGCGATCTATACCGGCGATCTCGCCGATGGCGTTGTAGCTAGAACACTTTGTGACCCTACCATTCTTAAAGATCACGAAAACTATGCTTATACTACCGCTTGGATCTTTACCGCAGCCGCGATCTTAGATTTTATCTCCTATTTTTTTTCTCTTCAACTTGGCTCCTTAGTTCTTTGGATAAAAAGACTTACTCTTATTCTTCTCCTCATTGGAAACGGGTTTTTAATGTATGTAGGCCACTTGGGCGCTACCTTAGTCTATCAACAAGCAGCCGGAGTCTACGTTCCTACAGAAGATTGCCAAGAGTTTGAATAGCTATTCCTTAGGAGGCCAATTATTTTATTTTATTTCGCTTTCGCGGAAATAGACCCAGTTTATAAAGAGAGTTTTTTGTCTAATTCCCTAACATAAGAATAGTTCTCTTTAAGCTAGACCAGCATTTATTAGTCAATCAACCACCTCTCATAAACCCTCCTTTTTTATATTCCAGTTATAAATGGATATCACTTTTCTACCTAATAATTTAATATAAAATGTATAAAATATTTTACATTCTGTAAAATTTACATCACTTTTATGAAAACTAAACTCCTATTCTTAATCAAGAACCTCGGCGCAAGCCCACGACATATGAACTCGAAAATATCTTTTAAAAATTAGAGACAAGTCTCGGGGAGTTAAACCCTCTGAAGGGATGAATTTGACGTATTTATTTCCCTATCGGATAAAAAAACTCAGCGGTTTTATTTTTATCATTTGTTTTTGTGCATTGCTAACAACGGTACTTCTAGATTGGGTTCCTTTTATTTTGGATGTACCGATGTTTGCTATCGTTTCTAGTGAATTTTTAAAAGATACTACCTATTTTAGTTGGATTGAAACTAACATTTGGTATGATGTATTAACGATTGTAGTCATTATAAGTGGAATTTTATTCGCTTTCTCTAAAGAAAAAATAGAAGACGAATATATTTCTAACCTAAGATTAAAAGCTTTGGTAAAGGCGGTCTACTGTAATTATGCCATTCTTATTCTAGCCATATTTTTTATTTATAACTTAGCATTCTTTAATGTTTTAGTATTAAATATGTTAAGCACATTAATCCTGTTCATTCTTTTCTTTCAAAGAGAATTAATTTCCGTAAAGTGAAGAAATTCATGAAAAATGCAATCAAAATTCAACGAACTATCAAAGGCTTAACGCAAGCGGCCTTAGCGGAAAAAGTAGAAGTAACTAGACAAACCATCAATGCGATTGAGTTAGAAAAATACTCTCCCTCTGCCGTACTGGCTCTAAAAATAGCCTCGGTATTGGAAGTTGAAACGGACAAATTATTTCAATTGGAAGAAAAAGATTGGAGCTAGTAGCAAATTAAACAGATAGTATCGCAATTAAATTGATCTAACCTCTAGCTGCAAAGATTTTCATGTGAAAATTACTCCCTAGGTTTCTGGCAAAATATTTAGCTTTATCGGCTAGCTCTCCCTCAAAATAGGTGTCGATGGTTTCAAACCAAAGGTTAAGCCATACCCCAAAATGCTTCGCCTCAATGCTATGATTAAATTTTTGATCTACTTTAATATGCGCATAACCTGGTCTTCCCGAAAACTTATTCACTCTAAACAAATTACTCTCCCAGAAATCGGTTAGTTTCTCTAAATGCTCATCCCAATCTTGTATAGTTTCATTAAAAAAATGACTTATTTCTTCGTTGAGTCTTACTTTTTCATAAAATTTATGCACTAAGAGACTTACGTCTTCCCTTCCTTCAATTGCTTTTAAATTTTCCATTTTATTTTTATTCTTTATTTTTTTTACCTACTATTAGTAGTTATCAACTCAAAGTTATCAAAATTAATATATGCCGCGCAAAATACTCCTCCTAATCTTACTTTTTCTATTCTTTTCCTTTTCTGTTGTTAGCCAAACTCAAAGTTTAACCTACAACTTATTTTATCGTAACAAAAAAGTAGGCACATTACAAGCCATTAAAAAGGTAAAAGACCAAAGGACCATATATCAAAACCAAACAAACATCAACACCAAAATCCTTTTTTCCAAAATAAAGGTAGATTATAGTTATTTCGTGGCCTTTAACAAAACTAAACTTAGTAAAGCAAAAGTGCTTATAGAAGTTAAAGGTGATAAGAGAAACGACACCCAAACGATTTTAGAGAACGGAATCTATCATTATTATGAAGACCAAAAGCTAAAAAGCAAAATAGAAGACGATATCACCTATTCTGCCGTAATGCTGATGTTAGAAGAGCCGATTGGTATTCGCCAAGTTTATTCTGAAGAGAATGGGACTTTTCATTCTTTAAAAAAAGTAGGTGAACGTGCATATGAAAAAACAAATGACAAAAACAACGTGAACAAATACGTTTATAAAAACGGAGTGTTAGAAAGCGGAACTATCGACGCCGGAATTATAAAGTTTAGGCTTGAATTGATAGAAGAATAAAACCCAGCAAGAGTCTTGCTGGGTTTGAATATATAATTCTCATATATTTTCTCTTAAAACGAAGTAGAAACGTTTAAAGTGAAGCCTGTATTTTCTGGCACGAATCTACACACGCCTCCTACACAAACCAAACCTCCGCGCTGGCGACCATAGTTTGCAGCTATTCTCCAAGCTCCAAAACGATAGGCTCCACCAACATTGTAGTAGTGATTTTTTTCTGCTTCTTTATCGGTTCCGTAATTATAAATATCCCAAACATAAAAAGAAAGATTTCTATTCAGGTTATATTCCAAAGTTCCTCCTGCCCAATTTTTTCTATCGGTATCAGCCCAAAGGTGCTCTAACTCTAATCTCACCGATTGCTTTTCGCCAAAAGCCCATGTATTTTCTAGCGCTAAAACATCTGCCTTAACCACATCTCCACCTTCAATTAAGCTTTTATCATAATATTGGTGCACATAATAAAAAGCAGATCTCCAGTTCTCTGTCAGTTTCTTCTTCACCTCTAGGTTATAATCGGAGAAATATTTTTGAGCAACCCCAAAAAATTCGGTGTCATATTCCTGCGGAAAAAATCTGTATTCTCCTGGCAAATTATACCAAGTTGCAACGTTTGCGGCAACTTTAGTTCCGTATTTTCCACCAAGCGTAGTTCCCTTTTTGAAGTTATAAAAGACATCTATTTGTCCGCCAGTTTCCCCAGCTTTCATTTTATCTACATCTAAGTAACTCACGCTTGCTTGAGCTTGGTAAACATAAATATTTGCCAAGTTAGAGTGATGTTGCTTGGTTAAACCGGGTAAATAGTTAAGAATTCTATCGTTATAGTTAAGGCTTGAATTGTTATCACCCAAGTTTTCTGGTATCCGTTCTGAATAAAATCCCATATTCTCTACACGTCTTAAGGTAAGGTCTACTCCTAATCCACTTTTAGTATAACCGAAGTTGAGTAAATAAGCGCTTCCTGGCTTTACATAATCGCCATTAATATCATTTTGAGCACTTAGCACAGCATCTTCCGTTTTATAGTTGGCTTCTCCACTGGCGTAGAAAGAACCTTTATAATAATTGAAACGAAATGCCATGGCATTGGTCAATTCAGAAAATTGCGGATCTACGATATCGGTTTTTTCATATCTCCCCACGTAAGAAGCTCCTACAGACAAGTCTGATTTTTCGAAGTTAAGGTAATCGGTTAGGTAAAATTCAGAATCGAATCCAAAAATATGACCGTCAGACACGGTAAACCCACTGCGTTGTCTTCCGTAAAGTGCTTTTAAACTTATATTGTTATTAGGTCTAAACTCAATGCGTCCTCCGCGAAGCGCATTGTTTATTCCTAAAGCTCTGTCTTCCCAAGTTCTCAAGATTAATCCACTCCCAAATTGCTCGTAGAAATGACCAACAGTAATGTCTAGTTTTTCTGATTTATAATCTAGATAAAAAGTAGCTAAATCTGTTCCTTTAAATTTAGGATTATAATTTAAAAGCGCATTTTTCTCATAGGCTTCCACTTGAATTCCTGCAGTAAACCTTCCGTAGTTATAATTTACATTGATATAATTGTTAGATCTAAAGCGGTCTTCGTACAAAAAGTCTCCCAATTTTGGATCATCTACATAGTATTGCGAATTGGACTCTACTCCACCAAAGAATCTTCCTTGTATTTTATTGGGTTCATTAATAGTATCTTGAGCCGTGGCAGAAGTAGATAAAGCTATCACTCCGCCCAATAAAAAAATAATTTTCTTAACCATTAAAGAGATTTTATCTTTTCGAATAATTCTTCTTCTCCACCTTCTGCATATCCATTATGAACATACTCTACTTTTTGATTCTTAACTACAATTACATGAGGAATATTGTTAATTTGAAGGGCTCTCTTAAGTTCTTGGTTGGTATCCAATAAAACTTCATATTCCCATCCTTTTCCGTTTATCATGGGCTTAATTCTTCTCATAGTTCGAGAATCATCAATAGAAATGGCTACTACTTCAAAATCTACTTCTTCTTGCCAAGCTGCATAATTTTCTTTAATTGCTTCTAACTCACTAATGCAGGGTGCACACCACGTAGCCCAAAATGAAAACACATAAACTTTATCTTTGGCTGCATAATCTTTATATACATTTTGATAATTATTATCTAAATTCTTTAGTTGAACATTTGGCATTTGAGATTGCGCTTGAGAAACGGTAGCAACCAAACAGCAAATAAGGAAAAATACATTTTTCATGGGGTATTAAATTTTTGTTAATAGCGAGCAAATATATAATAATAAGTCAATATTATAAAGAAAATCACAAAGTTCAAGGTCTTTTTTTATTCATCTAATTAATAAATACTATATATTTGTAAATGTTAAAAATTTAACTTAAAACTTATGAAAAAATTATTACTTAGCTTAGCCTTTTTAGCCACAGGCTTATTTGCGCAAGCTCAAATAGCTAACGGCTCTACTGCTCCAGATTTTACGGCAACAGATGTTGATGGAAATTCTCATTCTTTATCTACTTACTTAAGTGAAGGTAAAAATATTGTTATGGATGTTTCTGCTACTTGGTGTGGTCCTTGTTGGGGTTTTCATCAAGCTGAAACTTTAAAAAAATTACATTATGCTTATGCTGCACCCGGATCTGACGAGATAGTTGTTCTTTTTATTGAAGGAGACGCTCAAACTACGATGGCAGATTTAATGGGACAAACAGGTTCATCGCAAGGTGATTGGTTAGCAAATACTCCATATCCAATTATAGATGACGCCAGTATTGCAAGTAGTTATCAAATTGCCTACTACCCTACTCTATTTGGTATTTGTTCTACAGATCAAACAGTGTATGAAGTTGGAACTGTAAATAGCTCTCAAACTGCTTACCTTACACCAAGCGAAGTATTAACTAGAGTTGGAAATTTTTGTGGAGGTAACAATGTAACTGGTGTTCCAAACCACGGTATGTTAGAATTAATAAGCGATGAGGTTTATGTTTGTAGTACTACAGCAAATATTCCTTTCAGCATTACAAACTATGGAAATAACAATATTACCGATGCTACTGTAGTTTTAAAAGAAAACGGTACAGTAATAGCTACTTCAAGCTTTTCAGGAAATGTAAACCAATTTGAGCACGACTCTGCTTTTTTTGAAGATGTAAGTATAGATTTAAATGCTACATACACTGCTGAATTAACTGGAATTAACGGTCAAACTCCTCACAATACTACAACAGAAATGACTACAAGAGCGTACGATTTTATTGTTTCTGAGGAGGCTTCAAATAACATCACTGTTAAAGTAAGAACTGATAATTATCCTACAGAAATTTCGTGGGAAATTAGAAATAGTGCTGGTAATGTTGTTGAAAGTTATGGACCATATTCTGGAAGTCCTAACGGAGGTGGATCTAATGCAAACACCACAAAAATTCACGAAGTAAACCTTCCATCAACTGATTGTTACGATGTAGTATTCTTAGACAACTGGGGAGACGGTTGGGGAAGTAACCCTAATGCCGGTATTGAAATTGTTTCTAACGGCGTAACTGTATATAATGAAGATGCACCAAGTTTTACATCAGAATTTGTAAGAGGATCGGCCTTTAATGTAACTACCTTAGCGACAGAGAATTTTGATGACATTCAAATTTCTATTTATCCAAACCCTTCTAACGGAAGTATTTTTGTTAGTCAGTTAGATAATTACACTATGAATGTATTTGATCTTACAGGAAAGCAAGTCTTTACCAAAAATGATCTTAAGGCTAATGAGGAAGTAAACCTATCTTCTTTAGAAACTGGAATTTACTTTGTTAAAGTGGAATCTAACGACATGCAAAAAACAACGAAGCTTATCTTAAAATAAATTATAATTAACCATAAGGGTTTACACAGTATTGCTGTTTAGACCCTTGTGTTTTTCAAAAACCCAAATACTATGAAAAAATTAAACCTATTTATTCTTGCGCTTTGCGCATTTACTTACAGTAACGCTCAAATCATTATTACGGAAGAAAACGATACTCCAATTGTAAATAATGAAACCTACTCTTACTCAGAATTAGGAATAGAGTTACCTATTTTTATCACAAACCAAGGGGATGAAGCCGTTCGTATTCTAGCCGAAGTGGTTAATATGAATAATGCTTCAGGAAGTAATTTACAGTTTTGTGTAGGAGGAACGTGTTATGCAAATATTGCAATAGGAAACACCTACCCACTTAATGGCCCTTTAATTTTACAACCTGGTGGTGACAATGGACAATTTGATCATTTTTTTAGTAGTTATCCAGGAGACAATACAGAAGCTCCCGTTGATTACACCTTTAGATTCTACGAAGTAGATGAAAACGGAAATGAATTAGGAGATTTGGTTACATTCACGTACTTATATGATTCTAGTTTAAGTACTTCAAACTTCTCTATGGAAAGCTTAGGAGTAACCTTAAACTCTTCAATCATTGCCGACAACATTTCTTTTAATACGAACGAAAGAATTAACGTTGCTGTTTATGACCTTAACGGAAAGAGAGTTGACAACCAAAGCTTTGAGCAAGGAGCAAATCAATTAAATGCATCACAATTAACTGCTGGTGTGTATTTAGTTAAATTCCAAACGCTTAACGGAAAACAAGCATCCACTAAAATTATTAAGAAGTAATTCATTCTATGAAGATTTTCAAATCCATTTTATTTTTATTACTCTCTATAACTTTGATTTACAGTTGTTCTGAGAGTTATGATATTCTACCTTCAGAGCAGCCTATTCTTATTACAGCAAATAATACGACGAGTCTTATAGACAATACGGTTATTTTAAAAGCAACTCAACAAGGAGAAGATGTAACAGCGCAGACCTCTTTCTACATTAACGATGAGTTAATAGAAGGAAATGCTTACACCTCTTCTATTCCTGGTGAATATGTCGCTAAAGCAGAATATGATAATTTTTTCTCGGAAGCTTTAATCATAACCTATCATGATGGTTCTGAAATAAACTTCAAGAAGAGAGTTCTTATTGAAGATTATACTGGTACTTGGTGTGGTTACTGCACGCGTGTAGCCCATGCGATTGAAGAAGTGTTTTCTAATACAGATAATGCGGTTGCTGTAGCGATACATAGAGATAGCTCTAATCCTAATAGTGGTACGTATGATCCTTTTAATTATGACGCTTCAGAACTAGAGAGCACCTTAGATGCTGCAGGATATCCAAAAGGATTTTTAAACAGAAAAACCTTGTGGACTAGCCCAGAACCAGAAAACGTTGATCAAGTACTTAACCTTAGTCAAGGAGAAAATCCTAAATTAGGTTTAGCTATAGATAATGAGATCTCTGGTGGCAACATTACGATAGACGTAAGTGTTAAAAAAGCTAAGAATTTTAATCAGCTTAAATTAGTCGTTTATGTCTTAGAAAATGGATTGATTTATCCTCAGCAAAATTATACCAATTATTATGATGCAGTAAACCCTGTACCAGATTTTGAACATAATCACGTTTTAAGAGAAACGCTCACTAGCTTAATGGGAGACCTTATTCCTGAAGCTGAGTTTGAAAATGATGTATACACCAAAAGCTATTCAATATCCGTTCCTGCCAATGTGGAGAATGCAGAAGAATTAGAGTTTGTTGCCTTTGTAATTGATGAGGATGGTAATGCCATTAACGTTAGAAAAGCAGATAAAAACACTACTCAAGATTTTGAACAAATTTAAGTGGCAGATGAATTAAAATCTAAAAAGGCTAAAACATTAAGTTTTAGCCTTTTTTTTATCTTATAAATACAGGTTCCAGCTCCTTCTCAGTTTCCTTTTCACTAAAACGATAATCATCATAGTTAAAGCCCCTAAGATCGTCTAGCGTATGTACATCTTTGTCTATAATATACCTTACCATACTCCCCCTAGCCTTTTTCGCATAGAAACTAATAATCTTTAGTTTTCCGTTTTTAAAGTCTTTAAAGACAGGACTCACTAACTTCCCTTTAAGTTCTTTTTTATTAATTGCTTTAAAATATTCGTTGCTCGCTAAATTGATGAGTAACTCCTCTTTAGCCATTTCTTTATTTAAGGCTTCGGTTAGTTTTTCTTTCCAGAATTCATAGAGATCCTTATGCTGCTGAATAGGTAATTTGGTTCCCATTTCTAATCGGTAAGGCTGCATAAGATCTAAAGGCCTCAACATTCCATACAAACCAGAAAGTATACGCAAATCATTTTGAAGTCGATCTATTTTAGCTTCGGGAATACTGTACGCATCTAAGCCTGCATATACATCTCCGTCAAACGTATAAATCGCAGGACGAGCGTTTTTAACCAGATGTTTTTCTTCAAACTCTTGATAGCGATCATAATTTAAATCGGTTAACTTTTGACTGATGTTCATCAATTCTGCAATCTCTTTTTTGGTAAGCCTTGCCAACTTTTTATTAATTTGAATGGCTTCTTCTAAAAATTGAGGTTGTGTATGTCTTTTGGTGGGTAGATCGCTTTCTAGATTAAGAGACTTAGCGGGAGAAACAAGAATTTTCATAGGTGTTTTTAAGCTAAAGATAAGACTTATGCAGGTAATAGAATAGACTTCCTAATTTGGAATTTATATAGAGGCATTTATAAAATTGATTTGCAATAGGGATAGCAGCGGCATCCTTTTGTGAAGCTTAGCGAAACAAAAGATATAGCGGATAGCCCGGCTTTTTTTTTCCAAAAAAAGATTGCCCTACTCCAACACCTCTTTTTGATTTTTAGCATAGTTTCTCCAGCGTTCTATACAGGCTTCGATATCTTCTGGCACCGGAGAATTAAAACTCATCCACTCTTTGGTAGCAGGATGTTCAAAACCTAAAGTCTTGGCGTGTAAAGCTTGTCTTGGCAATACTTTAAAGCAATTATCTACAAATTGTTTGTACTTGGTGAACGAAGTTCCTTTCAAAATTCGTTCTCCGCCATAACGCTCATCATTAAAAAGCGTATGTCCTATATGTTTCATATGGACTCTAATTTGGTGGGTTCTACCGGTTTCTAACTTACATTTAACTAGCGTAACATAACCAAATCTTTCAATTACCTCATAATGAGTCACGGCAGGTTTTCCGTTGTCGGCATCGTCTCCATAATAGACCGTATTTTGCAATCTATTTTTGGGGTGTCTTCCTATATTTCCTTCTATGGTACCTTCTTCATCGTTTACATGTCCCCAAACTAAAGCAACATATTCTCTTTCACTGGTTTTATTAAAAAACTGCTTAGAAAGATGAGCCATCGCCTGCTCGGTTTTTGCGACCACCAACAAACCGCTAGTGTCTTTATCTATTCGATGAACCAATCCTGGTCTATCACTGCTATTATTGGGTAAGTTATCAAAGTGATAGATTAACGCATTAATCAGCGTACCAGAATAATTCCCATGACCGGGATGCACCACCATTCCAGCGGGTTTATTGACCACTAAAAGGGTATCATCTTCATAGACAATATCTAAAGGAATATTTTCTGGCGTAAGCAAAGACTCGTATGGAGGATGCTCAAACATTACTTTAACCTCGTCTTCGGCTTTTACCTTATAATTTTGTTTTACGGCAACTCCATTGACAAAAACATTTCCATCTTTTGCTGCCTTCTGAATTTTATTTCGAGTAGCATTCTCTACAAAATTCATTAAAAATTTATCTACTCTTAAAGGTTCTTGTCCCTTGGAGGCTACAAAATGATAATGTTCGTAAAGCTCATCATTTCCATCATTGCTGTTCTCTTCCTGCTCACTCATTAAAATAAATATTAATTTTCGCTATTATAGTTACGAGTTCCATCTCCTAAAACCAAATCGATTACAGAAGTTTTCATCAATTTATCACCCGGCTTTACAGACTTTCCTTTGTGTCTCATTTCTAATACTGCATTTTTAGCAATATTGGGTTTATGGGTAATATCCCCAATCTCAAACCCTAATGATCTTAAAGTAGGTTCTACTTGTCGCTGAGTTCTTCCTAAAAGATTGGGGATCTCTATCTTGTTATATCCTGAAGGATTTAGGTTTAAGTAAATCTTTCGATTCTCTTTTACAAAATCCCCTGGTTTAGGTACTTGCTCTATCACAGAATATTTAGGATAATCTGGATTGTAATTCGCAGAATCTAAGATTTCTCTTCTTAGATCCATTTCTTCGAGTTTTTGATCAACCACATCCAACGAAAGCTTAGAAAGGTTAGGAACCTCAATGCGTTGGTCATGGTTTGTCGAATAATCCAACCATTTCATGGTCCCAAATACTAGCAAAACAATAACTACGAGCGCTATACCTAATTGTATTAAAAACGCTTTACTGAATAAAAATTTTATGAAGCTCATTATTATGACAAATTATGGAGCAAAGATATAAAAACACCCTTATTTTTGTAGCGATTTAACAAGCGATATTATTATATTATCAAATAGTGATTTTATGAAAAAGAAAACGATAGCCATCGCTATGGGTGGATATTCCAACGAAGCCGAAATTTCTATAAAGAGTGGCCAACTGGTTTATGATCATATGGACAAAGAAAAGTACCAGGCTTTTAAGGTTCATATTCTACAAAACGAATGGTTTGTCCTTACCAATGACGGCAAGAAATACCAAATAGACAAATCAGATTTTTCAACGACTGTAGAAGGTGAAAAAATAAACTTTGACTGTGTGTTTAATATTATTCACGGTACTCCTGGAGAAGATGGTTTATTTGCCGCTTATCTAGAGACGGTTCATATGAAACAAACTTCTTGCGATTATTATTCATCGGCGTTAACCTTCAACAAACGAGATTGCATTAGCATCTTAAAAGCCTATAGCATTAAAACCGCCACCAATTACTTTGTCAATAAAGGAGATGAAATTTTTGAGGATGAAATTATAGAAACCGTAGGCTTACCTTGTTTTGTAAAAGCCAATAAAGCAGGAAGCAGCTTTGGGATTTCTAAAGTAAAAAAGAAAGAGGATTTATTGGAGGCCATTGAATTTTCTTATAAAGAAGATGAAGAAGTGATTATTGAATCCTTTTTAGACGGCACAGAGGTTTCTGTAGGAGTGATTAATTACAATGGAGAAGTATTAGCTTTACCTGTTACTGAAATCATTTCTGAAAATGAATTTTTCGATTATAAAGCAAAGTATTTAGGACAGTCTCAAGAAATTACACCGGCAAATATTACAAAAGAACAAACGGAAGAAGTTAAACGTCAAGCCATTAAAATTTTTAAAACTTTAAAGCTAAAAGGCTTAACGAGAGCGGAATTTATTTTTCACAATAACGAACCTCATTTCTTAGAAGTAAATACGTGCCCTGGTTTAAGTGAAGCTAGTATCTTACCACAACAAGCCAAAGCAGCAGGGATCACCTTGAAAGATTTGTTCACTAACGTGATAGAAAATGCTCTTATACCAATTTAATTTTATAATGTCGTAGAGAAAACGAAGTTGCTTTTTTGTTCTATGACGTTGCGATTAGTTGGCATAGCTGTAGCTATGAAAGTTATGAGCAACTCGTTCGACCGGAACGGACGGAGGAAAATGAACGAGTTAAAATGTGACACTACATGTTAATTTGGTATTAGATAAAGGGACCCTATTAGTTAATAATTTAGTAACTTCAAGAAAATAATAGTTCAATGAAAAAAGCAGTTTTTCCAGGATCATTTGATCCTATTACCTTGGGACATTATGACATTATAGAACGCAGTCTTCAACTTTTTGATGAAGTGATCCTAGCCATAGGTGTTAATGCCGACAAGAAATATATGTTTTCTCTAGAAGAGAGAATGCGGTTTATAACAGAAGCTTTTAAAGATGAGCCTAAAATCGTAGTAAAAACCTATGAAGGCCTAACGGTAGATTTTTGTATTAAAGAAAACGCTCCATTTATTTTGAGAGGACTTAGAAACCCTGCCGATTTTGAGTTTGAAAAAGCAATTGCGCATACCAATAGAAAATTAGAACAAATAGAGACTGTATTTCTTTTAACCTCTAGTGGTAAAAGTTACATCTCTTCTTCTATTGTAAGAGATGTGATTAGAAACCATGGAGATTATACCATGCTGGTGCCAGACTCGGTAAGAGTGAAGTCTTAATTCATTTAATCGATTAAATGAAGTCATAAAAAAAGCTCCCAATTGGGAGCTTTTAATTTATCTAAAAGTTTTAAAGCTTATTGCTTCACTACTTTTTTAGTAATGTTTCCTTCGTTAGTGTTGATGGTTAATAAGTAAACACCAGAAGCTAAAGAAGAAGTATTAATTGTATTGTTAGCAGAAACTTCTACTTGAGTACCTTTTCCTAAGATATCATACATCGTTGCACCTTCAATTTGAATAGAAGAAGGAACACTAATATTTAATACATTGTTTACTGGGTTAGGGTACATAGAAATTTGAGAAGCGATTGCGCTATCTACAGCTAAGGTAGCATCTGTTACAAGGTTCATTACATAATGATTTGTAAAACCTAATGCCTCAACAGTGTCAGCTCCACAAGTATCACTAATTATCCAAGATGGCGCAGTTTGCCCTGCTTGGTTTGATCCAATTCTAAATACAGTTCCATCCGCAGCTTCAGCTAATTCAACAACCAAAATTGAGCTTGCAGGAACAGTTAAAGGAGCAGCTAAAGTATAAGAAACAACAGTTCCAGCATCCGCTGCTGTTAAAGTAACTTCTTCAGAAACTATATTTGTTAAATCTGAAGTAGTTGGATTAGTTCCATCAGATAAATAAATGTTTAAAGTAACTGGTGAAGCATCAATAGTTTCTACTCCAAACTCTACAGCTGTAAGTTCAAAACCATCTGTAATGTTAAATTCATTCTCAAAATCAAATACACGCTGGTAAACAGTTGGCTCTGTGGGACAAGCAACAGTATTATTTTCCGTTACTGTTTGCTCTACTGAATGAGTAATAACTGTTTGCGCTTGAATTGATAAGCTTGCTACAAAAGCAGCTGCCAATAAAGTAATTTTTTTCATTTTAATTTGGGTTTATAAGTTTGTAAGCGCCTAAATTACTAATTTAGTTTCATAATTCAACATCTTTTACCTGAAATTTTATCCTTTATGAAAAATATAAGCATCTTAACCCTTACTATAGTCATCTTAACTAGCTGTGACCTATCAAAATACAAAATAAGCAAAGAGTATGACTTATCTACCACCTTCGAAAAATCAAATGGTCAAGAAACGGGAACTTACCAAGAAGTGATAGATTTCTACACTCAATTAGACGATGCCTATACCAGTATCGAAATGAAAGAGGTAGGAACCACCGATAGCGGCAAACCTTTACATCTAGTCATATATAACCCAGAAAGTAATTTCGATTGGAACAGTATTCATAAAGACAAAACCGTCTTACTCATCAACAATGGGATTCATCCTGGGGAGAGTGACGGGATAGACGCCACCATGATGATGTTACGAGATTTTGCTCAAGATTCTTTAAAAGCGCCAAAAAATACAGTCATCGCTACGATACCTATCTATAATGTAGGAGGCTCCTTAACTAGAAACAGCACTTCTCGTACCAATCAAAACGGACCCAAAGAATACGGTTTTAGAGGAAATGCTAGAAATTACGACCTTAATCGTGACTTTATTAAAATGGATTCTAAAAATGCGTTCGCTTTCGCGGAAGTATTTCATCAAATAAATCCAGATGTTTTTATCGACAATCATGTAAGCAATGGCGCCGATTATCAATACACCCTTACCCATTTGCTTACCCAGCACGATAAATTAGGAGGTCCTTTAGGGAAATACCTGAAAGAAGATTTTATGATTCAACTGGAAGATAGCTTGGCTGTAAAAGGACTTCCCATTACGCCTTATGTCAACGTGTTTAATGAAGTTCCTGAAAAAGGTTTTTCTCAGTTTTTAGATAACCCAAGATACTCTACAGGATATACGACTTTATGGAACACACTGGGGTTGATGATAGAAACTCATATGCTGAAACCCTACTCCCAACGAGTAGAAAGCACGTATGAGTTGATGATTACCTGTATAGATATCATAGAAAATAGCGAAGGCCGCATTAAAAAACTCCGCACAGAAAATCAAAAATACGTTGAAGACTCCAACTTCTATCCTATTAATTATACGGTGAATAAAGATACGCTTACTACCATCGATTTTAAAGGCTATGAAGCCGAAAATCTTAAAAGTGAAGTAACCCAACTCCCCCGACTTAAATACAATAAGAACAAGCCTTTTAATAAAGAGGTCTCTTATTATGATTACTTCCAGGCCCAAGACAGTATTTCTATTCCCAAAGCTTATGTGATTCCGCAAGGCTGGTGGCCTATTAAAGACCGACTTTTAGCCAACCAGATTGAATTTCAAATCTTAGAAAAAGACAGCCTCATAGAAGTAGAGACGTATAGAATCAAAGATTTTGAAACTCTGTCCAATCCTTATGAAGGACATTACCTTCACAAAAATACGAGCGTCACAGCTTCAGTTAACAACATAAAGTTTAGAAAAGGAGATTTGATTGTTCCTACGCACCAAGCTGGAATGCGGTATTTACTAGAGACTTTAGAGCCTTCCGCAGTAGATTCATTTTTTAATTGGAATTTTTTCGATTCTATTCTTCAGCAAAAAGAAGGCTTCTCTCCGTATGTATTTGAAGAGGTGGCCTTAAGATTTTTACAAGAAAACCCTTCCGTAAAGAAAGCTTTTGAAGCGAAAAAAACTAAAGATAAAGCGTTTAGAAATAGCTGGTATGCGCAATTGGATTGGATTCATAAGAAAAGTCCCCATTACGAAAAAGCTCATTTACTTTATCCGGTTTTTAGGATGCTGAATTAAATATTCTTTAGGAAAAAGAAGCTTTATATTTTCATAAGACTTCTGAAGTGCTTTTTGACTTTTTTCAAAGTTTTTCCATTTCGCTTTTTTAATTCCTTCTTCTTTTTGAGGCACTAGCTCCCCTTCAAAACTAGTTTTCATTTCAAACCAATGGGTTTCTTTTAACTTATATTCTCCATTTCGTTTTAAAATATGATAAGTCACTTGCAGCAATTTGATAATCTCTAAGCCTTCCACTTGGGTCTCCTCCTCTACTTCGCGTATGGAGGTTTCCTCAATACTTTCGCCGTCTTCGGCTTTACCTTTAGGCAAATCCCATCTTCCATTACGCTTAATAAATAGAATTTCTCCTTTTTGGTTGTACACCAATCCGCCACCTGCAACAATGGTCTTTAATTTCTTTTTTAGCGTTTTAAGAAGCTGTTCTTCATTTTCGTGATAAAGATTTACATAAAAAAGTTCACCTTTACTTACTTTTTTAATAATACGTTTTATCTTCGCCGTTTTAATTGGGATAGACGTATATTGATTTCCTATATCTTTCTCTGTTGAAAGAATTAATGGAATATCATTTACAAAAACTTTATACATTTACAGAATGATTTTAGATAAAGAAGCCGCAAAAAAAACAGCCGAATTACTCTTGCAAATTAAGGCAATTAAATTAAACCCGCAAGAACCATTTACATGGTCTAGTGGATGGAAGTCACCTATTTATTGTGATAACCGAATTATATTATCCTACCCGCCCATTCGTAACTTCGTAAGAGACCATATGGCTAAACAGGTAGAAAAAATTTACGGCAAAGCCGATGTAATCGCTGGTGTAGCAACAGGAGCCATAGGAATTGGAATGCTAGTTGCCGAATATTTAGGGGTTCCATTTGTGTACGTTAGACCGGAAGCTAAAAAGCACGGAAGACAAAACCAAATTGAAGGTCACTTAGAAGGCGGACAAAATGTAGTGGTTATCGAAGATTTAATTAGCACAGGGAAAAGTAGTCTTAATGCGGTAAAAGCATTAAAAGAAGCCAACTGTAATGTAAAAGGAATGCTGGCTATTTTCTCTTATGGCTTTGATGTGGCAAAAGAAAATTTTGAAAAAGAACACATCCAATTGCATACGCTAAGCGACTACTCTGCCCTTATAGAGCAAGCTTTCGAAACCAATTATTTAAACAAAAAAGAACTAGAAACACTTCAAAACTGGAGAAATAATCCTTCCACCTGGAGTCCAAAATTATAAACATGCATTTAGAAAGTGAAAAAAATAAGGTAAATAAAAGTCAGGAAGAATTATTCAACTTTCTTACCGAAGTAAAGAATTACGAAAGCATTATGCCAGATTCTATACAGAAATTTGAGGTAAAGGGCGAGGATAGTTTTTTATTTCAATTAAAAGGAATGCCAGAAATTAAACTTCTCATCAAGGAGACTACTCCTTTCGAGCAAGTGGTTTTGGGAGCTAAAAGTGAAAAGCTTCCGTTTACGCTTACCGCCAATATTGCTGAAATCGCTTCCGCGGAAAGCGAAGTACAACTTGTTTTTGACGGTGAATTTAATAGCATGATGGCGATGATGATTAAAATTCCTTTAAAAAACTTTATCAATGCACTGAGTGAGAATATGGCCAAGCTTTAATAAAGCAGCCTAATTTCTTTGATTTCAAAAGAGCTTAGCTTCTCGTCTTCAAACAAGATTTCTAACAAACCTTGTTTGGAGACTTTTTTTATAATCCCCGTAGTTCGCTCTCCGTCGGGAAATTGAAAGGTAGAAGCTTTCTCGATTCTAAACAAATGCTTGTGGTACTTGTCTAAAATCGTTTCATGAGAAAAAGGTAAAAACTCATACATATCTTTTTCTATCTGTTGCACCAATTGCCTAAGCACGTTGTCTAAATCATAATGAACGCCCGTAAGCTCTTTTAAGGAAGAAGCCCGGTACAAAGAATCAAAATTTACTTGGTTCACATTGAGCCCAACTCCTATAATCACAGTGTTAATTTTTTGATTGCTAAATATGTTTTCGATGAGTATCCCACAAATCTTAAAACTGTCTGCCAATATGTCGTTAGGCCATTTTACCTTTAAATTAGGAATCCCTAACCTCTTTAGCACTTTTAAGACCGCCAAAGAAGTTATGGCACTTAGCTTAAACTGGTTTTCTATTTTAAGATTTAAACCATCTAAGAGCACGCTAAAGGTTAGGTTCTTGCCTTTTTCTGAGTTCCAATTCGCCCCCATTTGCCCTCTACCTTGAGTTTGATTTTCGGCTACTACATAACAGTTTTTTATACTGGGATTAGCGCGATATAACTCTCGTAAGTAAACATTAGTAGATGGGGTGGTACGGACTTTGATACTCTTCATAAAAAAAGTGTTGATAATAGAACGATAAGTTTTTGTTAACAATGCAAAAAAAGAGCAAAAAATAATAACTTTGCACAAAATAAATAAATTTAATGATAAAAACTGAAAATAACACAGACCTACTCCTAACTCAAATCATAAAAGGTATGGAAGATGTTAAGGGTAATGACATTCAAATACTAGATCTTCGCGAGATTGAAAATACGGTTTGTGACTATTTTGTAATTTGTAATGGTACTTCCAACACCCAAGTAAACGCTATTGTTAACTCTGTTCAAAAAGGAGTAAGCAAGTCTCTAAAAGACAAGCCTTGGCACGTAGAGGGTACTGAAAATGCCGAATGGGTCCTTATTGACTATGTTAATGTTGTAGTTCACGTTTTTCAAAAACACATTAGAGAATTTTACGATATCGAAGGACTTTGGGGAGATGCCAAATCGACCACTATAGAAACAAATTACTAAATTACTAGCACCCACACATAATGGCTAAGCAACAAGAAAACAAAAAGCCCGAAGGCGGTAAAAAGCCTAAATTCAATTCCTATTGGATTTATGCGGGAATTATACTTATTTTTTTAGGAATCAATTTTTTCAGCGGAAGCGGTTTTAACGAACCTGCCAAAACTAACATTGCCGAATTTGAATCTTTCCTTAAAGAAGGAGAAGTGAAAAAAGTAGTGGTGATTAATAAAAGAACCGCCAACGTTTACTTAACTGAAAAAGCAGAGCAGCTACCTAAACACAAGAAAAATAAGGAAAAGGAACTTCTCCCTGGTGGAGAAACTCCACATTATACGTTTGAACTTGGAGATCTCCAAAATTTTGAAAATGATTTTGACGAAATTAAAAACGAGTACAACCTAGATACCATAAGAGTAAACGAGACCCACTCTGATGTATGGGGAGACCTTATTTGGTCGCTACTTCCTTTTATTCTAATTATTGGAGTTTGGATTTTTATTATGCGAAAAATGAGCGGCGGCGGCGGCGGCGGTCCTGGCGGACAAATTTTCAACATAGGAAAATCTAAAGCCAAACTCTTTGATAAAAACACCGATGTTAAAGCTTCATTTAAAGATGTAGCCGGTTTACAAGGGGCAAAAGAAGAAGTACAAGAAATTGTAGATTTCTTAAAAACACCCGAAAAATATACCGCTCTAGGCGGAAAAATCCCTAAAGGAGCCTTATTA
Source organism: Mesonia profundi (assembly GCF_031085155.1). GTDB lineage: Bacteria > Bacteroidota > Bacteroidia > Flavobacteriales > Flavobacteriaceae > Mesonia > Mesonia profundi. Next base: position 59,036 of record NZ_JAVHUL010000009.1, on the reverse strand, counting down.
GTTGGTCCTCCAGGAACAGGAAAAACTTTATTAGCAAAAGCAGTTGCAGGAGAAGCAAAAGTGCCTTTCTACTCGCTTTCAGGATCAGATTTCGTAGAGATGTTTGTAGGTGTTGGAGCTTCTCGAGTAAGAGATTTATTTAAGCAAGCGAAAGAAAAATCACCTTCTATTATCTTTATTGATGAGATCGATGCCATTGGTAGAGCAAGAGGGAAATCAAATTTAGGTGGGTCTAACGATGAAAGAGAAAATACACTTAACCAATTACTGACAGAAATGGATGGTTTTGGTACCAATACCAATGTAATTGTTATTGGGGCGACCAACCGTGCTGACGTTTTGGATAAGGCCTTAATGAGAGCAGGGCGTTTTGACAGACAAATTTATGTTGATTTACCAGACATTAGAGAACGTAAAGAGATTTTTGAAGTGCACTTAAGACCTCTTAAGAAAGTAGCTGATGAATTAGATACTGAATTCTTAGCTAAGCAAACTCCCGGTTTCTCTGGAGCAGATATTGCCAATGTTTGTAATGAAGCAGCTTTAATTGCAGCTAGAAAAGGAAATAAGGCCGTAGGAAAACAAGATTTCTTAGATGCTGTAGATAGAATTGTAGGTGGACTAGAGAAAAAGAATAAAATTATTACGCCAGACGAGAAGAAAGCTATTGCTTTTCACGAAGCGGGTCACGCTACGGTAAGTTGGATGTTAGAGCATGCGGCTCCCCTAGTAAAAGTGACTATCGTACCTAGAGGACAATCTTTAGGAGCGGCTTGGTATTTACCTGAAGAAAGACTTATTGTTCGTACAGAGCAAATGTTGGACGAAATGTGTGCCACTATGGGGGGTAGAGCTGCAGAAAAAGTGATTTTTAATAAGATTTCTACAGGAGCATTAAGTGATCTAGAAAAAGTAACTAAGCAAGCAAAAGCCATGGTGACAATCTATGGTCTTAATGAAAATGTAGGTAACCTTACCTATTATGATTCTTCTGGACAAAATGAATATAACTTCACCAAGCCTTATAGTGAGAAGACCTCTGAGTTGATCGACAAAGAAATCTCTAACATTATTGAAGAACAATATAAGAGAGCGATAGATTTATTGACATTACATAAAGATAAGCTTACGCAGTTGGCTGAAATCTTATTAGATAAGGAAGTGATTTTTAAAGACGATTTACAACGTATCTTTGGAGACCGTCCCTATGACAAGAAAGATGGGAAAGAAACTCCTTCTCCTGAAGTATTTTCCGCTAAGGAAGATAGCATTGAAGAAAACAATAATCCCGAATCTTAAAAAATATAGATTTAGTCACGTGACTAAATCTATATTTTTTATCTTTGATTGATAGCATCATTAATTTATTTACCCCACCCACTGAATATGAGTATATTTAGTAAACTTTTAGGATTCAAATTTAAATCAGAAAAAGAGGAGAATCCTAATCAAAAAGACCAAAGCAAGTTCATGCCCGAGGAGAAATTACCTACGGACGAGAATTTTATGGTCAATTTTAAAAAGAATGGAGGTAAATTCTTGTATTGTAGCAATAAAGAAGAGATGTTAGATACCTTCTACTCTATTCTTAAAGAAAATGATTGGAACAATGAAGAGGGCTCTCCCGTTTGCTGCTTTGATGAAAATTTAAAAGATACTTTTAAAGATTTTGGATTAGAATTTAATAAAAGTTCAACTTCAAATTTCTTTCTCTCTACTTGCGAATACTTAATTGCGAATACGGGTGCCTTATTAATTTCTTCGAATCAGATAGGAGAAAAAAAATTAAATGAATTGCCTCATGATTTCATCATTCTCGCAGCTACAAGTCAGCTTATAGACACCATAGGAGAAGGCTTAAGAGGTATAAAGAATAAAAGCAAGAATAAGATTCCTTCTAATATTACTACCATTAAAACTTTTGAAGATAAAAAAGAAAGTGATTTTATGAGCTATGGTAGTCCTTCTAAAAATTTATATTTGCTGCTATTAGAAGACTTATAGTATGAAAGAAACCTTAACGAGGACTTTATCTGGGGCCTTATACATTGTTATATTAATTGCGGCCGTTCTCGTATCTAAATTCACCTTTTGGGGTTTATTTCTAATCTTCGGACTTATTTGCGTTCATGAACTTCAAAAACTGCTTCAACTAAACAGTTATCTTTCTTACGCTTTACTGATTGGTTTTTTTGCTTTTTTCAGTATCTTCAAGCTTAATATTTACGCATTAAATATTCTTTTAGTACTCACTTTATTGGTAAAGGTTCTGCTATTAAGGGATCTTATTATCATAAGAAAAATTCCGCTTTTTCAAGAAAAGAAATACATTGTGGTCATCTTTTACCTCATTGCTTCTTTTATATTTATAACACTCATCCCTTTTGATAAGAATGATGAATACCAACCAGAACTGCTCATTGCGATCTTTATTCTTATTTGGGTTAATGATACTTTTGCTTATTTAGTAGGAAAGAACTTTGGCAAAAACAAACTCTTTGAAAGAGTTTCTCCCAATAAAACAATAGAAGGTTTCTTAGGGGGGTTATTTTTTAGCATTGCAGCGGGTTATGTAATTTCACTTTATATTCCTATTTTTACCTACGGAGAATGGATTGTACTTAGCATATTGGTAAGTATTTTTGGGACTTATGGTGACTTAATTCAATCTAAACTAAAAAGGCAAGCAAACGTTAAAGATAGCGGTGCAATTATGCCAGGACATGGAGGGTTACTAGATCGCTTGGATAGTGTGCTGTTTGCAGGTACTTTTGTTTATACTTATTTACTTTTTATATAATTATGTTTCATAAAGAAGGTTATAGAATATTAGGGTTTTCATTATTAGCTTTTATAATCATTAATATGATAAGCTATAACTTTATTAATCCCCTATGGCTACAAAGCACAATCTTAATAGTCACAGCTGTTTTTTTCTTGCTTATCGTTCAGTTTTTCAGAAATCCGAAGAGAAAAACAGTGGTCAGTGATTCTAGCATCGTATCTCCTGTAGACGGAAAGGTAGTAGTGATTGAAGAGGTTTTTGAAAAAGAATACTTTAATGAAAAAAGGTTACAGGTTTCTGTATTTATGTCCCCTATTAATGTGCACGTAACTCGATATCCCGTTAACGGAATTGTTACCTACAGTAAATATCACGCAGGAAAATATTTAGTGGCTTGGCACCCTAAGTCAAGTGAAGAAAACGAACGAACCACCGTAGTGGTTAAGAGTAACCAATTTGGAGAAATTTTATACAGACAAGTAGCCGGAGCCTTAGCAAAACGGATTGTAAATTATGCTAAAGTTGGTGATAAAGCTAAACAAGGTGAGGATAGCGGATTTATTAAATTTGGTTCTCGTGTAGATTTATACCTTCCTTTAAAAACAAAACTCAACGTAAAACTGAATCAGAAAGTAAAAGGGGGAGTAAGCATCATTGCCAAAAACTAAGCTATGACTGATAAAACTGCACAACTAGAGAAAGAGTTTCAGGAAGCTTATGAAAGAGCTACTCATACTGAACTTCGTTTTCCTCCCGACTTAATGCTTCATTTTTATGCCTACTATAAAAGAGCTACTAATGATTCTACGTTCTACAATCTAGCCAACCCAGATGATGAACAACTTATTTCGGCCTTTAAGATGAATGCTATTTTTCAGGTAAAAAACTTGACTCCTGAGCAAGCTAAAAAAGAATACATTAACTTAGTAAATACACATATCCCTAAGCAGTAAGTATACGCTTCATAAAAGTATACTTATTTGGTACTTTTATACGTATTTTAATTATCATTGAATTGTCAAGATTTAGTAATTTTACCCACCTTATATTATTGTCTCTACCATGATAAAAAATAGTTTGGCTTTAAATCAACATATTATTGCTATTGGCGCAAGCGCAGGGGGCCTTGAGGCTCTAAAAATGTTTTTTAATAATCTACATAAAAACGATCGCAATAGCTATATCGTTATTCAACATTTATCGCCAGATTACAAAAGTATGATGGCAGAGCTTCTTGCAAAATCCACCTCGCTTAAGATTAAGAGAATTGAAGATAATTCTGAAATTTTACCAGGTCATATTTATTTAATTCCTCCTGCAAATAATTTAATTTTAGAGGAAGGAAGATTCCGTCTATTGGAAAAACCTAAAAATCAAAAATTAAATTTACTTATAGATATTTTTTTAGAGTCTTTAGCTCCCTATAAAAAAGAAAAGGCCATAGCCATTATCTTAAGCGGAACTGGTAGTGATGGGACAAGCGGTATTAAGGCTATAAAAGAAAACAATGGAGTGGTGATGGTACAAGAGCCTACCCAGTCTAAGTTTGACGGTATGCCTAAAAGTGCTATTAGAACTGGCTTAGTCGATTATATTTTGCCCGTAGAAGATATGGGCGACGAAATTAAGAGCTTTATCAGAGCCTCTCAATCTCTCCAATTAAATAAAGATACAGAGGTTAGTTACAATAAAGCTATCATGTCTAAAATTCTACATATAGTAGACCAAAGCATTGGTTTAGACTTTACGGAATATAAATACTCTACGCTGTCTAGAAGATTATTGCGTAGAATACACGTATGCAAATGCGCTTCTTTTGATGCCTATTTCACTCTTTTAAAGTCTGATGAGAAAGAAATCAATTGTTTAGCACGAGAGTTTCTAATAGGAGTTACGAAATTTTTTAGAGATACTGAAGTATGGGAAGTATTGAGAGAGCAGGTAATTCCTGAGTTAGTTGCAAAAATTGACGAAGGAGAAACCCTGAAAATTTGGGACGTGGCTTGCAGCACAGGAGAAGAAGCTTACTCTCTAGCCATACTTATCCAGGAAGAGTTAGAAAATCAAGAAAAAAATATAGAGGTTAAAATTTTCGCTACAGATATTGCCGAAGATCACCTTAACATAGGCAGCAACGCCACCTATAACGAAAGCAGTGTTGCAGAAATAGAACCTTTTTTGCTCCAAAAATATTTTTCTACGACTCCTAGCGGATATCAAGTCATAGAGAAACTTCGCAAAATGATTATTTTCTCTAAACACAATATCATTAAGAATCCGCCTTTTAGCAATATGAACATGGTTTTATGTAGAAACTTACTGATTTATTTTCAGCCAAGTATTCAGCAAAAAGCTTTAAATGTTCTTCATTACGGACTTGAAGAAGATGGGATTTTAGTCTTAGGAACCAGTGAAAGCATTCAAACACATCGGGAGAATTTTGAAGCCATCAACCGCAAGTGGAAAATATTTAGAAACACCTCCCCTAGACGAAGACTAAAAACCGAAACCTTAAAGGCTTCTACCAATCAAATTCACCCTTTAAAAAAACAACGAGTTCAAGAAAGGCCAAATAGAATGAATACTAGAAAAAGAAGGTTCTTAGAAAACTTTAATCAAACGGTCTTAGATCATTTTGGAAGCGCAAGCGTTTTTATAGATGAAGACTATAATATTTTACAAGCCATAGGCGAATTTAGAAAATACGCTAACTTACCTACTCAAGGTTTTTCGGTTAACCTATTAGACATGCTTGGGGATGAGTTAAAACCAATCATTTTATCGAGTGTACGTAAAGCTGCTAAAACGCATCAAGAGATTGTGTATAAGAATGCTTTCTATCATGACAATGAAGAGAAAAAAGCGCTCAATATTTTCGTAAAACCCTTCCGTGAAAACGAATTAGATTCAGAGCTTAATTTTACCATTACTCTGATAGAGAAAAAAGTAGATTACTCTAAATTTGATAAAGCCTCTACCCTTACCACTTCGAGCAGACACAAAGATTATATCCATGAGTTAGAAGCAGAATTAAACAAAACTAAAGAAGAGTTAAGAACTTCGCTTGAAGAGATTGAAACCAGCAATGAAGAATTACAATCTGCGAATGAAGAACTTTTAGCTTCCAATGAAGAGCTGCAAAGTACCAATGAAGAACTACAAAGCGTAAATGAAGAGATAAATACCGTTAATGCCGAGAATGTTCAAAAAATGGAAGACTTGGCCGAGCTTAACGCGGATATGAATAATCTTTTAGAGAGTACCGAAATAGGTACTATTTTTCTCGACAAGGATTTAAAAATAAGAAAATTTACGCCGGCAATTCAGAAGCATTTTAGTCTTATCAATTCAGATGTGGGAAGACCTATTGATAACTTCACGACTAGTTTTGGTCTTCATAGAAGAAACACTTTGATTAACCGGTGTAAGAAAGTGCTTAAAACCGGGAAGACCATGCAAAGAAATATTGTCTCTAAAGAAGGAAAAAACTACTTACAACGTATTTCTGCATTTATCAACTCTCATGATATTCCAGAAGGCATCGTAATTACTTTTGTAGATATTGAATCCCTGCAAGATGCTAAAGATAAGTTAGTGGCAAGCGAAAAAAGATTCAAGTCTTTTTACGAAGAAGATCCTGTGATGCACTTTAGTGTCAACCCTAAAACCTCCAAAATCGTTCAGTGTAATTTAGAAGCGATAGAACGTTTAGGCTATGATTCTAAAGAAGAGATTATTGGGTCTAATATGTATGATCTTTATGAAGATGAGGCACAATTAAAAGCATTAAAACTGGGGAAGGTCTTTCAAGAAAAAGGAGAATTAAAAAATATTGAACTAGAAATGCTTACCAAAGATGGGCTTATTATTCCTATCATGATGAGTTCTACGGTGGAGCTGGATGAACATGGAAACGGAATAAGCAATCGTTTTACGTGTGTAGATGTTTCTGAATTAAAAGAGGCTCAGAAGAAGCTAAACAAGCAAAAGGCAGATTTAGAGCGTGCCAATAAAGATTTAGAGCAATTCGTGTCCATTTGTTCTCACGATTTACAAGAACCCTTATCTACCATTAAATTTGGTAGCGATATTCTAGGAAAAATATACGGAGACCGGTTAGATGATAAAGGCCGAGAATACATCTCTTATATCGACCAAGCATCTGATAGGCTTTCGCAACAAATAAAAGCCTTATTAGAACATTCTAGAATAGGAAGAGGCACTAAAAAACAATGGGTAGACACCCAAGAAATTGTTGAAATTGTTAAATATGATTTAGGGAAAAGAATTAAAGAAACGCACGCCAAAATTTTTGCAGGAAATCTTCCGAAAATCAAAGGTTATGAGGTAGAACTCCGTTTGTTGTTTCAAAATTTAATTAGCAATTCTCTTAAGTACAAAGCAAAAGACAAAGAACCCGAAATTAGAATCTCTGCCTTTAAGGAAGGAAATTACTACATCTTCTCCATTATGGATAACGGGATTGGTATTTCACAAGAAGATCAAAAGAATATCTTTACCATTTTTAACCGTGTTCCTACACAAGAGAAATATGAAGGAACCGGTGTAGGCTTAGCCCACGTAGAAAAAATTGTAGCCTTACATAAAGGAAGCCTTTGGGTAGAATCTCAAGTGGGCGTAGGTAGTACGTTTTACTTTAAACTAAAAGCGAAGTAAGAAAACATTTATCTTCTTCAACATATAAGAGTGATCAATAATTGTAGCGCATAAAAAGACTTTCTTCACTACCTTTGCGCAGGATACTACTGTTTTCTATCGAATATTATCTTTAACAAGATTGGATTTATGATTACTACCAAGCTAAGAATTTTAATGGTGGAAGGTGCTAAAGAGGATGCTGAATTGATTAAGCTTCATCTCCAAAAAATTATAGAAAATTTTGAGTTAAAAATAGTCGATAATCTGGAAAATACGACGCAAGCACTTCAGGATTTTATTCCAGATGTAGTGCTCTCAGACTATGACTTACCCACTTGTACAGGCTTAGACATTCTACATATCACCAAAGAAACAGATGAAAGTATTCCCTTTATTTTTATCACTGGGTCTATAGAAGATGAAGCCGTGGCAGAGAATACGATTCTTGCGGGAACATCGGGTTATGTGTTAAAAAAACATATGGATTCGCTTTCAGAAAAATTAAAACCTCTTTTAAAAAGAGTTGCTTTTGAAATGTTTGAAAAAGTAGAACTGAGAGATCAAATTAGGAAGAATAAAATTGCAGTCAACCAAATCTATAGCTATATAGATGATATGGCTAGTGACAATCAAGAGCAAAAAAAGAACATCTACAAGATTCGAAAGAATATAGAGCACATAAAGCGTAAAGAAGATTGAGAAATAGTCGTGTCCGACTAAGATATAAGACCTACTCACCCATTCCATTGGTGCAGGCATTAAAAGACATCAGACTTGATTCTTAATAGCCTGATGATTGAAATATAGTATAAAAAAAACCGCCTGTTTGGGTACAGACGGAATTCCTTCAATTGAATCCTGTATGAGGATTAGCTATTTACATAAAAGGCGTAAATCACACCTGGTAACCATCCCACAAGAGTTAAAAGTAAACTGATAAGAAACTCAGTTCCTAAGCCGTGTTTTAAAAATACAGCCAATGGTGGTAATAAAATATTTAAAATAATAGTAAGTAATGACATAGTTTTTGGTTTAGGTTGATCGATAAGGTAGGACTTGTAATTTTTACAAGCGTTAATAATATATCAATTTGCATCCTTTTAACTATTTATAATTGATTATTTTTAAGGTTTTTAAACTTCAAACCTATCGCATTATGCATCTCAAAACCTTTGCTCTTTTATTCATTCTTTTCTCCTTTACAACTTTCGCTCAAGAGATCAAGATTCCTATTGACACCACTATAACTACACAGCATACTGCTAAAATCAATGGTTCTAGCTTAGATTACACAGCAACGACCGGGATGCAACCTGTTTGGAACAGCGACAATAAAGCAATGGCCACATTGCACTATACTTTATATAAGAAAAAGAATCAGAAAGAAGACGGGAAAAGACCTTTAGTCATTTCTTTTAATGGTGGTCCTGGTTCTGCGTCGGCTTGGATGCATATCGCTTATACCGGACCTAAAATTTTAAATATTAGCGATGAAGGTTATCCCGTGCAACCTTATGGTTTAAAAGATAACCCCCACTCCATTTTAGATGTAGCCGATATTTTATATGTCAACCCGGTAAATACAGGATATTCAAGAACCTTAAAAGTAGATGATAAAGAGCCCAACAGAGACTTGTTTTTTGGGATTAATGCAGATATCAAATACCTAGCGGCTTGGTTAGAGAATTTTGTAAGCAGAAACAATCTTTGGCTTTCGCCGAAATACCTTATTGGAGAAAGCTATGGCGGAACCCGAGTTTCTGGTCTTGCCCTCGCATTACAAGAGCAACAATGGATGTACCTTAACGGCGTTATTTTAGTGTCCCCGGCAGATTACCTTAGCTTCGATGCAGACACCGCCTTATCCTCTTCCCTATTCTTACCTTATTTTACAGCCGCAGCTTGGTACCATAAAGCTTTATCTCCAGAGTTTCAGCAGAAAGAATTAGAGAACATTTTACCTCAAATAGAAACCTATGCTTTAGATGTATTACTTCCGGCTTTAGCCAAAGGTTCTCTTCTCTCGGCTTCCGAAAAGGAAAAAATGGCCACGCAAATGGCCACTTATACTGGTATCTCTAAAAAAGTGATTCTTCAACATAATTTAGACCTTCCTTCATCGGTTTTTTGGAAAGAGTTGCTCAGAGATAAATCGGGGAATACCATTGGTAGATTAGATTCTCGCTACCTAGGAATCGATAGAAAATTAGCTGGAAACCGCCCAGATTACAGTCCAGAGCTTACTTCGTGGTTGCATTCTTTTACGCCAGCCATTAACTATTATATGCGAGAGCACCTCAACTTTAAAACCGATTTAAAATACAATATGTTTGGGCCCGTACATCCTTGGGATAACCGCGGCAATAACACCCGTGAGCAATTGAGAAAAGCGATGGCAGAAAATCCTTACTTAAATATTCTTTTCCAAACGGGTTATTTTGACGGTGCTACCACGTATTTTCACTCCAAATATTCGATGAGTCAAATTGATCCAAGCGGACAGTTAAAAGACAGAATGCAGTTTAAGACGTATCATAGCGGACATATGATGTATCTCCGTCAAGCGGATTTAAAAACGTCAAATAACGATCTCAGAGAATTTTTAAAACAAACCAATCAACAAAACAAAACGGCCAAGTACTAATAGACTTTATATAATTTAGAAGAAAAAGTAAATTTCACCAATTCGCCTATGGTATGAAAACCTAGTTTTTCTTTAATGTTTTTCTTGTGCTTTTCTACGGTATGGTAAGAAACACATAAGGTATCGGCAATTTCTTTACTCGTTTTCCCAGTAGCTAAAGTAATCAAGACCTCTTTTTCTCTAGTCGTTAGGTTTTCTATTTTCTTGGTATTTTCAATATCTTCTTGCTTTCCTTCTATCGTATTTTGATAGTTTAATAGCGATAATTGAATCGTCACTTTTAATTGTTCCTCTTGAAAAGGTTTTAACAAGTAGGCAAATGGCATCGTTTCTTTGGCGCGTTCTAAAAAAGACGCTTCTTTATACGCAGTCAAATAAATTACAGGGAGCGTTCGTATCTCTTTTAAACCTTTTACGACTTCAATCCCATCTTTCTCACATTGCAAATTAATATCTGATATGATTAAATGATACTCATGAGCTTGATATAACTCCAAGGCTTTACGAGGAGTTTTCGCAACATCCACTTGATATTTTTCATTTTTTTGTAACAAAAGCTGAATGTCTTTTGCGATTAAAAATTCGTCTTCTATAAATAAAATACGTTTGGTCATAGTTAGTTATAAGGGTTATTACTAAATTAAACAGATAATGTCGCAATTAAATCGTTTTCTTTATGTTTACTCTTTACTAAAATTTATTAGCGTACCTACCTGTCGGCAGACAGGACAAAGCCTATACTACTCATTTTTAATTTCAATTAAGCATAAAATAATTCAATTTCTTAATACGACATTGCGAATTTAAATTGGTATAAGAATTAGAATTTGAACTCCATTTGATGACTTTATGTCTATACTTCCGTTTAATTGATCTACCATTTCACCTACAATTTCTAAACCTAACGAAGAAGAAGACTTATCTTTTGTAGAGAAACCTTTTCCATTATCTTTTACCTTTAGCTGAATACTAGCACCTTTAAATTGACAATCTATGATTACCTTATTTTTATCTTCATAAGAGGGAAAGGCATATTTATACACGTTCGTAATTAGTTCGTTTAAGATAAGTCCAATCAATACACTATTTATGGAAACAGCAGGAGTGTTCTCCTCTAACTCATATATAACCATAAACTTTCTTTCGGATTCATTTCCCAATAAAGTTAGAATTTTTTCGGTAAATTTTTTAATGAAATCAGGAAGAATAAACTCTTCGTGTTCATTAGATAATAAGTCTTGAATAATGGAAATAGAAGAGATTCTATTTTTTGCCACAAAAAGTATTTCTTTAGCTTTATCACTTGTCACACTATTCGCCTGAATATTCAAAAAACTAGAAACAATTTGAAGGTTATTTTTCACGCGATGATCTAGTTCTTTCATTAAAAACTGAATGTTGTTATTCTTCTCTTCTAGATCTGCATAAGAGATTTGTAATTTTGAATTAGAGTTTTTTAAGCTCAAGGTCCGCTCTCTTACCCTATCTTCTAAGACTAATTTATCCTTTTTCAGCTTTCTTGTTTTGGTGTAATAAAACAGCATCAACAATAAAATAATCACTACAATCCCAAGAATCTTAAACCAAGTTGTTTGATACCAAGGCGGGACAATGGTTATTTTTAACTCATCGCAGTTTTCACTCCATTTCCCCACATCATTGGTAGAAGTCACTCTAAAGATGTATTCTCCCGGAGGTAAATTGGTGTAGGTGGTGCTCTTTTCTTGGGTTACACTTCGCCAATCTTTATCAAAGCCTTCTAAGATATATTTATAATTTATTTTTTCGGGATTTAAAAAGTTCAGGCTGGTATAATTAAGCGTTAATACGTTCTCCTTACTTTTAAAGAAAAGATGATCTTCATAGAGTTCATTGGCTTTAATGGGTTGATTAAACAAATCTATTTGATGAATATAGACATCGGGTAAATAAGGGTTTTCTTCAATATCCTTAGGGTTAAAAATATTAATACCTCGCATTCCGCCAAGGTAAAAATTTCCATTTTCATCTTCATAGCCAGCTTTTCCGTTAAACTCGTTGTTTTGGAGTCCGTCTTTTTCCGTAAAGTTTCTAAAGCTTTTCGTTTCCTGATTAAAAACGGAGACGCCATAATTGGTTCCCATCCACAATTGATTTTCATCATCTACCATTAAGCTGTAGATAAAATCATTGGGGAGACCTTTTTGCTTTCCGTAATGAGCCATAGATTTTTCACCTTTCTGAATCATAGAAATTCCTGCAGCAGTTCCCACCCAAATATTTTGGTTATTATCTTCTGTGATGGCAAAAATTCGATCATTGATAAGCCTTTTATCTCCCTCTTGCTCTTTAGAAAAGATGGCCATTAGCTTTTTTCCTTTTAACTTAAAGAGACCTTCATCAGTTCCCAACCAATAAAAGCCTTGGGAATCTTGATAGGCAATCCTTGCTCTATTTAACACTTGGCCCTTAATTAATAAAGGCTTAAACGCTTCCGTTTCCATATTAAATTCATTGATTCCTCCCGTCCATGTGCATACCCATAACGTCTGACTATCGATTGGGATGATTTCAATCACATCATTATTAGAAATGGACTTCCTATTATTTTTATCATGTAGATATTGCTGAAAAGAATCAGTTTCGGGATTATATTTCAGAAGCCCCGCATCGAATCCTCCCGCCCAAATGCGACCTTCTTTATCTTTACGGATGGTATAAATGAGATTCTTTTTTGCTTGCTCATACAATTTAAATTCTTGCGTTGCCTCTGTGTATTTAACCATTCCCAGCTCTGTTCCAATCCATAAATCATCATCCTGAGCCAAAAATTGGAACGGACTTATATTTTCATGGTTAGGATATTCCTTTAACCTGATTTTTAAAGTATTAAATTTCTTCTGATATTGATTGTAGTAAATCACCCCTTCCCCTTCGGTACCCATCCACAAGTTTCCTTTATCATCGCCTATAATATCATTAATACCTACATTCCCGTAAATCTTCTTGGTATCCGTTTTTAAAATCAGTTTTTTTGCTTTCTCACTTGTTAGGTGGTAGGTATAGAGTCCGGTTTCTGTGCCTATCAATAACTCGTTTTCAGAAAAGTGATAAAAACATTTCACCTCAGGAATCGACACTTCTTTTTCTATCTTATTCTCAGGAGAAACAATAGAAAAACCATCTTTTGTTCCTACAAATAACCGGTTCTCAATCTGCAGCAAGCTCTTTACATTCGTATCCTGAAAAAGGGGAAATACCTCGAGGTTTTTTTCTTGCAGATTGAATTGCAACAAACCACTTTCTGAAGTTCCCAGTAAGTACTTCTCATTCTCTAGTCTTACCACCGACTGGATGAAAGTTTCCTTATTTTTTTTAGGAAGTTGATAGACTTGAGCTTTTCTAGAAACTAAGTCGTAAATGACAAAATTATTTTTTAGGCTGAAGAGAACCTTACTTTTATCTAGCAAAAACGCATTATAGGCTATTTTTTCATCCAATAAATGTTTAGAAATAGGAATAGAAAAATACTTCTCTTGAGAAAGTTGATATCCTAAAATCCCTTCTGAATTGGAAGCGATAAAAATCGTGTCTTTTAAAGCAAGTAAGCCTCTAATATGATCATCTTTAATAGAGTTATCATCATTAGGATCGTGAACATGCGGACTAAACCCGTAGCCATCAAACTTATGCAGGCCATCTTCGGTGCCTACCCATAGAAACCCCAAGCTATCGATGACAATCGCTTTGGAGTTGAGTTGAAGCAAGCCTTTCTCTTGCCCTAAATAATTGATGTAGAGCGTATCACTTTCTTCTGGCTCTTGTGCAGAAACACAGAGAATTTGTGTAAATAAGAATAAAAAGAGTAATTTTTTAACCAAAAGCTTGCGTATTAGAAGCTCCTAAATATAGTTAAAATAAGTGAAATTGAATATTTTTCAAAAAGTAAAACCTCTTTGCATGTAAAGAGGTTTGTGTTTAAGATAATTATTATTTTTAATAGGAAGAATTGCTAGCTAAACTCCCAAGACAATGGCAGCTTCAATATTTAGTTTTACGCTTATCTCTCGAGCTATTTTTAAAGGCGGTTCACTTTTACCACTTAAATATTCGCTAATACGCGAAGTACCTACCTAACGGTCAGGCAGGCTTACGCCCAAAAGTTCTGATAAGCGTTTTTGATTTAAATTCATTTCTGCCATCCGTAATTTAATCACTTCCACAAGTGAAGGTTTATTTACAGGGTAGGTACGTTCTTCATAATCTGCCACAAGATCTGACAGTAAATTTAATTCAATATAAGCCTTTGCCTCCTTATTTTCAATGTTATCTGAATTTTCTAAAAGGGAATCAACACGTTCAACGATTGCATTATATTCTTTTACTGTTTGTATCATCATCAAATGTTTTTAATGTCTTTAATCTTAAAAAATAACGGATTCTTATTTTCCCATTTCTTCTTGAAATTTTTCTTTTCTGTTGTCTCTATCGGGATCGTAGGTTTTATACATAGCTCCCATTTGTGCTAAGTACTTTTCTGGATTGGTGGTTCCGCGGTGACACAATACACAATTGACCACACTTACCTGTTCTGGTTTTGGATCTGGAAAATGAGGCTGAAAATAAGTAGCGTTAATCTCATTCGTCATTTTAATCATTCCACGTCCAATTTCCTTTTCCATTTTAGCATCACTAGGAAAATCTAGTTTGGTTGGATCCTTTTTACTAACAGCGTGGCAATGCTTACATTTTACGCCCAGCGAAGTCGCATAGTTATTCATAAGAAATTCCAGACTGTCTTTCGAAATATCTTGAGGAAGTACTTTAAGATTTTCCCAAGGACCATTGGGCACCACATAGCCTTTGTCTGAATTTAAGTCAGCTTTGAAAGCAAATAGTCCTAGAATCAAAAGTAAGAGTCCGAGTGCCGAAGAAAGCGCGAGTAATTTTTTCTTTAGTTTCATGGTAGATTGGTTTTTAAGATATTGAACTCATTTAAACTTTTTGCTTCGTAGTGAAAATTAGCAAATTTTTGATTATTTGAAAGCTTTTTTGATTTGCATAGCATCGCTATGGAAAGATAAAAAGACAAAAAATGGGCATAAAAGAGCAATTTTTTAGCCAATGGAAAAAATTTAAACGAGTTTAAACCATGAAGATATCTAAAATTTCCTTTAGAATAGATATAAATTAAATTTTGTAAAATTTTATTCCGAAGTAAAGAAACTTCAGGTTCTATTTCCTTTAACTATTTTCAAAGAGGATTTTAGCAAGCAAAAGTCACAAAACCTTGAAGTTCCTCCCTACTGAAAACGCATCACTCAACTTCCTAAAGAACTCATTTCCGAAGAATTTATTAACGAAATCACAAAACTACGTAACCCATTACTTATATTTCGTATGTTTGCGTAACCAATTACGTAGTTTATGGATAATGATTTTTTAGTGGCCATGGGATACCCTGGTTTAACAGCTCGGCTGAAGCGATTAAACGATGCTTTTGTGCATCAAACCAGGGAGTTTTATAAGGAGAGAGATCTAACGATTGAACCCAATTGGCATATGGTATTTTTGCTGCTTGAAAAGCACGAACAACTCACCGTAACCGAAATAGCAGAAGCCTTGGGACTCTCCCACCCTGCCATTGTAAAACTCACCACAAAAATGAAAGACAAAGGCTATATCTCGTCGGTAAAAGACCAAAAGGATAAGCGAAAATCTCAACTTCAGCTTTCAGAAAAAGCAAAAAAAGAAATCCCAGAGTTGCATATTTATTGGGACGCGGGTGTGGAAGCCTTAAAGGAAATGATGAACGACAATCAAGAATTATTAAAACAATTGAAAATCGTTGAAGATCATTTGGATGAAATGGATTATAAGACCCGTATTCTAAATCATCTAGATCTCTAGTCATTATTGATTTTCTCAAAGGAAACTTCTTTTTAAAATTTTAAAATCGTCTTTTATGAGTAAGCAACTGCAAGGACATTTAGCTATCATTTCAGCAAATATTATTTTTGGTTTAAGCATTCCAATTACTAAAAAACTTATAGACCATTGGGTAACTCCCTCCTCCTACACCTTTATGCGATTAGCTGTAGGCGCAATTATATTTTGGAGCATTGGAGCATTTGTAAAAAAAGAAAAGGTTTCAAAAAGAGATCTTCTCATCATCGCGGTGGGAGGATTCTTTGGCTTTGTGGCCACGCAGCTTTTATTCGCCACAGCACTACAATATACCACACCGGTTTATTTCTCTCTGATTATGGCCCTAACCCCTATTCTGGTTTTATTAATGTCCTTACTCTTTCTGAAAGAAATCTTCACCAAAAATAAAATCTTAGGAGTTGCCTTAAGCATAGGCGGCGCGGCCTTAATTATTCTAACTGGCGGCTCTAGTGCTATGGCCAGTAATAATAAATTCGGAATTATGCTGTCTTTTCTGGCGGCCTTAAGTTATGGGATCTATATGATTGTTACCAAAGACGTTTCTGTAAAATATAAACCGATCACTATTATCAAATGGTCCTTTTTATTTTCGGCCATGATGTTATTTCCTTTTGAAATCTCAGCGCTTCCAAAACAAACTATTTTTACTGCGGAAGCCACCCTAAATAGCTACCTCCTTCTCATCTTTTGTTTGGTATTTATTACAGCCCTGGGATTTTTACTAATGCCTATGGGCTTAAAATATATAAAGGCTACCACGGCAAGTATTTATATGAACTTTCAACCCATTGTAGCATCGGTGGTGGCGATTCTATTGGGGCAAGATGTGTTTAGCTGGGAAAAACCTATGGCAGCAGTCTTGGTTATTGCCGGAGTGATTTTCGTTTCCTATAATCCAGATCGAAAAAATAAATCGAAAAAGTCTCAAAATTATATAAGAAAGCTTCAGAAGAAGAAGGATTATTTAAGGCAAGGAAGAACTACTTCCGCAGCTAATTCTTAATCAAATTCAGCTTAAAACAAGCATAAAGGAGTCGTCAAATGAAGAAAAAAAAATTGTGAATATCTATTCCGCATTTGGAAGAGCAGGTATATTATAAATCCTATTTTTGACATCCTAAAAAAATAGATATGAGCGCAACATGGTATGAATGTAAGGTGAAATACAAAAAAACACACGACACGGGAGAGCAAAAAATAACTACAGACACCTATCTTTTGGATGCGGTATCGTATACGGAAGCGGAAGCTAGAATTAGCGAAGAGATTAAGGCCTACACCAGTGAAGATTTTAGAATTATGAATATAAAAGTGGCTAACTTCTCTGAAGTACATCCCTTCGAAAATTCTGATCGATGGTTCAAAGCAAAGGTTTCTTTAGTAGCTTTGGATGAGGAAAGTGGAAAGGAGAAAAAGACAAATATCTACCTGTTGGTGCAAGCCAATGATGTAAAAGAGGCATTTGAAAATACTACCACGGCGATGGCAGAAACCATGGGAGATTATACAATTCCTTCTATCACAGAATCTCCAATTCTAGACGTGTTTCCTTATTTTACAGGAGAAGAAGAACAGTTAGAGAAGTTTAATGTCTTAGAAAAGGCTGAAGCGGTAGAGCAAGAAATCTAAAGCCCGCAGAATCTGTAGGTTTAACTCTAACTTAATCCCATAAAGTGTTAAGTTAAAAATCAGAAAGGTTGGACTTTTTAAAGTCTGACCTTTTTTACTCTTAAAAAATTGTGCTCAGATAATGAGTTTTGATTAGAATGATGTTGCCCTCTTATAATAACCAAAGCGGAGCTATAAAGCCAATTCTTACTTCATTTTTATTATAATTTGAAGCATTGAGGTTTTCTATAGCATAACCTGAATAATCATAATATCGGCCAATATAAGCTAAGTAAAACCGAAGGTCTAGGTCTTTAAACGGACTGTAATACACGGTGGGAATCGCGCCATAACTCGTTCTCAAATGATCATCTCCGTTGGGAATATCTCCATAAGCACTACTGGTCATAAGGCTTAATAAGCCTTTAAATTTTGAGCTGAAACGGTATTCTGCTCTTAACCAGTTTTCAACATACGTCACATTCTCAGCTACGCTTTCTCCCCCAAGAATACTAGTCATCACCCCCTTCGTATCAACCTGCTCATAGCTGTAATCAAAGTCATACATTAGCTTCAGGTTTTTGTTTTGGTATTTATGTCCTAACGTAAAAAAATAGGTTCCTTTCTCTTTTACTTGATTGGAATAACTCATACTATAAATAGTTTCTATTTTTCCACCAAAAAAGCTTCCCCGCCAGTTTCCCACAACCGCTACAGGCCAATCGGGTTCTTGGATACCTTCGGCAACCACATTTCCGTAAAGATCATCATAATGTTGGGTACGCGAGTTTAATACCTGCAGTCCAAATTTTTGACTTTCAAAAGCTTTAAACATTATTCCGGCTCCGGTAACATAAGCCAGTGCATTGCTATGAATATCATTATATTCCAGCACATCCATGGCGCTAAATTCATACTCATAACCGCCATAAAACGCATTCATTTTCCCCAGTAAAACCTGAAGACCTGGGCTAGCTTCCACGTTTATATAAGCCAATTCAATATTGCTCCCTAACTGATCTAAGCTTTGCACATTGCTACCTTTATTAAACCTATTTCTAAATTTAAAATCTACCTTTTCGTGTACTTTTCCAGAAATCCCAAGCGCGGTATGTCCATTTTGAAACTGTACTCCATTGTAATAATGATCTCCTCCTCTAAACGTATACGCCCGAAGTCCCATTCGCATATCAAAGGTGATATCTATATTTTTTAAGAGCTTTGTCTTGTCTAAGGATATCATAGGTTTCGCCAGACTATCGTTTATCTGTGCGAATCCCAATAAAGGAATTAATAAAAGTACACTTACAACAAATGACTTTAACATAAAATAATGGGAGTTTAGGGTTTGAATTTTAGTTGAATTGTAGAAAGAAGTATCCCTAATCATTGCGTTTAGTCAACTAAGAAAATCTTATTTCTGAAGTAGTCCCATAAACATACTAAAATTTTATTAAAAATCAAGAATCTAGAAGCAAGCCTGCTTTTGTCGGCCCGTCCGAACGTATCATCCGGGCGGACAGACAGCTCGTGCATGTATAGAGCAATAATCAATTTTTAGAATTTGCTTGTATTTTTATTCTTTCCGCATTTAGCGTGAAATAGGAGGGCTTTGAACAAGTATGAAATAGGTTTATCACATGTTTTTATTTAAATTCGTCATCACCCCATTTTAAAAATAAATTTTATGAGTAACCGTAGATCCTTTTTAAAAAATATGACCCTCGCCTCTGGAGCATTAGCCTCTGGATCACTCCTAACCTCCTGCGGAAGCGAAGAAAGATTTGCCAAAATCAAAGCCGCCGCGAACCATCAACCCGAGATGCATTTTAATATGAGTGGTTATGCCGCTCCAGCATTAGATACCGTGAGAATTGGGATTGTTGGAATTGGCGACAGAGGTGCGGGAGCCGTAGAAAGAATGACGTTTATTGATGGTGTTGAAATAACGGCGCTTTGCGATAAACGCCAGGCAGCAGTAGATGGCGGACAGAAAATTCTTCAGGAAGCTGGTTTGCCCAAAGCAGCAGAATTTACCAATAGCGAAACCGCTTTTAAAGAAATGTGTCAGAGTGATTTGGTCGATTTAGTTTATATCGTGACTTCGTGGGAATGGCATATTCCTATTGCCTTAGAAGCCATGGAAAACGATAAACATGCCGCGGTAGAAGTCTCTACCGCTAGAACCATAGAGGAATGTTGGCAGATTGTAGAAACTTCAGAACGCACCAAAAAGCACTGCGTGATCCTCGAAAACTGTTGTTACGATTTTTTTGAATTACTTACGTTAAATATGGTTCGTCAAGGCGTTTTTGGAGATCTTATTCACGGAGAAGGTGCTTATATTCACAACCTCGATTATTGGATGCTAAGAGAGCCAGAAGACGATAAAATGGTAGATGGAGCCTATACAGATTTCTGGAGAATGAAAGAAAATAAGCGGCATGCCAATGTTTATCCTACCCACGGCTTAGGTCCTATTTGCCAAGCCATGAATATTAACCGCGGCGATAAAATGGAGTACCTCACGGCTATGATGTCAGATGATTTCAACTTCTCTAAAAACATAAAAAAATTAGCTAAAGAAAATCCTGTTTTCGAACAATTCAAAGACTGGGATCTTCGTGGTAATATGGACATCCAGTTGATTAGAACCCATAAAGGTCGAACCATTATGCTACAGCACGATGTGACTTCCCCAAGGCCTTATTCTAGAATTCATATGCTTAGCGGAACCGAATGCTTTGCTCAAAAATGGCCCTTAAAACATATTGCTTTTGGGCACGATGTAGCTGACGCCGATAAGATGAAAGAATTGGAAAAAAAATATACACCCGAAATTTTAAAACGCGTAGGGGAAATGGCCAAAAAAGTTGGTGGTCATGGCGGCATGGACTTTATTATGGATTGGCGCCTCATCGACTGTTTAAGAAACGGACTCCCGATGGATATGGATGTTTATGATGCCGCATCTTGGAGTAGCATCACCTCCCTTAGCGAATGGTCTATTGCCAATAAATCTAACTCCATCGATGTACCAGATTTTACACGTGGCGCATGGAAAACCAACCAACCGGTAGATATGAGTCTTGCTGGTGGTGGCACCACAGGAGTAAGAAACATTAATCGAGAAAAATCTGGGAAACAACTTTCTGCAGAATAGAAGCGTTTAAAAATACTTCATTTGTAAAGATCTGCGGAAGGGAACAAACAACCTGAATTCCACCTAAGAAAATCGTGTCAGTTCGAATGAAAATTTAAACAAATTTCGTGATGAGAACAGCTATTTTCGTTCTAGAGCCTGTTCTCGATGCAATTTTCTACGAAAAATCATTCGAACTGAAAGGATTTGAACTTTAATCAAGAACCTCGGGGCAAACCCTCTGGAGGGATTAAACGGACGCTAGTCTAGGTTAACATTAACCTACGTCAAGTTATTAAACCACTTAAAAAAATAATTGGATTTAATCCTGCAAAGTCTTTATTGATCTTGCAGGATTTTGCATTTTATACTGTTATAATCTTCCATAATTCAGCTTAAAAATCCACATTTAATTTGAACTTTTAATTATCAGTAGATTATATGTATTTCGAATGCGTGACGACTTAAATAAATAATTTTTATATACTTTGTATAATTAAAATGTTGACTGCCTTTTATTTCTCTATAACACTCACAAACAAGCGATTAAAAAAACCTTACGTCTTATAGAAAAGCGGTCTTTTCTCTTTGTAGTGGACAAGAGTGATAATCTTCCTATATTTATTTCTTTAAATAATTCCTCTATATGCACATTCGTAACGCCCATCAAAACAATCTCAAAAACATTGATTTACGTCTTCCTGAAAATCAATTGATAGTGGTGACGGGTTTATCGGGCTCTGGGAAATCCTCTCTAGCCATGGATGTTATCGCCAATGAAGGTTACCGCTACTTTTTAGAGAGCCTTCCTGCCTATAATCAACAAAACGGCCAAGTAATCCCTACTGCTGAAGTGGACGATATACAAGACCTTCCGCCTGTAATCAAAGTGGAGCAATCAAAACGTTTCCAGTCTATCAAAACTACTTTTGGTACACTCTCTGAATTGGCAGCGGTTTTCCGTATTTTATTTGCGCGCTATTCAGCTGCTGAAACGATGAGCAAGTCCCTCTTTTCATTCAATCATCCGAGAGGAGCATGTGCCGTCTGTCGCGGAATTGGAGAAGCAGAATATATTGACCTCAACAAGTTAATTGGCGATAAAAATAAGACCCTTCGGGAAGGCGCGATCACCACTACCCTACCCAATGGCTATATTGTTTATTCGCAAGTAACCGTTGAAGAATTAAACAAGGTGTGTAAAGCGCACGGTTTTACGGTGGATATCCCTTGGAAGGAACTCACCCCTGAACAACAAGAGGTGGTTTTAAATGGAAGTAACCGCCTCAAAGTTTTTTATGGGAAACACGGCTTGGAGTCCCGACTTCGTTGGGAAGGAATTAAAGCAAAGCCCCGGGAAGAAGGGTTTTATAAGGGAATGCTTCCAATTATGCAGGACATTTTAAGACGCGATCGGAATCCGAATATCCTTAAATTCGCCAGCTCCAAAATTTGCCCGAGTTGTAAAGGCGGACGCATTAAAGCGGAACATTTAAAATATAAATGGAAAGAACTCAATTTTCAAGCTTGGATGGAACTTTCCTTAAACGAATTATACAACCGACTAAAGTCTCTAGAATTAACCGCCGGTGAAAAAGTATTGGTCGATAAAATCTGCACCCAATTGTTCGATTTAATTCAACTGGGAATGGAGAAATACCAACTCAGTACCCCAAGTATGGAAATTTCATCTGGGGATGGACAACGCATCAAACTCATTAACCAGGTAAACAGTAAGCTACAAGGTATCTTGTACGTATTTGATGAACCCTCCATCGGTTTGTCTGTAGCCTACCAAAAGTATTTACTTCATATTCTCAACCGACTCATTCGCAGAGGGAATACCGTCATGGTGGTAGAACATGATTTAGATTTCATCCAAGCTGCAGATTGGATTGTAGAATTAGGTCCAGAAGCAGGACTCCATGGTGGTGAAGTGGTTTTTAACGGTTCCATCACCAACTTTTTAAAAGCAAAAAATACAAATAGCCCAACGCTAGCGGCACTGAAAGCAGCCAAGAATGATAAGCCGACCAAAAACAAGCCTAAAAAAGTGTCGGCAGAAAATTTTCAACCTAAAATAAAAGAGTTGACTGTCGTGAATAGAAAGACTTCTCAACTGCTCAAAAACATCAACCGCTTTTGTAAGAAGGAAGACTTGAATCTCCTCACGGTAAACGATCAACCCATAGGGAAAACGCCTCGAAGTAATCCCGCGACCTATGTGGGCTTAGCCAATAAAATACGTGACCTACTCGCGAAAACGCCAAAGGCGAAAACTTTAAAATTAGGAAAGGGTGCTTTTTCCTTTAACAACAAAACTGGACGATGTGAAGCCTGCGAAGGGGCTGGCGTCATTACTTTATCTATGAGTGCGCTGGGTACAATCAACCAGATTTGCCCTACATGTAATGGCAAACGTTTTAAGCCGGAAGTACTTCGCGTGCATTGGAAAGATAAAAATATTGCAGAAATCTATACCCTGAGCATAGAGGAAGCTTATGATTTCTTTTCCGAAGAAAAGAAAATCAAGGAAATACTGTCTTTAATGCTGCAGCTGGGGCTGGGTTATATTAAATTAGGACAGCCTTCCAACACCTTATCTGGTGGAGAGGCGCAACGTATTAAGCTCACCAAGCATTTTGCCAAGAAATCGAAAACAACACTACTTTTACTGGAAGAACCCAGTATAGGATTGCATCGACAAAATGTGAAGCAGCTGTTGAATGCCTTGCAGCAACTGAAACAACAAACGGCAGGCATTATTTGCTTTGAGAACCATTCTCTTTTTCAATCTACATGTGATACGTTCGTAGACAATGCACTGGAGGTTCAACCTATTGAGATCAAAGAAGAAGCTGTACAGCAGCGTGATACTATTTCCATTCAAGGCGCACGCACGCATGCGCTTAAAGACCTCTACTTAAATCTGCCCAAACATCAGTTAACGGTAGTCACCGGCATTTCAGGTTCTGGGAAATCCTCGTTGGTGATTGATACCTTGCACGGCTTTGGATTACAAGAAATGACCAAGCAGTTTTCAAGTTATCAGCAATCTAGAGTAGGCGTGAATTTTCAGTTTGATGTCAATTATATTCAAGGCCTCACCCCTACGATTTGCATCACCCGTAAACAAAAAAATTACTCGCAACGCACAGATATTGCAAAGCAAACAGGAATTGATAAAATCTTGCGCTTTGCTTTTTCCAGAAAGGCGCAATATGAAGGAGAGGAATTATCGGCCAGCCATTTTTCTAATAATCATGAATTGGGAAAATGTGCAGTCTGTCAAGGCTTGGGGCAAGAACTACTCCCCAATCTCAATAAACTAGTTTTGGATGCTGATAAAAGCATCGCCAGCGGACTCTTTGCGCATAACAAAGCCGTGGGATATTATGGAGACCCGGCAGGTAAGCATATGGCGGTTTTACAAAAAGTAGGAGAAGACTATGGATTTACACTGAAAACTCCTTTTAAAGAACTAAGCGACTTACAAAAAGAAATTTTACTGCAGGGAACGGGTGAAAAAATATGGAAAGCCAACTGGCTGTACAAAACGAAAACAAGGGAACGAACGCAAGCCTTGCGTATGAAGTGGGAAGGCCTCTTTCATTATTTGCAAGACGAATATTTTAAGACTCGAAAGAATAAAAACATCAAGCAGCTTACCGCCCTCTTTTCCTATAGCGAATGCAGCCATTGTGAAGGCAGTGGATTAAAGCCAGAGCGATTAGCTTTTAAAATCGCAGGCAAATCTATTCATAACATAAAATCCATGGATTTTAAAGCTTTGGAAAAGTGGCTTGCTGCTACTGACCATCGAGAAGAGATGGATCAAAAACTCATAGCCAAAATTCAGCCTCATTTAATCAATACCATCCAAAGAGCGAAGCAATTGCACATTGATCATTTGCAACTCAACCGAAAATCACCTACGCTTTCTGGGGGAGAAAATCAACGCGTGGAGCTCATCAAACAATTGAATAGTCCGCTTAAGGGGGTTACTTATTTATTAGACGAGCCTTCTGCTGGCTTATCGAATGACAATATTCCGGACTTGATCCAAATTCTTAAAGAGCTTATTGAAAAAGGAAATACGGTCATCGTGATCGAGCACAATAAGGAAATTATCCTGGCAGGGGATCAGTTGGTTCAACTCGGACCTCAAGCAGGTAAGTTGGGAGGTTATATTACGTATGAAGGCAAGCCTCAGGATTTTTTAAAACAAGCCGATTGTCATCCATTTTTAAAAACGCCAACCCAAACGTTGGAGTTTAAAAAGGGTAAAGAGTCTATTGGCATTCGGAAGCTAGCCAAACACAGCTTAGTGAAAGATGCATTAGAAGTACCTGTTGGGGGAATCACCGCTCTAACCGGTAAATCTGGCATAGGAAAAACTACCTTAGTGAAAGACATCTTGATTCCGAGTATTCAAACGGATCAGCCTGTAAACTGTGAGAGCATAATTTTTCCGAAGAGCTACACAGGAGCGCAGTATTTTGAACCTAAAATACTACGATCTCATGCGAGTACGTTATTAGTATCTTATTTGAATTTACTGAAGGACATCAGTAAAATTTTTGCTACTGAAACCAGCTTAAAGGCCAAGGACTTTTCCTATAAAACGAAGAGCAGTCAGTGCTCAAACTGTAAAGGAAAAGGCTATTTGGAAACCAGTTTGGATGTAGCCGCTAATGTGATTGAAAAATGTGAAGTGTGTAAAGGGCAACGCTATCAGCCGCAGGTATTGGCACCTAAAGTACAGTCGAAAAATATCGCGGAGGTACTTGCTTTAAATATCACAGAATTAAAAGTATGGTTAGAAGCCGCTAAAGTACCCGCTAAAACCTTAGCCTTTTTAAATCAGTTGGATGAAATCGGGTTGGCACATCTCAGTTTAGATCAGCCCGTACAATCCCTTTCTTCTGGAGAGAAGCAACGCTTATTATTGTTGAATTGGTTACAGGAACAAACGACCGGAGCGCTGTATATTTTAGATGAACCCAGCACCGGACTGCATTATGCAGATATTGATTTATTGTATGCGATACTTCAAAAACTCAGTGAAGCCAATGATATTTTAATTATTGATCACAATCTTTATTTGTTAGGAAAAATAGAGTTTGGGGTAGTTTTGGAATGAGTTCTTGATTTAAATCAAGAATCTCGGGGAATCCACCCGTGCCGTTTGGACGGGTTAAACCCTCAATGAGAGATTAAATGATAACTTATAAAGTCATGGTGATGTTAAACTTCATTCCTACTTTTATGAATTGCTCATTGAAGAATAATATCAATATTCAATTTTTGATGCAAAGCCTTGGCTACGCTCAAAGTGATTTCTCTTTTTCCGTTTAAGTAATCGCTAATTCTAGAAGAATTTGTATTTAACAAAACAGCTAAATCCTTTCTTTTTAAGTTCATTTCAAACATACGCAACTCTATCATTTCCGTAAGGGTAGGCAATCCGATTGGGTAATGGGCTTCCTCGTATTGCTCTATAATATCACTTACTTCCAAAAGCTCTATCATTAGGGGAGCATCTTCAGAAGTGTCATTATCTACCTCCTTAAGAAGCTTTTCTAAGCGGATATTAGCTTTAACGAATGCTTTATGTGTTACAGTTTCCATGATATTATAATGTATCTATATTTTTTATTCTATTATAATCATTGTGGTTGCCAATCCAACGTATATAAACCCTTTTTACTTTAAATAAAACGATGGCTACAATTCTATAGTGGTTTTCTTTTACATTGAATACGTACCTATCGTGTCCAACATTGTCGGCTGAATTAAAAGTGTTTCTTAAGTCCGAGAAGTTTTCCCATTCAGCCTTCTTGGTTACTTTAAACCAATCTCGCAAGGCAGTCTTCGCATTGGTCTCTTTCGAAGAATATGCCTTAAGCTTTTTAAATGAAATTACATGCACTTATGAAAGTATTTAATCTATACAAATAGATGCTACAAATAACACATACGGTTATTTATTTACATTTTATGTAACTTATCTTATTCTGAATTATGGATAATACCAATTAAGCTTTTTAATACGGCATTAAAAAATTGAAGTATTTTTAGTTTTTTTTTAGGAAGAAAATTTAAGCATCTTGAGTACTGGGAACGGTTCGATTCTACAACAACAAGGAAACATAAAAGAAATGAATTTTATGCAAGATTTGAATGTTTAATTGGTACTATCCCTTCTTTAGCAAGTCATCGTTGAAATCTTATCCTTGAAATACGAATAACATGACATAAATTGTATAGATTGAGGATTTAAAATAACGAAATCCTAAACCTATTTAAAATACAGCTCATGAAATTTGTCGGTAGTCAGTTAGCCTATTATATGGATGACAGAGACTTTAAAAAAAACTCCAAAATACTACTTAAATATTTGGCTCTTTTAGGAGCTGTCATTATAATTTTTTCTATTCTTTTCCATCTTATCATGGGGATTGAAGGTCAAGATCATTCTTGGGTCACCGGTTTTTACTGGACACTTACTGTAATGAGTACCCTTGGTTTCGGAGATATCACCTTCGCTTCCGATCTCGGCCGTGCTTTCAGCATCGTGGTATTACTTTCTGGTATCTTTATGTTATTGATTGTTTTGCCGTTTGCTTTTATCAGACATTTTTATGTACCTCTCTTAGAGTCAAAAAATAAAAATAAGGTCCCTCGACAAACCCCTACCGGAACAAAAAATCACATCTTGATATGTTCTTATGATGTTATAGCAAGAGATCTTACCGAACGATTTAAACAGGAAGGCACCCCGTATTACGTTATTGAAAACGATCTAGAAAAGGCGCTTAAAAATTATGATAATCAGGTTCCTGTACTATTTGGAGAATTGGATAACAAGGAAACCTTTAGCCTTGCTAATATTAAGGATGCAAAACTGATTTTGGTCAATAGGGGTGACATTGTAAATACCAAGATCATTCTCACTATACGGGAAATTGCTCCCACGATTCCCATTATTGCCATAGCCGCCGATATTGACTCAGTAGATGTACAGCAACTAAGCGGAGCCGACCATGTGCTGCCTTTAAAAAAATGGCTAGGCGAGCAATTGGCCAACAGGGTAAACGCACAACATGCAAAATCTCAGCCCATAGGGCAATATGAAGACCTATTGATCGCCGAATTACCCATTCACAATACCCCCTTGGTTTCTAAAATCATTCGGGAGACGAACTTAAGACAAGATTTCGGGATCAGTATTGTCGGAATATGGGAGCGAGGTAGATTGCAGCCTATAACTGGTCATGAAAAATTGACACACGATAGCGTTCTAGTCATCATAGGAAATAAAAAACAGCTTCATAACATTGATGAAATCTTTCACGATTACAATGTAAATCCTAATCCAGTATTGTTGATTGGAGCCGGCAGCGTAGGATCGGCAGCTGCAGAATCTTTGTATAAAAATGGCGTTTTGGTGAATGTAGTAGACAAAGATCCAGAGGTGTGTAAAAAAGTAAGCCCTTTTTGCAATCAGGTATTCGTAGGAGACGCCTCAGATTATAAGCTATTAAAAAGAGCTGGAATTATGGAAGCTCCTTCAGTATTACTTTCTACCCATGATGACACCATGAATATTTACCTCGCCTCCTACTGCCGCCAGTTGAACAAGGAATTGAGAATAGTGAGCCGTATATCTGAAGCCCGAAATATTGATATTATTCATAAGGCAGGTGCCAATTTTGTATTGAGCTATTCCAACTTAGGGTCTGAAGCAGTTTTATCTATTTCTAAAGGTCAAGAACTAACCGTTCTCGGCGAGGGGATTACCTTATTTATTATCCGGATACCACAGTCCTTAGAAGGAAAGTCTCTCGCAGAATCTGGTATAGGTGCTAAAACAGGACTGTCTGTCATTGCCCTAAAAGAAAAATCTGAAGTCCTAACGCGATTATCACCAGATACCATACTTCCCAAAGGAGCTGAAATAGTCTTGCTAGGAACCATCGAAATGAAACGTGAATTCAATAAAATATATGTTAAGGCCGATTGATGAGTCTTACCCGATAAAGCAAAACTTGTATTCTCAACTTTTTATATAAATATGCTATAGAAGAGAAATCTCTATACTCCAAAAACTCGATTACTTACCCGTTTTATATAAGAGAGATAAGAATCACCTGATTTTTTTCTTTAGTCTATTTCCCGTTGAACCGCTTCGATAAAAGCTTGCCGACTTTCGGTGAGCTTAGCTGAACTGGCTTTGGGCCAGGCTGCGATTTGGGCAATCACAAGATCTTTATGCGGATCAACGTAAAGCATCTGACCAAAAATACCGATAGCAGCGTAGCTTCCGTTTTTAAAACGCCACCACAAATATCCATATCCCCCGCCTTGATCGTTAGTTTCATACAAAAGCGAGGTGGCTTTCTCCAAATACTCCTCGGCAAGGAGATTTTGATCGCCGAGTCTCCCCTCATTTAACATGAGCGTTCCCAAGCGCGCGTAATCTCTTAGCGTAGCCGAAAGACCACTTCCACCAATATTTAAATTGCTACACTCATCAGCCAACCAATACGCACAGTGTTTCATTCCCCAAGGTTGCCAAATCTTTTCAGAAAGGTAATCGGCTAAGCTTTTTCCTGTCGCTTTTTGTATCAAAATTCCAACTAAATCGGTTTCCCCAGTACTATAATTCCAATGGGTTCCGGGTTCGTGTGCAAATTTTAGTGATTTCATATAGGTTAAAATATGAGACTCGCTATTTTCACAAGGGTTCTGGTACATTTGTGCCACATCGGCATTGGGATCTTCGTAATCTTCGTTCCAGGCAATACCAGAAGTCATGGTGAGTAATTGACGCACGGTCACTTTTCCGTAATCGTGGCCTTTTAACTCCGGAATATATTTTTGTAAAACATCGTCTAAACTTTCAATAGCGCCCTCTTTTAAGGCGACGCCCAGCAGCATGGACGAAACCGATTTTGCCATGGAAAACGAAGTCCAAAGGCTTTCTTGATCGACGCCGGCTGCGTACTTTTCCAGTCTTATGGAGTCGTTTTGCAAAACGAGAACGCCTTTAATATGATTAACTTTCATATACGAATCCAAGCTTCTGTCATCTTTCCATTGCGGAGTGATCAATTGACCTTGGTCGAGTTCATCAACTGTTTTTCCGACCTGCACGCGATGACTCGGAAAAATAGCTTGCATCATCGGGAAACGCCGTTCCTTTTCGTCCTGGGACCAAAAGAGGAGACTTTCCAGTTTCTGACCCATAGTTTCGCCAGAAATTTGTTCTCTTTCTTTAGGAGCAAACACAGTGTCAAGACTTTGACAATCCTGTGCTTTTATGCTTAGCGTTACCAGTGTTATAAATAGTAAGATTAAAAGCTTGTTGTTAGGAATCATGTATGCGCATTTTTAATGATTGTGCCGAACAAATATAGTGAACTCTTCTTTTGAACGTTCAAAGAATACAGAACAGTTACTCTTTCTTCCAAACGAGTTATTGCCACTTATAAACTTTCATTTTTTACTGAAATGGCAAACTAGAAACTGCTCGCTCTCGCAATTGTGAAATTTCATTCAATTTAACAGGAAAAAAAGTCGAACTTCAAAAGAAATCCAAACCTTATTATTTTAAATACCCCTTTTCATAAAGTGTTTTATCATTTTTTTCTTTGGTGTTGTGCATCCAAATTATCCTGGATCTTGTGCTCTGGACGAGACCATTTGGGCTTTTCTCCTAAGGCGTGATACTGTGCATTTTTAGCTTCTGTTGTTTTGGGTTGTGGATGTTTTTCAAAAGCTTGCTGCGGAACTAAACCTAGCTCCTCGAAAAGCTTCATATCTTCATGGATATCGGGATTGGGCGTTGTGAGTAATTTATCGCCGGCAAATATCGAATTGGCGCCGGCAAAAAAGCATAAGGCTTGGCCTTCTCGACTCATACGGGTACGTCCTGCCGATAAACGGACTTGTGTCTCGGGCAAAACGATTCTTGCCGTGGCAATCATACGGACCATTTCCCAAATGGAGATCGGTTGCATTTCCTCTTTAGGCGTTCCTTCAACAGGAACAAGAGCATTAATGGGTACGGACTCGGGTTGTGGGCTCATCGACGCCAAAGTCATCAGCATATCAGCACGATCTTCTATGCACTCGCCCATTCCAATAATGCCTCCACTACAAACCGTTACGTTGGTTTTGCGCACATTTTCAATCGTTTGGAGTCGGTCTTTATAGCCTCTAGTCGATATTATTTCTTCGTAATATTCTTCGGAAGAGTCAATATTATGATTGTAGGCATATAAACCAGCTTCTGAAAGTCGCTGTGCCTGATTTTCGGTAATCATTCCCAACGTACAACACACTTCCATATCCATCTTATTGAGGGAGCGTACCATTTCTAAAACCTGGTCAAATTCTGGGCCATCTTTAACGTTGCGCCAAGCTGCTCCCATACAAATTCTTGAACTCCCGGAAGCTTTTGCCCGTAGCGCCTGAGCTTTAACTTTATCAATTCCCATTAGTCCTTCTGCTTCAACTTGGGTATGGTAGCGAGCGGCTTGTGGGCAATAGCCACAATCTTCGGGGCAACCTCCTGTTTTTATAGAGACCAAAGTCGATACTTGCACTTTGTTGGGATCGTGGTATTTCCTATGAATGCTGGCAGCTTCATACAGTAACTCCATCATCGGCTTGTTGTATAAAGCGACAACTTCTTCTCGTGTCCATTTTTTGGAATGGTTCATAAATTTATTGTTTTAATAATTAGTCTTCCGGATTTTAAAAGCTGAGTCTATTTTGAAAAAGATCATGTCACTTCGAGTGGAGCAAATTAGAAAATAAGAAATCTTGATTTCGTAAATTTTCTGAGTAGGCTTTATCGAGAAGCTTTGTTAATACTAAGGAACTCAATGCCTGCCCGTTCCGTTCAGGCGAGCAAATTATTTTCTTGGCTGTCGCTACGAAAAAATTCACTCGATCTGACAGCAAGTTATCGAACGTCAATATCATTGCTTTCAAAATTTTTAAATGTGATCTCGAACGGACAAGTGTATTTTTACTTTTGGGAGAGTAAACTCAGAATTGAAGTGATTTGATTTTCAAAAACTGCCTTTACTGTTCATTCCATTGGTATTTCACTCCCAATCCAAACCAGCGGGTAGGCATAGGTACGGCACCTGCTTCTTTGTATTCAGCATCAAACAGATTGGTGACTTCTGTATATAAAACGAAATCTTGGCACTGGTAATTAACACGAACATCTGTAAGATTATAAGCACTAGCAAGTTCACGCTTTAACCACCTGTTTTTCAGCTGAAAAGAAAAATCGTTGATTTGGTAATGAATTCCCGCAATAAACTGATGCTTTAAAGACTCTAAAGTATATTTAGACTGGGTTTCTCCTGAAGTCTCTAAAGTAGGATTTAAATAATTATAACTCACTTGATACCCAAAAGTGTGTTCCTCGCCTAAATCAAAATCTTGTTGCACTCTCCCATAAACACCCTGCATGTTATTTTTCCCAAAATTAATGGGCGAATAAGGTACTGAAGGATCAGGCCTCACCCAATCAATAAAGTCAGCTATTGTACGATAAAAATATCCTGTTTTAAGTTGTAGGCTTCCTTTTTTATACTGAATATTCCCTTCGTAAGACCAGGCGTTTTCGGGTTGAAGGGAGGCATTCCCTATATTCCCCGGACGTTGGTCTAGGTATAAATCTGTAAAAGAAGGGATTCGCTGACTAGAACCTATGCTTGTAGAAATTTTCCAATGCACATTAAGAAGATAAGCCAAATCAAGTCCAGGATATGCCTGCCAACCAAAATCAGTATTGTAGTTGGCATAAACACCTAGCGTTCCTCTTATTTTCTCTCCCAAGCTACTTTTTAATTCCGCATAAGCGCCATGATTATCGCGATCATGTTTACCTATATTGGAGCTATTAATTTTTTCTAACCGCGATTCCCAGCCAAAACCAAAAGTTCCTATTCCTGTTTTAAGACTCGTATTCAATTCTAGCATTAACGCATTGGTATAGTGCAACGATCGTCCTTTGCTTAAATCATCCTTAAAATAACGGTAGTCGTCTTCCCCATAGCGATCACTGATTCTAGGAGAAATTGTAAAGTTTCCAAACTCATGTATTGAAGAAATACTGAAAACGGAAGACTCAACAATTTCTTCGGAATTTATATCTCCTGGAGCAGCGTAAAAGCCATTGGCGCCAAAACGGCTTCGGGCATAACCCGCCATAGCCTGAATACTGTGATTGCTATTGAAATCATAATTTCCGTTATAAAAAAGACGCGTACTTTTTGAAGCCGAATTGTAACGTTGGCCGTTGGAATTGCTTTGAGAAACGGAGAAAAGCTGACTTTGCTTTTCCGATCCGAAAATTCCCGTAACCTCGGCTGATCCTCCCCCATAAATTCCTGAGCCGTCACCTTCGTCCTTATTTTTAAAGGAACTTCCCCCCTGAATAGTTGCCGTTACGGAAGATTTTTTTTCTTTTTTGGTCACAATATTAATCGCCCCGGTAAGGGCATTGATGCCATAAACTCGGGCTGCGGCACCTCTAAGCACTTCAATATGATCGATGGCACTTAAAGGCACAGGAATATTCATCATATTGTGGGCAGTTTGCGCATCAATCATCTTAACGCCATTGAGCAATACTAAAGTTTGCTCAGAAGTTCCGCCATCAATAGAAATATCAGTCTGTGTTCCAAACGGTCCACGCTGTCGAATATCTACACCCCCAACAAAAGACAAGACCTCGTTGAGGGATTTTGCAGGAAGCGCCTCAATTTGCTTTTGTGTTATCACCTGTATATCTCGGTTCACTTGATTAAAAGGGGTTTGCAATCGGTTTCCCTGAATAATAACTTCCTCCAACTGATTGTTCTCCATCTTTAGATTGGGAAGGCTATCCTGTTGCTGTGCGAAGCTAGGGATGGCAGCTATGAGTCCTAAAATAGCTAATACTTTTTTCATATATATTTTTCTTAAACGATACTATTGAATAATGCGATGCAAATATTTAGATAAAAATAGTAGCTTTGGTAGTCCGAAATGTAAATAATGAGTAGTCCAGTTAAAATTCATTTTCAATCCTTCATAAAAATAGATCGTCGAAAAAAAGAGGCGATTTATATGCAAATCGTCTATCAGTTTATTAATGCAGTCAAACACAGTATTTTAGAGAATGATGACCGATTACCAGGCAGTAGAAAAATTGCTGAAGAGCTACAGGTTCACCGGAAAACCATTGTTGCTGCTTTGGCAGAATTACAAGAACAAGGCTGGGTAAAAACGCTCCCTAACAGAGGGACTTTTGTAAAAAACCCCGAGCTTTCTCCGGGGGAAGTCGAAAAAACCAAAGCTTTCCAACAACCGCCAGAAAAGGCTCCTTT
Organism: Mesonia profundi; assembly: GCF_031085155.1. Classification (GTDB taxonomy): domain Bacteria; phylum Bacteroidota; class Bacteroidia; order Flavobacteriales; family Flavobacteriaceae; genus Mesonia; species Mesonia profundi. Next base: position 24,870 of record NZ_JAVHUL010000009.1, on the reverse strand, counting down.
TCAGTTTAGAAAAGAATTCATTTTGGATACACCTATAGAAGAGCGCCCAGAGAAACTTTACTTTACAGATGGAACTCCAGATGATCGGATTATTAAATCAGAAGAGTTAGTTCGTTTTTACGCCTCCGTCTTAAAAAGAAAAAAACAAGCTGAAACATTACCAAATCCCACTGGCGGGAATCTATTTTTTAGGGATCAATTGAGCTATTACCTCAATCTAACTAGAGGTTTTCATCTTTCTAAAAACTTTTTATTGCCTGTGGCGGGCTTTGAGCAGGTACTTTCTATCTTATCCCGCTTACTCATCCATACAGGGGATCTGGTTTTGGTAGAAGAATTAAGCTACTTTCTACCCAATATGATTTTTAATCAAGCGGGAGCCCAAATGAAAACGATTCCGGTAGATGCGAACGGAATGGACATCGATTATATTGAAACCCATTTTAAACCTGGGGAAATACGATTGGTTTATATCAATACCAACTGTCAATATCCCACAACAGTCGCTCTTTCTGAAAAACGTAAAACGCAATTAATAGCTTTAGCTGAAGCCTACGACTTCATTATCATAGAAGATAATACCGATGTTGAATTTTCATCGGTCAAAAACAAAAAAGACTCCCTGTTTAGCAAAAACAACGGGAAACGCGTTCTCTATGTGGGGAGTTTCGGAAGGTTTTTGAATCCCGGTTTTCAAATGAATTTTTTGATTGCTCCAAAAGACCTGCTGCAAGAAGCCACTAAATACCTGAATATTTTAGGCAAACCCGATGTCATGATGGAAAAAGCACTGGGAGAACTCATCCACCAAGGAGACATTCATCGGTACCAAAGAAAGTCTAAAAAAGTAGTTGCCGAACGCAAAGAAGGTTTTTCACATTTGCTTCACCACCACTTCAAAGACCAAATCACAGTTACGATTCCGTCTTCAGGCTTGGCATTTTGGATTCAATTTACCAATTTCTTTTCATTGACGCATTTACAGGAGAAAGCAAAAGAAAAAGGACTTCTAATTCCGAGTATCTGCCTTTACCAAAACCGAAAAATGACTTCGTTAAGACTGGGTTTTGCACATCTTAATCCACAAGAGATGGAGGCCGCTGTCCAATTACTTGCGGAAAGCTATTGGGAAGTGGTTGTGTAAAAATGATATCATCAGAAACGATTCTACTATTTCTTTAGTTTTATTTCCTACCTGCTTTTTTATCAAAGGAAAGAAAAAGCGATTGGTTACTATTCATATACAAGAAAAGCCATTCTCTCGAACGGCTTTTCTTAATTTTAATCTGCCTAAAAAGTAACTTCTTTCATTCAAAAATTTACTTTTTAATTATTTTATAGGATTTTTCAATTCCTTGTAAGGTTACATTAATCAAGTATATACCTGTGGATAAGTTTTGCGTTTGCAGTTGGGCTTCCAAAGTATTTGGAGATTTCTGTAAAACTTCCTGACCTAGAATAGTGTAAACTTTTAGATTTTCTATTGGGGTTTCCGCTCTTAGGTTCAATTGATTTTCAACGGGATTCGGATAAAAGTTAAGCTGGTTGAATACAGAACTTTCAACAGTTAAATTTTCAATAATTTCGACCGCATAATCTTCGGCTTCTCCATAAGATTTATTAATACAAGGTTCAATATCATCTCCCCCAAGCCATGCCATACGAGCTCGAATTCGATATATACCGAGATCTAGATCTTCTGGGATGGTAAATTGAAAGTTAAATTCTCCTTCTGTATCTAAGCCTCCCCCAGCGGTGTTTCCTATTTCTTCCTCTTCTGCAAAAACACCATCTTGATTAAAGTCCAACCATATTCTAATATCATCTTCTTCTGCAACTTCTGATTCAGAAGTAAGCTTCATGCTATAGGTATCTCCTTGCTCTAATACAGGTGCTTTTAGGTCTTGAGTATAATCCGTATAACCTGTTTCGCTGCAGTTTGAGTCATTTTGAAAAATAACTTCACCCATTTCATCTTCTATCATTACTTGATTTATCGCATCACCATCATCACACCCCAGCGTATATTCGGGTGCGCAATAACATTCTTCAGCTGAATTTAAGTTTACAACAATAGCTTCGCTAGTATCCGTATTTCCAAATTCACATGCAATGATAAAACGAAACTGAGTGGGTGCATCGATTCCTTGTTCCATGGTCAAGTTTAAAGATGTTGCATCTTCAATCACCGTCCAATTCTCTTCGTCAATTGGCGATTGTTCCCAAGTATACTCCACTCCAGAAACTCCAGTAGTAGCATTTAAGGGAGAAATCATAAACTCAGCAAGCGCACAGACACTTTCAGGACCTTCCAAAATACCTGCACTAACTTCTGAACATTCATCTGAAGCAGAGCAAGTTCCGGAGAGCGTCATCACACCATCGCGAATAACTCCAAATAAATCTTCAACTCCATGCCAGCCTCCAGCTAAAAAAACAAAGGTTCCAGTGGGGGTTTCAAGTTCTGATATCAACTCAAAGCCAATACTACTTCCTCCGTAATTAGGGATTTGCACGCCCAGCCAATAAACGGCTCCGTCTTCTTCAGATTCAAAAGTAAGCGGTTCATCTAATTCAACATAAACCTCAACTACGTCATTTATTCCATCTTCATCCTCATATTCTCCCACCACTTCTACTGAAGTAGCTTCCATATCTATTAGACTTGTTATTAAATTGTCGGGACCATTCCCTGAATCTTCATAAAAAATAAAATCCACATCTGTAATAGTCCCTCCAGGCTCTACAAAGGCGTGAAAAGTGATTGATTCTAAAGAAAAAACGCCCATTTCTTCCTCTACAACAAAGTCATTTGCAATAATATAATTTTTCAACGACCCCAAACTGGTTTCAAAATCATTACTTAAGGTTTCTTGGCCACAATCAACAGTAGTCATCGATCTGGAAGTTTGTAAGAGGCTCTTACTCTGTTCGTTATTTGTTCTTAAAACGACTCCCTTTTTATAAGTAATTCCTTGGGAATACCCCAAAGAACTAATTAAAAATACTAGAAATAGTAAAGTAATTTTTTTCATGATAATAAGTTTTAAAGGTTAGTCTACTTCTAAAAGTAATGAATAAACCTGATAAAACCTGAATTTTCAATGGTTTACCCAAATCATCATGATGATTATTCGAATAATAAAACGGGATTAAAAACAACCGAAACAAATAAAGAAAGACTAATGCTTCATGATTTCCGCAAGCCTGTAACCTCTTATTGTCGAACATCTTGCCACTCGTGAAGCTTACAACTTTTGCTGTGGGCACGAAAGCTTGATACTCGAACAAGTTAGGTATTCTTTTAAAGTTTTGGTAGCTCAAATACGGAACTGGATACTTATGGAGACTTTACGCTGTAACCTACTGAAGTGATTGCACCAAGGTTAAAGAAGTAGATATTACACTCAAGGTTTCAAGCACCTTCGAATTAAACTGTTCGGAATTTCCGAACACTTGCTTCTCGCTTCAGTTCATCTTCTTCAAAAACATTGGAAATATGCTTGTAAGCCTACCCAAGTTAAAACCAATACTAAAAATCATCTCGTAAGTATTGTGTATCAACCTCTATAAAAAAACAAGAGTATTCTTTTAAATTTCTTAATATTCTTCATCTGTTGGTATACCCCTCCCCCGACTTCTTTTGACTAATAACGCTTGCACTTCATCTCCTAAAGCTTTGTTTATTTAGGCAGTATGACCTACCTCATAAACAGCAGTGATTAAGACAGTTAGACCATTATTTATTGCAGCTTTAGAATAATTAGTGTATATTCCACCTACATTTGAGGTTAAGGCCGAGTTAAATAATAGCTCTCTCATAGACACGTCGTACCTAAACCATACTGAGTCCACACTCTAACCACAGTGGAACCACATTTTCCACTTAAATCGTGGATATTATTTGTATTAGTTATGACTTGACTGTTGTTTTATTTAGAATTAACTAGGAGTTTCATTACTAAAATACCTATAGATACTATGGCGCAATTAGATAAGCATAATCGATTCATTGGCGGATTGGGAGATTTAGTCTTTAGACAAGTAAATGGGAAAACCATTGTACAAATGAAGCCTGGGAAAAACGGAGTAAAACAAACCAAGCAAACCAAACTATCATCCTCTGATTTTGGAACCGCTTCTAGTACTACCAAATGTCTTTCTATGACTTTACGACGGTTATTTCTCACTTATTACGATCATCAAATGTTTAATCGGTTTCGAAAAACGGTTTACCAAGCTATGCTGAGTAATACCGAAATTCCGAAAGGAAAAAAAGATTTGTGGCAGGGTGAAATCTCTTTGTTGGATGGATTTGAGTTTAACCTTTCTAGTCTATATACCGATTATTGTAGCTTAGGTATACATTGTTCGCTTACACCTACGCAAGAAATAAAACTTGAAACCGAGGTATTTAACCCTAAAACACAATTGAAATGGCCCGAAAAAACACACCGTGCTGAAGTATGTTACCTGATATCTACCTACGCAAAAGATACGTATACCCCTCTTATAGAAGAGGTCTTTAAAATAAATGTCACTCCCTTTTCTTCGCCACTAGCAGCGCAAAGCTTTATTACCCCTTCCCTAGCTTCTAATTGCTTGGTCCTGGTTTCGTCTTGTATATGGTTCTTTAGAGAAGATGCTTTAATAGGAGCTATAGCCACAAACCATAAGGATTTACATCCTGCTAAAATTGAAAAAGCCTTTAGAATACTCTCTTGATTCGGTAAAAAATGGAGAGTTAGGCTATCGCTTTTTCTTTGATTCATTTTTTACAAAACATTCTTAGGCCCCCTCATGCTTAAAAGAAATTAGTCCTTATTTACCTCCCCAAGACTATCCACTTAAAATGCTATAAATGAAAGCGGGTAGATTATTGGAGCTAAAACCCTACCTTGAGATACTTCGACTGCGCTAAGCATAAATAAGATAGGTTTTTTTCAAAAAGCCTATCTTATTTACTTTCCAATGCAGAAATTAGCAAATATATTCCCCAACAAATCATCTGGACTTACCTCGCCAGAGATGCTACCAAAGTGATACAGAGCCTCTCTAATGTCTATGGCTAGCAAATCGCCTGTTAAGCCCATATTTAAGCCTTCTTGTACGTTGTTGATCTCCTGTTGTGCTTTGAGCAAGGCGTCATAATGCCTAGAGTTGGTGACGATGGCATCATTGCTTTTTAAAGCTCCTGTATTTACAAATTGCAATAGCTTTTCTTCCAGCAACTCTACACCTTCTTTTTCTTTGGCAGAAAGCAATAATACTTCGGGTAATGCTTGAGAGAATTCTACTTTTAAACTCTCATCTAAGACATCGGTTTTATTGGCGATGATCAATAGCGGTTTCCCCGGAAATTGATTCTTAATTTTTTCAACTTCAGTTCTAATCTGTTGCAAGCTCAAATTTTCATTCTTTACTTTTTGTGCATCAAATAAATACACCACAATTTGTGCTTGTTCCATTTTCTGGAAGGTTTTTTTTATTCCCAGACCTTCAATTTCATCGTTGGTTTCCCTGATTCCGGCCGTATCTATAAACCGGAAACCTATTCCTCCTATAGAAATCTCATCTTCAATGGTATCTCTCGTCGTTCCTGCAATCGCACTTACAATCGCGCGGTCTTCATTGAGTAGAGAGTTTAAAAGCGTAGATTTTCCTACATTGGGCTCTCCTACAATAGCAACCGGGATTCCGTTTTTAAGCACGTTTCCTACGGCGAAAGAATCGATAAGCCGAGAAAGTGTTTTTTGGATTTTTAAAATAAGGGCTTGAAATTGATCCCGATTGGCAAACTCAACGTCTTCTTCAGAGAAATCGAGCTCCAATTCAATTAAAGAAGCAAAATTAAGCAGCTCTTGGCGTAAATTTTTAATTTCGGTCGCAAAGCCTCCACGCATTTGTTGCATCGCCAATTGATGGCTGGCAGCATTATCACTCGCAATTAAATCGGCTACCGCTTCCGCCTGACTCAGTTCCATTTTTCCGTTAAGGAAAGCACGCAGCGTAAATTCTCCTGCTTGCGCAGCTCTACAGCCTTGCTGAAGTAAAAGGTTGATGATTTCTTGTTGAATAAACGGACTCCCATGGCAAGAGATTTCTACGGTAGGTTCTCCCGTGTAAGAACGGGTTCCTCTAAAAACAGAAACCAAGCTTTCATCTATAATGCGCTGGTCTTTTTTAATGAATCCTAACTGCAAAGTATGTGAAGCTTGATCATTTAAACTCACTTTATTTCTAGCTTCAAAAACAGGTGCTGTAAAATGAATGGCATCTGGACCAGAAACGCGGATGAGTGCAATGGCTCCACTTCCTGGGGCACTCGCTAAGGCTACAATAGTGTCTTCTAAAATCATGCGGCAAAGATAATAAACCTGAAGCAGTTTAAATAAAAAAATACTCGGGACCTATTAAGACTAAAGACCCACCCGTGCCGAAAAGGCACGTTCGGGCTGGCCGCTTCGCAATTAGCAGTTAGCAAAAAAAAACTTGAAAACTAAAGTGAAATCAAGAAAAATTAGTGTAACAATAGATGCTTTTAATCGTCTTACATATAGACCACTAAAATCATCTATTATGGAAATTATAACTGAAAAACGAGAAGACCGTCAGCTTTTAATGCTGACTCACCTAAGTCAATTATTAGATTACATAACCGGGATTGGAGGTCTGATTGTTCCACTAATTATTTGGGCTACCCAAAAAGAGAATGTTCTTGAAATGGATGAACAAGGAAAACAAATTATCAATTTTAGAATTAGTATATTCATATACGCTATTCTTAGCGTTCCTTTAATTTTCTTATTTGGGTTAGGCTTTTTAGTCCTGGCAGTTGTAGGGATTGTCGCTTTTGTATTTCCAATTATCAATGCAATCAAAGCCAATAATGGGGAATCGACATCCTACCCATTAAGCATTAAATTCTTTTAAATTTTATTTTAAAAGCTCAGGAAATTTAGCTTTAAATCGCTCAAATCTTGGATTGGATACATTTCTAATGTAAGAATTATTAGGATTATTTTTCTTATAGTCTTGATGATAGTCTTCGGCTTCCCAAAATTTTTGAAATGGCATCACTTCCGCGGCAATGGGATCTTTATACTCTTTTTGTAAGGCTCCTATTTTAGTCTCTATCACTTCTTTTTGCTTCGCATTTTGATAAAAGATAATAGAACGGTATTGTGAACCTCTATCAGGGCCTTGTCCGTTTTGCTGCGTTACATTTTGAGATCCAAAATACACATCTACCAAGGTCGAAAAACTTACTTGCTTAGGATTGTAAATAATCTCTACCGCTTCTGCATGTCCTGTTCTACCCGTATTGCTATCTTCGTAAGTTGGGTTTTTAGTATGTCCGCCAGCATAGCCAGAAACCGATTCTTTTACTCCTTCAACACTTTCATAAACTGCTTCTACGCACCAAAAACATCCACTTGCAAAATAAGCTTTTTCATAGCCTTGCTCGGTTGTGTTGACCTCCACCGGAGTCGCAGTAGTGAGTTGTTCATTCTTTTTTTCTTGGGCATTGTGATTTTGGCAATTCATCAAGAATACACTTGCAAAAGCCACTATAAATAACTTCATAACTTATTTTCTTTTATAATTTCCTTCTAGGGTTTTCTTTCCTAAAATGGCATAATCAGTTGCTAATTTGTTATCTATGGTAAAACCTTTCCAGTCTAGTTGCATTTGATTGTTGGCCGTAGAAATCTCTGCTACAACGCTATTTTTGTCAAAGTCTGACCAAGGAATTGGATTTTTATCGTCTATATTTCCTTTTCCGTTAAGGTAAATTACTTGAACGAGGTTTTCTTTAAGTACATAATTGACTTGAATATCTATCCCAGATTTTTCATCTAAACAAAGCGTTCTGGTAGCATTAAAGTCGATACTTAAACAATTACAGCTGCAAGCTCCATCGGTGTTAAGTGCGTTGGTTTTAATAAATTCTCCGCTCCATCGGGCAGAAGGCCCAGGGCGATCATTCTCTAATTGAGAAGAAACGTCTTCTCCCTTCACTACCTCCTCTCTCTCAAGGTCCTGATCTTGTATACTAACATTTACTCCTTCTTTTGCAGCTTCCACCCTTTCAAACTCTTCTGAAGAGGATTTTTTATCGTTTTGACAAGCGAATACACTCATCGCGAGTAAACATATGAACATTAATTTTCTCATAGCCTTAAGGTTTTGTTGCTATAAATTTACGAGAAAGAAGAAAAAAGAGTTCTCAATATTATGTTAATAAAAAAAGCCTCTCTGAAAACAGAGAGGCTTTGATATAAAGTATCTACAACTTACATCTTAGAAAATAAAGCTTGCATTTTTAATTTTTCTTCTTCCGCTAATTCTTGATCTACCAAGATTCTTCCACTGTGCTCATCGGTAATTACTTTTTTACGTCCAGCAATTTCCATTTGTATTTGTGGTGGAATAGTAAAGAAAGACCCTCCAGAAGCACCTCTTTCAATCGGCACTACCGCTAATCCATTCTTCACATTATCTCTAATTCTAGTATACGCTTTTACCAAACGCTCTTCGATGTCTTTTTTGAATTCATCAGATTTTTTGATTAGCGCTTTTTCTTCTTTTTCTGTTTCTTCTAAAATCTCGTTCAGTTCACTTTGCTTATGACCTAAGTGAGACTGTCTTTGTTCCATCTTCTCTTTGGTCGTTTCAATCACTTCCTTCTTTTGTTCAATTTGAGCATAGAATTCTTTGATGTGCTTTTCTGCCAACTCAATTTCTAGTTCTTGAAATTCAATTTCTTTAGAGATCGCATTAAACTCACGGTTGTTACGAACGTTCTTTTGCTGCTCCGTATATTTTTTAATTAAGCCGTTAGACTCTTCAATTAAGATTTTCTTTCCCTTAATATCTACATCTACTTTTTCTAGATCTGCACTTAGTTTCTCTAGTCTTTTATTGAGTCCAGCTACTTCATCTTCTAAATCTTCCACTTCTAGAGGTAACTCGCCTCGTACATTTCTAATTTCATCAATACGAGCATCTATTAATTGCAAATCGTATAATGCTCTAAGCTTTTCCTCTACGGTAACCTCTTTTTTCTTTGCCATAATCAACTATATTGAATTGGGTTGGTATTTTTTTGTGATAAAACGATTGCAAAATTAGGGAATTTTTTCGTAAGATAAGAATGTAATAAGTTTTTTGTGTACTGTTCACTTTCATAATGTCCTATATCGGCTAAAAGAATTTTATTTTCAGCCTTAAAAAAATCATGGTATTTTAAGTCGGCAGTGATAAAAACGTCTGCTCCCGCCGCTTTGGCAGCCGAAATTGCAAAGGCTCCACTTCCTCCTAACACCGCAACTTTCTTAATTTCTTTTCCTAGTACATGAGAATGCCTCACAGCTCCCGTTTTAAAAACTTCCTTGATGTGTTTTAAAAAGGTTTTTTCTTCCATTCCACTTTCCAATTCTCCTATCATTCCTATGCCTATATGCTGATTTGTATTCTCTAAACTGGTAAGTTCATAGGCTACTTCTTCATAAGGGTGACTCGCTTTTAAAGCAGCTAAAACCTGATGCTGTACGTGCTTCCCAAAAGTAACATGCAATTGCTTTTCTTCTTCTATTTGCAATTCTCCTTTTTTACCTACTACAGGATTGGCTTCTTCATTAGGCAAAAAGCTGCCTTTTCCTTCCAAAGCAAAGCTGCAATGTTCATAGTTACCAATATTGCCTGCTCCTGCTTTAAATAAGGCCTCTAATACTTTGTCTGCATCTTTTCTAGGTACATAGGTAGTCAGCTTTTTAATCGTGTTGATTTGCGGAATTAAAACCTGCCGATTCGTTAAGTTGAGTTGCTCGCAAATCATATCATTAACGCCTTTAAAGCAATTGTCTAAAGCGGTATGAATGGCATAAATGGCAATATCGTTTTGTATGGCTTTAATCACCACCCGTTCTACGTAAGATTTCCCCGTGAGAGATTTTAAACCTCCAAAGATAATGGGATGAAAAGCAACAATCAGGTTGCAGTTCTTCTCTATGGCTTCGGCTACCGTAACTTCTAGACAATCCAGACTTACCAGAACTCCGCTTACTTCTTGCTGATCATCTCCTACTAAAAGGCCTACGTTATCAAAATCTTCCGCATAAGCGAGCGGCGCTAATTGCTCCAGACTTTGAGTAATCTCTTTTACGTTCATAAAAATTTCTTTAGAAGGTAAATATAAAAATTATACCTTCGTCTTATGCAAATACTAAGAAAATTACTCTTTCCTTTTTCTATTCTTTACGGAATTATTGTAGGCTTACGCAACAAGTTTTTTGATTGGGGAATTTTAGCATCGGCTTCTTACGATTTCCCAGTCATTACGGTAGGGAATTTAAGTATGGGAGGTACGGGAAAATCTCCTATGATTGAATACCTCATAGATTTGCTGAAACCTAACTACCAAGTGGGTACTTTAAGCCGAGGCTACAAAAGAAAAACAAAAGGTTTTTTACTGTTAGACGTTAAGAATGAAGCTAAGGAGGTGGGAGATGAACCTCTTCAATTTAAGCGTAAATTCCCCGAAGTCTTGGTCGCGGTAGATGAAGACAGACAAAACGGAATTAAAGCATTAAGAAGCTTAGAAACCCCTCCTGAAGTGATTCTTTTAGACGATGCTTACCAACATAGAAAGGTAAAAGCGGGGTTTTCTATCTTGCTTACCGCTTACCATGAGCTGTACCCCAAAGACATGATTTTACCCGCAGGAAATTTAAGAGAGCCTGCTTTTGGTGCCAATCGCGCCGATGTGGTTATTGTAACCAAATGTCCTCTAACTATTTCTGAAGAAGAAAAGAACAAAATCAGCAAATCTCTGGCCATTAAAGCACATCAAAAGCTATTTTTTACTGGCATTTATTACGAGGATTATTTTACCAATGGCGTGCAGCAAATCCCTATTCAGTTGATGAAAGAGTTTAATCTCGTTACCGGAATTGCCAAACCAAAACCGCTCGTAAATCATTTAAAAGAAAACGGATTGGACGCGAAGCATTTCTCCTATCCAGATCATCATTTATTTACCGAAAAGGAATTAGAAACCTTAAGAAAAGAATCGCTTTTGGTCACTACCGAAAAAGATTTTATGCGACTAAAAGATTATTTCCCGCCAGAGAAACTGTTTTATCTTCCTATTAAAACAGTGTTTTTAGATGCTAAAGAAGAGTTTGATCAGGAAATTATACGTTTTGCTGGGAAAGTTTAAACTATCAAATCACAGCTTACTTATTGTGAAATGAATTGTGATTTATAAGAATGAGAATTTCAGAAATTAAATTTTAACTCCTCAATGCTAAAATCATGTCAATAATTCTATGACTATACCCATATTCATTATCGTACCAGCCTATTAACTTCACCAAATGTCCGTCGATGACAGAAGTCATTTGAGCGTCAAAAGTACAAGAATAAGGACTTCCTATAATGTCTATCGAGACAATAGGATCTTCTGTATATTCTAACACCCCTTTAAAATGACTTTCCGAAGCAATTTTAAAAAGCTGGTTAATCTCTTCTATAGAAGTTTTATGCTTTACATTTAAAGTCATGTCCGTTAAGGAACCATTAGGCACAGGAACTCGAATTCCGCATCCTCCAATTACCGAGGCTAAATCTGGAAATATTTTTGTCAGTGCTTTTGCTGCTCCCGTGGTGGTAGGAATAATAGATTGCGCTGCCGCACGAGCTCTTCGTAAGTCTCGGTGAGGCTGGTCATGCAAGCTTTGATCTGAAGTATAAGAATGCACGGTTGTAATATACGCTTGCTCAACTTGAAAAGCATCGTGAACCACTTTAAGCATGGGAGCTGCATTATTGGTGGTGCAACTTGCGTTGGAAATTATACGATCGTCTTTCGAAATTAAATGGTCATTAACGCCAAAAACAATTGTTTTTATATCATCGTCTATAGGTGGCACCGAAAGAATAACGTGTTCTACATTATTTTTAAGATGTCTTTCTAACTCTGATCGTTTTTTAAACTTACCGGTAGATTCTATTACGAGCTCTACCTCTTGTGGCCAAGAAATATCTTTAGGCTTTGTGGCATTAAGAAGCTTATAAGCTTTCTTATCTACTAAAATAGTATCGCTTTTATGGCTTACTTCCGCAGGTAAAACTCCGTGAATACTGTCGTATTTAAGCAAGTGCGACAAAGTTTTGGCATCGGCTAAATCATTTATAGCCACGACCTCGATGTTAGGATGCTTCAATAGAATTCTAAAAAGGCCTCTCCCTATTCTTCCAAAACCATTAATCCCGATTTTAATTTTATGCGCCATTTTTTAGTTTAGGCTTAAGTTAAGTGCTTTTGAGCTTTATAAGAAGAACGAACCAAGGCGCCGCTTTCTACGTGTCTAAAGCCTAACTCTAAACCAATTTCTTCATATTTTTTAAATTGATCTGGAGTGATAAACTGCTGTACCGGTAAATGTTTTTTACTAGGCTGAAGGTATTGTCCTATGGTAACAATATCTAAACCTACACTTCTCAAATCTTTAAGCGTTTGGATTACTTCCTCTTCTCGCTCCCCAAGACCCAACATAATCCCCGACTTGGTTCTTTCTATTCCTTGGTCTTTTAAATACTTTAATACGGCTAAGCTTCTATCGTATTTCGCTTGTATACGTACTTCTCTAGTAAGACGTTTTACCGTTTCCATATTATGTGAAACCACTTCTGGCTTGACCGCAATAATGCGATCTATATTTTTTTCTACTCCTTGAAAATCTGGAATAAGAGTTTCTAAGGTCGTATTAGGGTTCATTCTTCGAATAGCCTTTACGGTTTCTTGCCAAATGATAGAACCCATATCTTTTAAATCGTCTCGATCTACACTGGTCACCACTGCATGTTTAATTTCCATCAACTTAATGGAGCGCGCCACTTTTTCGGGCTCATCCCAATCAACGTTTTCTGGACGACCGGTTTTAACTCCGCAAAATCCGCAACTACGCGTACACACATTTCCTAAAATCATAAAGGTAGCCGTACCCTCACTCCAACATTCGCCCATATTAGGACAACTTCCCGAAGTACAAATGGTATGTAAGTCATACTTATCTACCAATTTTCTAAGGTTGGTATACTTTTTACCAGTAGGCAATTTTACACGTAACCATTTAGGTTTTGGCGTTCGTTTTGTGTTCTCTTTTACTAGAGTTTCAACAGACATAGATGTAAATTTATACCACAAAGATAAAGAAATTTGAATCTAAAAGAAATGTAAATCGCTTCTTATTGATTGCTTTTTAAGAATCAAGAACCTCGCGGCAAGTCTGCCTTTGTCGTTAGACAGGCTCACAAGGTATGAATAGGAAAATATTTTAAAATTCTAGGCGGTCTCGAGCAATAAAACCCTCTGGAAGGGTTTAAACCACCGGGAAGCTTTATTCGCGTTCTTGAATGCTTTCTGCCAATAATTTTTTAGCGCGCAAAAGCCTCACTTTGATGTTATTAATAGGCTCGTCTAGAGCTTCAGCAATTTCTTTGTAGGACATCTCTTCAAAAAAACGATAGCGTATCACTTCTTGATAATGAGGTTTTAGTTGTTTGATATGAAACAGTAAGCTGATTAAATTTTGCTCGGTAATTAATTGATCTTCTACGGAAGGAGTCTCATCTACGATATTCTTTTCAAGTGACTTGTCTACGCGCATAGTAGGTAGTGACTTCACTCTTTTAGAATCGATATGAATGTTTTTTGAAATGGTGATCAACCAAGTTTTAAACTTATACTCTTCATTATAAGTGGCAATTTTATCAAACGCCCGACTAAAGGTTTGTATGGTAATTTCTTCTGCCTCGTACTCATTATTGGTTTTCTTTAGCTGAAACCTATATACATCGTTCCAAAAAAAGTCTAATAAAAAGAGGAAAGAAATTTGATTCCCGACTTTAGCTTTAGCGATATGTTCTTCGATTTCTGTCAAATGATTACTTCCAATGTATGGGTTTTGAGATGGCATTATGGACAAAGACACTTAATTGTGTCCCAAGCAACACTATTTCTTGTACAGGCAAAAGCCACAATAGACCTTTTTCATTTAAAGTCTTTGTTGCTTTTCCTATCACTACATACTGAAGAATAATTTTAAAAAGAACAAGTGCTGCAACCCAATATATAAAACTAAAATCAGCAATTAATATTACTGCTCCCAGAAACCAAAATAAAATCTGACTTGTAAAATAAAGACCTAAAAGAAATCTATCCTTAGATTTATAGTTTTTCGCAGTAGCAATTTGACTTCTTTTTTCTAGGTACCACTCCTTCCAATTCGTTGTAGGCTCAGTCTTCGTAAAACCTTCTTTCTCTAATACCAAAGCTACATTTTTTGAGTTAGCTGCTGCGTTTACAAATAAATCATCGGCTCCTGATAAAATATCCATATGAGGCACAAAGCCGTTGTGCTTATAAAAAAGTGAAGTGGTATACGCCAAATTTCTCCCTACGCCCATATAAGCAGAACCCCAATAGGCATAAGAAAAATACTGAGTAGCTGTTAGCAAACTATCGTAGCGTATCATTTTATTGAGAAAAGAGTTCTTTATGGTGTCATAAGTACCGTAGCCCAACACCAATTCTTTGGTGACACTAAACTGAGAAGCCATTAGTGATAACCACTCGTTGGTTTCTGGCTTACAATCGACTTGAGTGAAAATTAAATGAGAATGAATAGCTTTTTTTATTCCTAAGGTAAGTGCATACTTCTTGTTCCCCCAAAAGCGTTCATTATTTTGAACATTAACAATTTTAACTCTAGCATCTTTTTTCTGAAACTCTTCCATCACTTCTAAAGTCTCATCAGAGGAAGTATCGTTTACTAAAATAAGCTCAAAATTAGGATAGGATTGGTTTAAAAATAAAGGTAGATTTTCCCTTAAAGACGAAGCTTCGTTCTTTGCACAGATAACCAAAGAAACGGGGATACAATTTTGATTTGGCTCAGTAACTTTTTTCTTTTTGGAGAACAAAAAGATTCCGAAGAAAAAAAAATATAAAAAGTTAATCGCTGCAATGCACAGAAAGGCAATGAATAGAATTTGCAACATTAATCTTTATACTTATGAGTTTTCTTCTTTACCACATTCGGCTTCATCTGGCATTTTACCACAAAAACCACAAGGCTCTCCTCCTTTATTAAGGAAAGGACTTTGGCTGGCACAAGTTCCTGCGAA
Source organism: Mesonia profundi (assembly GCF_031085155.1). Taxonomy (GTDB): domain Bacteria; phylum Bacteroidota; class Bacteroidia; order Flavobacteriales; family Flavobacteriaceae; genus Mesonia; species Mesonia profundi. The sequence goes on along the minus strand of NZ_JAVHUL010000009.1, from coordinate 9,675 downwards.
CTCTCCATCTTTTTTTGCCCAAATTTTAATAGCAATTCCCGCGAAGGCGATTGCCAACAATACGATTGTTAATATAAGTAATTTCATACTACAAAAATACAACATTACGAGCTCAAAGAAAAGCTCTTCATTTATTTAATAAAAAATTTACACTATTTAACTAAAGTTTAGGGGATTAAAAAATATACATACTTGTTAAACATATACCTTAGCTCCATATTCAACTAAAAAATCATAATTATGAAATTGAACAAATTAGTACTATTAGCTTTAATGTCTATTTTTACTTTTACTTCTTGTCAAGACGAGAAAAAGGAGAATAAGAAGGACATGGATGAAGTTGAAATGGATGATACTATGGATGCAGACGACATGAACAATGACGATGCAACTACAGATGCAGACAAGGAAACTGAAACCACCGAAATGAATTTATCGCAAGTCACGATGAATTCTGAAAAACACACCACTCTAGTATCTGCTCTACAAGGGGCCGGAATGGTTGCTAAATTAGAGTCTGAAGGACCTTTTACTGTTTTGGCTCCAACCAACGATGCTTTTAATAAGCTTCCTAAAGGAAGCGTTGAAGGTTTAATGAAACCAGATAATAAGGAAAAATTAGAAGATGTATTAAGTTACCATATTATTCCTGGTGCTGTAGATTCTTCAAAATTGATGGATTTGATCAAATCTAGCGAAAACAACAAATATACTTTGGTAACAGCCAATGACGGCAAAATAGATGCTACCATCGAAGATGGAAAAGTAGTACTAACCGATGCCAAAGGAAACAAAGCACACATTACTGGTGCAGATATGAAAGGATCTAATGGGTACGTACATTCTATTGATGCGGTATTGATGAGAAAATAATTAGTAAGCTACGAAAGATAAAAGCAGGTTTTGAAAATTCAAAACCTGCTTTTTTTTATTTAATTACATTAACTTCCATCTCTAGATGAATATCAAAAACATCCCAAATCTTCTTTTGTATTTCTTGAGCAAGCCTGTAAATATCTTCTCCCGTTGCTTTACCATAATTTACAAGTACTAAAGCTTGATTTTTATGTACACCAGCATCTTCTCTTCTACACCCCTTAAACCCCGTCTTTTCTATTAACCAACCCGCAGGAATTTTTATTTCATTTGTTGAAACAGGATAGGAAGGCATCTCCGGAAATTTCTCCACTAGCTTATCAAAAGCAAGCTTAGGAATAATAGGATTTTTAAAGAAACTTCCGCTGTTCCCTAATTCTTTGGGGTTAGGAAGTTTGGATTGTCGAATAGCAATCACCGCATCAGAAACATCTTCAATACTTGGGTTATCAACGTTTTCTTTTTCCAATTCAGCTAAAATAGCACCATAACCGGTATGTAATTGGTGCTGTTTTTTTGTTAACCGGAATAAGACACTCGTAATAATAAACTTATCTTTATTCTCATTCTTGAAAGTAGAGTTTCGATACCCAAAATGACACTCCTCCTTAGTAAAGATTTTGGTTTGTAAAGTTTGCTTATGGATTGCCTCACAACTCACAAAAGAATCTTTGAGTTCTACCCCATAAGCCCCTATATTTTGAATAGGACTCGTCCCTACATTCCCAGGAATTAAAGATAGGTTTTCTAAACCTCCAAAATTATGAGCAATACACCAACGTACAAACTCATGCCAGTTTTCACCAGCCTGAGCGCGTACGTAGGCATAATTTTCATCTTCCCGCTCTAGGACTCTCCCCTTTAGGTTGATATGTAGAATCGTTTGATCGATGTTTTTTAAAAGTAAAATATTGCTTCCTCCACCCAAAACAAATAGTTCATGAGCATAGACTTGCTGAAGAACTTCCTTGAGTTCCTCTACACTACTCACCGAAACAAATGCCTTGGCAGAAACATCAATACCAAACGTATTGTAATCTTTTAAAGAAAAATTTTTATGATGCTCCATCAAGCTTATTGTACGTTGTCAACGCAGATTTTAATATATCTATGGCTTCCAAAAGGTGTTCTTTTTCTAAAACGTAAGCGATTCTCACCTGGTTCATTCCCGTTTTTGGAGTAGAATAAAAACCTTCAGCCGGAGCTACCATGACCGTTTTACCGTCTTTATCGTAACTCTCTAACAACCATTTTGCAAAATGATCGGCATCAGCAATAGGTAATTCTGCGATACAATAAAAAGCTCCGTTTGGTTTCGCTACTTTCACTCCGTCGATAGCTCTTAATCCTTCAATCAAGGTATCTCTACGATCTACATATTCCTCAATCACATCATCAAAATAAGATTGCGGCGTATCTAAAGCAGCTTCACTGGCAATTTGAGCAAAGGTTGGCGGACTTAATCTTGCTTGCGCAAATTTCATCGCGGTAGCAATCAACTCCTTGTTTTTAGAGACCATACAGCCTATTCTAGCGCCACACATGCTATAACGTTTAGAAACAGAATCGATCATAATCGCGTTCTCCTCTAAACCTTCTTGGTTCATCACCGAGTGGTGTTTTAAACCTTCGTAAGCAAATTCTCTATACACTTCATCGGCCATTAAAAATAAATCATACTTTTTCGCTAAAGCAGAAAGCTGATCCATCTCCTCTTTGGTATACAAGTAACCTGTAGGATTTCCTGGGTTACAAATAATAATCGCTTTAGTTCTATCGGTAATTAATTTCTCAAATTCAGATACTGGAGGTAAGGCGAAACCATCCTCAAATTTTGCTTGTACCGGAAGCACTTTTACTCCCGCAGAAGTAGCAAATCCGTTATAATTAGCATAAAAAGGTTCTGGAATAATAACTTCATCCCCAGGATCGGTTACACTTCCCATAGCAAATAATAAAGCTTCAGAACCACCTGTAGTGATAATGATATCTTCCACCTCTATAGGCAATCCTATATTTTGATAATACTTGGCAAGTTTTTCTCGATAGCTTAAGAAACCTGCAGAGTGACTGTAAGAAACGATTTCTAAATCATTATTCTTAACGGCATCTAAAGCTACTTGTGGGGTTTTAATATCGGGCTGGCCAATATTCAGGTAAAATATTTCTTTTCCTTTTTTGGCAGCTTCATCAGCATAAGGAACTAATTTTCTAATCGGAGATTCTGGCATCGCCAGACCTTTGGAAGATATTGAAGGCATAATTATATTTTTACGCAAATTTGCAAAAAATAAAAGAAATTCCTTCACGATTGGATATAAAAAAAGCCCTTTAAAAAAGGGCTTTCAAAATTTTTGTCTCGTTTATTTCTCTAAGACGCTCTTTGTATCTTTTTTGTTGATATATCCTTTAATCTTTAAAGGAATTTGAGAGCTCTCCACATTCGCATAAACGGTAATGGTCTTTCTAATTGGCCCTGGTCTTTTGGTGTCATATTTTACTTTAATCACACCTGTTTTTCCTGGAGCAATAGGATCTTTTGGCTTTTCTGGTACTGTACAGCCACACGTAGACTTCACATCACTAATAACTAAAGGCTCATCACCTACATTAGTAAATGTAAAAGATCTAACGCCATCACTTCCGTATTCAATAGTACCGTAATCTACAGTTTCTTGATCAAATTTAATCTCTGCTTGGGCACTAACGGCCATGGAAGTAAAGAGTGCAATTGCACATACAATAAGATTTTTCATAATTTTTAAATTTACGGCCAAATTAAAAGATATTTTCAATTAAACCAAATAATAATATTAACAAATTATAATCTTTTAAAATAGTGTTTATATAAGTACTTTTGTATTCTTAATTCAAAAATTAGACCAAAATGGCTTTTGCTGCTACCTATAACGCTAAAGAAACGGAAGATAAATGGTATTCGTACTGGATGGAAAACGATTATTTCCATTCAGAAGTAAACGAAAAAGAACCTTATACCATTGTAATTCCTCCTCCTAACGTTACAGGAGTCCTGCATATGGGCCATATGCTTAATAATACCATACAAGATGTTCTCATTCGTAGAGCTAGACTAAAAGGTTACAATGCATGTTGGGTACCGGGTACAGATCACGCTTCTATTGCTACCGAAGCTAAAGTAGTGAACAAGCTAAAAGAAGAAGGAATTAATAAAAATGATCTCAGCAGAGAAGAGTTTTTAGATCACGCTTGGGAATGGACTCATAAACACGGAGGTATTATTCTTGAGCAATTAAAAAAGCTAGGCGCTTCTTGTGACTGGGAACGTACCAAATTTACCATGGATGAGGATTTATCTAAATCGGTGATTAAAGTTTTTGTAGACCTTCACCAAAAAGGACACGTATATCGCGGGTATAGAATGGTGAACTGGGATCCGAAAGCCAAAACGACCCTAAGTGATGAGGAAGTAATTCACGTAGAAAAAGAAGGAAAACTCTATTTCTTAAATTACGCGATTGAAGGTAGTGATGACGTATTAAGCATTGCTACCACCAGACCCGAAACCATTTTTGGAGATACTGCCATTTGTATTAATCCAAATGACGAGCGTTTTACCCACCTAAAAGGCAAAAAAGCCATTGTTCCTCTTTGCAACCGTGTGATTCCTATCATAGAAGACGAGTATGTAGATCTAGAATTTGGTACCGGTTGTCTAAAAGTAACTCCGGCACACGATGAAAATGATAAGAATTTAGGAGATAAGCATCAATTAGAAGTGATTGATATTTTTAATGATGACGCCAGCCTAAATAGCTACGGCTTACATTATGAAGGTAAAGATCGGTTTGATGCTCGTAGAGATATTGTAAAGGAATTGGAAACACTTCAGGTGTTAACCAAAACCGAAACCCATATTAATAAAGTAGGAACTAGCGAACGTACCGGCGCGGTTATTGAACCTAAGTTGAGCGATCAATGGTTCTTAAAGATGAAAGAATTGGCGCAACCAGCCTTAGACGCGGTCTTAGATAAAGAGGTAGCTCTTGTTCCTGAAAAATTTATCAACACCTATCGCCATTGGATGGAAAATGTTCGGGATTGGAATATTTCTCGTCAGTTATGGTGGGGACACCAAATTCCGGCCTACTACTACGGAGACGGGAAAGAAGATTATGTGGTGGCTGAAAGCAAAGAAGAAGCTTTAAGTCTAGCCAAATCAAAAACCAATAATGACAATCTAAGCCTAGCCGATTTAACTCAGGATGAAGATGCCTTAGATACTTGGTTCTCTTCTTGGTTATGGCCTATGAGTGTTTTTAACGGGATCTTAGAGCCCGATAATACGGAAATTAATTACTACTACCCTACCAATGATTTAGTAACGGCACCAGAAATTTTATTTTTCTGGGTAGCCAGAATGATCATCGCAGGATACGAATATCGCGGAGAAAAACCATTTAACAGCGTTTATCTTACTGGAATTGTAAGAGACAAGCAACGCCGTAAAATGAGTAAATCTTTAGGAAACTCTCCAGATCCTTTAATGTTGATTGATAAATACGGAGCCGACGGAATAAGAGTAGGAATGCTACTTTCTTCGCCTGCAGGAAACGATTTGATGTTTGAAGAGGATCTATGTAAACAAGGAAGCGGGTTTGTAAATAAAATCTTTAATGCTTCCCGACTTATTCTTAACTGGGAAGTAGATCAAGACAAACCACAACCAGCATACTGCAAAACTGCTACCGCTTGGTATCAAGCTAAGTTCCAAAAAGCTTTGGCCGAACTGGAGGACCATTATAACAAATATAGAATTAGCGATGCCCTAATGACCACCTATAAATTGGTGTGGGATGATTTTTGTTCTTGGTTTTTAGAAATGATCAAACCTCCTTTTGGAGAAAAAATAGATGCTACTACCTACCAAAGTGCTGTGACGCTTTTAGAAGATAACCTAAAGATTTTACACCCTTTCGTTCCTTTTATTTCTGAAGAGATTTGGCAAAATATAAGCGAGAGGAATAAAGAAGAAGCCTTGATCATTGCAGCATGGCCCAAGCAAACTTGGGCAGATGAAGCTTTTATTAAAGATTTCGAAACGGTAAAAGAAATCATTTCTGGGGTTCGAACCATCAGAAAAGAAAAAAATATCTCTTTTAAAGATAGCATTCAAATGAGTGTGATCAATAATGAAAAACTAAGCACTTCTTATGATAGCATCATCGCTAAATTAGGAAATATAGAGGAGATCACTTACGTGGAAGAGCAACTAGCAAATAGTATGTCTTACCGTGTAAAATCAAATGAGTATTTCATTCCTATGATAGGAGCTATTGATGTAGAAGAGGAAATTAAGAAACTCACCGAGGAATTAAATTACCAACAAGGTTTCTTAAAATCTGTAACGAAAAAACTCTCTAATGAACGCTTTGTAGACAACGCACCAGAGAAAGTAGTGGCTATAGAAAAACAAAAGCAAGCAGATGCCGAAGCAAAAATTGAAGCCATCAACCAAAGCCTAAAAAGTTTAAAATAACTCTTATAGAAAACTTAAAATCTTTTATAAGTCAGTTTATTCACGTAGTTTTGGATAAACCAAAATTATTATATTATGAAAAAAGTAGTAAGAACTCTAGCTGTAGCTGCAATCTTAAGTGTATCTCTTACAAGTTGTAGAGATGAGAATAAGGAGACTAAAACCTTAGAAGGTGTGGAAGTAAGCAAAGACGCTGATATAGATGTTAGCGACGATGGTGAAAAAATAAAAATTGAAGACGGTGAAACCGAAGTTAAAATCAAAAAAGATGAAGACGGAAACATCGAGAAAAAGAAAATTGAGACCGAAAACTCAAAGTATAAGGTAAAGAAGGAAGACGGAGAAGTAACCAAAGAGAAAATGAAAGTAGATAAATAAGCTTCCATTTTACTAAAAAAAGCAAAACCCCAAGAATTATCTTGGGGTTTTATTTTTGCGTTAAAAAGAAGAAGGTTACAGTTTTTTAGCGTTGCTCACTTTTTGCTTGGTAAGTCCTTTTTCCAACACATCTTTCATATCTGAAACATAATGGAAAGTCAAACCTTTCAAGTAATCTTCTTTAATTTCTTCAATATCTCTTTTATTCTCTTCACAAAGAATGATTTCTTTGATATGCGCGCGTTTGGCAGCAAGTATTTTTTCCTTGATTCCGCCTACAGGCAATACCTTCCCACGGAGTGTAATTTCACCCGTCATTGCCAAGCTTTTCTTCACTTTACGTTGCGTAAATAAAGACACTAAAGAGGTCAGCATCGTTATACCAGCACTAGGTCCATCTTTTGGGGTAGCTCCTTCTGGTACGTGAATATGAACATTATACTTACTAAAAACATCGGGATCAATTCCAAACTCTTCCGCATTAGATTTAATGTATTCCATTGCTATCGTAGCCGACTCTTTCATCACCTTCCCTAAATTTCCGGTCACATTAAGATTTCCTTTTCCTTTAGAAAGAATAGATTCAATAAATAAAATATCACCTCCTACTCGTGTCCAAGCAAGACCCGTTACCACACCAGCAACTTCGTTATTTTCGTATTTATTTCTTTCTAATCGCGCAGGACCAAGAATCGCTACAATATCCTCATTGCTTATTTTTATATTATATTCTTCTTCTAACGCTATACTCTTAGCAACATAACGCACCACTTTTGCAATTTGCTTTTCTAACCCACGAACTCCAGATTCTCTAGTATAACCTTCAACTACTTTAGTTAGTTGAGATTTCCCCAATTTAATTTGAGCAGGTTTTAGTCCGTGTTCTGTAATTTGTTTAGGTAATAAATGACGTTTAGCGATTTCTACTTTTTCTTCAATAGTATAACCCGTCATGTTAATAATTTCCATTCTATCTCTAAGTGCAGGTTGAATGGTGTTCAAGCTATTTGCCGTAGCAACAAACATTACTTTAGAAAGATCAAATCCCATTTCTAGGAAATTATCATGAAACTCAGAGTTTTGCTCTGGATCCAATACTTCTAACAACGCCGAAGAGGGATCTCCCTGATGGCTATTGCTTAATTTATCGATTTCATCCAATACAAAAACCGGATTACTTGTTCCTGCCTTTTTTAAACTCTGAATAATTCGTCCCGGCATAGCACCAATATAGGTCTTACGGTGACCTCGTATTTCGGCTTCGTCTCTAAGTCCACCTAACGAAATACGAACATACTCTCTTCCTAAAGCTTCCGCAATAGATTTTCCCAAAGAAGTTTTCCCTACTCCTGGAGGTCCGTAAAAACAAAGAATAGGCGATTTCATATCATTACGCAACTTGAGTACAGCAAGGTATTCTATAATTCTACGCTTTACTTCCTCCAGCCCATAATGATCTCTATCTAATATCTTCTGAGCCCTTTTTAGATCGAATTTATCCTTACTGAATTTGTCCCAAGGCAATTCTAAAAATAAATCTAAGTAATTACGCTGAATAGAGTATTCAGCCACTTGAGGATTCATGCGTTGCATTTTTTTAAGTTCCTTATCAAAATGTTCCGCAATCTTCGTGTTCCATTTTTTCTTCTTCGCAAGCTGACGCATTTCTTCTATTTCCGTTTCCGCAGAAACCCCTCCAAGTTCTTCTTGGATAGTTTTCATTTGCTGATGAAGAAAATAGTCCCGCTGCTGCTGACTCATATCACTTTGCACCTTCGATTGAATATCGTTTCTAAGCTCTAGCTTTTGAAACTCGGTATTCATAAATTTTAAGGTAGACAAGGCTCTATTTCTCAAATCGGTCATTTCTAATAATTCTTGCTTTTCCTTAACGGAAAGACTCATATTAGAGGAAACAAAATTGATTAAAAAGGAAGGACTCTCTATATTCTTAATGGCAAAAGATGCTTCTGAAGGAATAGAAGGACTGTCCTTAATAATTTGTAGGGACAAGTCTTTAATAGATTCCACAATCGCACCAAACTCTTCATTATCCTTAGCTGGTTTCTCTTCTTTAATGGAAGAAATTCTAGCTTTTAAATAAGGCTCCTCCTGAAGAATCTCTTCGATCTGAAATCTCTTTTTCCCTTGAATGATCACGGTAGTATTCCCATCGGGCATTTTAAGAACTCTTAAAATTTTGGCTACAACACCAACTTTATTAATGTCTTTAGCTTCAGGATTCTCTACTTCGCCATCCTTTTGAGAAACTACTCCTATTGTTTTGTTACCGTTATTGGCATCATTAATTAGAGTAATAGACTTATCTCTTCCCGCAGTGATTGGAATCACTACTCCCGGAAAAAGAACCGTATTTTTTAAAGGAAGTATGGCTAATTCTTGAGGCAAGTCCTCGCGATCAATTTCTTCTTCATCTTCTGGTGTCATTAACGGAATTAATTCCGCATCTTCATTGATATCTTGCAGTGACAAATTGTCCATACTAAATATATTTGATTTTCCCATGTTTTATGTTTGGTCAAACTGTCAGTAAAAGACAGCCTTCTATTTATAATTTTAATCCTTATTTACTTTTAGGTACGTATACTCATACGAAAAGTATATAGGACAATTCCTATGCCAATAAAAGAAATGCTTCCAATTGTTTCCAATTTAGTTTTTAGATTAAGCGAAGCCTCAAAACTAAATTGAAATTGAGAAACTGAACAGGTTAATTTCGGAAAACTATTCCATAACGGAGTGATTAGGTAATGTAAAGTTAGTATCGATATTAAACTGAAAAGAAATCTTGCCTATAGAAATCTTGGCTCAACACAAAAAGTTGTGGAGTAACTAAAAATTAGGGAACTTTGAAATAAAGATTTCTATGTCCTCAGATTCAT
>NZ_JAVHUL010000008.1 GCF_031085155.1 Mesonia profundi | reverse complement strand
AATTTACTTTGTTTCATAGTTGACAAATTTAAAATTAATTATAACTTCTATTTGTCCTAATTTTGGGGAAGCTTACATAAGTATCACCCTATCTATCCTAATTTTACAATTGTAATAGCTTGTTTTAGACGTTTTATAAAGAAAATCAGAAAGAAAAAAAGCTTAAACTTAACGAAAAATTACCTGAAGGATTGTTCGCTACTGGTCCTATACAATCTCCATAGCTATGATTTTTTGTTAATCCATACCAACATAATCCGATTTAATACTATATTTAAGGCTAAAATTTTAAAAAATGAAAAAAATATTTAGAGCACTTCTTGCGGGGTGGGGAGCAAAAAAACTAGGTGGCGGTAGGTGCGGTTGTATTGGTACCATTATCCTCTTTATTATTATTTATGTTTTGCTGGGCCCAGTCTTCAAATTGATATAAGTTCCGTTTCAAGTATACCAGATTTCTTTCATACGTATATTGTGTATTAATCCCTTATATTATATTTTCGCTTGATAAGTATATAATTCATAGTACCTGCCTTCGTTGGCTATCAATTGGTCGTGAGTGCCGCGTTCTACAATATGGCCAGCTTCAATAACTAAAATCTGATCTGCTTTGCGAATGGTACTCAAGCGGTGCGCAATCACAATGGTGGTTCTGTCTTTTATTAACTCGTTTAAACTCTTCTGAATTAAAGCTTCACTTTCGGTATCTAAACTGGACGTTGCCTCGTCTAAAATTATAATTTTAGGGTTGGCCAAAATAGCGCGAGCAATCGCTAATCGCTGCTGTTGTCCGCCAGAAAGCTTCACCCCTCTTTCTCCTATTAAAGTTTCTAAACCTTCCTCAAACCTATCGGTAAATTCGTTTACATAAGCAGCGTTTATAGCATTTTGCAGCTCTGCTTCGGTGGCATTTGGCCTTGGGAACATGATGTTTTCACGAATACTTCCTTCAAATAAAAATTCATCTTGCAACACCACTCCTAAATATTGACGATAACTGCTTAACTTAATTTGGGATAAATCTTGATCATCAATGGTGACTTTCCCTGATGTTGGCGTTAAAAAGCTAGCCGATAATCCCGCAATCGTCGATTTCCCAGAACCCGAACTTCCTACTAAAGCCGTTACAGAGCCAGCGGGTGCTTTAAAATTAATATGATGCAAAACTTCTTTTCCTTCTTCATAAGAAAATGAAACGTTCTTAAATTCCATATCTCCTTTTAGAGAATTCAGTTGAATCGTTCTATCTTGATTATCCTCTTCGGCTGTCATGTTCATCAGTTCTTCTGTTCGATCTAAACCTGCTAATGCTTCTGTTAACTGGCTCCCAATATTACTCATTTGCACAATGGGCGCAATCATAAACCCAAGCACCAAGGTGAAGAATAAAAAATCACCCGTGGTCATTTCTCCAATCATCATATAGTATCCCCCCATTCCCATAATTCCTGTGGTTGCGACTCCAATTAAAAACGTTGAAGAGCTGGTCATTAATGCGGTTGCTGTTAAACTCTTTTTGACATTTTGATATAGTTTATCGACTCCTTTTTCAAAAACATCATTTTCTTGTTCTTCGGCATTAAAGGCTTTAATCACACGAACTCCAGAAAGTGTTTCTGTTAACCTTCCCGTAACTTCGGAATTAATTTTACCACGCGTTCTAAATATAGGACGAATATATTTAAACGCTCTTAAGGCGATATAGCCAAATATAGATAAAGGCACAAATACAAAAAGTGTCATCCATGCATTGAGTTTGATGAGAATAATTAAGGAAACAACAGCTGTAAATGAACCTCCTACCAATTGCACTAAACCGGTGCCAATAAGGTTTCTAACGCCTTCTACATCTCTCATAATTCTTGAAACCAAGGCTCCAGATTTGGTATTATCGAAAAAACTAATAGGTAAGGAAAGTACTTTTTTCTGTACTTGAGACCTTAATTCACTAATTAAATATTGTGCTTGAACGCTTAATATTCTAGTCAGTAAAAATGAGGTTATCGCCTGTACGGTTATGGCTCCAATTACGATTGCAATTAAGGTGTAGAGTTGTGCGTAATCTTTATTGGGCACCACATCATCCAGAAGGACTTTACTTTGCCAAGGTAAAATTAAACCCGATAAGCTTCTCAGCACAATTAACAATAAACCGATAAAAACCAAATTTCGCCTAGGCCAAATAATGGTCTTAAAAGCCTGTTTCATGGTGACTTTTGGTTGTGAGTTATCGGTATTCTTTGAGGTGGCTTTTGAATTTTGCATGCTTGCTAATAAATGATATAAGTAGCAAAAATACTCATTAAAGCAAGGTTAAATCAAAAATCCTACTTAAAATAACAGCAACTCATGAAAGAATAAAAATGCACTTTTAGTTTAAAAATTTACGTTCTATTTAATTTTTAGTCAGTGCAATTTTAATTCCCATCACGATAAAGACAAGACCACTTACTTTATTTAACCATAAGCCTATTTTTGGGTTGTTAATGATTTTAGTAGAAAAGACGCTTGCAAATAAGGTAAGACTTAAAAACCATCCCATACCAATAATCGCATAGCTAAAACCTAACAAAACAAAGGGAACAGGATTTTCAATTTGAGCAGGATGAATAAATTGTGGAAAGAAAGCCAAAAAGAATAATGCAACTTTCGGATTTAAGGTATTGGTTAAAAACCCCGACCAAAAATCACTTTTAGTTTTCTGTTGTTTTGGGGATTCTGAGCTTAGGTTTGAAAAATCTTCTTTATTTTTAAGCTTCATGAAGCCCAAATAAATTAAATAAATAGCTCCTGCATACTTAATCATGCTAAAAGCAAATGCCGATTTTGCCAGTAAAACCGATAATCCCAAAGCTGCAAGAAAAGTATGCGTTAAAACTCCGGTATTCACACCCAGGGTGGCATAAACCCCAGATTTCCTTCCTTGCCCAATCGATTTATTCAGTACAAATACGGTATCCATTCCTGGAGTCATTATAAAAAACAAAGCCGTCACCATAAAAGTAATGAAATTTTCTATTCCCATCATTTTCTTATTCTTAGCATTAAACCAAAAGTTTGGCACAAAGAAATGATTTTGAAACTTCTAAAAAAATACATAAGTTTGACCAACTAATGCAAAAAACGCATTACTCATGACGATTCAACAAATAAAATATTTTCTCATCCTTGCCAAAGAACTGCATTTTTGGAAAACAGCCGAAAAAGTATTTATATCCCAATCTTCCCTAAGCAGGCAAATTCAATCTCTAGAAGATGAAATGGGCGTACAACTTTTTGAAAGAGATAAGAGAAATGTAAAGCTTACCGATACTGGAAAATTTCTTCAGGAACATTGGTCGATTATGATCAAAGACCTTGACCAAATTCATAGGCAGGCAAAAAAAATCAATGAAGGAACATCCGGTTTTGTTTCCATAAGCTATCCAGGATCGATTGCATTTAAATTTCTACCTAACTTTTTGGAAATTTTAAATTCTAATTTACCTGATCTAAAATTAGAATTGACAGAACCCACAGATGAGAACCACGAAAAGCTATTGCTCGATTATCAAACAGATATCGCCTTCAGTAGAGATAAAATAGAACATATAAACATTGATTCGCTCAAGCTGTATGCAGAACCCATTTGTTTAGTCGTTCCCAATAATCATTGGATAACTGAAGAATCCTTAAAAAACTTAAACGGATTAAAGGACGAGAAATTTATTATTTCGGGATTACATAAAACCACCTTCTTTGCTTCCCTGCTAAGAAATTTATTTAACACCTATGGTTTTGAACCAAAAACAAGCATTGAATCTGATTTTGGCGGAATGATATTAAACCTTGTCTCTAAAGAAATTGGAATTTCTATTCTCCCACTCTCCTTTAAATTCGCTAAGACTCCAAGTATAAGATTTATAAAACTTCAAGAAGAAATAGATCTGTACATCAACTGGCGAAAAAATGAAAACAATAATACAATTAAGAAGGTAATTGAATATGCCAAGTTGATGGAAAAGTAAAACCTAAAACACAAGCACTTCGGATAAATTTAAGCATTCCATATGCCAATAATTTTTATATCTCAGTAACTCATAACCTCAACTGAGGTCTACAAATCCCCAATAAAATATATGAAAAAAATCCTACTAACTCTAGTTTTCGGAATTTTGATTTTCTCTTGTTCTTCAACAAAGACAGCCAATGATAAAACTAAATATTTTGACGAAAACAATGTAGAAATAAGTCAGTTAAAGTTTAATCAAATTCAATCTAAACGTGAATATTTGGCTATTGCCGGCGATTCTTCCCATCACAGAAAACTAGTGGTAAGAGAAAAACGAGGAAAAATTACCAACAGAGTTTTTTTAGAATCTTTATTAGAGGAACAAACAAACCAAGAGATAGATGCTAATCAACCTATCATAATAATTTATTATCCTGGTAAGGATCGTTGCAACTCAAGTAGTTCTGCCACAAAACAATCTAGAAAAAGTTGGTACGGACAGCTAGAAGATGGAATCCATCAAACTGCTCCTACTCAACCTATTTATATTTACAAAGATAAAAATGGTTTAGAGATATACCATGACGTGTTAACTTGGCACAAAGATCCTGAAGGAGCAGTTGAAACTTTATTTTTCCCAGATCATTACGCCTGTAGTAGTTTTGTAGTAATTTCAAAAAATGGAGACTATATTAGTCATTTTGGGGAGTTTGGAAAGGAATCGGTATGGAAAGCAACAGCTCAACTTATCAATAAATAAATACGTTGCAGTAATGCCCACTTAAGGACTACATCTTCAACAACAAAAAGCATTTGTAAGTTAAGACCCAAACTTTTCTACAGGTTCGTTAGACTTTTAAACTAACAACACATTTTTATTTTGTATTTTGGTAGAAGGAAGTCCGTCGTAGGGCTTATGGCATAAAAAATATAATTTAGAATAGTAAAGTTGAGTATTATGAAAGACGAAAAGAAAAAACTAACTTCCATATCAGGCAGACCGATTGCCGAAAATCAAAACGTAAAAACTGCAGGAAAAAGAGGTCCGATGCTTTTAGAGGATTTTTGGTTTCTAGAGAAGCTGGCTCATTTTGACAGAGAGGTGATTCCCGAAAGAAGAATGCACGCAAAAGGTTCTGGTGCCTTTGGTACCTTTACCGTTACACACGATATTTCTAAATACACCAAAGCCAAAGTGTTTTCTGAAATTGGTAAGAAGACCGATATGTTTGTTCGTTTTTCAACCGTTGCTGGAGAAAGAGGTGCCGCAGATGCCGAACGGGATATTAGAGGCTTTGCCATGAAGTTTTATACCGAAGAAGGAAATTGGGATTTAGCAGGAAATAATACGCCTGTCTTCTTTTTAAAAGATCCTTATAAATTCCCCGATCTTAATAAAGCTGTAAAACGCGATCCCAAGACAAACTTAAGAAGTGCCAATAATAATTGGGACTTTTGGACGCTGCTACCAGAAGCTTTACATCAAGTGACCATTACGATGAGTGAGCGAGGAATTCCGAAATCATTTCGACATATGAATGGCTACGGAAGTCATACGTTTAGCTTTTTAAATGCAGAAAATGAACGTTGTTGGGTGAAATTTCATTTTAAAACAGCTCAAGGCATTGAAAATTTAACCGATGCGGAAGCAGAAAGCATCGTAGCGAAAGACAGGGAGAGTAATCAACGTGATTTGTTTGATTCTATTGAAAATGGAGATTTTCCCAAATGGCATTTAAAAGTGCAAATTATGCCAGAAGCAGATGCAAAAGACTACCGCTTTAATCCGTTTGATTTAACGAAAGTATGGCCACACTCAGATTATCCTTTGATGGATGTAGGCGTAATGGAACTTAACAGAAATCCAGAAAACTACTTTGCCGATGTAGAGCAAGCAGCATTCAATCCTGCTAATGTGGTTCCCGGAATTGGGTTTTCACCAGATAAAATGTTACAAGGTCGCTTATTCTCCTACGGAGATGCCCAGCGTTATCGATTAGGCGTTAATCATTATCAAATCCCTGTGAATAAACCCAAATGTCCGTTTCACAATCCGCACCGTGATGGTTCTATGCGCGTAGACGGCAATGAAGGAGCTACGGTTCACTACGAGCCTAATAGCTACGGACAATGGGCCGAAAGCAAAGAATATGCAGAACCAGCTTCGGCTTTAGAAGGGGATGCTTTTCATTACGATCATAGAGAAGACGCTGATTACTATACACAACCCGGAAATTTATTTAGAATCATGTCTCCAGAGCAGCAACAAGTTTTGTTTGATAATACCGCCCGACAAGTTGGTGCTGCGGAAAAATTTATTCAAGAAAGACATATTGGAAATTGCTATAAAGCAGATCCAGAATACGGAAAAGGAGTTGCAAAAGCTTTAGACATTAATTTAACCGATTTAGACTTGTATTAAATATCGAAAAATCGAGAGCTTGGAACAGGTCAGCGAAGTATGAGTTAAATAAAAATGAATGAAAATTTCTAACAGACCTCGAGAAGTCAAATCCTCAATGAGGGAATTAAATGTATAACTCATGGTAGTTTTTTAGATAAACCGCCATGAGTTATATATTCAACAATAATTAGAAAGAAAAACTCAGCATCTAATGAAGTACATCCTCTTAACAGTAGTTCTTTTCTTTTTTATTGCTTGTAAAACAAAAACCAGCTCCATACCACAAAACTCCGAAAGCGATCTGCCAACTCAAAAGCAACTTAAGTATTCTGGAATGCCTGTTCAGGCGGAGGTTTCTTTTTTAAGCGATCTTATAAAAACAGAGCATAGCTCTCAATTGATTTATGAGCTGAATATTTTAAATAACTATAAAGTACCTTTTACTTTAAAAAAAGTAGAGATCTATAATTTACGGAAGAATGAAAACCCAATAGCTACATTCGATTCCGATTATCTTGATCGGCATTTTGAAAGACCTGGTTATGATGCTTCAGATGATGTAAAAGTGTTAGCAAACAACCAGTTCGGAATTTTAAACCTGGAGCTTATTTTTCAGCAAGGACAATCAATTCCGAAAAAAATCTACCACAAGCTCTATTTTGAAGCAGAGAATAAAAAAGGAGAGACCGTAGTGCTTCCCATTGAAGTCGCGGTACTCAAAGTTCCTGAAGTCACAAAAATCAGCTTAGAATTGCCCTTCAACAAAAAAGGGAAATGGCTTTATGAAGCAGCCGAAGGTCACCAAGGCAGTAGATTTCTCACCGAAGGAAAAGCGAATTACCCGCAGAGATTTGCCATAGATTGGACCTACGTGGGAAAGCGTGGTTATTTTACAGAAAGTGATATAAAACAGAATGAAGACTGGAATAGCTATGGCATTGAAATCATTTCTGTTGCAGATGGAACCGTGGTAGGAACAAAAGATGGAATCATAGAAAATGAACCTCTTGCTGAAGATATGGCGGTGAAGATTACGCGAGAAACTATTGGTGGAAATTATGTGGTTATAGATATTGGAAATAATCTATATGCCGTATATGCGCATTTAATCCCCAACAGTCTTAACGTAAAAATTGGAGATCAAGTAAAGAAAGGACAAGTGATAGGCTTACTAGGAAATAGTGGTAATTCTGATGGACCTCATTTACATTTTCATGTAGAGACTAAAAGTAATGCTTTCTTTGGCGGAGAAGGAATGCCTTACCTACTTAAAGAATTCGTGCATTTAAAAAAGTATTCAGACGAAGAAGCAACAAATTTGTTCAAGACGAATAGAGTTGGCCTGGATTCCTTAAATCCTACCAAAAGACAAAATGAGTTACCAGTTGGATACGGACTCATTGAAGTGAAGTAACTAGAAAAAAAGTTTCACGCTAGAAATACTAACCGTTTTTTTTAATAGATTTCTACAAAAAAACTGGCGTTTTTAAAGAAGTATGGATTTAATAACACTTTATATATTAATCATTGTATTCATCGCTACCTTAGTCCGCTCAACCTTCGGATTTGGAGAATCTTTGATTGCGGTTCCCCTACTTACTCTCCTAATTCCCATTGAAATTGCCGTTCCTCTTTCGGTGCTTATATCTATTTTTATTGCTGCGATTGTAGTCGTACAAGACCGAAAACAAATTCACTTTAAGAGCGCAAAATGGCTTATCCTTTTTGCGGTATTAGGAATTCCAATTGGTTTATTTCTACTGGTGTATGGAAATGAAAACACAGTTAAAATAATATTGGGAATCTTGATAATTCTATACTCTCTCTATTCTCTCCTATCAAAAAATAAATTTCCATTAGAAACCGATCATAAAACATGGCTTTTTGTCTGCGGATTCCTTTCGGGGATATTGGGGGGAGCCTATGGTCTAAATGGTCCGCCGCTTGTGATTTATGGAAACCTACGCAATTGGACGGCAAAGAATTTTAGAGCTACGCTACAAGCTTATTTTCTTCCCGCGAGTATGATTGGCATGCTTGGTTATTGGTATCAAGGATTATGGAATTCGACCTTAACCTACTACTTCTTAATTTCTATTCCCGTGAGCCTACCTGCTATATTTCTTGGTAGATACCTCAACCATCAATTAAAAGACGGAACCTTCTTAAAATATGTTTATATAGGATTGATTTGTATTGGCGTTCTATTGCTAAGTCAATCTTTGCTTTAGAGAAGAAAAGCAAACCATCATTTTCAATATTTGAGTTTATCATCATCTTAAAAAACTCTTCTGAATACACTAAAATAGAACCTAAAATTGTTATTACTCCTTAATCAGTTTTTTAGTAAGGCTTGTTCCTCCTTCAAAGTCCACTTTCAATACATACACGCCTGGTGACAATCTGCTCACATTCACTTCCGCAAGATTCCCTTCTTCAGTAATAACTTTTCTTCCGTTAAGGTCATAAATTACTATACTTTGGATGGGTTTCTGAACTTTAGAAAAATATATATTTTGATCTGCAGGATTCGGGTATACCGTAAATAATTCCGCAGTAGCGTTAGAAGCAGATAAAGTTGCCAAATTATCTTTGGCAATCACATCATACTCTGGGTTGAGTTCTACCTCTACCACTGTAAAACTCACCGGGATCGTAAACTGTTGATTGTTGCTGGTATGCTCTACCGACGTATCTACAACTTCTCCATTAGCTCCTGTTAAACGCACAGGCAATAAGGTTTCAAAAAAATCTACCGAGGGATGCGATTGCGTCTGACTTAAAGTAAGCGTCACCGAATTAGCTGTAGGCTGAACTACATTTGCCGTAAAACTTGGGTAACCTTCATTATAAATCCAATCCTCAAAAAATTCGGTGAGCGATAAGCCGCTTTGTTGCTCTAAAATATCTTTTAAATCGTTGGTGTAAGCATAGCCATAGGTTAAATTGGGATCATCAAGGTAATTTTGCAGTCCTTGATAGAAATCGGTATCTCCCAATTTTTTACGCAACATATGAAGCACCATTGCACCTTTACCATAACTCAAACGACTGCTAAAAATACGATTTATATTTAAGGTATCGGTCGCAGACATATATACAGCACCATCAGGTTCAGAAGTAATCTGTGCAACTTTATATTCTTTCCAATAATTAAAATCGGTTGCGCCATCAAAGTCTTCTACCACCAACCCACTTAAATAGGTGGCAAAACCTTCGTTTAACCAAACATCTCTCCAGCTTCCGCAGGTTACTTTATTCCCAAACCACTGGTGTCCCATTTCGTGAGCGATAAGTCCCCTATTAAAACTCCCCATAAAAGAAACGGTAGAATGTTCCATTCCCCCACCCCAAGTAAATTGGGCATGTCCATACTTTTCATCTTCATAAGGGTAATTACCAAAAAGATCGTTATATAAGTCTAAAATAGGAGCGGTTACTTGTAAAGATCCACTGACACTTGAGACATCCTCTGGATATATATAATCCACCAATGGAAAATTCATTCCGTTATACGAATAATTGTTGTTGATCACTTCATAATTGGTTACGGCAATGGCCACTAAGTAAGCGGGAATTGGGTAATTATGTTTAAAATGAACTCGCTTTGAGTTCCCAATAGAGTTACTGCTAAGTTGAAGTCCGTTTGCTACGGCTATATTTTCTTCATTAAAATTATTGTATTCAGGAACGCTTAAGTAAATATCAAGCTCCTCTATTTTATCATTTAAATCTTGTTTACAAGGCCACCATGCTTTTGCGCCGTAAGGTTCAGAAAGTGTCGAAATAATTGCGCGCCCATTATGTGTGGTTTGCTCAAAAGAGCCAAAACCAGAGCTTATAGGATTTCCTTCATAATCTACATGAACCGTAAAACTTTGTCCAGGCGTTAACGAAGCGTTTAAATTAATAATTAATTCATCTCCGCTATGCGTATGGCTTAAGGTTTGGTTGTTATCATTGGTCACTCCATTAACCTGCATGTTAGCAGCCAAATCAAAAACAATAGAAGTTAAATTTTGCGTGGCCGTAAAAGTAGTCGTTACCACGCCTTCAATATAAGCTACGGAAGGATCTAAAGTTAAGTCTAAGCTTTGGGTATTTACATCATAATTCCCGGTATTGCTATTGGGCACAAATTGCATCGTCTTCTCTGCAGAAAGTCGCTCTGCCTTGCAAATGGCAAGATCATCGGCTTTCCATTGCTGTGCAAAACCCACTTGAGAAATTAGACATAATAATAAAAAATAAAAATACTTCATAGAGTTCTTGTTTTATATAGAAAGCGAATGAGTTAAGCTATAAGTCTTTATTCTCGTTATAACTTACGAAAAAATACTTATAAAAGTTTTAGCTAACAAGCTTCAGCGATTTGTTTTATTTGTTGAATGATAGATTCCCAACCTCTACCGTCATTATAGATTTCTTCATAGCGCTGTTCTCCGTTGGCAACCGTTTCAAATCCATACTGACTTATACGCAACTCACATTCTTCCTCATTAATCGCCTGAATGTAATAGGTGACATGCAAATGATTTTCGATAGTGTGTTCATAATCTGCATAAGGATCTATCACGGTATAGGTGAGCATCCAAGGTTTTTCTATGCTAAGAATAAAACCTTCTACCGGGGTTATCAGTTTTCCTTCATGCATCATTTCCCACTTTAAAAGCGCGCCTTCTTCCCAAGTGGAAGCCACTTTACAACCAAACATATATTTTTGAGTATGCTCAGATAAGGTTAGCACGTCCCAAATTTGAGAAGGAGTAGCTTTGATGTTGATTGTATTCTGAATTACTTTTTGTTCCATGATTTTATTTTATAAGGTTTTAGCTTCTTCCCAAAAGACATCCATTTCGGTTAAACTCATGTCTTTTAGCTCTTTTCCGCTTTCTTTGGCTTTGCTTTCTAGGTATTGAAATCTTTTAATAAATTTTTTATTGGTCCGTTCTAAAGCGTTTTCTGGATTAACCTTTAAGAATCGAGCGTAATTAATCATGGAAAACAACACATCCCCAAATTCGGCTTCCATAAGATCTTGATTTTCGCTATTTACCTCTTGCTGTAACTCCTCCAACTCTTCCTTCACCTTTTCAAAAACCTGTTGCGGTTCTTCCCAATCAAAACCAACGCCAGAAACTTTCTCTTGAATTCTACTTGCTTTCACCAATGCGGGCAGAGAACGAGGCACACCCTCCAAGACACTTTTTTTGCCTTCTTTCAGTTTTATCTTTTCCCAATTTCGTTTTACTTCCTCTTCATCGGCTACTTTTACGTCGCCATAAATATGAGGATGCCTAGTGATGAGTTTCTCACAGATGCTATTTGCTACATCTCCAATATCAAAAGCCTTCTTTTCACTTCCTATTTTTGCATAAAATACAATATGTAACAATACGTCGCCGAGTTCTTTTTTCACTTCTTCTAAGTCTTGGTCTAGAATGGCATCCCCCAGCTCATAGGTCTCCTCTATGGTAAGGTGGCGAAGACTTTCTAAGGTTTGTTTGCGGTCCCAAGGACATTGTTCTCGCAATTCGTCCATAATCGTAAGCAGTCTGTCAAGAGCTTTTAATTGTTGTTCTCTGGTATTCATAAGTTGGGGTTTAAGACCTTAAATGTAGACATTTTTCAATAAATTATCGGTGCCATTCGGGATGGGAATGATTCTATTTTGCTTGACTTGCTATTTTAATTTACTACGCTTTCGCGGAAGTATGCCCGTGACCAATTATATTTAGTGAATTATAGCCATTAGCGTCTGATTAAATCTTACGCCTATTGTCTTATAGCGTCTGCCCGTATGATCCGTTGGGACGGGCCCGCCCGGATGATACGTTGGGACGGGCAGGTCTTACATCTTAGTCGGACACGACTAAATTATAGCATGAAAAAAAGCCCTGTTTCTCAACAAGGCTTCCTTTGTATAATCTAAGAAAAGTTTATTCTTCTTTTGCTGAAGCTTCTTCTTTCACCTCTTCTTCTTTAGTCTCTTTTTCTGAAACAGAGAAATCATTCATTCCTGCTCCTATCAAAAGATTATACCATTGGAATACTTTCTTGATATCACTCACATAAACACGGTCTTCATCGTATTCTGGTAAAATTTCTTTAAAGTATTCTTCTAATTTTGCTTTCGACTCTTTGTGGCTAATCGCCTCTTTTCCATCTTCTTTCTCTGCTATTTTTTGAAATACATCCTTTAACGGAACTTCTTCTGTATAGGTGTAAATCGCAATTTCACTTAACATACTCACATTGTGTCTTACAGATACCGATAATTTTTTACCGTCTGCTAAAGACTCTGCCACAAAACCTCCTCTGGTTTGTGCTTTCAATTCATATAATCCTGGCTTTCCTGAAATTGCTAATACTTTATCTAAACTCATCTTCTTCTATTTATTTTTTGGGTGGCAAATATCTAACCTCTGTAGGTAATCACAAAAGTTTTAGCGCCCTTTTTTCATTTTAGGGAAACGCATTCTATAATCTATACTTATTTTCCCTTTAGAAATATTCTCTAATTTTCCTTTTATCAGTCTCTTTTTAAGCGTAGAAAGCTTGTCTGTAAACAAGATTCCTTCAATGTGATCGTATTCATGCTGAATCACTCTTGCCGCTAATCCCGAATACTCTTCGGTGTGCTTTTTAAAGTTCTCATCGTAATATTCAATGGTGATCTTAGGTTGTCTAAACACATCTTCCCGCACTTCAGGAATACTTAAGCAGCCTTCATTAAAAGCCCACTCATCCCCTATTTCTTCTAGAATCTGCGGATTCATAAACACTTTCTTTAACCCCTGAAGCTGCTTTTTATTGTCTTCAGATAAATCTTCATCTTCCGCAAAAGGAGAAGGATCTATGATAAACATACGTATAGGAAGTCCCACTTGCGGCGCGGCTAAGCCTACTCCGTAAGCTCCGTACATCGTCTCCCACATATTTTCAATCAGCTCTTTTAATTTGGGATAATCTTCAGGTATATCTTTAGCTTTCTTCTTTAAAACGGGGTCCCCGTAAGCTACTATAGGTAAAATCATACTACGTATTTCTTTAATTCTTTTGCAAAGGTAAGGATTTGAAACTTTATATTAAAAGGAAACTGTTTATAGGTTGATGCGGATAATGTGCTAATTTGAAAATGCTACTTGGTGGCTGAGTGATTTTTGAAAAAAATTATATCGAAGCCTAGATTAGGTTTTAGATATTAGATCATTAGTGTCCGATTAAAACATTACAGAATTCTGTTGATTCAAATATAAAAGGCGTTTAGAGGTTTTTTATTAAGTGACAGCTTGCTATTAAGTTTAGCATTGAAATTTAAAAATTAATACGAATGCTTAATCAATTCAATCTAATTATCAGGCTATTAAGAATCAAGTCTTATGTCTTATCTCTTTCAGCGCAGCGGCCCGCCCGAACGTATTGTTTCGATACGGGTAGGTCTTATATCTTAGTCGGACACGACTAATATTAGATATTAGGTTGTAAGGCTGAGGAAAACAAACTCGATGCGTTGGTATGAAAAATAAATTTGAAATAACATATTTCAAACTAAGCATTATAAAGATAATTTTGAAGTATGATAGTCGCGCTTATTTCATCTACCAAGGCTTTATTTCTACGCTGCTTTTTTTTAAGTCCGCTGTCAATCATGGTTTGAAAAGCCATTTTTGAGGTAAAGCGCTCATCTTCTCTCTTTACAGGCATCTGCGGAAATTGCTTCGCAAACTCTTCCAAAAAAGACTGAATGTACACTTCACTCTGGGAGGCCGATCCATCTTTTTGTGTAGGCTCGCCCACCACCATCAATTCTACTTTTTCTTTTTCAAAATAGGTTTTCAAAAAAGCCATTAAGTCTTTGGTCGCTACCGTGGTTAATCCAGAGGCAATGATCTGTAATTCATCGGTTACGGCTATGCCTGTACGCTTTGTTCCAAAATCTAATGCTAGAATCCTTGCCATCAACTATTTTTTCGGCAAAGATAAGACTTCTAGGAGTATTGCTATAATAATTCTATGGAAGCCTTATCTTAGCCCCAAATTTTGAAACTATGAAAAACTTACAACAACATATATTGGAAGCTTGGGAAAACCGAGACCTTTTAAAAGAAGAAACGACACAAAAAAGCATTAGAGAAGTCATTAATAAAATTGATGCGGGAGAATTGCGTTGCGCTCAACCTACTGCAGACGGATGGCAAGTGAACGAATGGGTAAAAAAAGCGGTGGTGTTGTACTTCCCTATTCAAAAAATGGAAACCTTAGAGGCCGGTATTTTTGAATACCACGATAAAATGCCTTTAAAAACAGGATATAGAGAAAAAGGAATTCGCGTGGTGCCTAATGCGGTGGCGAGACACGGAGCTTATATTTCTAGCGGGGTGATTTTAATGCCTAGTTATGTGAATATTGGCGCTTATGTAGATGAAGGCACGATGGTAGATACTTGGGCAACGGTAGGAAGCTGTGCGCAAATTGGTAAAAACGTACATATCTCTGGTGGCGTTGGTATTGGTGGCGTTTTAGAGCCTTTACAAGCCGCTCCCGTAATTATAGAAGACAATGCTTTTCTAGGCTCAAGATGTATTGTGGTAGAAGGAATTCGTGTAGAAAAAGAAGCGGTTTTAGGAGCCAATGTAGTCTTAACGGCTTCTACAAAAATCATTGATGTTACTGGAGATGAGCCTAAAGAAATGAAAGGAGTGGTTCCCGCTCGTTCTGTGGTGATTCCTGGTAGTTATACCAAAAAATTCCCTGCGGGAGAGTTTAATGTACCTTGCGCTTTGATTATTGGAAAACGTAAAGAAAGCACCAATAAAAAAACCTCTTTAAACGACGCCTTAAGAACTTACGATGTAGCCGTTTAATATGAAAGTACTTGTAATTCAGCAGAAAATGATTGGAGACGTACTTACGTCCTCTATTCTATGTGAAGCCATTAAAAAAAAATATCCTTCTGCTGAATTGCATTATTTGGTGAACAGCCACACGGTTCCGGTGGTGGAAAACAATCCTTTTATAGATGAATTGGTGTTGTTTTCTTCGGAAATGGAACAAAGTAAACTACAGTTTTATAGGTTCCTAAAAGAAATCCGTAAAGCAAAATACGATGTAGTGATCGATGTCTACGGAAAGATTAGCAGTAATTTGATGAGCTATTTTTCTAAAGCCCCCAAAAGAATTTCCTATCATAAAAAACACACTGCATTTTTATACACGCAGACTTTAGAGCGTCTAAAAAAGCCTGAACACGATTGTAGTCTGGCTATTGAAAACCGATTGAAATTATTGGAATTTTTGGAGATTCCATTTCAGGAAATAACCTCTAAAATCTATTTAACCCAAGCTGAAATCGCTTCCGCGGAAGCCTATGTAACCACTTCTAACATCGACTTTAAAAAACCCTTATTTATGGTGAGCGTTTTGGGAAGTAGCGAGGCGAAAACCTATCCTCTAGATTATATGGCAAGCTTGCTAGATAGTTTGGTAGCAGAAAATAAGGAGGCTCAGTTCCTATTTAATTACATTCCCAAACAAGAGAAAGAAGCGCGAGAAGTTTATGAACATTGTCTGCCTATAACTCAAAAACGCATTTTCTTTTCGGTTTTTGGAAAGAGCTTACGGGAATTTTTAGCCATTACCTCCCATTGTGATGCGATGATTGGGAATGAAGGCGGAGCCATTAATATGGCAAAAGCTTTAAACATTCCTACATTTACCATTTTCTCACCCAGTTTAAAGATGCAAAATTGGTTTGGGGAAAAAGAAAATAAAAATCACAAGGCGGTACATCTTTCAGAATTTATCCCGTACCAAGAAGAAGATTTTGTAGCCGCAAAAAAGAAGCCTTCCAAATATTATCTTAAATTTACTCCTTCATACATTGTTCAACCGCTACACGATTTTATTGCAAACCTGTCTCTATGAAGTATAAATTTTTAATTTACATATCATACAGTTATGCCGTTCCTATTGGTATCCCTTTGGAGAAAGAGATCCTAAAACGCGGAGAAGAAGTGTTTTGGTTTAGTGATTTACCAGAAGGACGAAAAGCTATAGAGGAAGCAGGGAGAACAAATTTACTTAACATAGAGGAGGCTGTAGCCTACGAACCTCATATTGTTTTAACCGCCACAGATGATGTAGCCGATTTTCTTAGCGGAATAAAAGTGCAAGTTTTTCATGGCTTCTTTTCACAGAAACGTCCGGAACACAACACTTTTGCCCACTTTAGAATTCGGGGTTTCTTTGATTTATATTGTACACAAGGTCCCAGCACCACTGAAGTTTTTAAACAACTTGCCAAAAAATACAAGTATTTTGAAGTGAAAGAAACGGGATGGAGCAAAGTAGATGGCTTATTTCCTGTAACCACCGAAGAAGTGGAACATAAAGAACGCCCACAAATTATGATTGCCTCTACTTTTACAGAGCGACTTAGTTTGGCGTATCACCAAGATGTATTTTTGAAGATTCAGGAATTGGCGGCAACGGGACGTTATGATTTTGCCATGGTTCTGCATCCTAAATTGCCAGAACACATCAAGGAAAAATGGAAATCTTTAGACGGCGAGTATTTTAATTATTACAATACGACCAACCTTGTGCCTATTATTCAGAAATCAGATTTGTTGTTTTCTGATACCACATCGGTGATTCAGGAGTTTATGCTTCAAAAAAAGCCAGTGGTGACTTTTAAACATACCTTTCAACACGATTACTTGATTCACGTGGACCAAGCCTCAAAAATTGAGGAAGCGATTAGCTATGGTTTAAGCCGACCAAAAAAAATCATGGAAAAGCTCGCAACCTTTATCGATAATTTGCATCCTTATAATGACGGAAAATCTAGTGAACGTATTATGGATGCCTCAATTGAGTTTTTAAATAAGGATAAATCTGGATTAAAGAGAAAGCCGCTGAATTTTATTCGGAAGATAAAAATCAGAAATAGGCTTAATTATTTTACACTTAAAAGTTACCGAAAGGCGCCAAACTTTACAAAACCTACGCATTTAGAAAAAATAACTGCCATCATCCCTGTTGGGAATGAAATTCATAATATTGAAGAGGTAATAGCATCTGTTAATTTTGCTGATGAAATCTTGGTAGTAGATAGTTTTAGCACCGATGGTACTTACGAGAAGGCTAAATCTTTAGCTACCCGAGTGATTCAAAGAGAATACGGCTATTCTGCTTCTCAAAAAAACTGGGCCATTCCACAAGCAGCGCATAAATGGATTATTCTGGTAGATGCCGATGAACGCGTTACCGTTCCTTTAAAACATGAGATTTTAAGTGTGTTGGCCAATCCCCCAAAAGATGATACAGTCGGATATTGGATTGGTAGAAAAAATCACTTTATGGGAGAACACGTAAAGTATAGCGGATGGAAAAACGATAAAGTGATTCGTCTATTTAAACGTGATTTTTGCAAGTATGAAGATAAAAATGTACACGAAGAAATTATACCCAATGGAAAAGTGGGCCGCTTAAAAAGCAAATTTTATCACGATACTTACATCTCATTAGATCTTTACTTAGAAAAGATGAACAAATATGCTTGGTGGCAAGCCAAGGATTACGACAAAAAAACGGGAAAACTAACTGCATTTCATTTTATTCTAAAACCGTTATACAGTTTTACCAAACACTATTTTATACAAGGTGGGTTTAGAGACGGCGTGGTAGGAATCACCATTTCTTACATTCAAGGTTATACCGTTTTTATGCGTTATGCCAAATTGTGGTTGTTAAGACGTAACCGAAGATAAGTTTACTTTTTCCAAAATTTCAGTTTCTTTTTAAGCCTTTTTTTTCGGTGGAATTTCTCCTGAAAAGCTTCCGTATAACTCCACATTTTTTCGAAGATTTCTTCTGAATTAGCACCGTACAACTTGGCGTATTCTTCGCTCATGACGCTAACCATACTCTCGCTAGTGGTTAGTCGGGCAAAATTCTTAATTCGATCGTCTAAGCTCAAAGCTTTAAAATTCATTCGGTTTAAATCAACCAAAAAGAATTGATAATCCCCATTATTCAGCTGAATAAGAGTATTCCCAGGGGAATGATCTAGAAACTCAATATTGTTTTCATGTAAGTTGAAAGTAAATTCTGTAAAGGCTTTTAGAATTTCGGTATGTTCTGGGTAATCTAAATTTTTCGTCAACTCGCGATAGGTCAAATCGGCTTGCAAATGTTCACTTACGTAAAAACTCTCCTTAAAAAGAAAAGCAGTAGTATGTTCAAAGTAAGCTACGGGACGAGGGGTTCCGATTCCTAATGATTCTAATTTTTGAGCATATTCAAAAGAGCGTTGTGCTTTGCTTTTTCTAAAGAATCGGTACGCAATCTGGTTGATAAGATTAGGAATCTTAAACGACTTGACATTAAGTACAAAATCCTCTATTCTAAATAGTTTGATCACATTTCGTTTTCCGTCCCCAAAGAGTTCTCCTTGAGTTTTAAAGTTTTGAATACATGATTTTACCTTTTCTTCTGATAGGGGCAATGATGACGAAAACATAGATTTCATAAACGTTGTTTTAAGAAGAAAAGAAATATTGATTAGATTTATTCTGGAATGCTGAATCAATTTTAACGCTAATCAATTCACCTATCGCCCGATAAGATTTTCTGAAGTGGCTTTTTAATACCTCCAACTTCTTAAAAAAAATAAAACAATCGTAAACCATAATCGTTTAAAATAGTAAGTTTGCAGAATAGTCAACGCCAATGAGCACTAATGTGGTTTACATTTTACATAAAAACGGAGCTAAAAGCCATTACTTGGGCTTAACGCACTTACCTAATCAAGAAAACATTCAGCTCAAGCACAGAGAGTTTTCTATTGTCAGTAAACTATTTAAAAGTATTGTAAAAGTAAAGCCCCAACTCTTTAAAAAACAAATCTTAAATATTGGCTTTTTTATTCAATTATTATTTTCCAAAAATAGAAAAATTGTTTTAGGTATTGCTCCTTTTGATCATAAATTAGGGCGCTTATTACCACTCTTAAAAAAGCATCAACTTTATTATCATAGTTCGTGGACCTGCTGGGATAAAAGCTTTCATCCTAAAAAGACGAACAAAGAAAAGGTTTATAAAACCTGGCAAGATTTTTTAGAAAATCAAGTCAAACACATTTTTGCCGTTTCCCAACAAACCAAAACCAGCATCTTAGAGAATTACGATGTAGCTTCAGACAAAATAAGCGTTGTGAATCATGGTTTACACCTAGCTTTTTTAAAGGAATATCATCTCGAAAAGAAAGAAAATTCCTTTTTATATGTCGGGAGATTAACGCCAGAGAAAGGAATTGAAGAAATCTTGATTTTTTTTGCTAAACATCCTGAGCTTCACCTAGGTATTGTTGGAGATGGGAAACTAGAAGAAAGCGTCAAACAAGCCGCAGAAAAATCACCAAATATTATTTTTCATTCTAAAATAGAGGACAAAGAGAAATTGGCTCAACTTTTTAGTTCACATCAATATTTTCTCTTAAATTCAAAAAAAACAACTAAATGGGAAGAGTTATTTGGGATTGTGCTTATTGAGGCTATGGCTCAAAAAGTAATTCCAATTGCCAGTAATCACTCTGGCCCTAAAGAAATTATACGCAAAGACACCGGCTACCTTTTTAAGGAAGGAGACCTAGAAAGCACCATTCTTTCAGTTGTAAATCAAGGGTTTTCTGAAGAAATGGCTATCGCAGCTAAAAAAAGTGCAGAAAAATACACCCTAGAAATGATCTCAGAAAAATGGAAGCCAATCTTACATTAAAACCTATAGATGTTAGTTGCATCATCATCAATTTTAATACCACTAGCTATACCTTAGCCTGTTTACAATCTATTATAGACTTGGAGGAATCTGCTATTAATTATGAATTGGTAGTGATTGATAATGCTTCCCAAGCAGACGATTACAAGAAGTTAAAAGAAGGAATTCTTCAGTTAAATAATGACCGAATAAAGTTATTCCGAAGTAAAAAAAATCTAGGTTTTGGAGGCGGAAATATGTTAGGCGTGCAAATGGCAGCTCCGTGTAAATATTACGCGTTCATTAATAATGACACTTTACATTTAGAGAAAAACACCTTAAAAGAACTCATGCAATTTATGGAGTCGAATCCAAGTATTGGAATTTCATCTCCCCAAATGTTAGATCAGGACAAAAACTTTAGGGTGACCATAGATCATTTTTCATCTTTAGGAAGAGAGATTCTGCGTCGGCCTTTATTAGAAAAACTATTTCCAAAGATCTATCTCAACCGAAAAAAATTCTACGAATCCCCTATCCGTGTGCAATATGTGCAAGGTTCTTATATGTTTACCAAAGCCAGCGCATTTAATCACATTGGTGGTTTTGATGATAATATGTTTCTCTATTATGAAGAATCAGACGTTTCTTATAGGTTGCTAAAACAGCTGAACCTGTCTACGTATTTATACCCGCAACTAAGCTACGTGCATTATAAAAGTGCCAGCACGAAAAAGGGTATTGCGATCAAAATTGAACAGAAAATCTCCTTATTGTATTACACCAAAAAACACCACGGTTTTATACAACATAGAATACTTTTATCGTATTACATCATTCGCTACTTCTTTTCTAGCCTCTTTAAACCCAGATACTGGAAGCTTTTTAGTGTTTTAGTGCAAGGCGCTCCCTTATCTAAGTCTTTAAAACAACAACAGCAGCTGCATGAAATTGATTAAAAATTATATCGCTAATTTTTTAAGGGTATTCACTAAAAAACCAGCGGACTTAAAAAAGGTTCCGGTTTTTATTAATAATTACAACCGGCTTACTACTTTAGAAAAGTTAATCGCTGCTTTAGAAGAACGAGGCTACCACAACATCCATATTTTGGATAACCAATCTACTTATCCTCCACTTTTAGAATTCTACGCTACCACTACGCATCAAGTACATCGATTAAAAAAGAATTACGGTTCTAAGTCCTTCTGGAAAAGCAATATGTGGCTCAAGTATATGTTTTCCTATTTTGTCTATACAGATTCTGATGTCGTACCCGTAGAAGATTGTCCGCCAGACTTTCTGGAACATTTTTATATGCTCCTAAAAAAATATCCTAAAGTCCATAAAGCTGGATTTTCTTTAAAAATAGATGATTTGCCAGATAGCTTTGAAAACAAGGGGAAAGTAGTGACTTGGGAACAGAAATTTTATGAAAAACAACTTGAAGAAAATGTGTATTTAGCACCAATTGATACTACTTTTGCATTCTATAGGCCTTTTTCAAAATCGGGGAAACGCGACGGAAGTACTCCCATCATTAGGACAGGATTTCCTTACCAAGCCAAACATTTACCTTGGTACATCAATAATCAAGATCTTGGAGAAGAAGAAACTTATTATATGAACAGCATTAGTACGCGTACCCATTGGTCGAGACAAAATAAAAAATAAATCATGATAGACGAAATTCACGAATGCCTGACTGTTTTAAAACAAGGCGGACTCATACTTTACCCTACAGACACCGTTTGGGGAATTGGTTGTGACGCGACCAATGCTGATGCGATTGATAAAATCTTTGCCTTAAAGAAAAGAGCAGAAAGCAAATCTATGGTATGCTTGGTTTCTGATTATAAGATGCTAAATCAATACGTAGAAGAGATTCCCGAAGTGGCTTACGATATCTTAAAATATGCCGCTCAACCTACCACGGTGATTTACGATGATCCCATTAGAGTGGCAGAAAATTTAATTGCAGATGATAATTCATTGGCTATTAGGGTTTGTGGAGATCCATTTTGCAACAAATTAATCAGAAAATTTAAACGTCCTATCGTTTCTACTTCTGCCAATATTAGTGGGCAACCTACTCCAAAATCTTTCGACAAAATTGCTCCCGAAATTTTAAAAGGAGTAGACTATGTTGTAAATTTGCAGCCAGCAAAAAAAAGCGCTAAACCCTCCACCATTATTAAGTTAACTTTAGACGGAAAAGTGCAAATTATCAGAAAATAAAATGCCCGAAGACAAAACGTATACAGAAGCCTTATCTCATAAAATTTTTGAATACATCAGTCAGGCTGCAGATAATCTTTCCTTAGAAACTTACGCTATTGGCGGCTTTGTTCGTGACTTCTTTTTACAAAGAGGCGATGCAAAAGATATTGATATTGTAGCCGTTGGGAGCGGAATCTCCTTAGCGGAAGAAGTAGCGCGACTCTTGCCTCACCAACCTAAAGTGCAAGTTTTTAAAACCTATGGTACGGCGATGCTTCGTGCTTTTGATTTGGAAATAGAATTTGTAGGCGCTCGCAAAGAATCGTATTCAGAAGACAGCAGAAATCCTGAAGTAGAATCGGGTTCTTTGGAAGATGATCAAAATCGACGAGATTTTACCATCAATGCTTTAGCGCTTCAACTGAATAAAGAAAACTTCGGAAAGTTATTAGATCCCTTTAATGGTTTGGGAGATTTAGAAAATCAGCTAATTCAAACGCCATTGGAGCCGGGAATCACGTATTCTGACGACCCCTTGCGTATGATGCGAGCCATTAGATTTGCTACGCAATTAGGTTTTAGAATCGAAGATGCTTCATTACAAGCAATTACAGACCATCATAAGCGCATTAAGATTATTTCTAGAGAGCGCATTGTAGATGAATTAAATAAAATTTTAAGTTCTCCTAAACCCTCAATAGGTTTTGGCTTACTCAGAAAAACGCAGCTTTTACCACTTATCTTACCAGAACTTTCTGCTTTGCAAGGTATCGATGAAAAGGAAGGGCAGCGGCACAAAGATAACTTCTGGCATACCCTGGAAGTAGTTGACAATATTGCAGAAAACACCGATAATGTTTGGTTGCGATGGGCAGCACTTTTACACGATGTAGGAAAAGCTCCCACCAAAAAATTTCATAAAAAAATAGGTTGGACGTTTCACGGACACGAATTTGTAGGCGCCAAAATGGTGTTTACTTTATTTAAGCGTCTTAAAATGCCCTTGAATGATAAAATGAAATTCGTTCAAAAGATGGTATTAATGAGCTCCCGTCCTATTGTGATTGCAGAAGATCACGTCACCGACTCGGCAGTACGAAGGTTGATTTTTGATGCAGGAGAATCTATTGAAGACCTCATGACGCTTTGCGAAGCCGATATTACCACCAAAAACCCCAAGCGTTATAAAAAATATCACCGCAACTTTCAGGTAGTTCGGCAAAAGCTAAAAGAAGTAGAAGAAAGAGATCATATTCGTAATTTTCAACCTCCTGTTTCTGGAGAAGAAATCATGAAAACTTTCGCCATTAAGCCTTCCAAAGAAATTGGAGTGATTAAGAATGCCATAAAAGAGGCTATTCTAGAAGGTGAAATCCCTAATGAATATGAAGCCGCTAAAGCTTTTATGGTTAAAAAAGGAGAAGCTTTGGGGTTAATACCAAGTTAAACAGATAATATCGCAATTAAATCGTTTTTTTTAATTCTAGGTTATGAAAAAGAGAACAAAAGATAATAAGAATGTGATTTACTGGTTACTCACCGGTTGCGTTTTGTTATTTATTATGGTATTTGTGGGCGGGATTACGCGATTAACCGATTCTGGTTTATCGATGTCCAATTATAAACTCATCATGGGAACCATCCCTCCCTTAAATGATGCTGAATGGCAGGAGGCGTTTGATTTGTACAAACAATTTCCCGAATATAACTCTTACAATACTCATTTTGAGTTGTCTGATTTTAAATCGATTTATTTTTGGGAATGGTTTCACCGGGTTATCGGTAGATTTATAGGGGTCGTATTTATTCTTCCTTTTCTTTACTTTTTATTTACCAAGCAACTGAGTAAACCTACCATAAAAAAATCTATTGTTTTATTGTCTCTGGGAGCTTTCCAAGGCTTTTTAGGTTGGTATATGGTCAAAAGCGGTTTGGTAAAGATGCCAGATGTAAGTCATTTTAGACTAGCTGCCCATTTAACCACTGCTTTTATTACGTTTGCGGCGACACTTTGGGTTGCTTTAGATTTAATATATCCACATAGAAAACCTGCCGTAAAGCCAGTAAAAAATTGGGTTGTGACAGGAATAATTATTTTATTAGTTCAGATTATTTATGGAGGATTTGTAGCCGGACTCAAAGCCGGGATGCTTCACAACCACTGGCCCATGATGAATGAAGGAAAATTTATGCATCATACGGTTTACTTACTCGAACCCTTTTATAAAAACTTGATTGAAAACCCCAGTGGGATACAGTTTATTCACCGTACGCTTGCTTATTTAGTAGTCATCGTTATTGGGATTATTTGGTTTGTAGCTAAGAAATTTGGTTTAACCCAAGCTCAAAAATACAGTGTTAATCTATTGGTGATTTTAGTAGTTCTTCAATTTGTTTTGGGAGTATTTACTATTATTAATCAGGTTCCTTTATGGTTAGGCGCGGCACATCAAATAGGTGCATTTTTTCTCATTTCGGGGATGACATTTGCGCTTCACAGATTCAGTAAATAAGTTTAAAAAGATTAACTTTGCAATCCTAAATTTTGTGAGATGATGATTTATAAATTTCGAATTGTATTAGATACACTAGATGATGTTTTTAGAGATATCGAGATTGAAGAAAACGATACTTTAGAAGATTTACACAATGCCATTACCCAAGCTTTTGGTTTTGATGGCACAGAGATGGCTTCTTTTTATATTAGTGATGAAGAGTGGAACCAAGGAGAGGAAATCGTTTTGTTTGATATGAGCGAGGGCAACAATTCCGTTCGTATGATGAACGAAACCGCATTAGATACGGTCGTTTCTAAAAAACAAACTCAACTTATCTACGTGTATGACTTTTTTAGCATGTGGACTTTCTACGTAGAGTTAGGCGATATCACTCAGCCAGAAGACGGAAGAGATTATCCTAACCTGATGTTTGTGCAAGGTCAGTTACCTGATAGTCCGCCAGACAAAAACTTTGAAGCGGAAGAGGATCCTTATGCCGAAGAAGATGAAGATCTTTACAGTCAAGGAGGAGATTTTGAAAGTTTGGATGATATGGATTTTGACGAAAACTGGAATTAAATTCTGTTTCAATTTTGCATTAGGGATAGTAGCGGCATCCTTTTTTATTTGTCACTTCGAGCGGAGTCGAGAAGTATTGACAAATAAAAAGATATAGCGGATAGCCCGACCCGCAGGGAAATGCCCTAATTATTAATATTTCAATTTAAAGAACACTATGATTAACGTATATAATGCCCAAATTGAGTCGCTTTCTATTCACCGTGTAGGCAACAAAGCGAGAAATGAGGGCCTTTTTCTTTCGCAATCTCCCATCGTTTTAAATGATGAGCTGAATGCTTTGCTGAAAGAGTATTTTTTAAAGTCATTTCGAGAAAAAGAAGAAAATTACTACCAGTTTGTGCACGAAACAGATTTAGAGTTTCACGATTTGTACAACACTGCCGCGGAAGTATTTAATGATCCTACCAAGATTCATGAAAATTCGAAAAAGATAGCCCAACTTCTTTTTAATGAAGGAAAGCATCCGCATATTAAAAATGGGGAGTTATACGTGGTTTATTTTGAAAATATGTTGCTCGATAACGAAAAGGTAGATGCTATTGGCATCTTTAAGTCGGAAGTGAAGCATGATTTTCTTCAGTTTGAAGAAAAATCAGAAAACCTTGAAGCTATCCTACAACAAGGAGTTAATTTGAACAAGCTTGATAAAGGTGCACTTATCTTTAATAAAGGCAAGGAGGAAGGATTCCGAGTACTTTCTATAGATTCTAACCGCTACGATACTAAATATTGGTTGGAGCAATTTTTAGGAGTAGATGTATTTGCCGATGAGAATTTTTACACCAAAAAATATTTAAAATTCTGTCAGGATTTTGCCAAAGATGTAGTCCTACCGGCCGAAGACAAGCAGCAAGAGGTGCTATTTATGAACCGTGCGGTAAATCATTTTGCCAAAAATGACAACTTTCAAGAATCAAATTTCTTAAATGAAGTAATGGAAAATCCAGAGTTGATTCCTGAGTTTCAAAATTATAAAACCGAAAAAGCACCTAAATATAAAATCGAAGATTTAACGGAGTTTCCGGTTTCTAATACCGCGGTAACCTCGGCTAGAAAAAAGATTAAGAGTGTCATTAATTTAGATACCAACGTGCAAATTAAGATGGATTTTATAAATCCTGAAAGTGCTGAGAAGTATTTAGAAAAAGGTTGGGACGAAGAAAAACAGATGTATTACTACTTGATTTATTTTAATAAGGAAGAGAAGAGTTAAGTTAGATTAATCGTATCCGACTAAGATATTAGACCCTGCCTTTGCCAGCCCGGCAGAATGAATTCTATCGGCTGATGCTTTTAGAAAATAGAAATTAGATTTAAATTTAACCAGACACTACTAATTCTAAAAAAAATAAAAGATGAAAAAATCAACATTCCTCGTTCTTCTTCTAAGCCTTAGCCTATTTTATAGCTGTGACTTTTTTATTTCGAACTCATCAGAATCTAAAGATGTGCCAAAGATTAAAGAGTCTCAAGAAACACAAATTGATACCCTAACCACACATCTAAAACCTTTTAAAGAAGACTTACCCACCATTGGCCTGTTGATGTATAATGGGGTGTTAACTACAGAGATTACTGCCACGGCAGATGTTTTTACCAAACCAACTCAGGATGGGGAACAACTTTTTAATGTCATTACGATTGCCGAAACCAAAACGCCTATCGTTACCGAGGAAGGATTAAAACTTACCCCCGATTATACCTTTGAAAATTGTCCACAACTAGAAGTTCTTTTTATTCCTAGTGCTTACGATATGTATTCACAAGTGCATAACCCCAAGATTGTTGATTTCATAAAAGAAAAAAACAAAGAAACCACTTATACCGTTAGTAATTGTGCGGGAGCTCAATTGGTGGGTGCTTCGGGGATCGCAAAAGGAAAGAAAATCGTTACTTGGATTGGCGGCGGAAAAGACTTACAAGAAACCTATCCCGAATTAAAAGTTCAGAATGATTCTTTGATTTCTTATGTAGAAGATGGCAAGTTTTTATCCTCTAACGGAAATCTAACCAGCTATATTTCTGCCTTAAATCTACTGACAAAAATGACTAGTAAAGAGCATACCAAGTTTGTAGAATCTTACCTTTATTTGGATCAGCTTCAAGACTGGAAGCAAGACTATTAATTGTATAAAAAAACAAAAAAAAGGCAGAAATTGATTAAAATTTCTGCCTTTTTTTGTGTTTCTTGCTCCCTTTCCTCTGGAAAGTCCCGCCCAAATAAAACGTTCGGACAAGGCTGAGCCTGCCTGCAAAGGCAGGGATAGGATGATTTTTTATATTTATCCTCTCATCCCCCCCCTATATCCTCCCCAGAAGGGAGGACTAATAAACTAGCTCTAGCTTAAAGCTACATTGATAATTTTTTTCTACTTCCTTTCCTCTGGAAAGAGATGGACCGGCCGAGCCGGCATAGTCAGGGATAGGATGATCTTAATACTCCATAACCTCTTTCGTATTGGTATCTACGTAATTTCGTTTTACAAAATCTAGGGCCGTTTTTAAGATATGTCCCATAGTTTTTGCGCGTCTAAACTTGACATCTTTAGAAAATTCTACCAGATCGTTTTTAAGTCTTTTTACATTTTCTTCGGTAGAAATGGAGTCTTGAATCATACAACGAATCAGTTCTTTATATCTTTTTTGGGAGGTAATGAGTCGTTTAGCCACTTGGGAGCGTTCTTCTCTTCGGTATTGCTCAATAGAACTCTGCTCCAATTTATTGGCCACCAGCATCACCATATCATAATTCTCCTTAAAGAATTGAGGTCGGTATACTTTTAATTTCCCTTCGTAACATTGTTGATCAAAATCAATCGCGCGTATTTGATAGGCTACGTGATCAAAATCGTGGGTTGGAATGACCACATAATTATACGAACGCATATCTCCTAGCAATCGCAGCGTACAACGTTCATTAAATTTCACAAACTGCTTGGCAATTTGGGTTTTTTCACGTTCATCGCAGTCTTGTAGTTTTTCTTCAATAAAAACATCTCCAGGAATGCCAGCTATATGCTCTTCAATAAGCGTGTCTTTATAAATAAGGAAGTTAATACGATGCGGAGAAAGGATATGTTCAAACTCCAATCCATAGATTCTAGAAGCATCGGCTTTCTTTACATAGAAGTAAGTAAAACTATCATTGAGAATATTTCTTACTTTAACTCTAAAAGGTTTGGAGTTTCCAAAAGTACAGTAATCAATAGCATCTACATTTAAAAACTCAAAAGAATCATCACTACCATCAGAGTGCAAAATGGTGTAAACGCGTTTTAGACTATTGTCTATCTCTGTTCGCTCATGATCTGGATAATAACAACGCACCCAAAGCGTATCTTCATCGTGTTGATCATACACCACGATAGATCCCGAAAACCTCAACAAATCTTCATAGAAAACGGGAATCTTTGTATTGCGATTATGTTTAATCAAATACTTGCTAAGTCTCTCATTGATAGGGAAACTAGGCTTTTTTTTTGACATCAACTTCTCATCCATTAATTTTCGGTTTTTATAAAAATAGTATTCTCTTGTGTAATTTCATTGTAACAAAACGTTAACTTAGACGTCCTACTTATAAATTGATCTTATTTTGAAAACAATTCTTACGCTTAACAACATTACGAAAAAATTTGGTCCTATCACCGCGGTAAAGGACTTATCCTTTACCATTGAAAAGGGAAATGTCTACGGAATCTTAGGCCCTAACGGAAGTGGAAAATCGACAACTCTAGGAATGGTCCTCAACGTGGTCAACAAAACCAGTGGAGATTTTCATTGGTTTGACGGAAGCGATTCCACCCACGAAGCCTTAAAAAAAGTAGGTGCTATTATAGAAAGCCCTAACTTTTACCCTTATATGACGGCGGCTCAAAACTTAAATTTGGTTTGCAAAATTAAAAATGTAGCCCAAGCTAAGATAGACGAAAAGTTAGAGATTGTAGGGCTTTTAGACCGTAGAGATAGCAAATTTCAAAGTTTTTCTTTGGGAATGAAGCAGCGTTTAGCGATTGCCTCTGCCCTTCTCAACGATCCTGAAATACTTATTTTGGATGAGCCGACGAATGGCTTAGATCCGCAAGGAATTCACCAGATTAGACAAATCATTAAAAAGATTGCCTCCACAGGAACGACCATTCTTTTGGCTTCTCACTTATTAGATGAAGTAGAAAAAGTATGTAACCACGTTATTATTATTAGAAAAGGAGTGAAATTATATTCGGGTCCTGTAGATCAATTAAACGCTAATCACGGTTATTTTGAACTTAAAAGCAGCGATATGGATAAATTGCAAACTGCCTTAACAGAAAATGGTTTATTTGATTCCGTAAAGAAAAATCCCGAAGAAGAATACATGACCGCGATTTTGTCTAAACCTGTCGAAGCAGAAGAATTAAACAGAATGCTCATTCAAAAAGATATTATTCTTACCCATTTGGTGAAGAGAAAAGAAAGTTTAGAACAACAATTTTTAAAATTAACCAACCAAAAAAGCGCCTAAATGTTACGATTACTTACTATAGAATTTGAAAAATTAAGATACAGTAAATCGGCTAAAGTCTTATCGATTATCTACTTTGGTTTATTTACGTTTATAGCTTTAA
Organism: Mesonia profundi; assembly: GCF_031085155.1. Lineage (GTDB taxonomy): Bacteria > Bacteroidota > Bacteroidia > Flavobacteriales > Flavobacteriaceae > Mesonia > Mesonia profundi. Next base: position 70,834 of record NZ_JAVHUL010000008.1, on the reverse strand, counting down.
TAGCCTCTATTCGGTTTAATTTATTTGGAGCAGAAATTCATATCGCCGACCAAGGGATTTTTAACTTTCCTTACATTTGGCACTTTAATACCTATTGTGCAGCGCTGCTCAAAATCTTTCTGGCGATTGTCATCGTCTCCCTTATTTCTAACGAATACAGCAATAGAACGCTGAAACAAAATTTGATTGACGGCTTGAGCAAGAAAGAGTTTATTCTCTCTAAGTTTTACACCGTAGTGAGTTTTGCTTTTATCTCGACCGTATTTATTTTTATCGTCTCTTTGATTTTAGGATTAATCTTTTCGGATTATACCGAAATCGGAATCATATTTTCAGATTTAGAACACCTACTCGCTTATTTTGTAAAACTTTTAGGATTCTTTACTTTTTGTATGTTTTTAGGCGTTTTGGTAAAACGTTCTGCTTTTGCTCTTGGATTCTTATTTGTATGGTGGATTGTAGAAAGCGTTGTTGTTGGAATTTTAAGATTTTTAGTGATAAACGACGCCACAAAAACGGAATACATTACGCAATTTTTCCCATTAGAGTCTATGTCTAATTTGGTGAAGCAACCCCTTACTAGATTAAATGTAATCCAGTCTGCAGCAAATCAACTTCAAACCGATATCGCCTTTGATTATGCGGTACATTGGTATCAAATTTTAATCGTTTTGGGCTGGACAGCCTTATTTGTTTGGGGATCACTCGCGATTCTTAAAAGTAGAGACTTGTAATAAGTCTTGACAGACTTAGATTCTAGACCGCTTCGCTATTAGATATAAGACGTAAGATTAAAAAAATAATGTCTTGGTTCTTGGTTCTTAACGGATAACAAGGAATTAAAATCATAAATATAAATCAAAACCCCCTGAATACTAAGTTTCTAAAGAGCTTAGTATTCAGGGTGCTTTTTTTATTATTTAACTAAAGACTACATATAATATTACTATTTTTGAGGAAATCCACTCCATGAATAAACTGTTATGCTTCTTATTTATACTTTTATCTACTGGGATTTATGCCCAAGGAGAAGCAAACAATTGGTATTTTGGAAACAAGGCAGGCGTAAATTTCAATACGAGTCCGCCTTCTGCAGTAAACAATGGTGAATTAAGTACCAATGAAGGTTGTTCCTCTATTTCCGATGAGAATGGGCAACTCATTTTTTATACCGATGGCAGAACGGTTTGGAATAGAAACCACCAAATTATGGCCAACGCTAATTACTTTGACGGCACCGGCTTATTAGGAGATCCTTCGAGTACCTCCAGCGGACTTATTGTTCCACATCCTACCAACACTGATTTCTATTATGTCTTTACAGTAGACGAACCTCATCATGAAAATGCAAATGCTTATCCCAATCAGGGTCCCGCAGATGCCAATGGAAATCCTATTCCTTTATACACAGATATTAACGGCTCCATTCCGCAAGATGATGACGGCTACAATAATGGCCTCAACTACTCTTTAGTCGATATGACACTTAATGGAGGTTTGGGGGATATCGTTTCCACGGAAAAAAATATGCCTTTAGTCACTTATGATCCTAATGATTCCGAAGAAATTAAATACAAGTGTTCAGAGAAAATCACAGCTGTAAAAGGAAGTGATTGCAACTCCATCTGGGTCATCACCCATTTTATCGATTCCTTTTATGCGTTTAAAATTGATGCCGCAGGCGTAAATACCAATCCTGTTATTTCTGAAGTAGGTCCTACCCTACCTATTTCTTCCTACAGAAGAAGTGCATTAGGGTATATGAAAGCTTCTCCCAATGGAGAAAAAATACTCATTGCTCACAATACAAGAACGTACAATCAAGTAGGCAATGAAGATGTAGAGGATGGCGGTGTTTACTTAACAGATTTCAATCCGGTTACGGGAGACATTTCCAACAACATTCCTTTAATAGAAGAGGTAAATGCTTACGGCGTTGAGTTTTCTATACAAACCCAGAAAGCCTATGCGACTACTACGAAGCAAGATATTTTAACCTTATACCAATGGGATTTGGAGAGTGCAGATATTCCCAACAGTATACAGCCGGTTCCTGGAGCTAATGGAGCTGCTGCCACCGCTCTACAATTGGCTCCCAACGGAAAAATTTACAAAACCAATTTAGGAAGTAATATTTTGGCGGTTATCAATGATCCTGAAGCTGATGCTGCCAGCGTAAACTATTCTGAATCTACGGCAAACGGAGCCATTAACCTTAACGGAAACTCGGCTACCTTTGGTCTTCCTCCCTTTATTCAATCTTTTTTCTTAAACACCATCAATATCATTAATGGCGATGACGATGAAATTGTGACCGAGTTGAAACTTTGTCCGCAAGAAAACTATACCTTATTTTATGAAGACCTACCTGGTGCTACGTATACTTGGTATAAAAACGGAGAAGTAATCGTTGGCGAAACCAGCAATAGCCTAGACCTTAATTTTGATACTGTTACGACACTTCCCTATTCCCATACCTATAAGTTAGAAATAGAACCTAATAATGGGGAATGTTCTTTTAAAGGAATCGCCAATGTGACTTATAATGACAAACCTGTCGCCAATGAGGTGAGCTATTTTAATTGCTCCACAAGTTATTCCAACACGTCATCATTTAACTTAGAAGATCTTTATACTGATATCAATCCAAATCTTGAAACCTCCTCTACGTTAGAGGCTAGTTTCTATGAGACTTTAGAGGATGTCGAAAATGAAATCAACAACATCGATAATCTTGCTAATTATCAAAGTGTAAACCTGCCGCATACCTTATATGTAAAAGTCTTAGATAGAGAAACTGGATGTTCTAATAGAGCTAAGCTTAATTTAGATATCGTTGTAATTCAAGATCTAGAAGTTACCAAAAGTGTATGTGCGACCAATGATATGGGGCTAGAAATTTTCAATCTTTCAGAGATTAAAGAGCAGGTCGTGGATAGTAATTCCAACCTTAACGGAATTTTTTACAGCTCTCAAGAAGATGCCATTTTAAAACAGAATCCTATAGGAAATCAGGATGCTTTTGAGAATACAATTCCTTTCTATCAGACGATTTATTTACGATTAGAAACTTCTATGGGGTGTCAAGACATTGTAGAAATTCACTTAGAAGTGTTCGATTATATTCCTGTAGGCGAAGATCTTCCCGAAATCATCTATTGTTTAGAAGATTTACCTAGAAAAACCACCTTAAATAGCGGTATTCCTTCAGCTTTAATCGAAAACTACACCTACCTCTGGAGCCCTTCGGGAGAAACTACCGAAAGTATAGAAACCAATGAACTCACTTCACATACTCTTAGGGTCACCAATTCATTCGGCTGCAGCCAAACGAGAAATTTTACCATAACAGCTTCCAATAAAGCAAATTTTGAAGTGGAAGTAAATGACTTTTCAGAAAACAACAGCATTCACATCATTCTAAATGAAGATGCCGTTGGAAATTACCAATATGCCTTAAATAGCAGTGTAGGTCCATACCAATCGGAGTCCTATTTTGAAAACTTAACTCCGGGTGTTTATGATATTTATGTAAAAGATCTTTATGGCTGCGGAATTAGTAAAAAAACAATTGGTATTCAAGGTGTGATGAAGTTTTTTACTCCCAATGAAGACGGCTTTAATGATCGCTGGAGAGTTTTAGGGAAATACGAACGTAATTTAGCGACTGCAAAAATCTATATTTTCGATCGTTTTGGAAAGCTACTTGTTAGTCTTAACGGAAATTCAAGAGGTTGGGACGGTCGCTATAACGGCAAAGAAATGCCTTCAAACGATTATTGGTACAAGGTTGTTTTAGAAGACGGTAGGGTTTTAACGGGCTCGTTATCCCTTATTAGGTAATCAATAACAGGTTAAACAAATAATATCGCAAGATTTTAAAATGAATACCTTGCTTTTTTTAAATGATTTTATCAAGAGTGAGGGACTGTGTTTATAACAAAAAACTACTGTTTATCAATTAGTTACAGTTAAGTCTTGGTTCTTGATTCTTTATCGGACAAAAATGATTCAAATTGGTATAAAAAAAATATGCTTACCTTTAGAAAGATGAAATTTCTTCCCTTATGAGAAAACGATTACTCCTGCTATTTCTACTCATTTTTACAAGTTCTATTTGGAGTCAAGAGATGGAACTCTACACACAGTTTAATGGTAATTTCGATTATACCGCTATTGGAAACACCCTCAATCTTGAGGAAAATGAGAATGCCCAAAATTGTAATATTTTAACCTCCTCTTCTGCCATGCTTTCCCTAGATCCAGGTCAGCAAGTAGAAGCTGCATACATCTATTGGGCAGGTTCGGGATCGGGAGATTTTGATATTCTGGTCAACAACCAACCGGTAAGTTCACAAAGAGAATTTAGTTTGTTAGTGAATAACTTAGATTTTTTTGCAGCGTTTGCAGATGTTACTTCCATTGTGCAAAGTGAAGGAAATGGAGCATACACCATATCCGATTTAAATTTACTCGATTTTATCAACCCGCTGCATTGCAATGATGGCGTTAATTATGGAGGCTGGAGCATCATCATTGTTTACGAAGATTTATCTCTACCTTCCAATCAAATTAATCTCTATGATGGATTTGAGCTGGTAGGAACCTATCAAAACAACAGTTTAGAATTTCAATTAGACAACTTAAATGTGATTGATACCCAAGGTGCAAAAATAGGTTTTTTAGCTTGGGAAGGGGATGCCTCTCTTGCCGATGGCGAACAGCTAAAACTTAATGGAAATGTTTTAAGCAATGCCCTTAACCCTCCCGATAATGCTTTTAACGGCACCAATAGTTTTACGGGAGCAACAGATTTATACAATATGGATTTGGATGTGTATGAAGTGGAAAACTACATTAATATTGGAGATACTTCGGCCACGATAGAACTCACTTCCTTTGCAGATTATGTAATGGTAAACAGCGTGGTGACCGTTTTTAATAGTATTCTGCCAGATCCTGCGGTGAACATAGATGACTTCTCTACCACTTGTAATTCGAGAGAAATCAGTATAGATTATACCATAGATAATTTTAATGGTACCGATGTGTTGCCCAGCGGAACATCGGTTACTTTTTTTGCTGATGATCAACTGCTCGAAGAGGTATTTACTCCAAATGATTTGGCTCCAGGTGCTTCAGAAAGCTTCCAAATCGATTTAACTATTCCTAATTCCATTCCGAGTAATTTTACGCTGGAAATAAAGGTCAACTTAGATAATCAAGAAAATACAATTATTTCAGAAATAGATCCCAGCAACAATATTATTTCGATGTTCATTAATTTAGGAGATGTTTTTATCGCTTCTCCGCCATTAGATATGGAAGTCTGCGATGATATGAGTAACGATGGCGTAGAAATTTTTGACTTTTCAGAAAATACCAATCTGGCTATTGGGGAACAACAAAATGTTACCGCAACCTACTACACTAGTTTTTCGAATGCCGAAAATGACATCGACCCCATTACAAGTCCCAATAACTACCCAAATATTGAAAACCCACAAGAAGTCTTCATCAAAATTCAATCTTCAACAGATCCCGATTGTTTTGTCATAGCTTCTTTCTTTATAAGGGTTTACACAACTCCAATCGCTGGAATTCCAGAGGATCTTTTTAGCTGCGACATGAGTGAGATGGATGGTATTTCTTTATTTGACTTAACGGAAAATACGAGCTTAATTAGCAACAATCAACAAGATGTAGGTATTGATTATTACTTGAATCAAGCCGACGCCGAAAATGGAACGAATCCTATTTCGAATCCTTCAAGTTTCGAAAACATCAACAATCCGCAAACTATTTACGCGGTAATCTACAATTCTAACTACGAAGCTTGTTATGATCTCGTTTCTTTTCAACTTTCCGTTAAGGAAATACCACTTACAGAAATAGAAGGAGACTTAAAATGTGATACAGGTTTTAATGCAAATGACTTTGATTTGAGTGAAGTTACCCCACAAATCGACTTAAGCTTAGACGAAGAAATTACAGGCTATTTTCTTTCTTTAGCCGATGCTAACAGTTTTGAAAATCCTATTAATGCTCCGTTTTCTTATCAGAATACTGAAAATCCGCAAAGAATATTTGTTAGAGTAGACAGCAATCTACCTGGAGTTTGCCAACATATTTACTTTTTTGATATCTCTACTCAACACTGCGAACCCTTTATTCCCGAAGGATTCTCTCCCAACGGCGATGGTATTAATGACAGCTTTTTTATCACGGGACTATATGATATTTTTGAAAATTTTGAACTTCAAATCTTCAATCGTTACGGTACCTTAATTTATAAAGGAAATAACAAGGTAGAAGCTTGGGATGGCACCAGCAATAAAGGCTTAAACAACGTAGGAAATAATCTACCTACGGGTACATATTTTTATATCCTAGACTTAAAAGATCCTAAATTCGGACCTTATAAAGGTTGGGTATATTTAAACCGATAAACACGTGTTAAAATACATTATTTTTGTAGTAAAAATATTTTATCAGTCCATTTAAATCAACTTTAGTGCGTATTTTCGTGCTCCCAAAATTTCAATATTGAAGTACTCACTTTTCTTTCTTGTAGGTTTCTTTTGCCTTAGTGCGCAAGGACAATACATCACGGTAAATAATAATTTTACGCCGCAAGAACTTATTGAAGACATTCTCATTAATAGCGGTTGTATCGAGAATGTGACTGTAACTCATACCGTTTCTGGTGATTTTGGCAACAATGATAGTAGTTTTGGATATTTTGAAAGCATGAATACCAGTTTTCCTTTTGGTAACGGAATTGTCATGAGTACAGGGAAAATTTCTCACGTTCCTGGTCCCAATACTAGCTTAAGTGACGATAACGCGCCGGGATGGGGAGGCGATCAAGATTTAGAAGATATTCTAGGCGTATCCAATACCACCAACGCAACGATTTTAGAGTTCGATTTTACTCCCAATGCGAATATCATCCAATTTAGGTACATTTTTGCTTCAGAAGAATATCAAGAAAACGATTCTAGTACCTGTATTTATTCAGATGTTTTTGCGTTTTTAATTAAACCTCAAGGCGGAAACTACACTAATATCGCCGTAGTTCCGGGAACCAATATTCCTGTGCAGGTGACTACGGTGCATCCAGAAATTCCGGGTTCTTGTGATGCCGAGAACGAACAGTATTTTGGCTCCTTTAATGATACCAATGTTCCTATTAATTTTAACGGTCAAACCAAAGCACTAACCGCAACCGCTGCCGTGGTTCAAAATACCACTTATCACATCAAACTTATTATTGCCGATGAACAAAATTACCGCTACGATTCTGCGGTATTTTTAGAAGGAGGTAGTTTTAATATTGGTGCAGATTTGGGCGCCGACATCACTCGCGAAAATGCACTTTGTGAAGGCGAAATCTACAATCTACAGCTTTCCGATAACGGAAATACCCCACAAAACTATACGTGGCTAGAGGTAGACACCAATGGAAATGAAATCATTCTTGCCCAAGGTCAAAATGAAATCAATTACACGATAGATGCTGCTGGGACTTACAAAGTAATTTTAGATTATGGAAATGGCTGCACCGCAGAAGATGAAATTGTAATCGCCTATGCCGATTTTTCTAATATCGTTAATAGGACCATTAGTGAGTGCGATGATGATAACGACGGACTTACAATTTATGATTTGAGCAGCAACAACAATACCTTTACCAACAACAATCCCTTGTACGCCCTTGGAGGATATTACCTTTCTCAAAATGCCGCCGAAAATGAGATCAATCCCATTCCCAATCCTTCTGCTTTTGAAAACACGACTCCCAATCAGGTTATTTTTGCAAGAATAGAAACGCAACGCGGGTGTTCTAGAATTATAGAAATCACATTGTCTACACCTTCAGGACAGTACAATCCGGTACGTTTTGTAGAATGTGCGGTGGGAGAATCGATTGTTTTCAATTTAAACAATGCCATTCCACTATTGGAAAATGAAATTGGAATTAGTAATCTTTATGCTGATTTTTTCGCTACTGCGGAAAATGCCATTACCCAAGAAAACCCTTTCAACACGAGTATAGAAATTTTAAAAACCGAACTTCCAAAATCTATTTATGCCAGAGCAGAAACCCCATTAGGCTGCCAAGGAATTGTGGAGGTTATTTTAGATCAAGCCCCCACTCCGTCATTGGAAGAAAACACCTCTTTTTCCTTTTGCGGCGAAGAAAACTCAGTAGAGATCAATTCTGGAGTTATTGGAAACCCTAACAATTATAGCTTTTTATGGGATAACGGAGCAACCACGCCAGAAATTACAGTTTCTGAAGCGGGAACATACGAAGTGAGTATCACTCAACAAATTCAAATAAACGGTCTTACGTATTCGTGTTCTGTGACGAATAGCATTACGGTAATTGCTTCCGAAAAGGCGATTATTTCTCATAATCTTATTGGAGATTTTGAAGATTACCAACTAGAAATCATAGCTTCAGGAATCGGAGATTACACTTACGCTATTAATACTAGTAGTGGACCGTATACTACGAATCCTATTTTTGATGTAAAACCTGGCAAACAGACCATTTATGTAAAAGATAAAAATGGCTGCGGAATTAGTTCTAAAGAGATTTATGTGATTGGTTATATGAAGTTTTTTACGCCCAATCAAGACGGGATAAATGATACGTGGAGATTGTTAGGAACAGATAGAGGTAACCGACTCACCAAGAGAATTGTTATTTTTGATCGGTTTGGCAAAATGCTTCAGGTGCTTTCTCCATACGATTCTTGGGACGGTTTCTATAACGGAAAAAAACTGCCCTCTAACGAATACTGGTTTAGAATAGAACTCTTAGACGGCTATAATTTTAAGTCACATTTTACCTTAAAGCGATAGGTTTTAAGTAAATTTATCTTTTATCAGTTAACTCAAGATTTCCGTCAAGCGGAATTAAATTTGCGACATGAAATTCAATTTAAAATCTGATTATAAACCAACGGGAGATCAACCTCAAGCAATTAAAAAATTGACAGAGGGAATCAATAGTAACGAACGTTACCAAACTTTGCTTGGCGTTACCGGTTCTGGAAAAACCTTTACCGTTGCCAATGTCATCGAGAAAGTAGAGCGTCCTACGCTAGTTTTGGCGCATAATAAAACGCTGGCGGCACAATTATACTCCGAGTTTAAAGCCTTCTTTCCAGATAATGCGGTAGAATATTTTGTTTCCTATTACGATTACTACCAACCGGAAGCTTTTATTCCCTCTTCAGGAACCTATATAGAAAAAGATTTATCCATCAACGACGAAATTGAAAAATTGCGTTTAAGCACTACTTCTTCCCTACTTTCGGGGAGACGGGATGTGATTGTGGTTGCTTCGGTAAGTTGTTTATACGGTATTGGAAACCCAGTAGAATTCAAGAAGAATGTGATTTCTATTGAAAAAGATCAAGAGATTTCTAGAACCAAATTATTACATCGCTTGGTACAAAGTTTATATGCGAGAACCGAAGCGGAATTTCAGCACGGTAATTTCAGAATTAAAGGAGATACCATAGATATTTTCCCTAGCTACGCCGATGATGCTTTCCGCGTTCATTTTTTTGGGGATGAAATTGAAGAAATTGAGTCTTTTGATGTAAAAACCAATGAAATTCTTGAAAAATACGATCGCCTAAATATATATCCTGCGAATATGTTTGTGACCTCGCCAGATGTCTTAAATGGCGCTATCGATCAAATTAGTTTGGATTTAGGAAAGCAAGTAAATTACTTTCAAGAGATTGGAAAACCGCTAGAAGCAAAACGTTTGGAAGAACGCACCAATTTTGATTTGGAAATGATTCGGGAATTGGGGTATTGCTCGGGGATTGAAAACTACTCTAGGTATTTAGATGGGAGGTTGCCAGGCACACGTCCTTTCTGTCTATTAGATTATTTCCCCGACGATTATTTGATGATTGTAGATGAAAGTCACGTCACCATTCCACAAACTGGAGCGATGTATGGGGGAGATCGTAGCCGTAAGGAAAATTTGGTAGAATACGGATTCAGACTTCCCGCTGCGATGGACAACCGCCCATTAAAGTCTGAAGAATTTGAAGCGCTTCAAAATCAAGTGATTTATGTAAGTGCTACCCCAGCAGATTATGAACTTCAAAAAACCGATGGCGTTTATGTAGAACAAATAATTAGACCCACAGGATTGTTGGATCCCATTATTGAAGTGCGTCCTAGTCTTAATCAAATTGATGATTTAATCGAAGAAATTCAAATTCGAGTAGAAAAAGACCAGCGAATCTTGGTCACCACATTAACAAAGCGAATGGCGGAAGAACTGACCAAATACTTAAGCAGAATCGATATTCGTTGTCGCTACATACATAGTGATATTGATACCTTAGAACGGGTAGAAATTATGCACGACTTACGAAAAGGTATTTTTGATGTGTTGATAGGTGTCAATTTATTACGAGAAGGTCTAGATTTACCTGAAGTCTCTTTGGTCGCTATCTTAGACGCCGATAAAGAAGGTTTTTTAAGAAGTGCGCGTTCGTTAACGCAAACCATTGGTAGAGCTGCAAGGCACTTGGAAGGAAGAGCGATTATGTATGCCGATAAAATCACCAAAAGCATGCAAAAAACCATCGATGAAACCGAGTACAGAAGAACGAAACAGATTAATTACAACACCAAACACAACATCACGCCAACAGCATTAAATAAATCTTTAGATAGTGCTTTGGCTGGTAAGAAAATAGAGCCTTACAAATTTGAAAAAGCATCCAGTTTAAAAGCTGCCGAAGAAGAAGTGACTTACTTTACAGAGAATCAATTAGAAGATCGCATTCGTAAAGTGCGCAAAGGAATGGAAGCTGCGGCCAAAGAATTAGACTTTATGACGGCAGCGCAGCTAAGGGATGAGATTAAAATGTTACAAGAGAAATTAAAGAAAGAAAAGCAAGACTAAACGTGAATTGGATTCTATTGATCATCGCAGGATTATTTGAAGTGGGTTTCGCCTTCTCGCTAGGAAAAGCAAAAGAGCTAACCGGTAATGCTTCCTTCATGTGGTATGGCTCTTTTATAGTCTGTCTTACTATTAGTATGGTGCTATTGGTAAAAAGCACTCAGCATTTACCTATTGGAACTGCCTATGCAGTATGGACAGGAATTGGTGCCGTGGGTACTGTTTTACTGGGTATTTTTTACTTTCAAGAACCCGCTACATTTTGGCGCATTTTTTTTATCACTACTTTAATCATAAGTATTATTGGCTTAAAAATGGTTTCTTGACCGTAAACATAAAAGCTCCTTGCTTTAACAAGGAGTTTTTACTAACTAACTAATCAACACTATGAAATAAGAGTTTCCTTAAGAAATCTCTATCAACCTTTTGGGTTGCACTTTAGCTTCTTCTTTTTTAGGTAAATTGATCAACAAAACCCCACGTTCATAAGAGGCATTAATCTTTTTATGATCTACTGTTTCAGGCAAACTAAAGGCTCTCTTAAACGTATGGTAACTAAATTCCCTACGGGTAAATTTTCCTTTTTCGTCCTCTTTGTTTTCTTTTTTGTTTTCAGAAGAAATCGTTAACACATCATGGTTTAACTCGATATTAAAATCTTCTTTGCCTTTTCCGGGAGCCGCAACCTCTACCAAAAAATTATCCTCACTTTCTTTAATATTCACTGCAGGAATACTAACTCCTATATTATTCACATTAGAAGTTTCTCCCAACCAATCTGTCTTCAACAGATCATCAAAAGTAGATGGTAACCAATTCTCTGTTCTTTTTACTAAACTCATAACTATATATTTTTAATGGTTATTTTAATTATTTGAAAAGTATATTTCAATTTGAGTACCAAATAAAAACAAATGACATTCTGTCTACACCTAACGAATGCTGCCTGACATTTTGTCGATATTTATTTTAAATTTTTGTATTTATTAAGACTTTGTCTAGAAAAAGCTTAGTATTTTGGAAGTTCAAACCTACACATGAAATCATTCTACATTAAAATTAAAAGCTTCTTCCATAGCATAGAAGACAACATTGCTTTTTACCCCGCTTTACTCAGTTTTTTGGGTTTTAATTTTGCCATGCTTATGCTTTATTTGGAGGATAAAGGAATTTCGGCTTTTGTGATAGAGCATGCACCTCCATTGGTAATTAATAACGCTGATACCGCTAAAACTTTACTTAGTTTTTTAACGGGAGGAATCATTTCTATTATGGTATTTAGCTTTTCCATGGTAATGGTTTTATTGAATCAAGCTTCTAGTAATTTTTCTCCCAGAGTACTTCCTGGCTTAATTTCTAAGCGGAATCATCAATATGTATTGGGAATGTATCTTGCTACTATTCTATACAATACATTTACCTTGGTAGGAATCAACCCCAAGGAAACCGATAAATATCAACTTCCTGGCTTTTCAGTATTAATAGGAATTGCGTTGACGGTTTTATGTTTTTTCTCTTTCTTATACTTTATTCACTCCATTTCTAAATCCATTCAAGTAAATAGCATCTTAGAGGGAATTTACTCGAAAGCCAAAACTAGAATGATTCGATTAATTGAAAAAGAAAAAAAAGAATCTCCTAGTTTTCCAGACACTAGCGATTGGAAAGAGTACGGGAGTAAAGAAACAGGATACCTTCAAACTTTTGCTGCGGCCAATTTGATCAATATTTGTAAAGAAAATGATCTCCAGCTTAAAATTATCCCTATTCCAGGAGCTTTTGTTTTAAAAGAAATCCCAATAATCAAAGCCAGTAAAGCAATCGACAAAGAATTAGTAGAAGAAATCTTATCTAATTTTAACTTTGCGCAAGGCGAAATTGTTGATGATAATTATGCTTTAGCCTTCAAACAAATCACAGAAATAGGCATCAAAGCGATGTCTCCAGGGATAAATGACCCCGGCACCGCCATTAATACCATAGATTACTTGACAGAATTGTTTGCAATTCGGCTTCAGAAGAATGACGATACCATTATTACCAATGAAGATAAATCTTTAATTTATATCAACACCATAAACTTTAGTGAACTGATGTATCAAGTTATGGTGAGTTACCGCACCTATTGCAAACATGATATGACTTGTGTGCAAAAGCTATTCATTATGATTAAATACCTTTTATTACAACAAACTAACAATGATCATTACCACAATAGCCTCATTAGCGAAGCAAAATACCTATACGATGATGCTACCGCTAATGTAGAAAATGAAGAAGATAAGCGTCGTATAGAACAACTTTACAAAAGTTTACCCAATAAACGTGAGTAATCATGTATTTTTGCTTTTATATAAAATAAAATTATGGGATTAACCAACAACGACACTTTTAAAAAATTACGCGTAGCACATAAATTTCGTGATGATGATATTATTAAAATCTTTGAACTAGTAGATTTTAAGGTTACTAAAAGTGAGCTAAACGCCATTTTTAGAAAAGAAGATCACCCTAAGTATGTAGAATGCGGAGATCAATTTTTAAGGAATTTCCTTAACGGTCTTATCATTCACTTGCGTGGCCCCATGCCTCCAAAACAAGACAAGACTTCCAAAGATAAAAACTCACCAAATAAATAAATTATATTCTGCCAACTTCATTACTTTAGAAAATATAGTTTAGAATAACCCATAAAAAAACCCGCTACAAAGCGGGTTTTTTGTTATCTATAAGTCAGTAGCAATTATGCTAATACTTTTTGTACTTTATCTGCAGCTTCTTTAAACTCTACGGCACTCTCTACATTAAGGCCACTGTTGTCGATTAATTCTTTTGCGATGTCTGCATTAGTTCCTTGTAAGCGAACGATTATAGGCACATTAATAGCGTCTCCCATATTTTTGTATGCGTCTACAACTCCTTGTGCCACACGGTCACAACGAACAATACCTCCAAAGATGTTAATCAAAATAGCTTCTACTTTTTCATCTTTTAAGATCAAGCGGAAAGCTTCTTCCACACGTTTGGCATCTGCTGTTCCTCCAACATCTAAGAAGTTAGCCGGCTCACCACCTGCAAACTTAATAAGATCCATTGTTGCCATCGCTAAACCAGCTCCGTTTACCATACAACCTACGTTTCCGTCAAGGTCCACATAACTTAAGCCAGCTTTTCTTGCTTCTACTTCCGTTGGGTTTTCCTCGCGGTCATCACGCATTGCTTCGTAATCTTTATGACGGAATAAAGCATTATCATCAATAGATACTTTTGCATCTACCGCCATAATCTTATCATCACTTGTCTTTAACACGGGGTTAATTTCAAATAAAGAAGAATCAGATTTATCGTAAGCCGTATAAAGTGCCGTAACGAATTTGGTCATATCTTTAAAAGCTGCACCAGATAATCCTAAGTTGAAAGCGATTTTTCTAGCCTGAAAAGGTAAAATTCCTGTTGCAGGATCAATTTCTTCCGTAAAGATTAAATGCGGAGTTTCCTCGGCAACGGTTTCAATATCCATTCCTCCTTCTGTAGAATACATAATCATGTTTCTACCATTGGCTCTATTTAAAAGCACAGACATATAATATTCCTCTGGCTCGTTGTCACCAGGATAATATACATCTTCTGTAATTAAAACCTGATTTACTAATTTTCCTTCAGCCGAAGTTTGTGGAGTCACCAAATGCATTCCAAGAATCTCTCCTGCAATTTTCTCTACTTCTTGTAGATTTTTGGCAAGTTTTACACCACCACCTTTTCCACGTCCACCTGCATGTACCTGTGCTTTAATCACATGCCATCCAGTTCCCGTTTCTTCGGTTAATTTTTTTGCAGCGCTAACTGCTTCTTCTGGTGTGCTTGCAACGATTCCTCGTTGAATTCTTACGCCAAAACTATTTAATATTTCTTTTCCTTGATATTCGTGTAAATTCATAATCAGGTTTTTCTAGAAGTTCAATTTGATTCGCAAAAGTAACAAATGTAATAATGAGTACCAATAATATTTCCGTAAAGAAGTATTAAATGTGTATTTATTTTTATAAATCCTTTTAAATCTTTTCGCTTTCGCGGAATTTCTTCTGTTTTAAAGCTATTTTTCTCTTTATATCTTCTGGCCAAAGTGTATCATCTTCGGCTTCCAGCACCCTAAGTTTTTGATCTGGTTTCACCTGAAGCAATTCTTCTGGGCGTTCTCCCAAAATTTTTGCAGCCGTAGTCACTCCGGCATGAGCTGCTCCCGCTACCCCGTGTGATAAAACACTTGCTCCAGTAAGATAAAGATTTTCAAAGGGTGTTTGTGTCTTAAAAGCAAACGGACCTATTTGTCTTAAGCTTTTCTCTGTTCCATAAATATTACCCCGAGTGGTATTAACGTAATATTCATTGGTTAACGGAGTTCCTAAATCGGTATGTACCACGTGATCCTTAATTCCCGGAAATTCATTTTCTAAAGAAACCATGAATAAATCGCACAAGCTCCTTTTAAATTGTTGATAAGCTTCATTTCTTTCCTCATCCAACTGTTCATAAGGTTTAAACTGCTCATAGTCTATTAAAGTAACCACTTCAAAATTATGATGCTTTCCATCAAAACTCGTCGGGTCTTTTAAGCTACTACAGCTAATGAACATTCCGGGGAATTCTTCCAATTCTAATAAGGGAGTTTTAATACTTCCGCTTAAAGCTTTATCAATATCTAGTTGGGTAAATCGCCAAATATTTCCGCTATGCATTCCGTATTTGGT
This sequence comes from Mesonia profundi, assembly GCF_031085155.1. GTDB lineage: Bacteria > Bacteroidota > Bacteroidia > Flavobacteriales > Flavobacteriaceae > Mesonia > Mesonia profundi. The sequence continues at coordinate 55,135 of NZ_JAVHUL010000008.1, read as the reverse complement.
GACATCTGTATCTACGGTCAAAAAAAGAATGAGCGAAGTGAGCGAATAACTGGTTTTAGAAAGTTTCTTTTGCAGTTTTTTATTCAAATTTTCTTCTCCCACTAACTTTTGATACGTGGTATGCGGATCTGCATTGCTTATAATCGTTTGCGCAAAAAGCTGCTCTCCATTCTCCAACACTACTCCAACCGCTTTATTCTCTTCCAGAAGAATTCTTTCTACGCCACTTTTAGTTCTTATTTCGGCCCCCAAAGCTTTAAGTCGGTTGGTATTTGCTTTTACCAAGGCTCCGCCTCCTCCCATTGGGTAATAACCTCCATTTTTATAATGCCCCATTAAAGCGCAATGAAACGGAAAAGGTGCTTTACTAGGTGCAAGCGCATGATCGCCACATTGCACCGAAAGTATATTACGTAGAATTGGATCTTTAATAAATTTCTTAAGAACTTTTTCCAAACTAAACAGTCCGTATTTTCCCATTTCTTTAGTTCTAAACGGAATTAAAACATGATCCCAAAAACCATTTAGTTTAGGAATCAACATAATTTGAGCATTCACCTTTTCTATAAGCTCCATCACTTTTAGAATTCCTTTTTTTTCTTCCGGAAAACGGGCAATCAGTTTTGCTGTTAATCTATCGTAACTATTGGGATAATCAAATTGATGCTCGCCTAAATGACATCGCTCGTAAGCCTCGTTATGCATTCTAAAAAAAGTAAGATCGTTGGCAATCCCTAGGCTTTTATACAAATCGCTGGTAGATTCGCCCTCTCCTAAAAGACCTATATAATGTAGACCGGGGCTGTGCCGTTGGCCGTTCACGTAAAAGCTGTGACACCAACCTCCAGGAACCTCATGTTTTTCTAATATCAAAACTTTTTTCCCTCGTTCTGCTAAGCAGATTGCGCTGGTTAAACCTCCAGCACCAGAACCGATTACAATTACATCGTACACGCTTTATTTTTTTTGAAAGATACAAGATTATTTTTTCTTTTAGTCCTGCCCGACTAAGATGTTAGACCCGTCCTCGTCGCAGCGTTCGGGTAAGAACTCTTTCGAACGGGTGCTTTTAGATCATAGAAATTAGATTTAATTTCATAACTATCAATCTAACGTAAAAAGTAAAGTCTAATTCTATAAATACATTGGCTCCCCATTCCATAAATAAAAACTGCCATTTTTAAAGTTTTAACCAGAAGCTAATAATTTTCTTTAGATAGGTATATCATGTTTTCACTACATTTGTCGTCATGATTCCAGGACTAGAACCAAAAGACTTAGTAAAATTAGCCTACGCAAGAATGTATTTTGGCAAATACAAAAATTGGTATTTGTCTGATATTCCAGAACCTTATTACACTTGGTTTTCACAAAAAGGATTTCCAGAAAACTCGTTAGGCAAACAGCTAAAAGCCGTACACGAATTTAAAATTAACGGTCTGGAAGGAATGCTAAAAGAAATCCGCAGAAAATACCCAAAACCGCTATAAAAACTGACTTGCTAAATTGTTTAGCAATTTCTTTATTTCTTCTCTAAATATGAGATAAAATTTGTACTTTTGCGCTCCGTATAGACAATATTTAAAGAACCTAAAAATGGCACAAACTAAGTACATTTTTGTTACTGGTGGTGTTTCTTCGTCTCTCGGGAAAGGAATTATCGCAGCTTCACTTGCAAAACTTTTACAAGCCCGTGGTTATCGAACTACCATTCAAAAACTAGATCCATATATTAATGTAGATCCAGGAACGCTCAATCCTTATGAACATGGAGAGTGTTTTGTGACGGAAGATGGAGCAGAAACCGACTTAGATTTGGGTCATTACGAGCGTTTTCTTAACGTGAATACTTCCCAAGCCAATAATGTTACTACGGGTAAAATTTACCAAAGCGTGATTCAAAAAGAACGCCGTGGCGAATATTTAGGCAAAACCGTACAAGTAGTTCCGCACATTACCAACGAGATCAAAGAACGTATCCAGATTTTAGGAAAAAGTGGCGATTACGATATTGTCCTTACAGAAATTGGTGGTACCGTGGGAGATATAGAATCTCTTCCATACATAGAAGCGGTTCGCCAATTAAAATGGGACTTAGGAGATCATAATTCTTTGGTGATTCATCTTACCTTGATTCCGTATCTATCTGCGGCGAAAGAATTAAAGACGAAACCGACTCAGCATAGCGTTAAAACCCTTATGGAAAGTGGTATAAATGCTGATATTTTAGTGTGTAGAACAGAGCACGAACTGAGCGATGATATAAGAAGAAAATTAGCACAATTTTGCAACGTAAAACAAGAAGCGGTGATTCAATCTATTGACGCCTCTACCATTTACGATGTGCCGAATTTAATGCTAGAAGAAGGTTTAGATACCATTACCTTAAAGAAATTAGACTTACCAGACGATACTGCACCCGATTTAACGCAGTGGAATCAGTTTTTACAACGCCATAAAAATCCAACCGCAGAAGTTACCATTGGTCTCATTGGTAAATATGTAGAGTTGCAAGATTCTTATAAATCTATTTTAGAATCTTTTATTCACGCTGGCGCGGAAAATGAAGTTAAAGTGACTATTAAAAGTATCCATTCTGAATTTTTAGATGTAGATCATCAAAATTCAGTTATTAGTAGCCTTGACGGAATTTTAGTTGCCCCAGGATTTGGAGAAAGAGGAATTGAAGGTAAAATTGAAGCGGTGCGTTATGCGAGAGAAAACAAACTTCCGTTTTTTGGAATATGTTTAGGAATGCAAATGGCCGTTATAGAAATTGCTAGAAACGTCTTGAACTTAAAAGACGCCAACAGTACAGAAATGGATGATTGCACCAAAAATCCAGTCATTGATATTATGGAAAGTCAAAAAAACATTACACAAATGGGCGGCACCATGCGTTTAGGAGCTTGGGATTGTGAATTAAAAGAAGGTTCTTTAATTGAGAAAGTGTATGGAAAATCTCAAATTAGCGAACGTCACCGACACCGTTATGAGTACAATAATGCCTATCAAGAACAATTAGAAGCTGCTGGTTTAATTAGCTCTGGCATTAATCCACAAACCAAATTGGTAGAAGTAGTAGAGTTAAAAGATCATCCTTGGTTTATTGGGGTACAATATCATCCCGAGTATAAAAGTACGGTAGCCACACCGCATCCTTTATTTATAGATTTTATTAGGGCTGCCAAAGTTTTTTCTCAAAAAAGAAAATAATGTCATCTTGTCTTGCGACGGATAAGTGGTTCTTTTTTTGAAATAAAAAAATAAACAAAATAAATGCGTGTTGTCAAGGAAATTTAAGATTTTTGCACGCTGATTTAAATAGATATTCAAGTTATAAGTCGACTTGATCATTGAAACAATTTTATGGATAATAAAAAATTTGACCTAAATTCCCTCATCGGGTTTTTCTTAATTGGAGCCGTTTTACTATGGATGCTCTATTACAATCAAGACGAAACTACAGAAGTAAAAGAAGTAGGGACACCAGAAAAGCAAGAGAGTGTTGAAGCTGTAACTCCGCAAAATGAAATTATCCCTAATACTCCAACGTCTGCAAACGATTCTTTAGGGATTGCACAGGCGAAAGAAAAACTAGGAGCTTTTGGTTATTCTTCTACCCTTCCTTCTGCCAAAGAAAATATTACCACCTTAGAAAATGAGGTGCTAGCCTTAAAAATAAGCAATAAAGGAGGACAAATTGTAGAGGCAAAGCTTAAACAGTTTAAAACTTACGATTCTTTACCTATTTATATTATCAAGGATGGGAATGGATCTTTAAACCTAAACTTTACCACGCAAGATAACCGCTCTATCGCTACGGAAGACATGTTTTTTGAGCCAAGCATTTCTGAAGATGGTTCTTCTTTATCGATGAAATTAAAAGTATCGGAAAATGATTACCTAGAATACTATTACGAATTAAAGCCAGATGATTATATGTTTGACTTTGCTATTCGTTCTAACGGATTGTCTGACGTTATTCAAAAAGGAAATATTCAATTAGACTGGAAGCTAAAAGCCTATCGCCACGCCAAAAGTATTTCTTATGAAAATAAGTATACCGAAATTAAATGGGAATACGAAGATGGTAAAGACGATTATACGGGACAAGGAGATACTGCAGAAGAAAACAGCAAACAAATTTCTTGGATTGCTTTTAAGCAACATTTCTTTAACTCCATTCTATTAACGGATGCTCCTTTTGAAAGTGCTAAATTTGTTTCAAAAAATCTTGTTCAAGATGAAGAAGTAGATACTACGTTTACCAAAGAATTTTGGGCTTCTGTGCCTTTACAACTAAAAGGGGGAGAGTTTAATGAAACGATGGATTGGTATTATGGACCTACCGATTTTAAAGTACTGAAATCTTACGATCGCAATATAGAGGAAGTGGTTCCTTTAGGATGGGGAATTTTTGGTTGGATTAACCAATACTTTATCATGCCTTTCTTTAATCTCCTTAGCGGATTTTTACCTGCCGGAATTGCTATTATCTTCTTAACCATTAGTGTGAAGCTTTTACTTTCTCCGGTTCAATACAAGCAGTACGTTTCTCAAGCAAAAATGAAGGTTCTAAAACCAGAAATTAATGAGCTAAATGAAAAGTACAAGGACAATGCGATGAAGAAGCAGCAAGAAACCATGAAGCTGTACAGTAAAGCTGGCGCTAGTCCTATGGCTGGTTGTTTGCCCGCTTTGATGCAAATTCCTGTATTCTACGCCTTATTTAACTTTTTTCCAAGTGCTTTCGGAATTCGCCAGAAAGGATTTTTATGGGCAGATGATTTATCGAGCTATGATGTGATTGCAGAATTGCCGTTTAACATTCCGTTTTATGGAGACCACGTAAGCCTTTTCCCTATTCTTGCTTCTATTGCTATCTTTATTTATATGACGATGACGACAGGGCAGAGTATGCAGCAGTCTCAACCCGGAATGCCTAATATGAAGTTTATTATGTATCTATCTCCATTATTTATGTTGGTGTTTTTCAACAATTTTGCGAGTGGATTATCTTTATATTACCTAACTTCTAACTTAATTACAATAGGAATTATGTTGGTGATCAAAAACTTCATTATTGATGAGGATAGGATTCACGCAAAAATCCAAGAGAACAAGAAGAAGCCTAAAAAGCAAAACAAGTTTTCTAGAAAGATGCAAGAAATGATGGAACAAGCCGAAGAGCAAAAGAAAGCTAAGAAGTAATTTCCACCACTTATAGATATAAAAAAAGCTCTTGGGATTCCAAGAGCTTTTTTTAGCATTAGCTTTTTAGCATTCTAAATACTTGATGACACATACAACACCAAATGAAATAAATAGTCTCGTTGTTAAATTACTTTTCCACCTGTTTTTCGACTGTTTTTAGTTCTCACTATTCCAATCCTTTTTATCCGCTTAAATCATTATAAAGTTATATGAATCTTTTTAAAATATGATTTCTAAGAAAAATTAGGAATGAATACCTTACTTTGTTGAAAATGATTTTATCAAAAGCGAAGAAATGCTTTATTTTAAACTGTTACTGATTATCGATGAGTTACAATTAAGTCTTGGTTCTTGTCTCCTGGTTCTTTATTGCATAGCAACATATCTAAACTAAAAATTCCTTGACTATGGCAACAACAACGTATCTACCTTATGTAAAAGTCCGTTTTTAGCTTGGATATCGACTCTTACAGAATTCGAGGTACGCAGTTGTGCGTCGGTTAAAGTAAACGTGCTATCTGTTTTAGTAACTTGCAACTGACCTTCCAAAGTGTTTACATTTGAAGGCAGATTGTCTAAGGTAAAAGCATTATTCGTTACGATATGGTTGTTTAATATAGAAGTTAAAGTAGCAGTATCTATATCTTCTAAAGTTGCATTTTGCTCTGGAAAAAGCTCCAATAAGGCCGAATCGAAAGCAGTATTTAAAGGTCCAAAAACCGTAAATGGAACCTCTCCCCCATTTGTACTCGTCAGCCTGTTTATATAATCTTCTAACAATTGATCATCTCTAATTAAAGCGGTTTTGAAGTTCACTAAATCTATATCTGCATTAATAAAGTTAGCTAAAGTAGGCACTTCTAATACGCTGTCTAGAATATGAATCACGCCGTTGGTGGCAATAACATCTTGCTGTACAATACTGCTGCTTCCATTAAGCAATAAACCTAGATTAAGATTAAAATAAGTATCTATAGCTTCATTATTAAAAGCGGTCGCCTTGTTTTTTAGATAACCTGTTTTTAGAAAATCGGTTACAAAGAAGCCTTCTATGAGGTGGTTTTTTAAGAAATTCTCTTTTTCTGAAGTAGTAAAACTTTGATTGTTTAAAAAGGCTTCCAATTCAACACCCAAAGGAGCAAAGATGGTTTTATCCTCTTCGGAATCAATTTCAGTGATTAAATTTTCAGTTGTTAGTTCGTCATAATAAGCTTGTAATCGGGTATCGATTTGCATGAAATCGGATACGCTTGGCGGATTCAATACGTGATCAATTCCGTGTAAAACGCCATTATCTACCTCTATATCTGGAAAAGAAATCTTGGTTTGCGCATTAAAGATCAATTCTTGCTCTGTGTCCACAAAGAGATCTAAATTATAATTCACCGAATCATTCAGCACTTTTTTCGCATTGGTTTTTAAGTAGCCCGTAATAAAATTTTCTTCTTTATTTGGAGTTAATAGAAGGTGATAGTTCACCAATTGCTGCACTTCTTCTTGAGATAAAGCTTCTACGCCAGAGATTCCTTGGGTAGAAAAATAAAGATTCATCGCCTCATTATCTGGCGCAAAAAAGGTATACACTCCCGAATTTCCATCTAAAGTTCCTTCATAACCAGCTTTTACAACTACTGCAGCAATGCTACTGTATTGGTCATTTTTTTGTAAATAGTTGATTATAGAGTTATTTCCCTCTATCACATTGTCATTATCATCATCATCTTGACAAGAAAAAAGAACACACGCAAACAATAAAACTGGCAGTATTTTTGTTAATTTTGACATAGAATAATTCATCTAGGGTTTAGGTTTTTATTTAAGCCCAATATACAAAAACCATCATTCATGAAAACTCAAAGATTTTTTTTAGTTCTGCTATGCATTTCGATGTTCGGAATTAAGAATTATGCCCAAACCGAGAAATACAACCAAACCGACGCGCAAGGAAATCGCCACGGGAAGTGGATGAAAAAATTTGAAGGCAGCACTCAAAAACGCTATGAAGGTACTTTTGAACATGGCAAAGAAATAGGCCTTTTCAAATTTTATAAGGAAGGAAGCTACAATCAACCTGTAGCCACAAAAAAATACAATACCAAAAACGACTCTGTACATATTACGTATTACACCAAAAAAGGCGGCACTGTAAGTGAGGGAACGATGATTGGCAAAAAAAGAGAAGGAACTTGGCGTTATTATCATCAAAATGAAAAACAAGAACTCATGATGATTGAGAACTATAAAAATAATCAGTTGAATGGTGTAAAAAAAACCTATTTACCCGACGGAACTTTAGCTCAAGAAGAAACTTATAAAGAAGGCAAGTTAAACGGACCACAGATTATTTACTTAAAAGACAAGCAAGTTTTACAGTATTATACCTACAAGAACAATGAACTTCATGGAGTTACCAAAATTTACGATAAAGCAGGTGACTTGCTGAGTGAAGGGAATTATAAGAAAGGTTTAAAAGACGGGGTTTGGAAGTTTTATGATGAAGGAAAACTGGTGCAAACCATCACTTATCCTTTACCTAAGCCTCTATTGAAAGTAAAGAAAAAACAAACCGACTAAAATTTCTTATTTTTGCAACTTAAAAATGAAACTGTGAGTAAACAAAGAGTGGTAGTAGGATTAAGTGGCGGTGTAGACTCTAGTGTTACCGCTTACCTCCTCAAAGAACAAGGTTACGAGGTTATTGGCTTATTTATGAAAAATTGGCACGATGACTCGGTGACCATTAGCGATGAATGTCCTTGGCTAGATGATAGCAATGATGCGATGTTGGTAGCCGAAAAATTAAATATCCCTTTTCAAACCGTAGATTTAAGCGAAGAATATAAAGAACGTATTGTTGATTATATGTTCGATGAATACGGAAAAGGAAGAACACCCAACCCCGATGTACTTTGCAACCGTGAAATAAAGTTTGATGTCTTTATGAAAATCGCGCTTTCTTTAGGAGCAGATTATGTCGCGACAGGACATTATTGTAGAAAAGGAGAGTTTGAAAAAGACGGAGAAACTACCTACCAATTATTAGCGGGAATGGATAAGAATAAGGATCAGTCTTATTTCTTATGTCAGCTTTCGCAAGAACAACTTGCGAAAACCTTATTCCCTATTGGGGATTTACAAAAAAGTGAAGTCCGTGAAATTGCCACCCAACAAGAATTGGTGACGGCAGGTAAAAAAGACTCTCAGGGATTATGTTTTATAGGAAAAGTTCGTTTACCCGATTTTCTTCAGCAAAAACTTCAGCCTAAAGATGGAACGATCGTAGAGATTGATGCGCAGGATCCTATTTATCATTCTAATAATAAACAAGATACTTCTCTAACCCATTTATCAGAAAAGTATATGTATACTGCCAACCAAGGAAAAAATGTAGGAACGCACAATGGCGCCCACTATTTCACCAAAGGTCAGCGTAAAGGTTTGGGTGTTGGTGGAACTCCGGAGCCTCTTTTTGTCATCGAAACCGATGTTAACGAAAATGTTATTTATACAGGACAAGGAAAAAATCATCCCGGACTTTTAAGAAAAGGACTTTTTGTAGCCCAAGACGAAGTGCATTGGGTTCGAGAAGATTTACGACTGCCAGTTGGCGCTCAATTAGAAACTAAAGCAAGAATACGTTACCGCCAAACTTTAGAGAAAGCAACCTTATATCAAGAAGAGCAAGGTTTATATGTCATTTTTGACGAACCTCAAACCGCCATTATGGAAGGGCAATTTGTAGCTTGGTATCATGAAGATGAATTACTCGGTTCGGGTGTAATTTCTTAACTTTAAAGAAAATGAAAAATTGTATTCTAGGAGCTTTAATGCTGATTAGTTTTTGGAGTCAAGCACAAGAACACGCGTGGGTTTATTTTACAGACAAACCCAATGTGCAAACAGCGATTAATAATCCCAGTACTATTCTCAGTCCGCGAGCCATTGCCAGAAAAAATCTTCACCAAACCACTATTGATGCTAGAGATGTACCTGTAAATGAAACCTACATCAGCAGCATTAAAAACCAAACAGGGATTACGGTAAAAGCAAAGTCTAAATGGTTCAATTGCGTACATGTTTTAGGAAGTATTCAGCAAATTAATAACCTTACTAATTTAAGCTTTGTACAAGATATTGTCTTTGCAAATGATATGCTTAACGCTAAATCCAATCAAAATCAGGATGAAGCCATATTCAATCAAAAATTTGAGGTGAATGCCAATTACAGCTATGGTGCTAGCAGCAATCAAATCACTATGATGCAAGTAGAAAACCTGCATCAAAATGATTTCACCGGTAGCGGAATGCTCGTCGCGGTTTTAGATTCTGGTTTTCCTAATGTGCTTAGCAATCCTGGCTTTGCAGATTTAAACCAAGACAATCGTTTGCTGGGAGGCTATGATTTTGTCGCAAGGTCTACTAATTTTGCCGATCCTAATTCACACAATCACGGAGCAAAAGTACTTTCTGATATGGTCGGTTTTCTCAACAATCAATTTGTGGGAACTTCTCCTGAGGCTTCTTTTTATTTGTTTAGAACCGAAGATGCCTATGCTGAAACTCCTTTAGAAGAAACCTATTGGGTAGAAGCCGCCGAAAGAGCCGATAGTTTGGGCGTAGATCTCATCAACTCTTCGCTGGGGTATTATACTTTTGATAATCCCGACTATAATTATACGCCTCAAAATATGGATGGCAACACCACGTTCATCACCAAAGGAGCAAATATTGCCGTAGAAAAAGGAATTTTAGTGGTTAACGCCGCAGGAAATACCGGTCAAGATGCAAGTTTTCCTATTATTAACGCGCCTGCAGACGGAAATGTTCTCAGCATTGGCGCCGTAGATCAAAACGGAGATTATGCTTCGTTTAGCTCTGTTGGGCCTTCAGCAGACGGACGTGTAAAGCCAGATGTGGCAGCACAAGGGGCTGGAGCTGCAATAATTGATCCCGATGGCAGCGTGACTTTCTCTAACGGAACTTCTTTTGCCGCCCCCATTATGACCGGCGCAATTGCCAGTTTATGGCAGGCCAATCCCCAAAAAACCAATCTAGAAATTATGCAGATTGTACGGGAATCTGCCTCACGCTACAACAATCCTAACACCGAAATAGGTTATGGGATTCCCAATTTTTCGGTCGCTTTGCAAGAGGTGCTTTCCATAGACGAGCATCAAAAAAATACTACGATAGCTTACCCCAACCCTACTACAAACAATCTTTATTTAAGTTACGCTTCCGCGGAAGCGAATACGCTAAGAATGTATAATTTGTTAGGCGAGAAAGTCTTAGAAAGCAAGAACACCAAGCATATTGATATGACGCCTTTTGCCAAAGGAATGTACCTTTTACACATTACAAAAGGAAGTCAGGAACAAACGCTAAAAATCATAAAAGAATAATGCATACCAATAAAATTACATCACTTTTTAATATTAAATACCCTTTAATACAAGCCGGAATGATCTGGGCCAGCGGTTGGAAACTTGCCAGTGCGGTAAGCAACGCCGGAGGTTTAGGGATTCTAGGAGCGGGATCTATGTATCCCGAAATTTTAAGGGAACACATCATTAAATGTAAAAAAGCCACCAGTAAACCTTTTGCAGTCAACGTACCTATGCTCTACCCTAATCTGGAAGAGATTATGAAAATTATCATAGAAGAAGGCGTAGAAATTGTTTTTACTTCGGCAGGGAATCCTAAGACTTGGACTTCCACTTTAAAAGAAAAAGGAATAAAAGTAGTACACGTGGTAAGTAGCGTAAAATTTGCGCTTAAAGCGGAAGCTGCCGGAGTGGATGCCGTCGTAGCGGAAGGTTTTGAAGCCGGCGGACATAATGGTCGAGAAGAAACAACTACGTTTACCTTGATCCCAATGGTTAAAGAAAAATTAAGTATCCCGTTGATTGCAGCGGGAGGAATTGCTACCGGAAGAGGAATGCTTGCCGCCATGATTTTGGGCGCAGATGCCGTACAAATTGGAAGCAGGTTTGTCGCTTCCCCTGAAGCTTCTTCGCATCAAAATTTTAAAGAGATGGTGGTAAAAGCACAGGAAGGGGAAACCCAACTTACCTTAAAAGAATTAGCACCTGTACGTTTATTAAAAAATAAATTTTTCCACGATGTGATGGAACTTTACACCAAGCAACCTAGCAAAGAAGATTTAATAGGTCTTTTAGGAAGAGCCCGAGCTAAAAAGGGAATGTTTGAAGGCGATTTGGAAGAAGGAGAACTAGAAATAGGTCAGATAAGTGGCTTGATTAACGAGATCAAACCTGCTGCTAAAATTGTTGAAGAGATTATCACCGAGTTTCACGAAGTAGTGCAGAAAGAGAAGTTTGTTTTTTAGACTTTAGTGTTTTTCCGAAAGAGGCTCGCCCTAACGTAAGGCTGGGAAAGACCGGGGAATATTTTGGATTGAACTAAAAAGTATGAGATTTCTCCTTCTTCGAAATGACAACACGAATAAAAAAGATGCTGAAACGAGCCCAAAATGACAAGTGATTGACATTCCGAAAGAGGCTCGCCCGAACGTTAGGGCAGGAACTACCGAGGAATCTTTTACATAGAACTAAAAAGAATGAGATTTCTCATTCTTCGAAATGACAACTTAAGAAGGATATATAAACTGAATATCTTTTTCGATATCTGGATGAAGACTCTGTAATACAGGGCAAGTTAAAGCTGCTTTTTCAAGTTTCTTTTTAGTCTTGTCTTCATAATTTTCAGGAAAAGTAAACTGCACTTCAATTTTAGAAATTCGGCGTGGATCAGAAGCCATGGTTTTGGTGATATTTGCTTCTGTATTTACTAAATTGATTTCTTCTCTTTCGGCTAAAATCCCCATGATAGTCATCATACAACTTGCTAAAGCGGTAGCCACCGTATCGGTTGGAGAGAACGCTTCTCCTTTTCCTTTATTATCGGTTGGAGCATCGGTTAAAAAGGTATTTCCACTTTTAAGGTGTGTGTTTTTAACTCTTAGATTTCCTTGGTAAACTATGTTAGAAGTGATCATATTTAATCGTTTAAAACTTTAAGTTCAAGATTTTCTTGGTATTGCATTAGATAAACAGCATCGTTATAAAACCCACCAATCATTTTTTTATGATAGCTAAATTTATTCTCAATATATTCTGAAGTTCCCTCAATGCTTAAAGATTCATAAAAATCATCGGCTGCAGCCAGTCTTAAGATGACATCTAAAGTTGTATCATAACCTCTAACCGCATATTTATTGGGAATCACTCCATAATTTTCTTTATAAGTCTCTACAAATTCACTTAAGGGCTCCTTTTGATACTCTTTAGAAATGGAAGTATATGTAAACTTTAAATTGGTTAAATATTGATTTGGCACTTCATTTTCAAACGTATCGTTTTTATTGGAAGTAAACACTCTAATATCATACCGCTTAGAAAGTGCATTTAAATAAGAAGAGCTATTGGTTACCAAAGCCACATCATCTGCTTCAATCACAACCCAATTCTCTCTATTCTTATCTAATAAATTCGTTAAGTCTGACTGTTGTAAATAATCTGCTCTTCGCTGCGTGATTACTCTAGTTTCGGGAATGGTATAAGTCAATTTATCTTTAATAAATTGATGTTTTTTATCTGCTAAGATCAAGATGTTCTTCCCTTGCTTTAAGCTATCCAAATAAGTAATTAAAACTTGCTCCATCATCAGGTCAGAAGGGCGAGTTTGAATAAGATTACCATACCCTTTAAGATCTCCGCTAGTTAAGGGAGACAAAATCGGTACATTTTTCTTATTTAATAAGCGAGAAGCCTCTTCTATATTAGAAGTTAATAATGGTCCAATCACAACCTGAGTATCAGAAAAATCATTTTTAGAGATGATCTCACTCACTTTAGATTTACTTCGTTGTGTATCGTAAATTTTAGCGTCTACATAAACACCTAGCTCTTCTGCTTTATCGATCGCTTCTTGAACTCCGCTATAAAAATCTAATGCAATTCTTAGTACTTTATCACTTTTAAGTTGTTCCTCCTTATCCGTACTTTCTCCAAATTTCTGCAAACTAAGTGGAAGCATAACCGCAATTTTCTTTCGGTTATGATTAGTGATCATTTGCTCAAAATCTATTTTTTCAGCATTGTTAGACGGCGTTAGTTCTTTAGCTTTTTTAGGAATTTTAATACTCATTCCTGCTTGTAAGCCTTCTTTTTCTAATTGAGGATTCCAAGCTACTAAAGAATCTTTAGATACCTGGAAACGTCTGGTAAGACTATAGAAAGTTTCCTTGGGTTGTACTTTATACATCTGAAAACGAGCATCCAAATTAGCGTCTGGTTGACTCTCTACTGCTTTTTTATTTTTATTGACAATCTTAAGCAACTGTCCTGCTTTTAATTGCAAAACTCCAGGATTCAATTCATCCAATTGCTCCACACTTAATCCATATTTTTTTGAGATCCCATACTTGGTTTCTTTGGGTAAAACAATATGAATCACATTGCTAAAAGAAGACTCACTTAAAGACTCATTAAAATCAATTACTTTTTTCTTTTCTCTAAAAATAGGAATTTTAATCAAGTCGTCTTCTCCCAATTCTTCATTTTTTAAATAGGGATTGTATTTTTTGATTTCTTCTATCGAGATGTCATTGGTTTTAGCCAGACTATAAAGCGTTTCTTTGCTTTTTACACGATATTGCTTAAAGGTAACTGAACTCCCTTCTTCTGAAGTAGGAACTACCTCTTCGGTTGGAATTACTAAAACGGCAGAAGAAGACAATCGTTTGCCTTTAGCATCTGGATTGAGTCTGTAAATAGAGGCTTCAGAAATCTTATACGTTTGAGCAATACTTTCTACAGTTTCTCCTTTTTGTACTTTATGTGTTTTATATCCTTGTGCATATCCCCATTGGAAAATTCCTACACATACCAATAAAACTTGAACTAATTTTTTCATCTACTCGTTTTTATATTTATTCCCACTCAATGGTTGCTGGTGGCTTAGAGCTTATATCATACACTACTCTATTAACGCCTTTAACTCTATTTATTATAGTGTTTGATATTTTTTGTAGGAAATCATAAGGTAAATTCACCCAATCTGCCGTCATTCCATCAGTAGATTCTACCGCTCTCAATGCTACTACCTTTTCATAGGTTCTTTCATCTCCCATTACACCAACCGAATTTATAGGAAGTAAAATTGCTCCCGCTTGCCATACTTTATCGTATAACATCCAGTCTTTTAATCCTTGAATAAAAATATGATCTACTTCTTGCAATACTCTTACTTTCTCTGGCGTAATATCTCCCAAAATACGAATGGCTAACCCCGGACCTGGAAAAGGATGTCTTCCTAAAAGTTCAGGATCTATTCCCATTTCGGCTCCAACTCTTCGTACTTCATCTTTAAACAACATACGTAAAGGTTCCACCACTTTTAATTTCATGAAATCGGGTAAACCGCCTACATTATGATGTGATTTTATGGTTGCGGAAGGTCCGTTAACGGAAATAGATTCAATCACATCTGGATAAATGGTTCCTTGCGCTAAAAATTTCACATCGTCTAATAAGTGAGCTTCATCATCAAACACTTCGATAAATACGCGACCTATAGTTTTTCGTTTTTCTTCTGGATCGCTCTTCCCTGCAAGCGCATCCAAGAAACGTGCCGAAGAATCTACTCCTTTTACGTTAAGACCCATATCTTTATATTGGTCCAAAACGCTATCAAACTCATTCTTACGCAGCAAACCGTTATTCACAAAAATACAGTATAGGTTTTTGCCTATCGCTTTATGAAGCAATACTGCGGCAACGGTAGAATCTACTCCGCCACTTAATCCTAATACTACTTTATCGTCTCCTATTTTTTCTTTCAGCTCTGCAACAGTATTATCTACAAAAGCTCCTGGTGTCCACTCCTGCTTTACTTTAGCAATTTTTACCAAGAAATTTTCTAGTAATTGTTTCCCATCGGTAGAATGATATACTTCTGGATGAAACTGAATCGCAAAAGTTTCTTCTCCTTCAATTCGGTACGCTGCATTTAACACATCTTGCGTACTTGCTAAACGAACGCCATTTTCTGGCAATTCCTTTATGGTATCACTATGAGACATCCAAACTTGAGAATTTTCAGTAATCGCTTCAAAAAGACGCTCCTTATCTTTAATAATAGACAAGTTGGCTCTTCCATATTCCCTAGTTTCTGAAGGCTCTACTTTTCCTCCATGAAAGTGAGCTAAATATTGCGCCCCATAACATACCGCAAGCAGAGGCACTTTTCCTCTAATCTTGGATAGATCTGGATGCGGAGCATCTTCATTACGAACCGAAAAAGGACTTCCCGAAAGAATGACCGCTTTAAACGTTTCTACGTTTTCTGGAATCTTGTTGAAGGGATGTATTTCGCAGTAGATATTTAACTCTCTAACTCTTCTTGCTATAAGTTGAGTATACTGCGACCCGAAATCTAAAATAAGTACGTTGTTTTGCATAGGCAAAAGTAATAATTTGAGTTAAAATTATGCTGCTTTTCATTTAGAAAAACGGAAGAAAATAATTCTTCGTTATTCCATAGAAGCTAAAATTTCTTTAATGTCTTCTTCGTCGGTATCTGGATTGATAAAACAAAAACGAGAAATGGTTTCTGAATGTTCATTTTTAGTCCACTTCGTAGGGGTTACTAAGGCTAAACCTGCTTTGTGATTTTCATAAGTCCAATCTCTATAATCATCGGGACTCCAACCTTTTCTTCTAAACAAGACACAAGATAAACTAGGTTCTCGCACCAACTCTAAGTGTGGCGCTGCTTCTATTTGCTTAGCTGCATTTTGAGCAAGCTCCAAGCCTCTTTCTATGGCTTCGGTGTATTTTTGGGTGCCGTGCATCGCTAAAGAAAACCAAAGTGGCAATCCGCGTAAGCGTCGTGTTAATTGAATTTGATAATCTGAGGGATTAAAACCTTGCGCTCCTTCATCTTTAAAAATGTCTAAATAAGCTCCTTTCTGGGAGTGTGCATTTTTGGCAAGTTCTATATCCTTATAAATCACAGCACCGCAATCATAGGGTGAGAACATCCATTTATGAGGATCTATAGTAATGCTGTCGGCACGTTCTATTCCTATAAATAAATCCCTCACCGAAGGAGCTGCCAACGCGCCTCCTCCATAAGCGGCATCTACGTGAAACCAAAGATTTTCTTTTTTGCAGACATCGGCAACCGAGTCGAGTTCGTCGATAATTCCTGCATTCGTAGTTCCTCCCGTGGCGACCACAGCAAACAAACGCTTTCTATCAATTACCCCTAAGTTATCAATGGTGTTTTGTAACCATTTTCCCGTTAAACGGTCTTCATCATCGTCATCTACAATTACAATATCCGCATCCATCACATTTGCCATAGACTTTACGGAAGAATGCGCGCCGCTAGAAGTAATTAATAATGCTTTAAAGGCTTTGTTTTCTTCCTCTTTTTCGCGCCAAGCTTCCCGTGCTGCAATCATAGCCGATAAGTTGGCTGCTGTTCCCCCACTGGTAAATACGCCAAAGGCTCCTTCGGGCAAACCAGTTAAAGAAACCAGCCATTTCATGGCTTGGTTTTCGCAAAAAATTCCGCCACCACCAGTCATCCAGTACGCACCGTGAATACTCGCTGCAGAAGTCACCAAATCAAACAATACCGCTGCTTTGGTAGGCGCTGCCGGTACAAAAGCTAAATGCCGAGGATGATCTACGGGCACTGTTGCTTTTGCCAGGACATCCCGAAACATATGAAACGCTTTCTCGCCGCCAATTCCATCTTTGGTCACGGTTTCACCCACGATAGCCAAAAGATCTTCTTCCTTTTTTGGAGAACCCAAATCTGGGGAAGTATTAGAAATTCGATTAATGGCATATTTCATGATATCTAAGGTCATTTCTACCGTACTGATATCAATGGAGTGCATACTTTTCATAAGGGTCTATTTTTTTGTTGCGAAACGAGAATTTGCTATTCGGTTAAGCTGATGATGGAAAACTGCAAATCTAAAGGTTTTAATTCCTTTTTAAGCTTCGGAATTAAATCTTGCCCGTAGGTTTGATAAAATTCACTAAAATTAATGCTTCGTTCTTGTAAACTTTGATGCGGAAAAACTTCATCTTGTATATGAACCACGCGCTGCAATTCATCTTTTAATTTTCTTTTCTGTGCTTTCAACAAACGTTTTTCTAAATGATCTAAACCGTTGAGTTGTTTTTTTTCTTGCGCAGCAACTGCTCCATAAAAAGACTTGTCGGTTTGTTGAGCCAACGCATACATATCTTTAAATTGTTGCTGAAGCTGTTCTTTTTGAGCTGAAAAATCAATTTCAATAGCTGAAATCTCTTTGGTTCGTTTGCTGATTAAATTCTCTTGCTTTAAGAATAAATCTTTAAAACTCAAGCCTAGTTTCTTTGTTTTCTGAATTTGCTTCTCAGACATCAGAAGCGCCGAGTTTCTTAATAATAAAATGGGAAAGCTTACTTTTTCTTTACGGAAATAAGATTTCAACTGCATCCAATATGCCAATTCGCCTCCGCCGCCAATATAACAAAGATTAGGCAAAACCACCTCTTCATACAAAGGCCTCATGATTACATTAGGAGAAAAACGCTCGGGATAATTATCTAATTCGGTTATGATTTCTTCTTCCGTAAAGCGGATATTAGTTTCGTGAACGATGTAATATTCATCCTCTTTAATAATACGTTCGCGAAGGTTTTCTTTGAGGTAAAATAAGTTGATTTCACGCGGATTCACTTGAATCTTATACCCTAACTCGTTTATTTTTTTTGAAGTCTCCCCTACTTCTTCTGAAGAAATTTGATGCAAGAGTTCATTTTTTACATAGGGAGAAAGTTCTTTTTTTAGCGCAGCATCATTTCCGTCAAGGATAATTAAACCATAAATTCCAAAAAGTTCATTGGCAAGATAACGGGTCGCTTCAGTTAGGTTATGATGCTCTAGATAAGCTTTTTTAAACAAAGATTTTAGATGAGCCGATTGCTCTGAATCGTTCAATAAGATGCTAAATTTTTTAAAAACTTCCTCCAAACCTTCCGTAGGTAAGTCTCCTACAGCTCCGCTTGCTTCTTTATTCCATTGTATTTTATGCTGTTCAAAATTAAAGAAGTTGATTTCTTCAAAATCGTGATCTTCCGTTGCCATCCAATATATAGGAACAAAGTTTTGCCCTGGATAGCGCTCTTTTAATTCTTCCGTTAAGTTGATGGTAGAAATAATCTTATATAAAAAATAAAGCGGACCGGTAAACAGGTTCAATTGATGACCTGTCGTAATGGTAAATGTATTTTCTTGGGTTAAAAGCTCAATATTCTCTTGGCTTTTCGCCGAAATCTGAGTGTCTTTATACTGCTCCCTAAGACTACTGACCAATACCTTCCTTGTGGAAACCGAATAGTTTTCTTGTTTTAAGTCGACTTGCTTTTTAAAATTTTCCAACTTGGGAAAATGCTCGTAAAAGTCGGTTAAAGATTCCTTTTGAGCGAGGTAATCTGTCATGAAGGAAGAAAAGTAGTTCGTGTCTTGATAAGCAATACAATCGGCCATAGAATAAAAATCTTATGCTCACAAAGATACATTTGTCAAGCGTTTTTTTATACTAATTTTTAGTTAAAGACGATTTCACCTTCTTTATGCTTAAAAACGAATTATAAATCTATTTTCATTCCTAAAGTTAATTTTTGTCGCTCTGGAGATTTTCAAAGAGTGCACGTTCTTACCAAAGTAGGCAGTCGGAAGATTAAAGAAAGGTGTCTCGACTAGCTTATCTTGAGTCTTTCAAGTTAACATCGCAACTATTATTGGATTAAACACCAAAAAGATATACAAAAAAATAATGCTGTTTATTTACGTTAAGAAAGTAAATAAACAGCATTAAATAAGTTATAAGCTAAAAAAAATTATGCTACAGGCTCGCCATACAAATCAAAATCTTCGGCTTCATTTATTTTTATCTGTGCAAAATCACCTGTTTTTAAGTAGTGTTTAGAAGCATCAATCAAAACTTCATTATCTACATCTGGAGAATCAAATTCGGTTCTACCTACAAAATAGTTTCCTTCTTTACGGTCGATTACACATTTAAATGTCTTCCCTATTTTTTGCTGATTTAGTTCCCAAGAGATTTGAGATTGTATTTCCATAATCTCATTGGCACGTTCTTGCTTCACATCTTCGGGCACGTCATCTACCAAATTATAAGCGTGGGTATTTTCTTCGTGAGAATAGGTAAAGGCACCTAAACGCTCAAAACGCATTTCTTTGATCCAGTCTTTTAATTCCTGGAAATGAGCTTGAGTCTCCCCGGGATATCCAACAATAAGCGTCGTTCTAATCGCCATTTGAGGAACGATTTCTCGGAATTTATGAATTAAATCAGTAGTTTTTTTATGGGTGGTTCCACGACGCATCGACTTTAATAAATCATCTGAAATGTGCTGCAGCGGAATATCGATGTAGTTACACACCTTAGGTTCTTCATTAATCACATCGAGCACATCTTCTGGGAAACCCGTAGGAAAGGCATAATGCAAGCGAATCCACTCAATTCCTTCTACTTTTACCAACTCCCGAAGCAAACCAGCCAAGGCTCTTTTTTTATAAATATCTAAACCGTAATAGGTTAAATCTTGAGCTATAAGAATCAATTCTTTTACACCGTCTCTAGCTAAGCCTTGGGCTTCTTTTACCAATTGCTCAATTGGGGTAGATTTATGTCCGCCACGCATTAAAGGAATGGCGCAAAAAGAACACGGACGGTCGCAACCTTCCGCAATTTTCAAGAAAGCATAATTTTTTGGAGTAGTCATTACTCGCTCTCCCAAAAGCTCGTGCTTATAATCGGCTCCTAAAGCTTTGAGTAAAGCAGGCATTTCGGTAGTACCAAAATACTGGTCTACATTAGGAATTTCTTTTTGTAAATCGGGTTTATAACGTTCCGAAAGACATCCCGTCACAAAAACCTTATCTACAATCCCATCTTCTTTCTTCTGAGCGTATTCTAGAATGGTATTCACCGATTGCTCTTTGGCGTTATCGATAAATCCGCAGGTATTAATCACAACAATGTTCCCTTCTTCTTCGTGAACTACGTCTTTTTTATTGGCTTTAAGCTGTCCCATCAAGACTTCAGAATCATAAATATTCTTACTACAACCCAATGTTACAACGTTGATCTTATTCTTCTTAAGTGATTTTGTTCTCATAGCCTTTTAAAAATGTGTGCAAAGATACGAAGCTTTTAAGACTTTATAGGTCTATACCAAATTAAACAGATCATGTCGCAATTAAATCGTTTCTTTTATGTTTGATTTTTAGTAAAAAATAAACATAAAGTAGTTCAATTTCTTAATGCGACATTAGGTATTTAAAATGGTATTATTAAAGGCTCTATGATTTTGACACGATGCAAACAAAAAAACCGCTTCAAAATATAAGGTCTTGAAACGGCTTTTGTTTTTAATTCGTTTTTAGATTGTTTTCTTAAAGAAAGAATCGACAAACTCTATTTTATTGAAAATTTGTAAATCTTCAATTCCTTCTCCTACGCCAATGTATTTGACAGGAATTTTAAACTGGTCGCTAATTCCAATTACCACGCCGCCTTTTGCCGTACCATCTAATTTAGTGACCGCCAAAGAAGTTACCTCGGTCGCCGCTGTAAATTGTTTAGCTTGTTCAAAAGCGTTTTGTCCTGTAGAACCATCTAATACCAATAAAACTTCATGGGGGGCATCTGGAATTACCTTCTGCATCACACGCTTTATTTTAGAAAGCTCATTCATTAAATTAACTTTATTATGAAGTCTTCCGGCGGTATCGATAATCACCACATCGGCATCCATCTTTACACCGCTTTGTACGGTATCAAAAGCTACAGAAGCAGGATCACTTCCCATTTTTTGTTTTATGATAGGAACATCTACCCGATCTGCCCAAATTTGAAGCTGATCTATAGCCGCAGCTCGAAAGGTATCGCCGGCACCTAAAACCACTTTCTTTCCTTGAGATTTAAACTGATGCGCTAACTTTCCAATAGTAGTTGTTTTTCCTACGCCATTAACTCCTACCACCATAATAACGTATGGTTTCTTGGAAGCAATAGTTAATTCTTCTTGCTCTCCAGAACCAGACTCACTCAGTAAACCAGCGATTTCTTCTCTTAAGATAACATCCAGCTCTGAGGTACCCAGGTATTTATCTTTAGCTACGCGCGCTTCAATACGATCAATAATTTTAATGGTCGTTTTTACCCCAACATCACTCGCTACCAATACCTCCTCTAGGTCATCTAAAACCTCATCGTCTACCTTAGATTTTCCGGCAACGGCTTTACTTAATTTACCAAAGAAGTTCTCCTTTGACTTCTCTAAACCTTTATCTAAGGTTTCTTTTTTTTCTTTTGAAAAAATTTTTTTAAAAAAACTCATACGCTATACTTGTGTGCGTTAGGGATAGAGGCATTGTTGGAGCTCTCCCGATAAGAATCGGGAAGCGACTGCCGATAGCCCGGCCTCCATATTTCCAGTTTTTCTGGAAATATGAAGGAAACGCCCAAATTAATTGTTCTGCAAATATACACAAAAACAAAAAAGCCGTCTCGAAGAATCGAAACGGCTTGCTTATTTTCTATAAGTAGTTATTTCTTATCGAAATAATCCTTTACTTCTTCTGGTGCCATAATAGCTTCTTCAAAAGTGTATGCTCCAGATTTTGGAGATTTCACCATTTTAATCGCTTTACTTAGCCTCTTTGATCCTGTCTGTAACGATGCTACCGATTTCTTTGCCATAACTTATTACTTTATCTCTTTATGAACCGTCATTTTATTAAGAATTGGGTTAAATTTCTTTAACTCCATTCTATCCGGTGTATTCTTTTTATTTTTTGTGGTAATATATCTAGACGTACCTGGTTTACCAGATGTCTTATGCTCTGTGCATTCTAATATTACTTGAACTCTATTTCCTCTTTTTGCCATTGCTCTAAGATATTAAAGGTGAGATTACTTTTTTAAGAATCCTTTTTCTCTTGCTTCTTTGATCACAGCAGAGATTCCTTTTTTATTAATGTTTTTTAATGCGGAAGTCGATACTTTTAAAGTTACCCACTTATCCTCTTCTGGTATATAAAAACGTTTTTTAACTAAATTGGCGTTAAATTTACGCTTAGTTTTATTCATAGCGTGGGAAACATTGTTTCCAACCATCGCTTTCTTACCCGTAAGTTCACAAACTCTTGACATTTTTTCTAATCTTTTCTCGTTATTTCAAAACAGATTGCAAATTAAAGGCATTTTAATCTAATCTCCAACAATATCTACAGAAAAAATAAAGATTATTTAGAAAAATAATCTAAAAGGATTTCTTGCGCCTTTATTACCGCTTTTTCAATCACTTTTTCTCGTAGATTCCCGAAGTTAAAATGGTATACCTTCTCTTCCGTTTCGCTTACTAGTGCAATATACACCGTTCCTATTTCTGCTTCACTATCCCCTTTTGTAGGCCCCGCATTTCCTGTGGTTGCGATTGCCATATCTGCCTTAAACATTTTCCTTGCTCTTATAGCCATTTGCAGCGTGATATCTTCACTCACCACACTATGCTCTTCAATAAGCGTTTCTGGAATACCTAATACATCATTTTTACTACTGGTAGCATAAGTGACTATACTTCCTATAAAGTATTTAGAAGCTCCAGGAATCGCTGTGAATCTCGAGGCTATTTCTCCTCCCGTACAACTCTCTGCCGTTACCAAGGTTTTTTGATGATGCACAAAGGCTTGAGCGATTTGTTCTTCTAAAGTAGCCTCTTCTTCAAAACCCTTCATGATATCCCCTATGAGGTCTTGAAGCTTTTCTATTTCTGAATCAATACTGTCTTGTAAAAACTGTTTTTCCTTTCCTCTAGCGCTTAATCGCAGTCTCACTCGTCCTAAACTAGGCAAGTAAGCCAATTTAATATGCGAAGGCAGCGCATTCTCCCAGGCCTCGATTTTTTCTGCGATCGCACTCTCCCCCACGCCATAAGTTAAAACGGTTTTATGTAAAATATGAGGTCTTTCAAATCGTTGCTGAAGTCTTGGTAACACCTCATCCTCTATCAATGCTTTCATCTCATAAGGAACTCCTGGTAAAGAAATATACACCACTCCGTTCTCATCAAACCACATTCCTGGTGCTGTCCCATACTGATTGTTGAGCGCGATAGCTTTAGACGGAATTAAGGCTTGATCTCTATTTAATTGGGAGATAGGCGTACTGATGTGTTCCTTGAATAATTCTTCTACATGAGCGAGAACACTCTCATTAACCACGTAAGTATCCTTAAAATAGTCACATAAGGTCTTCTTGGTTAAATCATCATTGGTTGGCCCCAAACCTCCCGTAATAATTATAATATTTGCTCTCTTAGCAGCTAAAGATAGGCTTAACTTAATGTGCTCTGAGGTGTCTTGAATAGAAGTAATCTGACCTACATCTACTCCTATATGATTTAGTTTCTTGGCTATATAGGCAGAATTCGTATCAACAATCTGACCTATTAAAATTTCGTCTCCAATGGTTATTATTTCTGCAATCATGAAATATTAAAGTCTTTTTTAAAGGCTTCGCAAGCTAAGAAAACTCTTTCTTCTATGTAAACTACATCTTCTAAAATCTCTTCTCGGTCTCTAGCTTCTTTAGACCATGATTCTAAATTCTTGATATTTTCTGACAACTCTAACCCAAATATTTGCAGGTTAGGTTTCATTTTATGTGCAAAACTATAAGCCAATTCTGGGTTATTGTTCTCCACAGCCTCTCTCAAAAGCGCTACATCTGGCGGAAGTTCTTCTAGAAAGGCTTTTACAATTTCCTTTACAAATTCTTCATCACCGCCAGCCATTTCATTAACTTGCTGTAAATCGTATATTTTCATTACTTTATCTTAATTTGAAAAACAGACTCCTTTTCAATGAACCCATTTAAAACATCATTGGTTTTTACGCTGCCAACTCCTTTTGGAGTACCGGTAAAAATAACATCTCCAATTTTTAAAGTGAAGAATTCTGACACATATCCGATTATTTCATCAATTTGATAGAGCATGTGCTTGGTATTTCCTTTTTGAACGACTTCTCCGTTCTTTTCTAAGGAAAAATTTAGGTTCTGAAGATTCTGAAATTGATCCTTAGGAAACCACTTTTCTCCAATTACCGCAGCCCCATCAAAAGCTTTCGCTTTTTCCCAAGGCAGACCCTTTTCTTTTAATTGAGATTGCAAATCTCTCGCCGTAAAATCTATTCCTAGGCCTATTTCATCATAGTACTTATGAGCAAATTTGGGCTGAATATATTTCCCTACTTTACTGATTTTCACCAAAAGCTCTACTTCATAGTGAACGTCTTGAGAAAAATCTGGAATAAAGAAAGGTTGCTTTTTTAAAAGAACGGCGGTATCAGGTTTTAGAAAGATGACAGGCTCTGTGGGTCTTTCATTCTCTAATTCCTCAATATGCTCCGCATAATTTCTTCCAATGCAAATGATCTTCATAAAGCACTAGTTCAATTTATCTGATAGTTTTTTAAGCTTAATCACTGTCAGTACTTTTTTAGTGTACAAAGGAAAGTCTGCATTTTGAATCCAACCGTAATAACCAGGTTCCTTTTCAAAAACATCTTCCACTAATTTTCCACGATGCTTACCAAAAGAAAACACTTCTTCTCCCTTTTTATTGTAAGCGATAAAACCTGCAAAGTCTACAAATTTTTTATGAGCGCTAAATTCTGCCAGCCACTTCATATCGTTTTCCAAATCTGGGTATCGGTCTAATTGCGACTCTAAAACTTCAAAAGTAGCATTGGTATCTGCTTCTGCGGAATGCGCATTCGTTAAGTCTTTATCGCAATAGAATTTATAAGCCGCTTCTAAAGTTCGTTTTTCTTTTTTATGAAAAATGGTTTGCACGTCTACCGCCAAAGCACTTTTAATATCAAAATCTATTTCTGCTCGTAAAAATTCTTCCGCTAAAAGCGGAATATCAAAACGGTTGCTATTATACCCTCCTAAATCACAACCCTTAATCATTTCATAAATCTTTTTAGAAAGATCTTTAAAGGTAGGCTCCTCTTTAATATCATCGTAGCTTATGCCGTGAATTTTTGTGACTTCAGCAGGAATAGGCATTTCAGGATTCACACGCCAAGTATAACTCTCTTTATTTCCGTTAGGAAAAACTTTAAGTATAGCTATTTCTACGATTCTGTCTTTCGCAATATTGGTTCCTGTAGTTTCTAAATCGAAGAAACAAATAGGTTTGGTTAAATTTAATTTCATGTAGAAGATTTTTGCAAAGATACTATATACCGAATTATTTTATAAAAAAAGTCCGAAACTTAGTCCGGACTTTCTTTTAAATTATCCTTTACGGATTAAACCGTTCTTGAATCGTCAAAAGATTCTAGATATTGCGCCACGCGTTGCACAAATTGTCCTCCAAGAGCCCCGTTTACTACACGGTGATCGTAACTGTGTGATAAGAACATTTTATACCTAATTCCTATAAAGTCTCCGTCTGGTGTTTCTACCACTGCAGGGACTTTACGAATTGCTCCTAGTGCTAAAATTGCAACTTGAGGCTGATTGATAATTGGGGTTCCCATAATACTTCCAAAGGTTCCCACGTTAGTTACCGTATAAGTTCCGCCTTGCGTATCGTCTGGTTTTAATTTACCGTTTCTCGCACGACCTGCCAAATCATTTACCGCTTTAGACATTCCTACGAGGTTAAGACGATCTGCATTTTTAATTACAGGAACAATTAAATCCCCGTTTGGTAAAGCTGCAGCCATCCCAAGGTTAATATTTTTTCTCTTAATAATCTTATCTCCGTCTAACGCGATATTGATCATAGGGAAATCTTTAATGGCTTTTGCCACCGCTTCCATAAAGATAGGCGTAAACGTAATTTTCTCGCCTTCTTTTCTTTGGAATTCATCTTTCACTCTCTTTCTCCAGTTCCAAATTTTGGTTACATCCACCTCAATAAAAGATTGAACGTGAGCCGAAGTTTGAACACTATTCACCATATGATGAGAAATCATTTTCCCCATTCTAGTCATTTCTATGACCTCATCTTCTCCATTCACACTCACGGGTGCAGCAGCAGGTTGAGCTGGTTTTGCTTCCGCGGAAGCTTTATTTGCCGCAACGGGCTGACTTGCAGTTTGAGTTTTACCTCTATTCTCAACAAAGTCTAAGATGTCTTTTTTAGTAACTCGAGCTTCTTTTCCTGTTCCTTGAATAGACTCTAACTCCTCTAAACCAATGTTTTCTTCTTTTGCAATACTCTTCACTAAAGGAGAATAAAAACGATCGCTAGATGAAAAACCTTGAGAAACTACTGCTTCTCTGGCTTGGGTTACTCTATTTTCTGCATCTTGAATGCTTGCCGGCTCTTTATCTTCGCTAGAAGTTGTTGGAGCAGCTGCTGGCGCATCGCCATCGGTTTCTATAATAGCGATAGTTTGTCCTACTTTCACCACATCATCTGGACCAAATAGCATTTCAACTAGGGTTCCTTCTACTTCACTAGGCACTTCACTATCCACTTTGTCGGTAGCAATTTCTAAAACCGCTTCATCTTCTTCGATGGTATCACCAACTTCTTTTAGCCAATTGGTAATGGTTGCTTCTGCTACGCTCTCCCCCATTTTGGGAAGTTTTAATTCAAATTTTGCCATATCTATAACCTAAAAGTGTATTTTTTTAATTTGGTTGCGAATTTACTCAAAATTAGTCTACTTGAATAGTCATTTTTTAAAATTTTATCATTTGACCCTGTGTCGTACTCGAATCGCTACCCAATACAAACGAAAATCCCGTGGGTTTAATTCTAAAATTATTGTATTTATTCTTTTGCGTGTTCATCAAATATAGAATTTCTTCGTAAGTCAATTTTTCTGCATTTAACACAAATAAACTGTGCCCAAAAGCCTTTTTCATGACTAGTTTTTTATCGGCGGCATGAATGGGTATATCAAATTTCTTTCCCATTTCACGTTGTAAACCGGGGGTTGCTCCTATCAATAAAACTTGTTTAATCGTAGACTTTTTTTCTTTTGAATCTGGTTTAATTCCGTAAAGAAAACCCGCCAAACTAAGCGTAGGCTTTACCAACCAAGCTAGAGAATTTTTAAAATGTTTTTGATAAAAAATGTGCATCGCACCAAAAAAACGTTCTCTATACACCTCATCTTTGGGAGAACTCTCTCCCTTAAAATGCAACACCCGCTCGGTTCCTAAATAATAGTTTTGATAACCTGCTTTTAAAAATTTATAACTCAAATCTATATCCTCGCCGTACATAAAGTAATCTTCATCTAAGCCACCTACTTCTAAGTATCTATCTTTACGCATCATCATAAAAGCACCCACCAAAACCTCTATCGCCCCGTGTTTAGCAAAATGTACCGATGAATAATAACTCTTTTTTATTCCGATAATCTTTTTTAAAGCAATAATCGGAACAGGAACATTTCGTTTACTTTCTGGTAAAAATTCCCCTAAACCATCAATTAATCGAGGTCCCATCGCACCTAGATCCTTGTTAAGTCTAGCATACGTTAAAAAGTTTTTAAAACATTGCTCGCCAACTACGGTATCTGGATTCAATAAACAAATGTATTTGCCTTTAGCTTGGGCAACGCCTAGATTGTTTCCTTTACTAAAGCCAGAGTTCACTGGATTTTCGATTAGTTTCACTTCTGGAAAGTGTTCGCTCACCATCGCAGCGCTTTCATCTTGCGAATTATTATCTACTACAATTACTTCAGCATCTAGTTTTGCAATAGCTTTTTGTACACTATCTAAGCACAACATAAGGTGATAGGGTACCTTGTAATTCAGGATAATTATGGATAGCTCCAAAGCTTAAGAGTTTTTTAGTGAACTTTCAAACGGAATACGATGTAAAATACTTCTTCCAAGCGTGATTTCATCGGCATATTCTAACTCGTCTCCTACGCCAATTCCGCGAGCAATCGTAGAAGTGATAATATCTTCTGCTTCTATTTGTCTATAAATGTAAAAATTGGTGGTATCGCCTTCCATCGTGCTCGAAAGGGCAAAAATAATCTCGTCAATCTCTTTGCCATGTACTTTTTGTATCAGCGATTCTATGTTTAACTGACTAGGGCCAATCCCATCCATCGGACTTATTTTTCCTCCCAATACATGATAAACGCCTTTATACTGGCTGGTGTTTTCTATCGCCATCACATCCCTCACATCTTCTACCACGCAAACTATTCTTTTATCGCGGTTGGCACTGGCGCAAATCTCACAAATCTCTTGGTCGCTTACATTGTGACAGTTTTTACAAAAATTAACTTCGGTTTTTAAGTCGATTAAAGCTTTAGAAAGGTGCAAGGTTTGCTCTTCTGGTTGCTTCAATAAATGAAGTACCAAACGGAGCGCGGTGCGTTTTCCGATTCCCGGAAGCTGTGCCATTTCCTCTACTGCCTTTTCTAATAATTTTGATGAAAAATCCATAGGCACAAAAATAGCATAATTATATTCAACTATTTGATTAATCCTTAAGTTTGCAACTCAACTTTTATTGTAAATTATGGAACCCATTACCATCCTCATCCTCGTTGCCGCATATTTTGGGGTATTAATGCTTATCTCCTATTTTACGGGAAAAGATGATTCTAATGAGGCCTTTTTTAAAGCCGAAGGAAAATCTCCTTGGTATGTAGTCGCTTTTGGGATGGTAGGTGCCTCGCTATCTGGCGTCACTTTTATCTCTGTCCCCGGCTGGGTTAAAGATTCGCAGTTTAGTTACATGCAAGTCGTTATGGGGTATTTGGTGGGGTATTTGGTGATTACTTTTGTTTTACTTCCACTTTATTACCGACTCAATGTTACCTCAATTTATGAATACCTAAAGGAGCGTTTTGGAAATGTAAGCTATAAAACCGGAGCTTTTTTCTTCTTCGTCTCCAGAGTTTTAGGCGCTTCGTTTCGGTTGTTTTTGGTGGCCACAGTGCTTCAATATTTTGTTTTTGAAAGTTGGGGCGTTCCTTTTATTCTTACCGTTGTGATTTCTATCGCCTTGATTTGGATTTATACCGCTCGAGGCGGAATTAAAACCATTGTATGGACAGACACCCTGCAAACCTTGTTTATGCTGAGTTCAGTTGGCGTGGCGATTTACTTTATCACGGGAGAATTAAATTGGAGCTTTAATGATTTCTTTTCTGCGGAAGCTTTACAACCCTACACCAAAACCTTCTTTACCGATGATTTTTTAGCCAAAGATTACTTTTGGAAATCTTTCTTTGGCGGAATGTTCATCACCATTTGTATGACAGGTTTAGATCAAGATATGATGCAAAAAAACCTGACGTGTAAAAGCTTAAAAGACGCTCAAAAAAATATGCTGTCTTATAGTTTTGTATTTGTCCCCGTTAATATCGTGTTCTTATTCTTAGGAGCTTTACTCTTTATCTACGCCGAACAAAATGGAATCGCCATTCCGATGCTTGACGGAAAAGAAAAAACAGACCTCTTATTCCCCGAAATTGCCCTTAACGGAAATATGGGAATTGGCCTTGGAATCATCTTTATCTTGGGATTAATTGCCGCCGCCTATTCTAGCGCCGACAGTGCCTTAACTTCTCTCACCACCAGTTTTTGTGTCGACTTTTTGGATATTAAAAAGAAGAAAGCGATATCTCAAAAAGGATTAAGAAAGAAAGTACACTTAGGAATAAGTGTACTATTGATCTTGGTAATTGTTGCTTTTAAATATTTATTAGACAGCAGTGTCATCGATTTGCTACTTAAAGCAGCTTCTTACACCTACGGACCTTTATTGGGCTTATTCACCTTCGGGATTTTTACTAAAATTCAAATTAAGGATAAATGGGTATGGTTGGTTTCGTTAATCTCGGTTGTCATCACCTATGCACTTGGTAGCATTCCTCCAGAATATATTGGAGGATACCACTTTAATTATGAATTATTAATCGTTAACGGCGCCATTACCTTTATAGGTCTAGTATTGATTCGTAGAAAGTAACACCAAGGTACACGCCACTTCTACTTCTATTCCTGCTTTTTTTAGCTTGTCGTAAAATTCGGGGTTTTCTGTTCCTGGATTAAAAATAACACGTTGTGGTTTTAGCCCTATAATATAATCGTAATACGCTTCTTGACGCTTTGGATTCAGGTATAAAGTGACGGTATGAATGTCTTTAAAATCTTTATGCTCGGTTTCTATAGTTACGTCTTCTACTTCTCCTGTGCGCAATCCAATGGCTAGGGTTTCTATATGGTTAGAAGTTAATCTATGAATGGCAATATTGGAATAGCGATCTTCCTTTAAAGAGGCTCCTATCACTAGGGTTTTTTTATTTTCCATTATAATGTGTAACATTTCTTATTTTAAATTGTCAGAAAGAAAAATAAATTTATATTAAATTTAAAACATTAAATCTAATTTAAAATAATGAAACTACTATCCCATTTAACGAACTGTAACATAATATTTAGAAATTGCCTTTTACTAATTATGATTCTATTTATGATGTCTTGTATAGGTGATAATACAGAAGTCAAGGTTCCTAAATACAAATCTAATAAAGAAAATATTATCAATAAGTTTCAGGAAGCTGAAGATGTAGAATTAAACTGGAGCTTTAAAAGTGGTTTTATAAATGGTGAGTTTATATCTGACCAAAATCTTACTCTAAATTTAGAGTATCCAAAAAAACTCAAGGTTGATGAAAAGTTTTTAGAAGAAAAGATTAACTTCTCGAAGAGAATATCTGATGAGGAAATCCTAAATAAAAAATCTTTTGATTATTTTATTGTGAATATTTATTTAGGTGATTCTTTAATAAAAGAACACAAAGAAAAATCAAATTCTGAGCTTTAAAAATAAATAATCCTATTCGTACGAATACTCTCGTCTAGAATTAATATTTCTGGTGCAAACCCTCAATGAGAAGTTAACCTTTCAAGATTTTTTTTTCATTTTCTATTTCTATTTGCGTTAAGGATTGCAATGAAAATCCTTTTTATGAGGCACGAATAATACCATCATTACTTCAAAATAGCGATAATAAAACGCCCTTTTTTCTTTTCTACTTCAAGATAAAAAGAAACCATGACTATCTCCTATTCTTATCTCTAAAGAGTTATTTTCTTCGTATTCTTTCTATTTGCGTTAGGGATTGCAGTGGAAATCCTTTTGGTGAGGAACGAGCCAAAAGATTGAAATGGAAAGCCTGACCCGCTAGGGAAACGCCCAACCCATAAGAGCTTCAATCTTACCAAAAATAAAAACACTTCAATTTCAAGGCATTAGCAATTATCTTGTTGTGGAAAATCCTAAAGTCTTGTTAAAACAAATATAGCTTGCAACGCAGGAGATTTCCTTTCGTCATTAAGGTAGAGACAGTTGTTTTATTTAGTTGAGTATTTAATCAATACCGTAGTTATGGTTAGTGAGGTATTGATTAAAGTAAATGATCCCGTTGTGAAAATAACGGGATTATTTTTAAGTGAACTCCTCGTTATCAAAATGTTAAAAATAAGTTTTGATACAACGTTTTTAAAAAAACGTCGTCTTATATAGTAGAAGTATGTTGGTAATTTATTTGAATTAGCCTTTAAAATAAGAACCTAACGAAACTCAAAATAAAAACCCTTGATGTAAGCATCAAGGGTTTTCTCTTTTTACCACTTTATGATGGCACTACCCCAAGTGAATCCGCTACCGAAAGCAGCTAAAACTACATGGTCTCCCTCTTTAATTTTTCCTTGTTCCCAAGCTTCGGTTAACGCAATAGGAATCGATGCGGCCGTAGTATTACCATACTTTTGGATGTTGTTGTACACTTGATCGTCGGTTAGTTTAAATTTCTTCTGTATAAATTGAGAAATTCTTAAGTTCGCTTGATGCGGAATAAGCATATCAATATCGCCTACTTCCAATTGGTTTTCTTTTAAACCCTCCATAATTACTTCGGAAAAGCGCTGAACTGCATTTTTAAATACAAATTGCCCGTTCATATAAGGATAATACGGAATGTCTTCTTGCGGGTTTTCCTCTATAAGTTCTGGCACCCAGTGCATCGTACTTGGCCCTTTTAAAGAAAGTTCTAAGGCATGTTTCCCTTCAGAATGTAAGTGCGTAGAAAGAATCCCTTGTCCTTTATCATCACTCCGTGTTAAAACCGCTGCTCCTGCTCCATCTCCAAAAATCACCGAAACGCTACGTCCGCGTGTCGTCATATCCAATCCGCCGCTATGGTTTTCACTTCCTATAAGAAGTACATTTTTATACATTCCGGTTTTAATAAATTGGTCGGCTACCGAGAGTCCGTAAATAAAACCGCTACATTGATTTCTTACATCTAAAGCCGGACACGTATCTATGCCCAACATTTCTTGCACCTGCACGCCACAACCCGGGAAATAATAATCTGGACTTAAGGTGGCAAACACGATTAAATCGATATCGTCTTTATCAATTTTTGCGCGCTCTAAAGCGATTTTTGCAGCTTTCATTCCCATCACTGCGGTAGAATTGCCATCGCCTTTTTTGATGTGTCTTCTTTCTTGAATTCCGGTTCTTTCTTGGATCCACTCATCATTGGTGTCCATCACTTTAGAAAGATCTTCATTACTTACAACATTCTCTGGAACATAACTTCCCAATCCCGCAATTTTAGATTGATATAACATATTTTTCTTTTAAATTAAGGTTGAATAGATAGGCATTGAAGCTCTATCTGCGGAAGCAATATACATATTATTGGGTTTTATCAAGCGATTATAGCTTTCATAATGTATGCGTGCATAATAAAAAAGCAGGCTCTTTTTACGGAGCCTGCACTACTAACTAACCAATCAACTAGTTTAAAAAACTAGTTACCTTAAATATTTTTATACTGTCATTCCCACATAGGAGAAATCATTCTGATCCAAAGAAAGAGATTCTTCATTCCGCTGGCTCCAATCTGAATGACAACTAAGACTTCATATTATTCTTTATTATCGCAATATTTTTTATACTGTTTTGTGTCTATTTCTGCCTCTAAATCGTGAAGCAAATTATACAGACCAAAGAATGTTCTATTAATGTATAAAAAGTGTTTGCTTCCACGGTTTCCATTCATTTTGCGCAACTCGGTATCTTTGCTATATTTTTCGCTTAAAGCGGTTATCTTATTCCAAAATTCTTCGTTAGAAAAATCGAACGTATCTCCGTGAAACGGACTCGTAAATAAGCTCAACATTTCATAAAATAAGGTAGAAAAATAATCAATTTCCTTATCGGAATCATCTTCTCTAAGAATTTCTAATTCGTATAACTTTTCTAAAAAGAATTCTTTATTATTGATATTTTTGGGTACTGCCAACTCAAAATAAGGAATGTAAAACTCTTCTGGCACTTGCTTAATACAACCAAAATCGATAGCAATAAGATTCCTTTCTTTATCTACCAAGAAGTTTCCAGGATGCGGATCTGCGTGCACTGCTTTTAACTCGTGCATTTGGTACATATAAAAATCCCAAAGCGCTTGTCCCAACTTGTCTCCTTCTTCTTTTGTAAAATCACCCTTGGTAAATTCACTTAGATGCTGACCTTCCATCCAGTCCATCGTAATGATTTTCTCACTTGATAGATCTTCATAATATTTAGGAAAACGCAAGCCTTCAATTTTAGCACAAGCTGTAGAAATGTATTTGCTTTGCTCCACTTCCAAAATATAGTCGGTTTCTTCGATGAGCTTCCCTTCTACTTCTTTAAAATACTTATCGGAATCACTTCCTTGAAGGTTAAACATTCTTGTGGCAATAGGTTTTACCATCGCCAAGTCTGAACTGATACTTTCTGCCACTCCAGGGTATTGAATTTTCACCGCAAGTTTTTTCCCATCTTTTGTTGCTTGGTGTACCTGCCCAATGCTTGCAGCATTAATGGATTCGGGAGTAAATGTATCATATAATTCTTCGGGGTAACCTCCTTGGTACTTTTTAAAGGTTTTTCTCACCAATGGCGCCGAAAGTGGCGGCACACTAAACTGCGCCAAGCTAAATTTCTCTACATAAGCGCTGGGCAATAAGCTTTTTTCCATAGAAAGCATTTGCGCTACTTTAAGCGCGCTTCCTTTTAGGTTTTTAAGTCCATCGTAGATATCGCCTGCATTGTCCTCATCCAATTGATCTCTGTTCAGGTCTTTATCAAAAGCCTTTTTACTGTAATATTTTAAATAGTTACCACCAATTTTCACACCGGTTTTAACCATTTCGGTAGTTCTACCAATTTTCCCTACGGGTATTTTATCTATTGATTTCACAGGTTTATTTTTTTCTACTAGCTACGAGCTAAACACTAATTAAATTGGAATCTTATTATGCCATTTTTTCTTTAAAAAGAAATTTCCCAAAATCCAATATTCCTTCTAAAGGCGTATTATCAAACACATCAAAAATAGTATTTACCGATTTTTCTATGGCAACATCTGTTTTTTCAAATTGAGGAGAATTGTCATCCATCCAGAACTTCAGTAAAAACATAGTTTGCAACCAAGCTCCTTCAGAAAAAACAGTTTTGTTCTTTTGAAGTATTTTTATATTTTTTTCGGCATTATCATCTGCGATTAAACCTTTAGCAAAGTCTTTCACATTTTTTCGTAAGCCTTTTAGCTGTTCTAAATTCTTTAAAGTACTCTCATTTCTATTCAGCATAAACAATACATAACTTCTATTTGCAGTAAGCATTTCGAAGAATGTAAAGAAGAAAGTAAGCATCTTGTCTCTACTGCTAAACGAATCTACCTCTGGACTTACTGCCATGAGTTGAATACTTTTAAGGTAAAATTGATTCCAAATTTCTTTTTGTATCGCTTCTAAGCTTCCAAAAGACTGGTAAAATTCTTCCTCAGTAGATTTATTTTCTTTCGCAAACTTATATACCGATTTTGGAATTTCTTCCTCCTCCAACACGTATTCCATAAAATTGGAAATCCATTTATCGGCAGTCATTTTCGTGACTTTCTTTTTAGGGGCTGTTTTCTTATTGGGAGTTGATTTCTTCTTTTCCATAATTGAAATATTTGATTCAAAGATAAGTTTTTGTATAAGCTTATTCTACAAACATTAAACAAAGCTTTGTTAAATAATTAATTCGTTTAGACGTTCTAAATGCTTCATGCTTACGCTTAGGAAACAGGAAAGCTTCCGCAGTAAAAAATTCTGATACTTATTGAAATATGCCAGTTTGTCATTTTTATGCTATTGGTATTTTATTTGACATAGAGAAAACAGAAAACAATTTTTAAATAAAAAACTATAGATATGGCAACAGGAAAAATTAATGTTTCAGTAGAGAACATTTTTCCCCTAATTAAGAAATTTCTTTACAGTGACCATGAAATCTTCTTGCGCGAATTAATTTCTAATGCAACCGATGCTACCTTAAAGTTAAAGCATCTTACCAATATTGGAGAAACAGACGTTGAATACGGAAACCCTACGATTGAAGTAAAAATAGATAAGGAAAACCAGAAGCTTCACATCATTGACCACGGAATTGGGATGACCAAAGAAGAGGTAGAAAAATACATTAACCAGGTGGCTTTTTCTGGAGCGGAAGAGTTTTTAGAAAAGTATAAAGATTCTGCTAAAGATAGCGGGATTATTGGTCACTTCGGACTTGGATTCTACTCGGCTTTTATGGTAGCCAATAAAGTGGAAATCATTACCAAATCTTACAAAGACGAACCTGCAGCACATTGGATTTGCGAAGGAACCACCGATTTTACCATTGAAGAAGCCGATAGAAAAGAACGCGGTTCTGAAGTTATTCTTCACATTAATGACGATGAAAAGGAATTTTTAGAAGAAAGCAAAATTGGAGAGCTTTTAAGCAAGTACAATAAATTTATGCCGGTTCCTATTAAATTTGGAACGAAAGAAAAAGAGCTTCCTAAAGCAGAAGATGCTCCAGAAGAGGAAGAAGCGAAAAAAGTAACGGTAGATAACATCATCAACAATCCAAATCCTGCTTGGACGAAGCAACCCACAGAATTAGAGGATGAGGATTACAATAGTTTTTACCGCGAACTCTACCCTATGCAAATGGAGGAGCCGCTTTTCCACATTCATTTAAATGTAGATTATCCATTCAATTTAACGGGGATTTTATACTTCCCAAAATTGAGTAATAATATGACGATGCAACAAGATAAAATCCAGTTGTATCAAAATCAGGTTTTTGTAACCGATAATGTAGAAGGAATTGTACCCGAATTTTTAACGATGCTGCGCGGAGTAATTGATTCTCCAGACATCCCGTTAAACGTGTCGCGTTCTTATTTGCAAGCAGATGGCGCGGTGAAAAAAATCTCGAGCTACATCACTCGTAAAGTAGCCGATAAATTAAAATCTCTATTTAATGAGAACCGTGAAGATTTCGAAAAGAAATGGAACGACATTAAAGTAGTGATTGAATACGGAATGCTCTCTGAAGATAAGTTCTTTGATAAAGCAGATAAGTTTGCCTTGTACCCAACGGTAGATGACAATTACTTTACTTACGAGGAGCTTCAGGAGAAAATTAAAGACAACCAAACCGATAAAGATGGGAAAATGGTGATTCTTTACGCTTCCAATAAAGACGAGCAACACAGTTATATCGAAGCTGCAAAAACAAAAGGATACGAAGTTTTATTACTCGACTCTCCTATTGTTCCGCATTTAATTCAGAAATTAGAATCTTCTAAAGAAAACATCTCTTTTGTACGTGTAGATAGCGATCACATCAACAATCTTATCAAGAAAGATGAAGAAGAAACGTCTAAACTTTCTGAAGAAGAGAAAGAAAAACTAAAAACCGATTTCGAAAAAGTGGTTCCTAAAGAAAGTTACACTGTCCAATTAGAAGCGATGGACAGTTCTGCAGCACCATTAATCATCACGCAGCCTGAGTTTATGCGAAGAATGAAGGAAATGCAGCAAACCGGCGGCGGCGGTGGAATGTTTGGAATGGGCAATATGCCAGAAATGTACAACTTGGTGGTGAATACGAACCATCCACTAATTTCTACCATTCTAAATACAGAAGAAAAAGGTCAAGGTGCATTGATCAAACAATCTTTAGACTTAGCCAGACTTTCTCAAAACCTTTTAAAAGGAGAAGAGTTGACAAGCTTTGTTAAACGAAGTTTTGATATGATTAAATAATTTAGTGAAAAGATAAAACTTGTAAAAACCACCTTCGCAATCTTGTGAAAGGTGGTTTTTATTTTATTATTTTAGCAGAAATATCCTCTTATGAAAAAAATTATTCTCCTTCTATGCATCTCAATTTTCACCTTGGCCTGCCAAGAAGAAAAAAAAGAAACTCCCAACAAAAAATCTGTAGAAACCACCAAAAAAGAGCCTAAAAAAGAATCCACTCCCGAAGTAAAATTTGCGAAATCGATAGAAAGAAGTCACCAGATTTCGAACTTTAAGAAGCAAGAGATGGTACAGTTTAATCTGGACTTAAGCTTTGGAGAAGAAAAAATGAAGGCTAAAATCACCATGCTTACCAACTCTAGTAAAATCAAAGTTGAAAAAAGTGATGGTAGTATTTTAATATATGACGGCGAGAAGGTTTCGCTTTTCCCAAAAGAAAACAATTATGAGAAAGCAAGATTTGATATGTTCACTTGGGCCTATTTCTTCAGTTTACCTTTTAAATTAACAGATCCTGGCACCCAGTGGGAAGAACTTCAGGAGAGAAAAATCGATGATATTTCTTATGACACTGCAAAGCTGACATTTGCGGAAAAAACGGGCGACGCCCCAGACGATTGGTATATTGTGTATGCAGATCAAAACACGAAGTTATTAAAAGCTGCAGCCTACATTGTTACCCTTGGAGAAGATTTCGCTACGGCGGAAGAAAATCCGCATGCGATTGTATACAACAACTATTTTAGCGTCAAACAAGTTGCTTTTGCCAAAGAATGGACTTTTTATAATTGGAGTGAAGAGAAAGGAGTTTACGGGGAACCTATTGGAAATGGTACGGTTTCTAATGTAAATTTTACCAAAAGAAATAAAGATTTCTTTACAGCTCCCACCAGAAGCATAGAAATAAAAAAATAATAAAACTTAGAGTATTGTAAAGACCGCAGATAGCTTTATCTTTGCAAGATTAAATTTTTGATATGATTAAGATAACTTTACCAGACGGCAGTATAAAAGAATTTGAGAGTGGCACTACAGTTTTAGATGTGGCCAAGAGCATTAGTGAAGGTTTAGCGAGAAATGTAATTTCAGCTAGTTTTAACGGCACCACTGTTGAAACCAAAACTTCATTATCTCAAGATGGTTCCTTAATTTTATACACATGGAAGGACGACCAAGGCAAGAAAGCCTTTTGGCACAGTTCTGCCCACGTTTTGGCGCAAGCTATTCAAGAATTATATCCAGGTGCCAAACTTACCATTGGTCCTGCCATTGACAATGGCTTCTATTATGATGTAGATTTTGGCGAGGATAAAATATCTGACAATGATTTTAAGAAGATTGAAGATAAAATGATCGAAATATCTCGTGGAAAACATGAGTTTTCTATGCGTGAGGTTTCTAAAGATGATGCCTTAGCCTTCTACAAAAAAGAAGACAACCCTTTTAAAGTTGAATTAATAGAAAATTTAACCGATGGAGAGATTACTTTTTGTGATCACGATTCCTTTTCAGATTTATGTCGTGGTGGCCACATTCCCAACACCGGAATTATTAAGGCTGTAAAAGTGATGAGCGTTGCCGGAGCTTATTGGCGAGGTGATGAAAATAACCCTCAACTTACCCGAGTTTATGGAATTTCATTTCCCAAGCAAAAAGAATTAAAAGAATATTTAGAGCTTCTTGAAGAAGCGAAGAAAAGAGATCATAGAAAACTAGGAAAAGAATTACAACTCTTTACCTTTTCTCAAAAAGTAGGTCAGGGTCTGCCATTATGGCTACCTAGAGGAGCTGCTTTGCGCGAGCGCTTAGAGGATTTCTTAAAAAAAGCGCAAAAGAAGGCAGGTTATGAAATGGTGGTTACTCCGCATATTGGTCAGAAGGAACTTTATGAAACTTCGGGACACTATGCAAAATATGGAGAAGACAGCTTTCAGCCTATCAAAACTCCACACGAAGGAGAAGAGTTTTTATTAAAACCGATGAACTGTCCGCATCACTGTGAGATTTACAATGCTTCTCCTTGGTCGTATAAAGATTTACCAAAGCGTTTTGCTGAATTTGGTACGGTTTACCGTTATGAGCAAAGTGGCGAATTACACGGTTTAACTCGTGTTCGTGGGTTTACACAAGATGATGCACATATTTTTTGTACTCCAGACCAATTAGATGAGGAGTTCAAGAAAGTAATCGATTTGGTATTATACGTTTTTGGTTCTTTAGGTTTTGAAAACTTTACCGCGCAGGTTTCGTTAAGAGATCCAGAGAATAAAGAAAAATATATTGGTTCTGATGAGAATTGGGAGAAGGCAGAAAAAGCCATTCTTAATGCAACTCAAGAAAAAGAACTCAATTATGTAGTAGAAACTGGCGAAGCTGCATTTTACGGTCCTAAACTAGATTTTATGGTGAAGGATGCTTTAGGCAGAAGCTGGCAATTAGGAACAATTCAGGTAGATTATAACTTACCAGAGCGCTTTGAACTTACTTATAAAGGGAGTGACAATGAACTTCACAGACCTGTGATGATTCACCGTGCGCCTTTTGGAAGTATGGAACGTTTTATCGCTATTCTATTAGAACATACGGGAGGAAATTTCCCACTTTGGTTGATGCCTGAGCAGGCTATTATCTTGTCTTTAAGTGAGAAGTACGAAAAATATACCCAAAAAGTTTTAAATTTGCTAGAAAATAACGAAATTCGCGCCCGTATCGATGACAGAAGCGAAACGATGGGTAAAAAGATTCGGGAAGCCGAAATGGATAAACTCCCATTTATGTTGATTGTAGGAGAACAAGAAGAAAAAGACGGCACAGTTTCTGTACGTAAACATGGGGGCGAAGATTTAGGCGCCATGAGCGTAGAAAAATTTGCCGAAATCATAAAAGGGGAAATTGCTTCTACCCTAAAAACATTTGAAGTTTAATTTAAAATTATAGAGCCATAGCAATACGTAGAAAAAGATCCAGAAAACCTTTAAGAGAAATTAAGGAAGATCCGCATAGAATTAACGGAAAAATTCGCGCAGAAGAAGTTCGTTTAGTCGGTGATAATGTAGAAATGGGAGTATATCCCATTAAGAAAGCATTAGCCCTGGCTGAAGAATTGGGTGTAGATTTGGTAGAAATTTCGCCAAATGCTAAACCACCCGTTGCAAAAGCAATGGATTATAAGAAATTCCTTTACGAACAAAAGAAAAGAGAAAAGAGTTTAAAGGCAAAAGCTTCTAAAGTGGTGGTTAAAGAAATTCGTTTTGGTCCTAATACAGATGACCATGATTATGAATTTAAGAAGAATCACGGAAAAAAATTCTTAGAAGAAGGCGCAAAACTTAAAGCATATGTTTTCTTTAAAGGGCGTTCTATTGTATTTAAAGATCAAGGAGAAATTTTATTACTTCGTTTAGCTCAAGATTTAGAGGAAGTTGGTAAAGTAGAACAAATGCCTAAATTAGAAGGGAAGCGTATGACGATGTTCATCGCTCCTAAAAAAGCAAAATAACTTCTAAAGTAGAAGTCAAGATTATATAGAGAGATAAATAAAACCTAAGGATATTATGCCTAAAATGAAAACCAAATCTAGTGCTAAAAAGCGTTTTAAGCTTACAGGTACTGGAAAGATTAAAAGAAAGCACGCGTTTAAAAGTCATATCTTAACCAAGAAGTCTAAAAAACGTAAGCTTGCATTAACTCATTCTACTTTAGTACATAAAGCAGATGAGAATAACATTAAACTTCAATTACGTTTAAAGTAATTGTTCGTTTAATTGGTTAAACCAATTTAATAACCCTGGAGTTAGGCCTTACAAAGAATTCATCTTAACCATGAATCGCCTACTACAAAAACAATAAGATTATGCCAAGATCAGTAAATTCAGTAGCTTCAAGAGCCAGAAGAAAAAAGGTGATGAAGCAAGCAAAAGGTTACTTTGGACGTCGTAAAAACGTTTGGACAGTAGCAAAAAACGCGGTGGACAAAGCAATGTTATATGCTTATAGAGACCGTAAAGCAAAGAAAAGAAACTTCCGTACTTTATGGATTACCCGTATTAATGCTGGTGCTCGTATGCACGGAATGTCATATTCTCAATTTATGGGAAAAGCGAAAGCTAGTGGAATCGAATTAAACCGTAAGGTTTTAGCCGATTTAGCGATGAACCACCCAGAGGCTTTTAAAGCCGTAATTGAGAAAGTAAAATAAATTTGCAACCCATTTGTCTCTCTTATATTAAAAACCTTCTCTAAAAGAGAAGGTTTTTTTACTTTTATACAGAAGTGTCGCTAGTAATCTTTTTTACTAATTCTTATTGGCGTAATTTTCTATTTTCATTTTTTAACTTATCAAAACATATTTAAATTGTTTATTCGTTAGCCTTGGCTAGACATCAATGATCTTTATATATGCGCAAATCCATTCTATTTATTATTCCTATCTTTTTGATTGCCTTGACTGCTAGTGCCCAAATCTCTGTCAACTTAATCAAGTTTAAGAAGTACTACCGTTTAAAAGACCATTCAGAAGTTTTTATCCCCTTAGGTAATGTATCCTTTGCCGATACCATCATCGATTTTAAAGAAGGAAACCCAAAAGCTTTACCCAAATATAGCGACCCCTTAGCGGCCATAGGAGAACCTGATTATGAAAAGTATTTAGACCAATCTTACGTTTCTCTAGGCTGTCAAGGACAAATGACTGCTGTTTTTAAAGACAATGGTTTTATTGATATAGAGGGACCGGATTTATACTTCTTCGAAATAGGACCTTCTATTGAATCTTTTAAAGTAGAGATTTCTAGTGATAATAAAAAATGGATCAATATTGGGAGAGTAGATGGTGGCAATTCTGCCATAGATATTGTTCGTGCTAACATTCCCAAGGAAGAAGAAGCGATTTATTATTATGTTCGGATAACCGATTTAGCTTCCTTTTGTAGCGGCCCTACTGCCGGAGCCGACATAGATGCCATTGGAACTGTAGGAGCTGTTTTAAAGCTTAATGTGGAAGCCAATTTGTTGTTTGATACCGATAAGTACGATTTAAAACAAACCGCTTTAGAAAAACTAGAAGAATTTAAAGACGTTATAGTTCAAATTCCCAAAGCCGAAATCATCATCTCTGGTCATACCGATAGCGATGCTGATGATGCCTATAATTATACGTTGGGAATGAATCGGGCGAAAGCTGTAGAATCTTACCTGCATCAAATCTTAGAAGGAAAGGGAGAATACACCTACAAAGCAGAATCATACGGGGAACGTGAACCTATTGTAGAAAATAATTCTGAAAAAAATAAGCAGAAAAATAGACGCGTAGAGATTCTAGTCTTACCCGATAAAGAATTCTATAAAATACCTGCGAAGTCTGATTAAGATCATAGAAGCTGAACTTAATTAAAATCTAGGTTTTCTGCTTCTTCTTTTTTGCTGCAGGAAATAAAACATTATTTAAAATAAGTCGGTAGCCTGGGGAAGTAGGATGAAGCGAAAGCTCGGTCTTGGGGTCTCCTACTTTATGCTGGTAATCTTCTGGATCGTGCCCGCCATAAAAGGTAAAAAAACCTTTTCCTTTAATTCCGTGGATGTACCTGGCTTCTTGATTGGCTTTATTTTCTCCCATCACCAAAACATTAGCTTTAATGGTTTGCCTGTCAAAAGAAGTAGTTTGTCCCATAAAGCCTTTTACTAAAGAGGTATGGTTTTGACAAAGCATCGTAGGCACAGGGTCCCATTTAGCAGAAAAATTCATTAACGTAAAGTAATCGATTTCTCTAGGAATATTTCGCTTGGTCGTCATATCTATAGAGGAAAACTCATAAACCATCGGACTTCTTTCCAGTATAAAATCGGTAAATGCAAAGGTCTTCGAGAAATCTATCTTGCTTTGATAACCAGGATCGCTGGCATCACCATCAAACATAGGTTCACAAATATCTACGTCTTCTGCAGAAAGGGCGATATCAAAACTATCGGTAGCGCTACACATCGCAAACATGAATCCGCCTCCCACTACATAATTTCTAATTTTTAAAGCGACGTCTAATTTCTCTTCAGATACTTTTTGGTAGCCTAATTCTTTAGTTAGATTTTCAGCATTTTTCTTTTCTTCAATATACCAAGGGGTTGCTCGATAACGCTTGTAAAACTTCCCATATTGACCTGTAAAATCTTCATGGTGCAAGTGCAACCAATCATACAACAACAGCTCATCTTCCAAAACTTCTTTGTCATAAATGGTTTCATAAGGAATTTCGGCATAAGTAAGTACCATGGTGACTGCATCATCCCAAGGTGCATTTCCACTCGGAGAGTAAACTGCAATTTTTGGGGCTTTCTCTAGCACGACTGCGTCCATATTTTGAGACGGACTTTCAATTTGAGCTAAAATCGATTCCGCTTTAGCGTCACTCAGCAACTCAAATGAAACGCCGCGAATCTGACATTCTTTCCGTAAAGCATCGGTATCAGACATTAAAAAAGAACCTCCTCTATAATTGAGTAGCCACTTTACCTTTTGTTGCTTGGCGAGAATCCAATAGGTAATTCCGTATGCTTTAAGGTGATTTTTCTGTGTCTCGGCATCCATAGGAATCAACACGTAAGACGCGA
Organism: Mesonia profundi; assembly: GCF_031085155.1. GTDB lineage: Bacteria > Bacteroidota > Bacteroidia > Flavobacteriales > Flavobacteriaceae > Mesonia > Mesonia profundi. The sequence continues at coordinate 11,043 of NZ_JAVHUL010000008.1, read as the reverse complement.
AAGATTCCATCGAAAAAAACAAGCTCACAAAGGCTAATAAAAGTATTTTCTTCATACCTAAAAATAAGCATTATTGTACAATAAAGAACCAAGACCCTACGCTTTTAGAACCAAGAATCAAGACTTAATTGTAACTAATTGATAAACAGGAGTCTTTTAATATAAAAATACGCTCTCACTCTCGATAAAATCATTTTCAAAAATGCAAGACATCTATTTTAAAATCTTGTTGGATTTCATAAATATAAAGGACTCACCCACTTTACATAATTTTTAACCGGACACTAAAGAAAAATAAGTATTATTATTTAGAAATCTAGACATAAAGTGTCTTTTTAAAAAGGCACATCATCTTCCCCGCTTTGCTTTAAATTAGGCGACGAAGAACCAAAAGCATCTTCTGCGGAAGGGAAATTTTGTGGATCAAAACCTTCTTTATCATTATCATCTTGATTCATCTTAGAAGGAATCTCTGAAGGATAATCAAACTGGTCTAAGTTATCAAACTTACCAAGATTACCAATAAATTTAAGGCGAATGCTCTCCAAACCACCATTACGGTGCTTGGCAATAATAAACTCGGCTTGTCCCTCGGTTGGCGATTGTTCGTCATCATCCCACTCATCAATTTTGTAATATTCTGGTCGGTAAATAAACGATACAATATCGGCATCCTGCTCGATCGCTCCAGATTCCCTTAAATCTGAAAGTAAAGGACGTTTGCTCCCTCCTCTTGTTTCTACTGCACGCGATAGCTGGGAAAGTGCGATTACGGGAACATTTAATTCTTTCGCTAAGGCTTTTAGGTTACGTGAAATCGTCGAAATTTCTTGTTCCCTATTTCCTCCTTTTTGCGAACCTCCTGCGGTCATCAACTGTAAGTAATCAATCACGATAAGTTTAATCCCGTGTTGAGAAGCCAAACGTCTTGCTTTTGCACGTAAATCGAAAATGGAAAGCGATGGCGTATCATCAATAAATAAAGGGGCTTTCTCTAAACCTTTTACTTTTACGTTCAGCTGTTCCCACTCGTGAGTTTCTAGGTTTCCGGTTCTTAATTTTTCTGAAGAAAGTCCGGTTTCCGAAGAAATTAAACGGGTGATTAATTGTACCGAAGACATCTCACAAGAGAAGAAAGCCACCGGAATATTTTGACCCACCGCAATATTTCTCGCCATAGATAAGGTCAAAGCTGTTTTTCCCATACCTGGTCTTGCCGCCACAATAATTAAATCGCTGGGCTGCCATCCCGAAGTTAACTGATCTAATTTATCAAAGCCTGAAGGGATTCCGCTTAAACCTTCTTTATTAGAAATGTCTTCAATTCGCTTTTTAGCTTGAATCACCAAACTCTGTGCGGTTTCTGAAGAACGTTTAATATTTCCTTGGGTTACTTCATAGAGTTTAGATTCTGCTTTATCCAATAAATCAAAAACATCGGTACTTTCATCGTAAGAATCTTCGATGATTTCACTAGAGATTTTAATCAAGCTACGCTGAATATATTTCTGTAAAATAATCCTAGCATGAAATTCAATATGTGCTGAAGAAGACACTTTTTGAGTGAGTTGAATCAAATAATAATCGCCTCCACTCACTTCTAACTTTCCGTCCTTCTTTAATTGACTAGAAACCGTTAATAAGTCGACTGGTTCGCTATTTTCAAAGAGTTGAAAGATCGCTTCGAAGATGTATTTATGAGCGTCTTTATAGAAAACATCGGGGTGTAAGATGTCGATCACTTCATCTACCCCTTTTTTATCGATCATCATCGCTCCAATTACAACCTCCTCTAATTCAACCGCTTGCGGAGGAAGTTTTCCCTTCTCTAACTGAATAATATTACTTTTTGGTGCAGAATATGCTCGACTTTGTTTTACTTTCTCCATAGTACGAATGTAAAAAAAATGTTAATGAAAAACGCTCTTTTTGTGATTTGCTTAGTTCACAGGTTATGAACAATTGACCTGTTCATAACTTAATATTTTTGTTGATAACCACAAAAAAATCCGAAACAAACAGCTTCGGATTTTGTATTTGTAAGATTAAGTGCTGCTAACCTTTAAAGACTCCCATAGAGGAATATTTTTCCATCCTCGCATCCACCAATTCTTTTGGTGATAAGTTTTTTAATTCCTCATGAGATTTAATAATTACCTTTTTTAAGGTTTTAAACATTTCTTCTCGATTGCTGTGCGCTCCTCCTAAAGGTTCCTTGATAATCGTATCGATTACTTTAAGTTTCTTAGCATCGGTGGCGGTGAGTTTCAATGCTTCAGCTGCTTGTTCTTTGTGATCCCAACTTCTCCATAAAATAGAAGAACAGTTTTCTGGAGAAATTACAGAATACCAAGAGTTTTCTAACATCATCACTTTATCTCCTACGCCTATTCCTAAAGCTCCTCCACTTGCTCCTTCTCCAATCACGATGACGATGATAGGCACTTTTAAGCGAGTCATTTCTATAATATTCCTAGCAATTGCTTCTCCTTGTCCGCGTTCTTCAGCTTCTAAACCAGGATAAGCACCAGGCGTATCAATAAATGTCACTACAGGAACTCCAAATTTTTCCGCAGACTTCATTAAGCGTAGTGCTTTGCGATAACCTTCTGGGTTGGCCATACCAAAATTACGGTATTGTCTAGTTTTGGTATTGTAGCCTTTCTGCTGACCTAAAATCATGAAACTTTGATCCCCAACTTTACCTAAACCACCAACCATTGCTTTATCATCTGCCACATTTCGATCTCCGTGAAGCTCTAAAAATGTTTCTCCGCAAATGGCATTGATATAATCTAGGGTATAAGGTCTATTAGGATGTCTCGATAGTTGAACCCGTTGCCAAGCCGTTAGGTTTTTATATATTTCTTTCTTAGTCGATGCTAATTTCTTCTCTAGTTGCTTACAGGTTTCACTTACATCTACATCACTGTCTACACCAATGGCGCAAGCTTTATTAAATTGTTCTTGTAGCTCTTTGATGGGAGCTTCAAATTCTAAGTATTCCATAGTGGGTTATGGCTTTTATTAGTTTATAGCCTACAAAGATATAAAACTTATGCTTGGGTAATCCAACTTAGATTTATTAATTTAAAGTGGATTTTTGCTTTACGGAAGAGGTAGCAACTTCTATAAAATTAACGTTTAGCTTTTCGCAGTAAGAAAAAGGCGAGCACCCCAAAAAAGACATTGGGAAACCAAACGGCTATCAGTGGGGAAAACGTAGATTTCTCGGCCATGGTACCAAACACTTTATCAAAAAATACAAAGACAAAAGCAATCGCAATCCCAATGGCTAAATTAACTCCCATTCCTCCTCTTCGCTTCATCGCCGAAACCGCTACGGCAATAATCGTTAGGATATAGGCCGAAACCGGTAAACTCCATCGTTTGTAGGCCACGACTTTATACCGATTGATATTAGCAGAACCTCGTTTTTTCTCTTGCGCTATAAATTCATTGAGCTCGGTGAAATTCTTAGTTTCAGCGATGTAGGAAACCGGAGTAAGTTCATCAAATTCAAAAGGCAAAACGGTATCCAACTTTCTATTGTGAATCAACACATCATCTGAATCAACTCCTACGATTCTTTTCTCGAAATTAGATAAGGTATAGGTAGAGTCTTTAGGGTTAAAGCTTAATCTACTGGCACTTATTTTAAACTTAAGCACATTCCCTTTAAAATGCTCTAGACTAAAGTTACTGGCAGTTCTATTTTTAGGATCAAAATTGGTAGCAAAAATAAACTCGTCGTCATTAATTTGTTTAAAAACGTCTTTCGTTTCTGCTGCTCCCTTCCCTCGTTTTAGGTATTTATAGGTAAAATCATTAAATCCTTGACTGGCACTTGGCGCCAAATACATTCCCATTATTAAGGCTCCAAAACAAATAATCGTAGCTCCTATTAAATAAGGTCTTAAAAAACGGGTAAATGATACCCCCGAACTTAAAAAGGCGATAATTTCCGTATTGTTGGCTAGCTTGGAGGTGAAAAAAATCACCGATAAGAATAAAAATATAGGAAAAAGAAGGTTAGCAAAATAGATCGTAAAGTCTACATAATAATAGGCTACCTCTATAAAAGGTACTTCATTCGCTAAAATTTTATCAATCTTTTCAGCAAGATTTACCGTAATCCCAATAGGGATAAACAGCAACAGCAACGTAAAAAACGTTCCTAAATAGCGCTTCAGAATGTACCAATCTAATATTTTCAACTTATAACCTTTTATCCATTTGTTTCACCATTTTATCTTTCCACTCCCTAAAGTCTCCAGCAATAATATGCTTTCTGGCTTCTCGAGTTAACCAAAGGTAAAACCCTAGGTTGTGTATGGTAGCAATTTGCTTGCCAAGCATTTCGTTTACAGAGAATAAATGCTTCAAGTAAGCTTTAGAATATTCGGTGTCTACCCATGTCATTCCCATCTCATCTATAGGAGAAAAATCATCGTACCATTTTCTATTTTTAATATTAATGGTACCGTGCGCGGTAAAAAGCATTCCATTTCGTGCATTACGAGTAGGCATCACACAGTCGAACATATCTACACCCAAGGCAATATTTTCTAAAATATTAATGGGTGTCCCTACGCCCATCAAGTACCTAGGTTTATCTTCTGGTAAAATAGCCGTGACCACTTCGGTCATGGCGTACATTTCTTCCGCAGGTTCGCCTACTGAAAGTCCACCAATCGCATTTCCTTCGGCGCCAGCCTTAGCAATATATTCTGCCGACTGTTCTCTTAAATCTTTATAGGTGCTTCCTTGAACAATGGGAAATAAACTCTGCTCATATCCGTAAAGCGGGGGCGTATTTTTAAAACGATCCATACAACGGTCCAACCAACGATGCGTCATATGCATAGAACGTTTGGCATAACGATAATCACAAGGATATGGCGTACACTCATCAAAAGCCATGATAATATCGGCTCCAATAGTTCGCTGTACGTCCATCACGTTTTCTGGTGTAAAAAAGTGTAAACTCCCATCAATATGAGATTTAAACTTTACCCCTTCTTCTTTAATTTTTCGATTAGCCGAAAGAGAATAGACTTGGTACCCGCCAGAATCGGTTAAAATATTGCGGTCCCAATTCATAAATTTATGCAAGCCACCCGCTTTTTTAAGCACTTCCATTTGAGGTCTTAAATAAAGGTGATAGGTATTTCCCAAAATAATATCGGGATTAATCTCCTCTTTCAGCTCTCTTTGGTGAACTCCTTTTACGGTTCCTATGGTTCCAACAGGCATAAAAATAGGGGTTTCTATCTTTCCGTGCGCGGTGGTTATTTCTCCAGCGCGGGCTTTACTCCCACTATCTTTGGCTAATAAATCAAATTTCATATGTCTTTTTCAAAGGGGCAAAGATAAACAACTCTACGCAATGACTTAAGAAAAATAGATAACTTCAATTATTAAATTTAACAGCTTTCTGAAAAACTAATTTGATGTAAGGCACAATAAGCTTTATTAAACCATTTTTACTTTGAAATTGTGATAGAATAAAAAGATTATTTATTTGGTCTAGCCTCTATGATCTAAAAGCGCCCCGCCCGAATGTACCGCTTCGGTACGGGCGGGTCTAACATCTTATTCGGATACGAATACATGTTTTTTCACATGGTTTGGTTGATAATTCATTTTAAATTTCTTTTAAAAGCCTTTAATTAAGGTTACTTTTGCAGAAATCGATTTAACACAACGTTTATCATGCCAAACACAGCACAATTAGAAGACTTTGTAACCCAAGTAAGAAGGGATATTCTTAGACAAGTCCATAAAGTAAATAGCGGACACCCCGGAGGCTCTCTTGGATGTGCCGAATTTTTTACGGCACTTTATCAAGAAGTGATGGATTATTCTACAGATTTTACGATGGACGGAAAGAATGAAGATCTTTTCTTTTTATCTAACGGACATATTTCACCCGTATTTTATAGTGTTCTCGCTAGAAGCGGATTTTTTCCAGTAGAAGAGCTTAATACCTTCAGACTATTAGATTCTCGCTTGCAAGGACATCCAACCACCCACGAAGGTTTACCCGGAGTACGAATTGCTTCTGGATCACTAGGACAAGGGATGTCGGCTGCCATTGGTGCCGCCGAAACTAAAAAATTAAATAAAGATACTCACCTCGTTTATTCTTTACACGGTGACGGCGAGCTGCAAGAAGGTCAAAACTGGGAAGCGATTATGTACGCTGCTGGAAACAAAGTAGACAACTTGATTTCTTCCGTAGATGTAAACGGACAACAGATTGACGGTTCTACAGATAATGTTCTTCCGCTAGGAAAACTAAGAGAAAAGTTTGAAGCTTTTGGCTGGGACGTATTAGATGTAAAAGATGGAAACGACATCACCCAAGTGATAGAAGGCTTAAAAGAAGCTAAATCGAGAACTGGAAAAGGAAAGCCGGTTTGTATTTTATTGCATACTGTGATGGGGAACGGCGTAGATTTTATGATGCATACCCACGCTTGGCACGGAAAAGCGCCTAACGACGAGCAATTAGAAACTGCTTTAGCTCAAAATCCAGAAACGCTAGGAGATTATTAATCGACACAACACACACGAAATGAAAAAATATACAGATTCAGGTAAAAAAGATACACGCTCTGGTTTTGGAGCAGGATTAGAAGAATTAGGAAAAAAGAACGAAAACGTAGTAGCGCTGTGTGCCGATTTAACGGGTTCCTTAAAAATGGATGCCTTTAAAGAAAATCACCCCGAACGTTTTTTTCAAGTAGGAATTGCCGAAGCCAATATGATTAGTATGGCTGCAGGAATGACGATTGGAGGAAAAATTCCGTTCACGGGTACTTTTGCCAACTTTTCTACCGGAAGAGTTTATGACCAAATTAGACAAAGCGTAGCTTACTCTGGGAAGAATGTAAAAATTTGTGCTTCTCATGCCGGCGTAACCTTAGGGGAAGACGGTGCGACGCATCAAATTTTAGAAGATCTTGGCTTGATGAAAATGTTGCCAGGAATGACGGTTATCAATACGTGTGATTACAACCAAACCAAAGCAGCAACCCTAGCGATTGCAGACTATGACGGACCTGTTTACCTTCGTTTTGGAAGACCAAAAGTAGCCAATTTCACGCCTGAAGATCAGAAATTTGAAATCGGGAAAGCGGTTCAGTTAACCGAAGGAACCGATGTGACGATTGTAGCTACGGGACATTTAGTTTGGGAAGCACTTCAAGCCGCCGAACAACTAGAAGAAGCAGGAATTTCTGCGGAAGTAATAAATATTCATACCATCAAACCTTTAGACGACGAGGCTATTTTAAAATCCGTAAAGAAAACCGGATGCGTCGTTACTGCAGAAGAGCATAACTACCTTGGCGGATTAGGCGAAAGCGTTGCGAGAGTATTAGCCGAAAATCACCCTACACCACAAGAGTTTGTCGCTACCCAAGATACCTTTGGTGAAAGCGGAACCCCAGCTCAACTGATGGAAAAATACGGTCTTAACGCCGATGCGATTATCAAAGCGACTAAGAAAGTAGTGAAGAGAAAACTATAATTACCGCAGCTCGTTTACGAAGCTGTTTTAAAAAATGAACACATGAAGAAGATTAGTTTATTATTATTATTGACTTTAAGTTTTAGTGTCTTTGCACAAGAAAACATCTCTTTTGAAGAAAGCGAAGGCTTTACTTTAGGAAATATTAATACCCAGAATGATTGGGAAGTAACCGAAGGAAGCGATGGCATTCTAACGAATCAAGTGATTTCTGATGAACAAGCTCAAGACGGCGTCTTTTCTTTTAAAAATGCATACGAACCAGATTATGATTTCCAATGGCTACCTATTTTTGGTGCCGCTAAAGCCTTAGACAATCCGTTAAGTTATGAAAATTTGACCATTTCTTATGATATCTTGGTAACTGAACAATTAGGCGCTGATTTTGAGTTTACCGCTTATGCAGTCAATAATGAGGAGTTCACACCAGTAATGGGAATTGGAGTAGAAAATCAAGGTCAGTTTTACGCTATTGTTAGTGAAGATTATGATTTTGCTTATATAGAAAATGTTTCTTGGAACGCCAATGAGTGGTACACTATAAAAGTTGAAATTTCTTCTAGCGAGATAGCCTATTATATAAATAACGAATTGGTTTATACGGGAGTTAATTTTTCTCAATTGGATGTTTCGGGTATTAATATGTTGCATAACAACTATGGAGGAGATGCCTATTATGACAACATAATTCTTACGCATGAAGACCTAAGTGTTCCCGCAGTAGACAAAAAATCTTTGGTAGCTTATCCTAATCCTGTTAAAAATCAAATTCATATAGACCTCCCTTCTCATGAAGTAATTCAACACGTAGAAGTGATTTCTATGACAGGACAAAGCGTATTCAGCAAAAGCATTGCTAATGCTAGCATAGATTTAAGTAGCTTAGAAAAAGGTACTTATATTTTAAAAGTAGATACCAACGAAAATACGTACCGTAAAACAGTTTTAAAAGAATAGGTTTCAGCAAAAATATGCTGTAAATCAAAAAAGGCTCTTGAAATATTTCAAGAGCCTTTTTTGATGATTAGAAACGAACTTCTTAACGCGTTAACTTCTTATACTTAATACGTGTTGGCATGATATCGCCACCCAAACGTTTCTTCTTATTTTCTTCATAATCAGAGAAGCTTCCCTCAAAGAAATACACCTGAGAATCTCCTTCAAAAGCAAGAATATGCGTACACACCCTGTCTAAGAACCAACGGTCGTGAGAAATTACTACTCCACATCCTGCAAAATTCTCCAAACCTTCTTCCAAAGCTCGCAGCGTATTTACATCCAAATCGTTGGTAGGCTCATCCAGTAGCAATACGTTTCCTTCTTCTTTTAAGGTCATCGCTAAGTGCAAACGGTTGCGTTCTCCCCCAGAAAGCATATTCACTTTCTTGTTCTGTTCACTTCCGCTAAAGTTAAATCGGCTTAAGTAAGCTCTAGAATTTACTTCTCTACCACCCATCATCACCATATCTTGCTCATCACTAAAGTTTTGCCAAATGGTTTTTTCAGGATCTATATTGGAATGACTTTGGTCTACATAAGCGATCTTAGCCGTCTCCCCTACTTTAAACTCTCCTTTATCTGGCGCTTCCTCGCCCATAATCATTTTAAAGATAGTGGTTTTACCCGCTCCGTTAGGGCCAATAATTCCTACAATTCCTGCTTGCGGAAGTTTAAAATTAAGATCTTCATACAATAACTTATCTCCAAAAGCTTTACTTACGCCCTGGGCTTCAATCACATTATTACCCAAACGCGGACCGTTAGGAATGTAGATCTCCAGCTTTTCGTCCATTTGCTTTTGATCTTGGCTCATTAGCTTATCGTAGTTATTTAAACGCGCTTTCTGCTTGGCTTGCCTTCCTTTAGGCGCCATTTTCACCCATTCTAACTCTCGCTCTAAAGTTTTTTGACGCTTAGAAGCCGACTTCTGCTCTTGTGCCATTCGCTTAGATTTTTGATCTAACCAAGAAGAATAGTTCCCTTTCCAAGGAATCCCTTCACCGCGATCCAATTCTAAAATCCAACCCGCCACATTATCCAAGAAATAACGGTCGTGTGTTACCGCGATTACCGTTCCTTTATATTGCTGCAAGTGATGTTCCAACCAATGCACAGATTCGGCATCCAAGTGGTTGGTAGGCTCATCTAATAATAAGATATCTGGTTCTTGCAATAACAAACGACATAAAGCCACTCGCCTGCGTTCCCCTCCAGAAAGTAAACCAATTTTCTTATCGGCTTCCGGAGTTCTTAACGCATCCATCGCGATTTCTAATTTGGTATCGATTTCCCAAGCGTTCGTCGCATCAATTTTATCTTGCAAAGCCGCTTGTTTGTCCATCAGTTTCTGCATTTTATCTGCATCTTCATAAACTTCTGGCAATCCAAACTGATCGTTAATGGCGTTGTATTCATCCAAAACGACCATGGTTTCTGCTACCCCTTCCTTAACCACTTCTAGCACCGTTTTATCTTCATCCAATTTAGGCTCTTGCTCTAAATAGCCTACGGAGTAACCCGGAGAAAATACCACATCCCCTTGATAGTTTTTTTCATTTCCTGCAATGATGTTCAACAAAGTCGATTTTCCAGATCCGTTAAGACCTAAAATCCCGATTTTCGCACCATAGAAAAAGCTTAAGTAGATATTTTTTAATACCGGAGTATTTGCATTCTTATAGGTTTTGGTGAGTCCAGACATGGAAAAAATCACCTTTTTATCATCTGCCATTGTAATTTTGTTTTATTGAGTTAATTTGGGCGTTCCTTCCCTCCCAAAAAAAATGGGAGGGAAGGCCGCGCTATTCGCTATATCTCCATTTTTTGCTGAATCGCAAAAATAGAGGATGCCGCTGCTATCGCTAACGCAAATATCTGAAAAATAATGATGTAAAAACATGAATTTGAATAAGAAAGCATCTTCTAATTTTACTTTTTCCTGAAGCTATACTTATGGACTTAAAAAAGATTGAAAATCAAATCGCTACAGGAGAAGCTAGCCTACTCTATTTTAGCGGAACGCATTGCAGCGTTTGCCAAAGCCTGCGTCCAAAATTAGAGAAAGCTTTGATTGAGCATTTTCCTCAACTTTGCTTTTTAAACATAGATGCGCAACAACATCCCGAAATTGCCGCAAGCTATATGGTTTTTCAAGTTCCTACCATGTTATTTTTTATAGATGGGAAAGAATACATCCGAAAAGGAGGAAATTTGAGTGTTCCTATTTTTGTCGAGCAAATTGAGCGTTTGTATAAGTTGTATTATCGATGATTGTTGTTCATTAATGAACCAGGCTAAATTGCAACTATTTGATAAACAGTAGCAGTTTAAAATAGAAAACCTCTCAATCTCGAAAAAATAATTTTCAAGAGAGACCTCACAGGTGTTGGAATTTATGAATAAAAAAGGATATATTAAATTATAGAGGTTACCCGTTGTGCATTATGATTTAAAAGAAAAAAGTTGTTCATCTTACTGATAATCAGCAACTTGTTTTAGCTATAAAA
>NZ_JAVHUL010000076.1 GCF_031085155.1 Mesonia profundi | reverse complement strand
TAAAAATAATAGCCCTCTTAAAATGGCGCTATTAGAATAATATTTTTTAGAATTACGGGGTTGTGCAACGGTTACCAATGTTATGTGTAGCTATTATTTTCCGCTCTGTTGTTATTCAAAATTTACCATCCAGTTGATGCCAAATTTGTCGGTAAACATTCCGAAATATGCACCCCAAAAAGTACCTCCCATTGGCATCGTTACTTGTCCATCAGCCGATAGTCCTTTGAATAATTTGTCAGCTTCTTCTTTGCTTTCTGGCTTGATCGAAACTGAAAAATTATTTCCTTGTACAAATGTTGGTGCCCAATCTCCACCGGTGTCACTTCCCATCAAAATAGTATTTCCAATTGGCAAACCAATGTGCATAATTTTATTTTTGTCCATTTCAGGAACTGTGTAGCCGTCTCCTTCGGGCATTTCCCCAAACCTTCCGATGAAGGTGAATTCTCCTCCAAATACTGATTTGTAAAAGTTAAATGCGTGTTCGCAATTTCCGTTAAAATTCAAATAAGTGTTTATAGTAGCCACCTTCGTTTGTTTTATTGTTATTTAATTTTCTGATATTTTTTTTAATTCTTGTAATGCCAAGGGAAATGTTTTGTTCATATGGTCAACGTATGGCTCCGCAGTTTCAACTTTTACAGTAAGTTCAGTTTCGTTTCCTAATGACTTTAACTCATAGCTTTCCAATGCATTTGTCCACCCTTGGATAGGTTGTTCTTCAAAGTTTTGTAGTTCTCCCAAATGTTTAAAAACCAACAACTCGTTTTCGATAATTTTGTCTAAAATACTGTACATTCCATCCCCGTTTGGCGTGAGTAAATGTATTTTGTTGCCTTGTTTAAAGTTATCGGTTTTATAATAGCTTCCAACGCAAAAAACGGAAGTCCATTTGGTGTAATTCTCCAGTTCCCAAAGGTATTGCCATACTTTTTCTATGGAAGCTTTTATTCTGATTTTGAATGTTAGATTTTGCATTTTATCTCTTTTTTGTACGTATAAAAATCATTGCAATTGCTGTTGTTACAATTCCCATTATTAATGCTCCGATTGCTCCTTGTATCGCATAATTTTTATAGTTGAAATTTGCTTGTGCTTCTTCCGTTGTTTTATAATAACCGATTTCTACGGAACGTTTTATTACATTCGGGAAATATTCGGGCGTAATAACATAAGAAGTAATCCATTGGGTTAACGGACTGATCAAAGCAATAATTATTGACAATATAATTCCTGAAATTAATCCTTGTTTGTAAGTTATTTGTCCATTGTAAAAATTTTTCTTTTTGTCTTTCAATGCCATAACCATTATGATAATTGCAGGGATTGCAAACAAGTTAGTTAAGTAAAGATGATAATCAATGTATGTGCTATGCAGTCCGCACAATTTTTCCAACACCATCCAAAGCAATCCCATTATCGAGAAGATGACTGCCCATTTGATTTCTATTTTTATATTTTTCATTGTTTTTATTTCAGCGTTTTTCTACAGGTCTTGTAGCATTGATTGTGTTTCCTTTTTCCGTCTTTCTTAAATGTATTTCGATTGAAGAAAGTCAATAGTTGATTTCATTAATTTTATAAGTATTTCCTGATTGATGTCGGTAAGTTTTTTGACATAAATACAGCCTTTTCCCATTTTGAATTTCCCCAATTCTTTTAGTAGCTCGTCTTGACCAGAACATCCCGAGTAAACATACAATGAAATAGCTGCTTTGCGAGGCGAGAAACCTACTAGTGGCCAATCTCCTTCTTGTCGACTTTTTTCAGATTTGTAATGGTATTGTCCAAATCCGATAATGCTTGGACCCCACATTTTAGGTTCGTATCCCGTAAAGTCTTGCATTATTTTCAATAATTCAAAACCTTCTTTTCGCTTCTGTTCTGTATTGGCAAATGTGTTGATAAAATCTTCCACATTTGCGTTAGTTTGTTTTGTTTTTATTTCTGCCATAAAAGTTCAATTGGTGTCGCGCATTTTTTTAAGTTACACATAACGTGTTTGTGTATGGAAAGTTGCGTGTTTGTGGGCGAGGATTTTCCGAAGGAAAATCGGAAGCCAGCAAACAAGCAACCAACTTTGTGTTAGCTAAAACTAGCAATTTTTTATACACGGTGTTGTAGCACGTTGTGTGTCCTGTGTTGCTTCGGGATACAATTTAGTGATAAATGTAGGAACAACAAAACTGTAATTGAGATGAGAG
>NZ_JAVHUL010000075.1 GCF_031085155.1 Mesonia profundi | reverse complement strand
TCATTTGAACCAAAGTTCACGCCTAAATGAATAATATTTTCTAATTTAGTACTGTCCTAAAAAGGGGAAGTCTACAACGGAATCGTTGTAGAGATTTAATTCAATAATTTTAATTTCAGTTTAATAAAAACAAAAAATAAGCTCGGTCGCAATAAATCTTGTCAAACTTAAAGCTCTTAAAAAACTGAACTCAAAAAAATAGAAGTTCTAATAATATTAAAGTAAAAAACAATAAAAAAAAAGCACTAAAGCCAACACCGTATAAAAATCATTGCTTAAATTAGTGCTTAAATAATGGTCGTTACGTTTTGGTTAGCTTCTGATTTTCCGTCGGAAAATCCTCGCACACAAACCCGCAACAATTGTTATACAAATCCGTTGCCATTCATTGCGCAACGGAACTCTGAACCTGAAAAAATAATGAAAATAGATAAAGGAAAATATTTAACTTATTCAATCGGATTTTTAATTTTTGGATGGTTGTATTACTTGTTAATAAACTACTTAAATTATATAGATTTTTCAGGACAATTTATAGAAGGAATTTTATCACCTACTGCGAGAAAAGGAAAATATGACACAATCTGGTTTAAATTAATTGCTATCGGATTTGGTGCGATTAGCATTTATTTAAGTTATAAAATCATACCTCCCAATCAGAATAAATTAAGAATAACACTAATTTCATTGTCAATATTATTATTAATAATGAGCATTGTTGCTTTTCCTAATTTGATATGGTATTATTTAATATAAAAAACGAACTGTTTGCGGAATTGAGCAAGTTGCGGAATTGCTCACTCAATCGGAATTGAAAAAATATGAATAAAGCAGAAACTAATCGGAATAAACTAAAGTCAGTTTTTAAAACTAACTCTTGGTTTCTTTGGGTAATTCCTTTGTTTATAATTGTTAGCTTTACGAATGGAATAGAAACTGGACTATATCTCTCTGGAATTATTATTTCAGGAATTTCTTTAGGTATAATTATTCCTGTTATAATTGGTACAATTTTTAAAAAATATGAACTGAAAAGTATTTATGGAGAAATAACAATTTTTGTGACTTCTACAACTTTATTATGGATTTATATTCCCGATAAAAAACTTATAGCATTTATAATACCATTCAGTATTGCATTAATTATAGTCGGACTTTTGAATTTAAGAAAATAAAAACAACGAAATGGCAACACCGTGTATAAACCATTGCTGGGTCTGTGCTAATCTGGAAAATCCCTGCGGAATTTTCACGTAGATTTGTACTTGTAATGGTTCGTGCTTTCACACGCAACGGTCCATACACATAAACGTTGGCAAACAGTTAAAAAAAGAAATCGATTATTCAAGAAAAATATTAAATGTCTTAAAACAATCTCTATGAAACAAATTAAAACTGACACTTTACTTAAAATATGATTCCAGGTAATTATACTATTGTAACAATTCTTGTCACTCTCTTTTTTGCGATTCCAGTCATTTGGAATATTTATAAGAAAAATTTATTCAAAAATATTAGTTTCATCAATTTTGTAAAAATTTTTAATAAATCATTGATTCTTCAGGGAATTATTTTAGTAGTAGGTTTCATACTGAGTTTTATCATCAACTCTTTGGATTTTAATTTTGGAGACACTTTAGCTGGAGCAACTTATGTCTATCTAATAATTGGATTGTTTTTCTACTTACCATCCTTGGGCATATTAAATATTATTAAATTAATAATCAATAAGAAAAAGAACAATACCTAAATCCATCGATAAATTTCATTGGACTTTAAGAAACAATTAATAAAATCGAAATTAAAAAAACACACGCGGAATTTAACAATATTGCGGATAATTTTAATTTCCTTGAAATCTAAAGTTAGATCACGTAAAAGTCGAAAATATATGATTGCCAAAAGTTTGTGTTTCTCGACCCAATCCAATCCGACCGAAAAAACATAATAAGAACTGATTGCGGAAAACCGCAACAAAAATTAATCGGAATTGACTAAATTGAACTTTTTAACAACAATACGTCCGAATTTATACTCGAACGAAAAAGTATAAAACCGATTTGCCAACAAATGTGTATAAGCAATGGCTTGTCCTCGCCTACTTGGAAATTCCTTCGGAATTTCCACTGGCAAGTACCTGTTTGCAATTGTCCGTGACGAACCACGCCACTGCTCATACACCAAACGTTGCATGCAATAAGATCAGCCTTTTGGAAATTTAAGAGATGATGATTAGGTGTTAAAAAACGGATATCAAATGTT
>NZ_JAVHUL010000074.1 GCF_031085155.1 Mesonia profundi | reverse complement strand
TCAAATAACAACTAGATTACTAATATTTTGCTATATTAGTAATCTAAACCATCACAACTTACCATATACTTACCGTTAGGCAACATACAAAAAAAACTATGGCAAAAAGACCAACAAAATCAGAAAAAGAAAACACAGAGCAATTAACTTCCAAAAAATGTGGAATAATAATGCCAATAGCAAAACATCCAGATTATCAAAGTGGACATTGGAAAGATGTACTTGACATTTTGACTGAAGCTATTTCTGAAACAGAATTTGAGCCAAGATTGGTCAGTGATGATGTGGCGATTGGGTTAATTCACGACAGAATTGTTACAAATATTTATAATGATGAAATCGTTGTTTGTGATGTTAGTAGTAAAAATCCGAATGTTATGTTTGAACTCGGACTTCGATTAGCATTTGACAAACCAACAATAATTGTTAAAGATGAAAAAACAGGATATTCCTTTGATACTGGAGTTATAGAACATATTTCCTATCCTTCATCCTTACGCTTTAGTGAAATAGTAGACTTTAAAGAAGAATTAGCCAAACGAATTAATGCAACTTATGCAAAATCACAAGCCGAAAAAGATTACTCACCTTTCTTAAAGAGTTTTGGAAAAACAATTGTTCCAACTTCACTGGAAAAAACTGAAATTCCAGAAAGTAAATTTATTATGGAACAACTCTCGATGATAAGACACGAAATGAGAAGACTTCGAAATGATAATTCAGACCGTTCTGATAACTACAGAAACAATATAATTCACAGCAGGAGACCAATAAGTATTTCCAAATTAAGATTTTTTGAAAAATTCTTTAGCAATTTGAGTGATGAACAACTTAATAACTCTGATTTTTATTCTGAATTAAAAAAGGAAGCTTTAGATAATGGACTTGGAGACATAACTATGAGTGAAATTAGATACTTCATAGATAAATATAGTAATATTAATAAATCGGAATAAGTACGTTGCCTAACACCGTATATAACAAATAGCTAAGTCTTATATAATTCAAAAATTTTGGTATATTTGGTAAGTCGCCAAATCTTTTGATTTGACGATTTAGTAAAAAAAGATAAATGCAAAATGCAAAAGATTTGGCTTGTTTTTAAAGTGAAAATTAAGTCATAACTACACGCTACTTGCCATATACAAATCCGTTGCCATTCATTGAAAAGGAACGCAAAAAAAAAACAATTAAACGAAAAACATATAGATTATGATAAAATTTTGGATAATAGCAATATTGATTTTTATAATAGTTACGTTAATACTAGCGAAATTAACATTGAAAAAAAGTAGAAAAGAAAGAGGAGAGAAAATGTGGAAATTGTATGATGGAATGACAAAATATTGGTTGCGTTTATCATTAGCTAGTTTGGGAATAACGACTTGTATAATATGTTTAGTTAATTGGATAGGATTTCCAATTATACCATAGAATTTTGGTGGAGTTTAGCACTTAAAACAAAATGAGAATATTTGCGAAATCGAAAATCTGAATTATTAAAACCGAAATGTATACGGAATATAGCAAGTTGCGGAATTTATCACTCAATCGGAATTGAAAAATAATGCGGAATAAAACCCTGACTGAATTCACTCAAACGCTGAAAATCGGAAAACGGAATAAATTGAACGCTGAAAAAACAACGAAATGGCAACACCGTATATAAAAAATTGCTAGTGTTGTGCTAAAACAAAGGTCGTTGCACGTTTGCTACGTCTGAATTTCCTTCGGAAATTCCTCGCACGCAAACACGCAACTTTCCATATACATAAACGTTGGCAGCAATTTAAAACGAAAAAATGAAATATATTATTCTAATTTTATTACTTCCTTTATTAACCAATTCACAAACTATAAAAAAAGACTTATATATTACATATAATGATTGTTGGATACAAAAAGGTGTTGAAATTGAATTAGATACTCTAAGATATGAAGGGTATTCTATTAGATTAAGTAAAAGACAAAATCCTGAATTTACATTAAAAGTCGACAATTCTGGTAAACTGATAAAAGGAATGAAATATCTGAGCGGTAAAACTTACGGATCTTATGAAATTTCCTATAAAAACGTGAATAAGAATAATCCGCCTTTCAAAATAGATTTAGATACCATAATAAATAGAGTTAGTGCCCAAAGATTAATTTATACTGTAGATTTAGATTATGATAGTTTTTTTGAAAGTTTTAGAAATATATATTTAGTAAATTTTAATAATAAAAATGAGAATTTTCATCAAGCTAAAAAAATAAAAATAAAATTTATAGGAACGCTATAAAGTAGAGTAGGTAAAGGGGAATCTCACCCCTAAACCTCTCACAGAACCGTACGTGATACTCTCGCATCATACGGC
>NZ_JAVHUL010000073.1 GCF_031085155.1 Mesonia profundi | reverse complement strand
AAATTTGATACACCATTAGAAATGATGGACAAAATTTTGTTTAACACAGAAGTTGCGTTTATTACTTGAATCTAGCTTTATAAGTTTTTATAAAAATATAATTACTAAAGAATTTTTCAATTTTCAACCAAATTTTATAAGTAAGAAAAGCTATTTTAACACACTAAAGGTTATTTTTAAGTAAGTATGCATTAAATGCTTGTAAAATTATGCTTTTTTTTATTTCTTTATATAAATGCAAATATCTATGGGCAAACCAACTACTCCTTTTAGTCAAGCTGAATTAATTCCGCAGGAAGAAACCCTAGAGATTCAAAAATCGAAAGGCAAATTATACATTGGTTTGCCAAGAGAAACTTCCTACCAAGAAAAGCGAGTTTGCCTAACTCCAGATGCCGTAGCCGCAATTACAGCGCATGGGCACCGCGTACTTATTGAAAGCAATGCTGGCATTGACGCTAACTTTAGCGACAAAGATTATAGCGAAGCCGGCGCAAAAATTACCAAAGACACCGCAAAAGTATTTGCCTGTCCCATTCTTCTTAAAGTAGAACCGCCTTCGTTTGAAGAATTAAAATTGATGAATCCTCAAAGTATTCTCATTTCTGCACTGCAACTCAAAACCCAATGCAAAGAGTATTTTCAGAAACTAGCCGAAAAACGCATTACCGCTTTAGCTTTTGAATTTATAAAAGACGAAGATGGCAGCTATCCTGCTGTTAGAGCATTAAGTGAAATTGCAGGAACCGCATCGGTATTAATAGCTTCAGAGTTACTGGCGAATCCTTTGGGCAGCGGACTTATGTTTGGAAACATTAGCGGAGTTCCTCCCGTAGAAGTAGTCATTATTGGCGCAGGTACTGTGGGAGAGTTTGCAGGAAGATCTGCGCTTGGCTTGGGTGCAAATGTAAAAGTATTTGATAATTCGCTGACCAAATTAAGAAAAATTCAGAGCAATTTAGGAAGACCTTTATATACGTCCACGCTACAACCTAAAAATCTAACCAAAGCGCTAAAACGAGCAGATGTGGTAATTGGAGCTGTAAGAGGAAATGACCGCTCCCCTATTATCGTTACCGAAGATATGGTAGAATCTATGAAGAAAGGATCTGTGATTATTGATGTAAGCATTGATATGGGAGGCTGTTTTGAAACTTCAGAAGTTACTTCTCACGATAAGCCCACACAGATTAAACATGATGTAATTCATTACGGAGTGCCTAATATTCCTTCCAAATACTCTCGAACTTCTTCTATTTCCATCAGTAATATATTTACACCTTCCCTATTACATATTGCAGAATCTGGCGGTTTGGAAAATACATTAAGATTTGACCGTGGTTTAAGAAATGGATTGTATTTTTACCATGGCATTTTAACCAACAAATCAGTTGCAGATTGGTTTAACCTTTCATATAGGGACATCAATTTGCTTATTTTTTAAATCAATATGAAGTTAGCAGCAAGGCTTGCCTACTACTCGGTAGGTTTTTTTATAGGTATTATCATTCTTATGTTTTTCCTTAGCGGAAAAAAAACCTCTTGTGATTACGGTCCAGATGCACGAGTCTTAAAGAACCTAAGAATTAAGGACAAAAACTATCAGCCCGAGGCTCTTTTATTTTTGAAGGAAAATCAAATGGACTCCACCGCAGTAGAAAAAGTATTAAATTCTGGTGATGTCGACTTTTCTAACAGCAATACCCAACTCGATTCTTGTAAGGTTTATGCTGTAAAAGGCGAAGTAAATGAAAAAATGCTCTTTATGAGGATAGAAAACTGTGATAATCAAGCCACTATTCAAGAAATAAGCTTTCAGAAAGATTAAGAATAAAATAGTTCTAAAAGTCTTTAAAATTTTATTCTTTTTTTTATTATTGCTATTGAAAAACAAAAAAGAGTCGTTTTTATGAAAAGAGTAATAGTTGATTACAAAAAATTGACGCCAGAAATTTTAGGCCTATTGGTAGAAAAATATCCCGATGGTTATGATGATGACCATATCATCACGTTTAAAAATGCTAAAAACGAAACTATAGAAGCTGTAGAGGTGAAAACTGAAGATTGTATCTATTTGGTAAAAGTAAGTACGCGTTTAGAAAATACCATGGCGAATTATGAAGAGGACGATTATGAGGATGAGGATTTAAACGAGCCTATTGAAGAAATCAACGCCAACGACAAGAAACTTCTAAAAGAAGATCTGGATAACGACGCGGAAGAAGATGATGAGGATGACGACAAAGAAGAAGAATAACCTATATTAGAATTATACAAAAAAAGCCTTTCCGTTTTCACGGAAAGGCTTTTTTATTTATATAAAATGTCCCGTCCTAAAATAGCGATACACAAAAACCGGGTGTATATGAAAACATCAGAAAAGAGTGGGTACCAGAA
>NZ_JAVHUL010000072.1 GCF_031085155.1 Mesonia profundi | reverse complement strand
GCACTCCAATATTACAAAAAAATGTAATTTAGTAGGGACATTAAAAATTGCAGTAGGTTATTAGACAAACTGCCGTTGGGCGCAATTTAAAAAACCAATGAAAGTCAATGAAAAAAAACTTGATTGAATGATTATATACAAATCGAAAGATTAAATTTGTCGAATTAAAAAAAATATAGACACTTTATGAGGCAATTCATTCAAAATAAATATTTTCTACTCATCTTTATTGCTATAATCTGGGGTTCTTCTTTTATACTCATAAAAAAAGTACTACCAGTATTTGACCCATATCAAATCGGAGCTTTTAGGGCAGGATTGTCAGGCTTGCTTTTGTCATTTATTGGATTCCCAGCTTTGAAAAGAATGTCAAAAAAGGATGTTTTTTGGATTGCTCTATCAGGATTATTTGGTAACTTTTTAGTGGTCTTTATTTTTCCTATTGCACAACAAGGCGTAAGTAGCTCATTGGCAGGCATCATAAATGCATTAGACCCAATATTCACACTCGTTTTAGGAGCAATTCTGTTTGGAATCAGAAATAAAGTTATTCAATATGCTGGAGCAATAATTGGATTTATAGGTGCGATCATTTTAGTTTACTCTTCCAATTCAGGAAATGGCGAAAATCATCTTTATTATACGGTTTTATTGGTTATAGGTTCGGCACTTTATGCCGTTGCCGCACTCATTATTGAAAAAAAATTACATCACATAAAATCGACAGATATATCAACAGGTATTTACACTATTTGGATGGTGCCGTCTCTTTTAATTTTAAGTTTTTCAGGTTTTTTTACAGACATTGATTACAGCCAAAATGAAACTTTAACGGCTCTAGGCTATTTAGTCTTTCTAACCGTCATTAGCACTACTTTGGTAATGTTTTTGTTTTTCAAGCTTGTTCAAGATACCTCTGCAGTTTTTGTAAGTACTATTTCACTTTTATTACCAGTCGTTGCGGTAATTTGGGGCGTTTTGGACAAAGAGAAATTTACAGTTTGGTATGCAATCGGTGGATTATTAATTTTGATTAGTGTATATCTCATTAGAGAAAAGAAAAATAAATCATTGGAAAAAGAATAAAAACTGCGCCCAACAACGTATATAGCTCATAGCTAATGAGTTGCTTGATCGAAGTAAAGGCATATTTGCAAGTCCGCCAAATTTTTTAATTTGGCTTATTGAAAAAAAGGTAATAAGAAAATTAAAAAATTCGGCTCGTGCTTAACCGAATAGTTATCGCTAATTTACACGCTACGAGCCATATACAAGACCGTTGTAGCCAATTAAAAAAAACCCGAATTGATAAGATTAACCCATTTATTAATAATTGTAATTGTTTTGGTTTCCTGCCGAAATAAAGTAGACAAAAAAACAGAAAGTAAAGAAATGATATTTGGAACTAAATCACATACGGTTGAATCAGTTATTGACTTTACACAAATACTAAAAAACGATGACGAGATTATAACTGTATCAATTGATAAAGATGGAATTAATACTTTAATAATTCATTCTGCACCTAAATATCGAACTGAAAATGGAATGTTTGCAGTAATTAAGTCTGAACAACCCAAAGATTACACATTCCTACGACACGATTTAAAGGGAACTGAAATATTAAGAACAGTTATTAAAAATGAATATTTCAATTTTCATAACGTGAATTATTTACCTACTAAAGAAATCCTTCTAATCTGTGGTCGAAGTAGATATAAAAATGAAACGGAAATTGACAGAAATGCAAGGATATACAATTCAAATGGCGAATTAGTAAGAGATTTCATCGTTGGGGACGGAATTCAAGACGTTAAAATAGACACAAAAGGTAATATTTGGACTTCATACTTTGACGAAGGAATATTTGGAAATTATGGATGGAATAATCCAATAGGTGTTTCAGGATTAATTTGCTGGAATGACAAAGGAGAGAAGATATGGGAATTTGAACCAACTGATGGACTTGACCATATGTCGGATTGTTACGCAATGAACATTGATTCAGAGAACAATACTTGGTTTTATTATTATACAGAATTTCCTCTTGTTAAACTAAGTGATTCAAAGCAAATAGAATTTTGGGAAACTAAAATTGGAGGTTCAAGCTCATTAAATATTTCAGATAATAAAGTATTAATGGCTGATGGATATGATAGTAATAATTTTGTGTTCTTTGAAATCAATGGAAAGAAATTAAAGAAGTCAAAAAAAATTAAGTTCCAAAGCAAAGAAGGAATTGAACTAAACAAACGAAATTATATCACCAGTTTTGGTTCAAATATTGGTTTTCGAAATGAAAATAAAATATATTTAACGAACGTAAGTCAAATAAAATAACTGGCTACAACAATGGTAACCGTTGCACAACCCCGTAATTCTAAAAAATATTATTCTAATAGCGCCATTTTAAGAGGGCTATTATTTTTAAC
>NZ_JAVHUL010000071.1 GCF_031085155.1 Mesonia profundi | reverse complement strand
TCTCACCTCTAACTACTCCATACTAAAACGGTGGCTGAGTGATTTTCGAAAGAAAATTGTATCGAAGCCCACTTTTCACTTTTCGTTTTTCACTTTTTTTAGTCTAAGCGTCGTGGGTCTAAAAGTCTTGATTCCAACAGTCTTGTTTCTAAAAGTCTTGATTCTATTTTTTGTCCGAACGCAAAGATGCTTCATTTCATTTCATTCTGGCGGGAAGTGCCTGCCTGGCCGACAAAGGCATGGTCTTAAATCTTAGTGGGACGTGACTAATTAAATTTGCTTACTTTTAAAGAATAACTCAACGTATTATTCTAATATTGACTACACAAGAACGTTTTTTTAAGAGAAGTTTAGATATCCTCGTTTCCTTGGGGGCTATGATGGTTTTCTTGCCTCTGATCCTTATCGGTTTTTTGATGGCTACGGCAAGCACACATGCCTCTGGAATTTATGCAGCTTACCGTATAGGACAGTACGGGATTCCTTTTAAAATATATAAGCTGCGAAGCATGCGGTTGGAGGACAATAGCTCTAACAGCGTTACCACCTTAAATGATCCACGCATTACTAGAACCGGACGTTGGTTACGGAAATTTAAAATAGATGAATTTCCGCAGCTCTGGAACGTGCTAAAAGGTGATATGAGTTTGGTAGGTCCGCGACCCGACGTTAAAGGTTTTGCAGATGAATTAAAAGGGGAGGGCCGCATTATTTTATCAGTAAAACCCGGAATCACTGGTTTGGCTACTTTAAAGTTTAAAAAAGAAGAGGCTTTGCTGGCTCTACAAGAAGACCCTATTCGTTATAACCGAGAAGTAATTTGGCCTCAGAAGATAAAGCTCAATAAAGAGTATGTCGAAAATTACTCGTTCTGCTTAGATTTGAAAATTTTGGTGAAGACATTTGTGCCGTAGGTTCTAATTTTTTTATTTGTTGATAGAGGAGTCATTATTTTCAAGTCACTAGCGCGTTTCTGCTATTTAGACTAGCTTGAACTCGAATTAGAAAACTTCCTACTTCTAAAAGTCTTTGGTCTATTTTTTGTCAAAGCAGAAAGATGCTTCACTCCGCTACGAAACCTGCCTTGAGCCCAGTCGAAAGGCGCTGCATGACAGTACTCATTCATACTAATATAGCACCATTCAAAAACCTCCAATCTTTATGAAAGTTGGGAATTAATTTTTCTTTCACAATTCTCCCATATAAACACTCATAGAAGCTTTTTGAGCTTCCAATTGGTGAAAGCCTATCCAAAGTTTATAAGAAGTAAAAGAACTCCACGGGCTAGGAAGTAGAAAGCTGGTTAGGCCTTCATTACGCACTGCAAGTTGGGGTGCGAAAAAGAATTGATGGGTAGGTGGGTGGTACACTACAGCAAAAAGGTAATCTTCTGCATGTGCTAAAGCTTGTTCACTCTGCGGGTTCCACTCTAGAAGTACTTCTTGTGCCCCATCCCATTGTGCAAATGCTTGCTCAGGAGGTCTTAAGTCGCCATAACTCATTAAAGATGTGGCATAATTAATTTCATAGCCTTGTGTTCCAAAATGTAAGCCATGGAGAAGATAATAAGATTTAATAAAATGAAAGCTAGCGCTTGTAGGTCTGTTGGGGGAAAAAAGTAACTTTAAAATGTGTTTTAAAGGACCCAGAAAGTGCATTATTACTTTCATTTTGTTACGTTGTAGTAACTGCGGCTCACTAGGCTTTTTATTGCTTGGTACGGGGAGACTGCTTATAAAGTTTCCATGCTTGGTTTTTTTAAATACCAGTGTTCCTGCTTTACCAGAAATGCTTCCTAAAGGATTGTTGAGTAATCTTGCCATCTTTTTTTTATTTTTCTCGCCATTCCTATTAATTACTTAAAAACGAACGCGTCAATTTCTAATAAAAGTAAGTATATAGAAGTGAGCCGAAATAGAGAAAACCCATACAAAACCTATGGATAAACCATACTAGAGTCGTAGTTCCTTCGATGTTTCCTCGTAGTCTCCTCGTATTTAGGGACTTTATTCGTAGAAACATCGAAGGATAATCGAACTAGCCTCGAGCCAACTATGTACTGTCTAAGGGTTTGGTAGGACGGACGGAAACGTTGCGGTAGGTGGGTAAGAGGGGTAACTAGAATAGTGATGAATATTTAGAAATGATCTATTTAAATATTAAATGCGAAAATAGTTGAAATTTAATTCAAAAACTTTTTTAAGTCTAAGCGTCGTACGTCTAAAAGTTGTGGTTCTATTTTCTTACTTTTTTAAGTCTTTGGTCTAGACTCTAGTATCTATGTTCTACTATCTATATTCTCACTCCTCACTATCCACTATTCCCGTGACTGAAATAAAATACCTATCTTTGAAGCACAATAGAGAGCATGAAAAAGAAGAATTTACTAGTATTTGGTACCCGTCCTGAAGCCATAAAAATGGCTCCCTTGGTGAAGGAGTTGCAAAAGCATAACAGCGGTTTTGAAACCAAAGTCTGTGTGACCGCCCAGCATCGAGAAATGTTGGATCAGGTATTGGAATTCTTTGAAATTACACCAGACTTTGATTTGGACCTCATGAAACCCAATCAGAATTTACACCAATTAACGGCGGATATTATTACCGAGTTAAAAGTAGTGCTGGAAGAGTATCAACCCGATTATGTGTTTGTACACGGAGATACCACTACTACTATGGCTACGGCTATTGCTGCTTTCTATAGCGGAGCTAAAATTTGTCATGTGGAAGCCGGATTGAGAACTTGGAAGAAAGATTCTCCTTTTCCCGAAGAGATGAACCGACAGATTACGGGCAGGCTAACCGATTATCATTTTGCTCCCACCACAAAATCTAAAGATAATTTGTTATTGGAGAACATAAAGGAATCTTCGATTGTAGTCACCGGGAATACGGTGATAGATGCGCTTCTGGAAAGTTCTGAACGTGTAAAACACATCCAGAATGAAGAAATCTCCAATTTGAAAAGCATCATTTTAGAAGAGAAAGAACTTATTTTGGTCACAGGGCATCGAAGGGAGAATCACGGACAAGGTTTTATAAATATCTGCGCCGCTTTAAAAGAAATCGCAACGGAAAAACCAGAGGTACAAATTGTGTATCCCGTGCATTTGAATCCTAAAGTAAAGAAGCCAGTAAATGAAATTTTAGGGGAAGTAAAGAATATTCATTTGATAGATCCTTTGGGCTATCCTGCTTTTGTGTGGTTGATGAATCAATCTAAACTTATCATTACCGATAGTGGAGGAGTGCAAGAAGAAGCACCGAGTCTAGGGAAGCCTGTATTGGTGATGAGAAACGACACCGAGCGTCCTGAAGCGGTAGATGCAGGTACGGTAGTTTTGGTAGGAACCGATACGCGTAGAATTGTAGAGGAAACGCTTTCTTTATTAAATGATCCTACACATTATCAAGAGATGAGCGCAAAGCACAATCCTTACGGCGATGGGAAAGCTTGTGAGCGTATTGTAGAGTTTTTGCTGGAGCAGGAATAAAGAATAGTTTATTTTAAAGACTCCAGTTCCAAAACGCAAGAGCCAAGACTCAAGACGATCAGACGTAGGAGAGACTAGAATATAGAGACTAGAAACTAGACGTATGACAACAAACGAGTGTCATTTCATTTTCATCTTGTCATTTCGAGCGTACTGCAAGGCCTGTCCGAACGAAAAGGGCGGGCCTGCCCGACTAGCATTCAGGCGGGCCTGCCCGAACGCTACGGGCGGGGAGTCGAGAAATCTGTCAGTTTCCTAACGGAAAGATACTTCACTCCGC
This sequence comes from Mesonia profundi, assembly GCF_031085155.1. Classification (GTDB taxonomy): domain Bacteria; phylum Bacteroidota; class Bacteroidia; order Flavobacteriales; family Flavobacteriaceae; genus Mesonia; species Mesonia profundi. Next base: position 525 of record NZ_JAVHUL010000071.1, on the reverse strand, counting down.
TACGAAGCCTGTCTTGAGCCTAGTCGAAAGGCTCTGCATGACAGTAGTCGATCACACTTATATAGCATCATTCAAAAACCTCCAATCTTTATTAAAGTTGGTAATTAACCTTTCTTTTCATGTTTTCGTTTTTGCTTTTAAATTTTTCTCGTTTTCTAATCTCTGACTTACTCTTTTCACTTTTCACTTTTCGTTTTTCACTTTCTTAAGTCTAAGCGTCGTGGGTCTAAACGTCGTGGTTCTATTTTTTCACTACTTAAAACGGTCACTGAGTGAATTCCTGCAAGGAATTTGTATCGAAGTGCTGAGTGATTTTCGCGAGCCCCGAAGTTTCGGGATGTATCGAAGCCCACTTTTCACTTTAAGCTTTTCGTTTTTCACTTTCTAAGTCGTGGGTCTAAAAGTCCTGATTCCAACAGTCCTGTTTCTAAACGTCTTGATTCTATTTTCTCACCTCTCACCTCTAACTACTCCATACTAAAAAGGTGGCTGAGTGATTTTCGCAAGAAAATTGTATCGAAGCCT
>NZ_JAVHUL010000070.1 GCF_031085155.1 Mesonia profundi | reverse complement strand
GACCTAAACGTTTTCCGCTTTTTATCATCTTTTAAATGTTTTATAAAACGGTCAACCTATATCAGGGAGTGACAAAAAGTGAGAAAAGCAGAGAATAGAGAATAGACCAGTGTGGAAGTGAAAAGTTAAAAGTGTAAAGTGAAAAATCTTCAATCGTTAATCCAAAAAAAACCTCCTTTGTCGGAATGAAAATTAACAAAAAAACTGTCATTCTGAACCTGCCCGAAGTGAATTCATTCAGGCGGGCTTGTTTCAGAATCTTATTCTCGCCTTCTTCAAATCATAAAAAAAACCTTTACTTTAAGGAGTAGGATTCCTCCTTCTTCGGAATGATAGTAGCTAGTAAAAAACAAAAAGTGAGAAGTTAAAAGCGAAATACTCACCTCTAACCTCTCACCTCTCACTACTAAATACTAATAACTAATTTCCTCTAACTTAGCGCGGCTTTTATTTGTTTTATCGCTTGTTTGATATCTGCTTCGCTGGCCGCATAAGAAAGTCTTAAGCAGTTAGGATCTCCAAAGGCTGCTCCAGTGACGGTAGCGACTTCGGCTTCTTCTAGTAAATACATGCTTAAATCTGTAGCATTGTTAATGGTGGTACCATTGTAGCTTTTTCCGAACAATTCCGAGACATCGGGAAACACATAAAAAGCACCTTGAGGCGCGTTACACTTAAATCCGGGTACGTCACTTAGTAAATCTAAAATAAGTTTTCTACGTTCTTTAAACGTATCTATCATAAAAGAAATCTTGCTTACAGGCGCTTCTAATGCTGCAATCGTCGCACGTTGCGCAATACAATTGGCACCACTGGTAAACTGCCCCTGAATTTTAGTACAGGCTCTAGCAATATAACTAGGCGCACCAATGTAACCAATACGCCAACCGGTCATCGCAAAGGCTTTTGAAACTCCGTTTACGGTGACGGTGCGATCGTACATATCATCAAACTCGGCCATAGAAACGTGATCGCCTACAAAATTGATGTGTTCGTAAATCTCGTCACTTACCACAATAATTTGAGGATGTTTTTTTAAGACATCCGCCAGCGCTCGTAATTCTTCTTTGCTGTATAACATTCCGCTTGGATTGCAAGGAGAGCTATACCATAGCATTTTAGTTTTAGGCGTAATTGCCGCTTCCAATTGCTGAGGTGTCATTTTAAAATCGGTGTCGATGGTCGTAGGAACTTCTACTGGAACGCCTTCCGCAATTTTTACAATATCCTTATAGCTTACCCAATACGGACAAGGTAAAATCACCTCGTCTCCAGGATTAATGCATACCATCGCCACATTGGCTAAAGACTGCTTTGCTCCCGTAGAAACCACAATTTGTGATTTGTCATAAGTAAGACGATTGTCTCTTTTAAATTTATGAATCACGGCTTCTTTAAGGTCTACATAACCATCAACAGGCGTATACGAGTTGTAATTGTCGTTAATCGCTTGTATGGCCGCATCTTTAATAAAATCTGGGGTATTAAAATCGGGTTCTCCCAAACTAAGTCCGATGATATTTTTTCCTTCCGCTTTTAATTCACGTGCTTTGGCAGCCATAGCCAAGGTAGCCGAAGTTTCTAATCTATTGATTCTGTCAGATAATTGCTCTTGCATAAATGTTGTTAGTTTTTAGGCAGTTATTGCAGGCTTCATACCCATTTCTTTTAAGTGAGTGAAATGGGCTATAATCGCTGCTCTGGTGGTTTTGTATTCGTTATAAGGAAGGTTGCACTCTTGGGCAGTCTCCTTTACTATTTTAGAAATTTTTTGATAATGAATGTGGCTAATATTAGGGAAAATATGATGTTCTACTTGGTGATTTAATCCGCCTGTAAACCAATTCACAATATTGTTTTTGGTAGAAAAATTTACCGTAGTAAACAGTTGGTGAATGGCCCAAGTATTCTTCATAGAACCTTGGTCATCTGGTAAAGGCATCTCAGTTTGTTTTACCACGTGCGCCAATTGAAAAACTATACTTAAGATAAGTCCTGCCGTATAATGCATAATGAAAAAGCCAAGTAGAATTTTCCACCAAGCAATACTCATCAACAACATAGGGATCACAATCCAGATGGCAATATAAAGTGTTTTGGTAATGGCAATGGTGCTCCATTGTTTTAACGGACTAGGAAGCTTCCCGTAGGATAATTTTCTTTTTAAATAACGTCGAGTTTGTTTAAAATCGGTGGTAAGCACCCAGTTAAACGTAAGTAATCCGTAAAGTAAAACCGAATAGTATTGTTGAAATCTATGAATTTTTCTCCACTTAGAATGTTCGCTAAAACGGATAATTCTTCCCGCTTCTAAGTCTTCATCGTGTCCGTGAATATTGGTGTACGTATGGTGTAAAACATTGTGTTGTACTTGCCAATTATACACATTTCCGGCAAGAATATACATACTGCTTCCCATCACTTTATTAATCCATTTTTTGGAAGAATAGGCGCCGTGATTGGCGTCGTGCATGACGTTCATTCCTACTCCAGCCATACCTACTCCCATCACGATGGTAAGTAAAAGCATCCACCATTGGGAGATGTCTAGGGTAAGAATTAAAAAGTAGGGCGTAAGGAAAAGTGAAAACATCACGATGGTCTTTAGGTGAAGTTTCCAGTTTCCGGTTTTTGAGATTTCGTTATCCTTAAAATAACTATTCACCCTTTTATTCAAAGTTCTAAAAAACTTTGCGGAATCTATTCTGGAAAATTTAATAACTTGTTCTTTCATCTGTCTTGAGTAAGAGAATTCAAATTTAAGAATTTATCTGCTTATTAAAGCATGTCCTTTCATAAACTATGCCTTTAACTATAACTGAAAATTTATTTTTTAATTGTTTTTTGTTTGTTTTATCTTTTTCTCTTAAATGATTATGATTTATTTTTATAAGTCTATAGCATTAAATACCTAAAGTTATGATCCCAGCCATATCCTTGTTTGTCATTGTGAGTATTTCGGCATTAATCACCAGAGTAGCAGCCATCGCATTGGCTCATACGGGACTTTCTACAGAGAGTGCACGATTTCAGGCTAGATCGGCGTATACGGGCTCGGGTTTTACCACCCAAGAGTCTGAAAAAATTATGAGTTTTCCTGTACGCCGAAAAATCATTTATATGTTGATGCTGATAGGAAATGCAGGAATTGTAACCACGATGTCTACTTTAATCCTAGCTTTTGTGCTTCCTAACACGACCAGCTCTTTGCTTTATGGCTTATTGATTATTGTGGTAGGGATAGGCTTTGTTTGGTGGGCGATTAGAAGCTCTGTGGTGGATCGATGGCTATCTAAAGTGATAGGGAGAGCTTTGAAGAAATATACGAATATAGATGTAAAAGATTATGCTTCTATCCTCCATTTGTCCGATGATTATAAAATATCTGAATTGCGGGTAGATGAAGAAAGTTGGTTGTCCAACAAAAGCCTTATCGATTTAGATTTGCGCAAGGAAGGGATTATTGTGTTGGGAATACAACCCGAAGACGGAGATTATGTAGGCTCGCCTAACGGAAGTTCTCTTATAAAGCCCCATGATATCATTACGATGTACGGTAAAGAAGAGACTTTTTTAAACCTGAACCAACGCCAACGAAACTGGAAGGGAGAAATGGAACATCAAAAGGCCGTAAAGGATCTTCAGGATTCGTAAAACATAAAGCTACAAAATCATAAACAATACTATATTTGCAAAAAAAAGATGTTGGAAGAAATCACCACTTATTTTCCTGACTTAACGGAAGATCAAAAAGATAAATTTACGCGTTTAAAGGACTTGTATAAAGATTGGAACCTAAAAATCAACGTGGTTTCCAGAAAAGATATCGATGAAATTTATACGCGACACGTGTTGCATTCTTTGGGGATTGCTAAAGTGCAGCCTTTTTTACCAGGCAGTAAAGTGATGGATGTGGGAACTGGTGGCGGTTTCCCCGGAATTCCTCTTGCTATTTTATTTCCAGAAGTAGAGTTTCACTTGGTAGATAGCATTGGGAAGAAGATTAAAGTAGTGAACGAAGTTGCTGAAGGTTTAGGCTTACAGAATGTAAAAACCTTCAATTGCCGTGTAGAAGAAGTAAACGGTCAATATGATTTTATTGTAAGTAGGGCCGTGGCACAAATGGAAACTTTTGTGCGTTGGGTGAAAGGAAAAATAGCCAAGAAAAACAAGCACGAGTTAAAAAATGGAATCTTATATTTAAAAGGCGGAGATTTAACCGAAGAATTAGCCATCTATCAAACTGCAAAAATATATCCGTTAAGCGATTATTTTAAAGAAGATTTTTTTGAAACCAAAAGCGTGGTTTATCTTCCTATGAAATATAAAGGATAAAAAACGATCTCATAAGAGAAAGCTTAAAACAAAAAAACCTACTCGAAAGCAGGTTTTTTTCATCTATTATATGTCCCGTCCTAAAATAGCGATACACAAAAACCGGGTGTATATGAAAACATCAGAAAAGAGTGGGTACCAGAA
>NZ_JAVHUL010000007.1:23215-104104 GCF_031085155.1 Mesonia profundi | reverse complement strand
AATTTACTTTGTTTCATAGTTGACAAATTTAAAATTAATTATAACTTCTATTTGTCCTAATTTTGGGGAAGCTTACACCTAAGCTACAATAATCGCTATATAGGCTAGAAAGGTTAAACTCAAACCCATCCAACAAAGAGATTTCACCCTGCCATAAATCTTTTTCTCCTTTCGGAATTTCGGTATTACTCAGCATAGCTTGGTAAACCGTTTTTCTAAATCGATTAAACATCTGCTAATCGTAATAAGTGAGAAACAACCGGCGTAAAGTCATAGAGAGACATTTGGTAGTACTAGAAGCGGTTCCAAAATCAGAGGAGGATAATTTGGTTTGCTTCGTTTGATTTACGCCGTTTTTTCCAGGTTTAACTTGCACAATGGTTTTTCCGTTTACTTGCCTAAAAACCAAATCTCCCAATCCGCCAATGAGTCTGTTGTGCTTATCTAATTGTGCCATAATATCTATAGGTATTACAGTAATAAAACTTTTATTTAGCTCGAATAAAAAAAGACTCAACCATAAGCAACACATATTGAATACACTCTTTTAGTGAAAAAGTGTGTATTCACTGTGGACTCGGTGTAGTATCAGTGTCTATTCACTAGGGGGTAACTACGTAGTAACTACAATTAAACTAGGGATAATTCAAGTCTTTAGTTTTAAGCTAGATTGAAGATACTATAATTATTTAAAAAAACTCACTAAAATAGGGGTAAGTTATTGTTAGTGATGTAGGTAGGTGATTTTATTTAGGAAAACACAGGTTAACTTCATTTTGGTTATACCAGGATAATCTAATAAAACGTAAGCATTTGTTTTGCTACTATTTTAAAAAAAACATTTTTTGTAGGTATTGTGGCTTAATTAAGAAGTGAGGTCCTGAGCAAGAACATACTGATTCATTAATAGGGGTTTATATCAAATTAAATTGATACCGTATTTTCTGCGGAGCTTGGACTATTTTTAAAGTTAATATGAATATGTAAATCAAAAATATCGATGCAAGCATACTGTTTAGTATCATTAATGTCCGATAAACATAGTTGAAAATTCTGTAAGCTTTGAAATGACAGGGAATCAGAGTAGATTTCCTGTTTAGGGCTCGCTTTTATAAAATTTCAAATTTCTTTTATCTACCGAAATACAATAGGTTGATTTTTATCTATTTACGATATAATCTTTCGTCTTATGTCTACTAGCGCAGCGGTCTTATATCTTTAATCGGACAATAGTGATTTAGTATATAATTTTTTAGTTATTGCAGAACATAATTTACCAGAGTTAAGTTAAAAATCATGAGTTTTCTCTTATAAATAAGCTTAGCTTTCTTCTCGCTCTTCTTCTCGCTCTTCTTTTCGTTCTTTGATGCGTTGACGAAAACTCTTAGAGCTCCTTTTAGCGCGTTTATCTTTATTCCTTTTGTTATTGGACATCACTAAAAAGAAGAGTAATCCCAGGCCTGCGAAAACCAGAAGGATTTGAGTAAGCGGAGAAAATTGATCAAAATTCATATTACCTATTTCTTTCGTCACTTTCAATTACGCCATCGCGAAGGCGAATAATTCGATGTGCGTGTGTTGCAATTTCTTCTTCGTGGGTGACTAGAATTACCGTGTTCCCTGAAGCGTGAATCGCATCGAATAAATTCATAATTTCTACCGATGTTTTTGAATCTAAGTTTCCTGTAGGTTCATCGGCTAAGATGATAGAAGGGTGATTCACCAAGGCTCTTCCTACCGCAACCCGTTGACGTTGTCCTCCTGAAAGCTGATTTGGTTTGTGGTCCATTCGGTCTCCTAAACCTACATTTTTTAAGACTTCCGCAGCTCTTATTTCTCGTTCACTTTTAGATTTTCCGGCATAAATCATGGGCAAAGCGACATTGTCTAAGGCCGTTGTTCTTGGCAAGAGGTTAAAGGTTTGGAACACAAAACCAATTTCTTTGTTTCTAATTTCGGCGAGTTCGTCATCGCTCAGCTTAGAAACATCTTTTCCGCTAAGGATGTAAGACCCAGAAGTGGGTGTGTCTAAGCAACCCAATAAATTCATTAAAGTAGATTTTCCCGATCCAGAAGGTCCCATTAAAGCGACATAGTCTCCTTTTTTAATGTTAAGGTCAATTCCTTTTAAAACCTTTACGGTTTCTTGTCCCAAAGGAAAATCTCTGGTAATGTCTTTAATTTGGATAACGTCGCTCATGCTTGTCGTAATTTCTATAGGTAAGACGTGTGGCGTCAAATTTTGTTACAGGCTAAAGGTAAAGATTTTTTTTGTTTTCGCTCTTGCTCGTGTTCTGTCATCCATAGCGGAGCGAAGGATCTTTCTATTGCGAGTAAGAGATTCCTTAGTCGTACCCGCCCGTGCCGTTCGGGCGGGCCTCGATCGGAATGACAGTCGCTTTCTGTCATCCAGAGCAGAGCGAAGGATCTTCCGAATGCGAGTAAGAGATTCCTCAGTCGTACCCGCCCGTGCCGTTCGGGCGGGCCTCTTTCGGAATGATAGTCACTTGTGTCATCGAGAGTGAAACGCAGTGAAGCCCCGCCTGTCACTTTTTAATAATGAAGGGCGGGCAGGAAGGATCTTTTGAATGCGAGTATGAGATTCCTCAGTCGTACCCGCCCGTGCCGTTCGGGCGGGCCTCGATCGGAATGACAGTAGCTTATGTCATTCAAAATGATAGCTTAAAGCCTAATCTTAAAATTTTCTTTCACTTGCTCTTTTCTGAAGAATACCAAGCCCCAATAAAAAGTATCAATCGTGACTTTTACTTGCGGATGTTTTTTGATTTCCTCCCAAGCTTCTTGCATCCCAACCGACCAATAGATGTCGTCAAAAATAAATAAGGTTTCATTATGAATAAGCGGTAATAAAGCTTCAAAATAACGAAGCATAGCTTCTTTGCTGTGATGCCCGTCAATAAAAGCCATATCTATTTTCTCAAAAGGAATCTTGGGAATCTCTTCTTTAAAATCTCCTACGCGAAGCTGAATATTGCTTAAATCATATTTTTTAAAATAGGACTGCGCCACGGCGGCGGTTTGCGGACAGCCTTCAATACTCAGAAGTTTAACCTGATTATTGCAGGCTATACTGGCGGCACCTATTCCTACAGAAGTGCCTAATTCTACCGCAGTTTTAATTTGAAAATAACGCGTTAACCGATTTAGAAACTTGCTTCTTTTCCAAGTGGTTCCTGCATTTTTGGCGATATCGGCTACTTTTCTTTGGTCTTCTTGGAAGACTTGCGAATCCGCCCCCAAATCTTTGACTTTGATTTGCTGCTGATTGGTTAAAATTTCTTTACGGAATTCTTTTAGGATAGGGTAGGAGCTGTAGTTCTCCTTGTCATAAAAACATAAACAAACCAAGCGATATACAAACGGAGAATGTACGCCGTGCTGATTGCTGCTTTTCCACCAAAAATTAGGATAGGATTTGATTAGATGATTCAATGTGGTTCAATTTGGATGGAAAGTTAAAAAATAATTTGATCTTTCTCCTTACCTGTCATGCTGAATTTATTTCAGCATCTCGTACTTCTGTAAGTCAACTCTTCTCACAAACTGCCATTGTGTTAAAAACTAAAAATGAAAAGGAACTTCTAAGCATGAGACCCTGAAACAGGTTCAGGCTGACAGCTCGGACAGTCCCTCCTGAATGGCCATTCGGGGGTTCAGGGTGACAGGTTGCGAGAATGAGATTCCTCAGTCGTTCCTCTATCGGAATGACAGTCGCTTGTGTCATTCAGAATGCAACGCAGTGGAATGATGAATCTCTTGCTTAGAAAGATGAGATTCCTCAGTCGTTCCCGCCCGTACCGTTCGGGCGAGCCTTTTTCAGAGTGAAAAGTGAAAAACTAAAAGTAAAAAGGAACTTCTAAACATGAGAACCTGAAATAAATTCAGGGTGACAGCTCGGGCAGGCCCGCCTGAATGACAAGTCGGGCAGGTTCAGGGTGACAGGTTGCGAGTAAGAGATTCCTCCTTTCGTCGGAAACCTAACGTAGTGGTTCGGCTTAGCCAATGACAGTCGCTTTTTGTCATCCCGAGTGAAACGAAGGATCTTTTACTTAGAAAGGTGAGATTCCTCAGTCGTTCCTGCCCCAATTGAATTCAATTCAGGCGGGACTCTTTCGGAATGACAGTCGCTTGTACCCCTACATCCTAATTCCTAATCCCTAAGCCTCTCCCTCTATAATCGCCGAAAGTTCAAACCAACGTTCGGTTTTTTCGTCGATCTCATCGATGAGTTTTTGAAGCGCTATCGATTTATTTTTAATTTGTTCTTCATTTAAATCTTTTAAAAACTCTTGTTGTAAGGTCTCTTTCTTTCGCTCTAATTTAGGAACGTCTTTTTCGAGTCGTTTAAACTCTTTTTGTTCGTTATAACTTAACTTATTTTCTTCTGAAGTATTTTTACGTTCATTTTTGTTGGTAGAATTAGCTTCTACTTTCTTTGGAGCAGGACTAGCGCTACCTTCATACGCTCTATAATCACTATAATTTCCTGGAAAATCTTCTACCACACCTTCTCCTCTAAATACAAACAAGTGATCTACAATCTTATCCATAAAATAACGATCGTGAGAAACCACCAAGAGGCAACCTGGGTAATCCAATAGGAAGCTCTCTAAAACGTTGAGGGTTACAATATCTAAATCGTTGGTAGGCTCATCGAGAATCAGAAAATTAGGATTTTGAATAAGAATGGTACATAAGTAAAGACGCTTACGCTCGCCACCACTTAGTTTGTCCACAAAATCATATTGTTTCTTTCGGTCAAATAGAAATCTTTCGAGTAATTGAGCCGCAGAAATTTGTCTTCCCTTTTTTAGTGGAATGTAGTCTCCAAACTCACGAATGACTTCAATTACTTTTTGACCTGGCTTAATGTGGATTCCTTTTTGGGTGTAATACCCAAATTTCACCGTTTCGCCAATCGTCATTTTCCCGCTATCCGCTTTTAAATTTCCGGTAAGAATGTTGAGAAACGTAGATTTTCCGGTTCCGTTTTTACCGATGATTCCCAATCGCTCTCCGGGTTGAAAATTATACGTAAATTGATCTAGCAATATGTTATCATCAAAACTCTTCGAGATTTTATGAAGCTCTACAATTTTGTTTCCCATACGCTCCATATTGAGCTCTAGCTGTACTTCGTGATCATTTCTTCGCTTGTGTGCATTGGCTTTGATTTCGGTAAAATCTTCAATTCTAGATTTAGATTTGGTGGTACGCGCTTTGGGTTGGCGGCGCATCCAGTCCAATTCCTTTTTATAAAGTTGTTTGGCTTTATCGGTATTGGTTTTCTCTACTTCTACGCGGGTTTCTTTTTTATCGAGGTAATAGCTGTAATTTCCTTTGTAGGTATACAACTGCCCGTCCTCCAACTCGATGATTTCATTACAAACCCGTTCTAGGAAATAACGGTCGTGGGTCACCATAAATAAGGTGAAGTTTTGCTTTTTAAAGAAATCTTCCAGCCACTCAATCATTTCTAAGTCTAGGTGGTTGGTAGGCTCATCTAAAATCAACACATCGGGTTTGTCTAATAAAACTGTGGCTAATGCCAATCGCTTTTTTTGTCCGCCAGAAAGTTTACTCACCGGTTGGTCGAGGTCATCTAGTTTTAGTTTAGATAAAATTTGCTTGTATTCGGTCTCAAAGTCCCAAGCTTGTTTAGCTTCCATGAGGTCAAAAGCTTTTTGGTAGGCTTCGGCATCATCTGGGTTTTTTAAGGCTTTTTCGTACTGCTCAATAATCCGCAGGACTTCATTATCTGAAGCAAAAACGATTTGCTCAACCGTAAGCTTTGGATCTAAGTTAGGCTCTTGCGGTAAAAAGGCGGTTTTAATATTTTTTCTAAAAACCACTTTCCCTTCATCGGGTTGTTCGGCTTGCGATAGAATATTCAGTAAGGAAGTTTTTCCTGTACCATTTTTAGCGATAAGTGCAATTTTCTGACCTTGATTGATTCCGAAGGATAAATCGGTAAACAAAATGCGTTCGCCATAAGCCTTGGCGATATTCTCTATAGATGCGTAATTCAAGTCTTTATTTTTCTTGCAAATTAACAAGAAAATACTGAGTATTCTTGGTTTAGGTTTTATTATTAATTTTCAATAGTTATATTCTCTTCTTAGTAGAAATGTTTTTTATAGGTATTACATTTGATTCTTCCATAAGATTTTACTTCCTGTAATTCATCTAAGAAATTTGGACGAGACAAAAGCCTGTATGTTAAGACAGTAACAATTGCTTGAATAATGAAAAATATAGAAAAGAGAAGTAGATTTCAATTTAAGTAAGCCTAAAAAACTGCCCAAATAGTAACCAAATTTACAGTTACTTTTTGGGCAGTTCTACATTATAAAAATTAAGCAAGAGCTTAATCTAAATCATCCATCAGCTCTATTTGTGCTTTAATGGCTTCTTTTAAAACTTCTGCCAAGGCATGGTTTCCGTCTTCATCTTGAGGACTAATTACAATCACACCGTCGCCATCATTATCGGTAGCCATAGAAAGGTCTACCATTCCTGTAGCTCCTAACACCGCACTAAGATCAAAATTAATCAGCACCTCGCTTGTGTTATTGTCTATGACAAGGCTTTCGTTCATGTCTTCATAATCAATTTCAATTTCTTCTTCAAAATCATGCCAGAATACAAAAGGAACTCCGTTAATCTCTCCTTTTAGCTCCATGCTTTTTCCAAACAAATCAGATTCTGGGTTTTCACTTTTATCAAATTCAAACTCGATTTCTTCGTAAATACCATTTGGAATTTCAATATTCACCAATTGAACGCTGTTTGCTGCTAATAAATCGATTTCAAAAGGTCCTTCTAGCTCAATATCATCATCGCTATCATAAAAGCCATTGGCATCTGAATTATTATCCATATCATCATCTAGATCGTTGTCTTGTAATTCGAGCTCAATCTCTTTAAAATTGACGATAAAGCTATTGAGATCGACACTTTCGACTAACCTATTTGCTGAATTATCATAACTTGCCTTCGCAGTAATTTTTAAAGAGCCTTCATTTGCTGTTGGGGTTGTGACCGTATTATCATCGTCACTTGAACAAGCCGTAAATACACAAGCTAGAGACAGTGCGAATGCTCCAAATTTCAATTTTCTCAATCCATTCATAGTTTTCAATTTTAAAGTTTGTAAAAGCATAACGTGTGAAAAGCTATTTAGTACTTCGAAATTATTAAAGCTTTCTTAAAAGCCTTATTTAGCAAGTGCTTTTAAGAATTCTTTATAAAATTTTTAGGTGTTTTAAGAAGACATTAAGCTCTAATCTGTGTTGACTCATCTCCGCAGATTATAAAAAGGCTTTCTTGAATTAAAGTGTATTAAGAAAAGTTGAGTAATCTTATTTAGAGAAAATTAAGTCTAATAATTTAGCTGTGGACGATTTATTTAGTGACGATAGCATCTACAATTCTTCCCAGACCAATCCATTTCACATGCTTTCCTTTACGGGTTTCTATAGCTGCATAAATGGTAGCGATAAACTCTATTAAATTTAACAGTACCAAGCAAGCTAAATAGATAAGGTAAGCAGAGCTAACTTCAGCATTTAGATAAATAATGTTTATAGTCCACCAAAATCCAATCGAATTCACGAAAAATAAAATCAATTGTGATAATAAAGCCTGGGTGCAATGCCAGCGAATAAAATAACTCTTTTTGCTATGAGCCATATAAAATATAAACGTGGCCAATAAATTAATGATGGGAAAGGGGAGACCTACCATAATCGCAATTAACGACATCAAATAGCTATTGGAAGCTTTCTCTGCTTCGTATTCTTTATGAACAAAAGCGGTAGTAGAATTCATAGGTCTTTATATATATTCCAACCCCAATTTAGCAAAACAAGGACTATTAAGACTAAAGCAACGGGTTTTTTTGAAATCCACTTTTCAGTATGATGGTAAAATTTTAAAAGAGAATCACTCTTTTGAAGTAGGTCGGCGATGATCCAAAGAGGAAGAATTAATAAAACCGACACGAATAAAAAACCAAGCGGATTGATATAAAGAGCAGCTAAAAGATTTCCTTGTACTATTTCTAAAATAGATCGCGTAGAACCGCAAGAAGGACAAGGCAGGTTTGTAACCGATTTAAAGATACAAACCTGTCCTATACCTGAATTTTGTTGTTCAGCATAAAGCTGAAATACAAGCCATGCATAACCAGATAAACTCAATACGGTTAAAAGTGTATAGAGCTTATTTCGTGTCATCACTTAATATAATACTTGCTGAAGCTTGTTGATGTTTTTGTCTTTGGTAGCTCCCATAATAATAAACCAGTCCACAATAGCCCAAACGCCAAATCCACCACATGTAAGCAGTTTACCTACGCCTAAACCCGTATCGCCAATCATAAAACGATCAACCCCAAAACCGCCTGCTAAAAGGGAAACAATAAGAATTGTAGTAGGATCTTGAAACTGTAAGGTTTGTACTAACGCCCATTTAGAATCGTCTGCTTTTAATAAGAGCTCTCTGATTTGAGGAATGTGGTGACTTTCAAAAAATTTATTGTTGGACATGATGAACATATCTACTTTCTGCGCTTCCATAAAATTTTGTTAAAATGATATTGCAATAGTACAGTATTTTTTTGAATCTTTTGAATGAGATTTCTCCTTTCGTCGAGATGACAAACAGGACTGTCATTCAGAGCGAAACGTAGAGTAGCGAAGAATCTTATTAATATGAGTAAGAGATTTCTTCTTTCGTCGAAAACCTAACGTAGTGGTTCGGCGTAGCCAATGACAAACAAAACTTTCGTGCTGAACCTGCATGTTCCATTCAGGCGGGTTAAGTTCAGCTCCTTAATCTCACAACTAACCACTAAACTTCACCTCTTCTTCGGGTATATGCGAAGAGTAGCACAAATATGAGCATGAAAAGGGAAATTCTTGCGATATAATCTCCATACTTCACATAAAAAGTGATTTTCTTTACGATAGGAACATTCACCAACAAACTCCCCTGTTTTTCATAGCCTAAACTTTCTATAATTTCTCCTTTAGGATTAATCGCTGCCGAAATTCCTGTATTGGCGCTTCTTACTACAGACCGCCTGTTTTCAATAGCGCGTAACCTGGCATAACTTAAATGTTGTTGGTGACCTTGAGTATTTCCCCACCAAGCATCATTCGTAATAATGGCCAAAACTTGAGCTTCATTTCTTACATAACCGGTGACATATTCTCCATAAACCGATTCATAACAAATAATAGGGGCAATTCTATGGTTTTGTAGGGTGTTAAATACTTCACGATCTTTTTGAGTGGTTTTCATCGCTACCGTGCCTCCAAGATCAATCATCGCATCGCCCAAAATAGGTTTTAAAACACTTTGGTATGGGAAATTTTCTACGCCAACCACCAATTTAGATTTATGGTAAATTTGATCTTCATCCTTTGCATTCACCATAAAAGCAGAATTATAATCATTGTACCACAGGCCTTCTTTTACAAAATTGGTTTGCTTTTGTACATTTTCTTCGGAAGTGATTTTCTCATAAAATGAAATTCCGCCTAAAAAATTCGCCTGGGGATGTCCGTTTATTGTTTTTAAACTTAGATTCTTTCCAAAGGAAAAATCCCACTGAGAAAGTTCTGTTCCGTCTGCAAAAACGGTTTCGGGAGCAAGCACGAGTTCTGTAGTCGGACTTATTTTTTCTTGTGTTAGTCGGTTCAAGACTTCGCCGATGCTTCGGTCGTTGGTATTGTATTTTTCGGTATAAGGGTTGATATTCGGTTGTAGAATAAGCGTTTCTAGTTGAGGTTCATCTTCATAAGAAAGCTGATAAAACATGTAATAAGAGATCCCAATGGGAACCCCTATAAGAAGGAGTGCTTTAATAGCAACTCCTCTTAAAATAGCGGTGTCTTTGTGCTGAAGGTAAAGAAGTACGCTTTTAAAAATGATAAAGTTTAAAATCCAAACCCATAAAGTTCCTCCAAAGGTTCCTGTAAACTCGTACCATTGTATCCAATGGTAATATTCAGAAAAAGCATTTCCTAAATTAAGCCAAGGCCAAGAGAATTCCCATTGCAAGTGGAGGTTTTCAAAGCTAATCCACAGCGAAGTTAAAAAGATAGCCGAAATATGAAACGGAACTCTTTTTGCTAGAAAGTGATAAATAAGAAAAATAAAGCTCATCAGAAGGGAATTAACAGCCACGGCAAACCACATCCCAAAAGGAGTGGAGTAATAGAGCCAAGAGGTCGTGACAAAATTCCAGATAAAAAAAGTAAGGTAGCTATACAGAAAAACTTGAAGTCCTCCTTTTTTTTCTTCCGCTTGACGGATATCATACTCCAACCATAACAGCGGAATAAAAGCGATAAAAAGCAATAAAGGAAAACCGTAGGTGGGCCAAGCCAGCGCGAGTAATATTCCGCTAAGACCCGAAGCAATAAGTTTTTTGATCATGATGCTAAAAATATGCGCAAAGATAAGATTATCCCATGAAAATGAAGAAATTTTACTTCCTAAGTGAGATATGTCTTTTAACTTTTAAAACGTCTCGACTTTAGCCTGTCTTGAGCGCCATCCCGAAAGAATTCATTCTGGTGGGAAGACGAAAGGCTCGACGTGACATAGGAAACATTATTTCACTAAACTGGACAGTAAACGGATATGCAGAAAATAAAATTTGAAATTTTTTAGCTTCCGCGGAAATCTTTATCCATTAAAAGAATAAATCCTACAGAAAGAATAATATTATCTAAAAACGCTCCAATCTAATTTTAGAGAAAATACATTAGAATACAAGGCTACACTTTGGTCGCCAATATCGGTAAAGGCGTAGTCTACGTGAATACCTTTATACTTAAAACCTACTCCGAATCCTGGCTGGAAACCTACTTTTGAAGACTGGTCTAGTTGTTCTACATTTTGAAAATTCCCGACACCACCACGTAGATAAATCATTTTAATATAACCCACTTCAAAGCCGAATGCTGGCGTTATACTCACCGCCGATGTAGAAATTAAATCGTTGGTTTGCGCAAAACGCATTTGCATATCCAGCTCGGTTTTGATGTCAAAATCGTATCGAACCGTAAATGATTTGGCCACTCCCAATTGAAGTTTAGGTAAAGTAATTTCGGTGGTTTCTGGTAATTCTTGGTTTTGTCCTTCTACGGCATCCTGAATGCTGCTGTATTCATCTTCATCAATCGACCAAGTGTTGTAAGTGGTGGTGATATCGCGCGCCATCGCGCCAAACTCCCAACCGTTTTTAGACTGAAACTGGATGCCTACATCCAAACCAAAACCCCAAGAGTTAGCAAATTTACCAATGATACGCCGAATCACTTTGGCGTTAACGCCGTAGGAAAGTCTGTCTAAAGGCAGTTGTCTCGCATACGAAAAGGTAAAGGCATAATCTGCCGCAGAGAATAAACTAATGCGGTCATAATTAATGTCTCCTTGATTATCGATAAGATCTGTCGTGTTCATAATATTATCCACCCCAAACCGAATCACATTTATCCCCACCGCACTGCGATCGTCTAGTGGCATCGCTGCGCCTATATAATCGTAATTGGCAATATTGGCAAAATAACTGGCGTGCATAAGCGCTATTTCGGTATCCTCTAAACGGGTAAGTCCCGCAGGATTCCAATAACTCGAATTCACATCGCTGGTGGTCGCGGTAACTGCATTGGCCATACCAAAAGCCGCAGCATCGACTCCAATATTCAAAAATTCATTCGAATACTTTCTAATGCTTTGTGCAGAAGTAGATAAGGTAAGTAAACCTATAAGGAGTAGAAGTAGTATTCTCACTTCGGCGTTTTTTTGCAAATATCTTATTTATTTATAATATATAAACTTTAATTCCTCTTAGTTATTGTATTTTGTATGATTCAAAGCCTTTCTTTTGTATTTTTGAAAAAATTTATTGGTATGTTGAAGAAGCAAATTCCTAACTTTATTACGTTATTAAACTTATTGAGTGGTAGTATCGCCGTTATTTTGGCGCTGCAAAATCAACTTTTAATGGCTGCTTTCTTTGTAGCCTTGGGTATTTTCTTCGACTTTTTTGATGGCCTTGCCGCAAGAAGTCTTAACGTGCAAAGTGAGCTAGGCTTGCAACTCGATTCTTTGGCAGATATGGTGACTAGTGGTTTAGCGCCAGGAATTGTGATGTTTCAACTATTGTGTCAAGCCGTAGGAGCAGATGTTTTACAACCCAAAGCCTGGGGTGCTTCTAGTTTTGAACTCAATTTTCCGTTAATTGCTATATTTGGTTTGCTAGTGACCTTAGGTTCTGCCTATAGATTGGCAAAATTTAATATCGATGACAGGCAAACCAGTTCCTTTATAGGTCTTCCCACTCCAGCCAATGCGATTTTAATCTTTAGTTTGCCCTTAATTCTTCATTTCCACGAAAGTGAATGGGTAGTAAACCTCATTCTAAATCCGTATTTTTTAATAGGACTAAGTGTGCTGAGTTGTATTTTGCTTAACGCGGAAGTGAGTCTCTTTGCTTTAAAATTTAAGAACTTTTCGTTGAAAGATAATTGGTATCGGTATGTTTTCTTAGCCTTGAGTGTTATAGGCTTAATTATCTTTCATTTCTTAGCGCTACCTTTTATTATAATAGGCTATATTCTCCTTTCTTTAATGGTTAGAGAGTAGTTACCTCCTTTTTAAAACCTTGGAAATTATCAGACTGAAATGTAATCCTATACGGAGTCGAATTGTTATTTTAGAGCCTCATTTGGAAATCATTAAGAGTAGCTTAAATATTAAGAGTCACTAAAACAAGTTTTTAAAAAGACTTTTTTGAAGACGATAATAGATGCTAATTTAATCGAAAATCTTTTTCTTCCGGAGTTCAAAGTTTTGACCTAAGTAAACCTTTCTCACCATTTCATCTGAAGCTAACTCTTCAGGCTGACCGTGCTTAAGGATATTCCCTTCAAACATTAAATACGTTCTATCGGTAATGGCTAAGGTCTCCTGTACGTTATGATCGGTGATAAGAATACCTATATTTTTATTTTTTAACTGCGCAACAATGCGTTGTATGTCTTCAACCGCCACGGGATCAACTCCGGCAAAGGGCTCATCTAATAAAATAAATTTAGGGTCTGTGGCTAAGGCTCGAGCAATTTCGGTTCTACGACGCTCTCCTCCAGAGAGTAAATCTCCTCTACTGGTTCTAATGTGACCAAGACCAAATTCTTCAATGAGGCTCTCCATTTTATCCACTCTCTCTTTTTTAGAAAGCTTGGTAAGCTCTAGAACACTCATAATATTGTCTTCAATACTCAGTTTTCTAAATACAGAAGCTTCTTGCGCCAAGTATCCAATCCCGTGTTGAGCTCGTTTGTACATAGGATATTTGGTGATATTGGCTTTATCTAAGTAAATATTACCACCATTGGGTTTAATAAGCCCTACAATCATATAAAAGGAAGTCGTTTTACCTGCGCCATTGGGGCCCAGTAATCCCACAATCTCTCCTTGATTCACCTCTACAGAAATTCCTTTTACCACCTTTCGGCCTTTGTAAGCTTTTATTAGATTCTCTGCTCGTAGCTTCATAATTTTTGTGTTTTATTTACTGAATTTCTTTCGTTTCTAAAGTCTCCCAGTAATCGTATGCTTTTCTTAAATGTGGAATAACAATGGTACCACCAATTAATGTACCAATACTTAAGGTTTCCATAATTTGGTCTTTAGACATGCCACTTTTAAAACTAGATTCTAAATGGTATTTTACACAGTCATCACAACGCAATACCAAGGAAGCTACCAAACCTAACAATTCTTTGGTTTGTTTATCTAAAGCTCCTTCTGCGAAAGCATTGGTGTCTAGGTTAAAAATTCTTTTAAGCACTTTATTGTTTTCTCCAAGAACCTTGTCGTTCATCTTTTGGCGATAAGCATTAAACTCATCTACTTGATCTATCATAAATTATTTTTTAATAAGGGCTTTTTCAGCCTTTCTTTGTTTCCTTAATACTGCTGCAGAGATGTATATACTCACTTCATATAAAATCATTACGGGAATAGCCACAATAATCTGACTCGCAATATCTGGAGGAGTAATTACCGCCGAAATAATTAAAATCCCTACCAAAGCAAATTTTCTATACTTTTTTAGAATTTCAGGAGTAACCAAACCAATTTTAGTCAATAAATACATAATAATGGGAAGCTCAAAAATAACTCCGCATGCTAACGAAGAAGCTCTTATCAACCCAAAGTAGCTACTTAAATCAATATCATTAAACACCTCTTCGCTCACTTGATAGGTTCCCAAGAAGTTAATAGATAGAGGAGAAATAATATAATAACCAAAAAGTACGCCTATAAAAAATAGGATAGAGGCGATAAAAATAAAACCTTTAGAAGCTGATTTTTCTTTAGCATGAAGCGCAGGAGAAATAAAACGCCAAAATTCATACAATACATAAGGAAAGGCTACAATAAATCCTGCGGTGATAGAAGTCCAAATATGGGCGCTAAACTGTCCCGCCATTTGTCTACTCTGAATTCTAAAAGGAATTTCTTTAAAGCAAAAACTTTCATCCATTCCCATAGAAGAAGCAATGTTACATAACACTCTATAGGTAATAAAATTAGGGTCTTTTGGAGCAAAGAGAATTCCGAAAATTAAGTCTTTAAATATAAAAGCAATAACTCCAACGATAACAATCGCTAGGGTTGATCTTATTAAATGCCATCTTAGATCCTCTAGGTGATCTAAGAAAGACATTTCTTCAGGGTTTTTGACTTTTCTTTTGGCCATAGGCTTATATAATTCCTTCTTTTATAAGGTTGTGTAAATGTACAACACCTGCATATTTACCATGTTTATTTTTAGCAATTAATTGAGAAATTCCATTCTCTTCCAAAATTTCCATTGCATCTATCGCCATGGCATCATTACTAATGGTCTTTGGAGAAGATCCCATAATATCCTTGGCCTTTAAATGAGAGAAGTCTTGGGTTTTAGAAAGCATTCTACGAATATCTCCGTCGGTGATGATTCCTACTATTTCTTCGTTTTCAATCACTACGGCTACACCCAGCATTTTTTCAGAAATCTCTACAATCACATCGGCTATACTGCTTTCTGGATTTACCTGTGGTTGTTGATTTTCTGCAGTAATATCACTTATTCTTAGGTATAATTTTTTCCCTAAAGCACCACCAGGATGATATTTTGCAAAGTCTTTACTAGAGAAGCCTCTTAAATGCAATAAGCAAACCGCTAAAGCATCGCCCAAAACCAATTGTACGGTGGTGCTGGTGGTGGGAGCCAAATTATTGGGGCAAGCTTCTTTTTCTATAGCTGCATTCAGTACAAAATCAGAATGCTTTCCTAAAAACGAATCTACATTCCCTGTAATTCCTATTAAGGTGTTTTTGAAACTTTTAATTAAGGGTACCAATACTTTGATCTCTGGCGTGTTACCACTTTTAGAAATGCAAATAACCGTATCGTCTTTTAAGATGGTTCCCAAATCTCCGTGAATTGCATCTGCTGCATGCATAAAAATAGCAGGAGTTCCTGTACTATTTAAAGTGGCAACTATTTTGGTAGCAATAATGGCACTTTTACCTATTCCTGTAATAATTACCCTACCTTTGGAGTTATAGAGGTGTTGTACCGCATGTGCAAATTCATCATTTAAATAGTCTTGAAGTTTTTCAACGGCTTTTGCTTCATTAGAAATAGTATCTCTAGCGACAGAAAGTATGTTGGATGCTTGCATTTAAAATCTTAGATTTGAATTTGTAGGTACTAAAGAAAAACGTATCTTTATTTCAACAAAGGTATGTAAAAATGTAACATTAAATTATCAGTTTGTCAGAAATCGATTTACATCAGGAATTAAAAAATTATTTTGGTTTTAGCCAATTTAAAGGATTACAGGAAGAAGTGATTAAGAGTATTGTAGCAAAGGAACACACATTTGTTATTATGCCCACAGGAGGGGGGAAATCTTTGTGTTATCAGTTGCCGGCATTGATCAATGAAGGCACTGCAATTGTCGTCTCTCCTTTAATTGCGTTAATGAAGAATCAAGTGGATGCTATACGCGGAATCTCTTCAGAACACGGAATAGCCCATGTGCTAAATAGCTCTTTAAATAAATCTGAAATTAAACAGGTTAAAAAAGACATTTCCGACGGGATAACAAAATTGCTTTACGTTGCGCCAGAATCTCTTACCAAAGAAGAGAATGTAGAATTTTTACGTGGAGAAAAAATTTCGTTCTTGGCTATAGATGAAGCGCATTGTATAAGTGAGTGGGGACACGACTTTAGACCAGAGTATAGAAACCTTAGAAGCATTATTAAGCGAATAGGAGATGATATTCCTATGATTGCTTTAACGGCAACTGCTACACCAAAAGTACAAGAAGATATTCTTAAAAACTTAGGCATTTCTGAAGCCAATACCTTTAAAGCTTCCTTTAATAGACCCAATCTTTATTATGAAGTAAGGCCCAAAACCGCTGATGTAGCAGCTGATATTATTCGTTTTGTGAAACAAAATGAAGGTAAAAGCGGTATCTTATATTGCTTAAGCCGCAAAAAAGTAGAAGAACTCGCTCAAACCTTGCAAGTAAATGGTGTCTCGGCAGTTCCCTACCATGCTGGTTTAGATGCGAAAACCCGAGCCAAACATCAAGATATGTTCTTGATGGAAGATGTAGATGTCGTGGTAGCAACCATCGCTTTTGGAATGGGAATCGATAAACCTGATGTGCGTTTTGTGATTCATCACGATATTCCAAAAAGTATAGAAAGCTATTACCAAGAAACGGGAAGAGCTGGTAGAGATGGAGGAGAGGGTCATTGTTTGGCTTTTTATGCTTATAAAGATATTGAGAAGCTCGAAAAATTTATGAGCGGAAAACCTGTAGCCGAACAAGAAATTGGTCACGCTTTGCTGCAAGAAGTAGTGGCTTACGCCGAAACTTCCATGTCTAGAAGAAAATTTATTCTTCATTACTTCGGGGAAGAATTTAACGGTGGGAAAGAAGACGGTGCGGATATGGATGATAATGTTCAAAATCCTAAAAAACAGAGTGAAGCTCAAGCGGAAGTAGAACTCTTATTAAAAACGGTTAAAACTACCAACCAGCTTTATAAATCTAAAGATGTAGTCAAT
The DNA here is from genome assembly GCF_031085155.1 of Mesonia profundi. GTDB lineage: Bacteria > Bacteroidota > Bacteroidia > Flavobacteriales > Flavobacteriaceae > Mesonia > Mesonia profundi. The sequence goes on along the minus strand of NZ_JAVHUL010000007.1, from coordinate 86,922 downwards.
ACCCTTATCGGAAAACCTAATGCACTCATCAAATCTCATAAAACGGATGAGATTGCTCTTTTTGGAAAAGGAAAGTATAAAGACGCTCCATTTTGGATGGCCTTGATTCGTCAAGTATTGGTGGCAGGGTTTCTAAAAAAAGATATTGAAACCTACGGCGTGGTGAAAATTACCGAAAAAGGAAAAGAATACCTTAAAAAGCCTGTCTCTTTTATGATGACAGAAGATCATAGTTACGATAAAGGAGGAGGTACAAAAAACGTGGTATCTGCAAAAACAAGTGGCGCTACCGATGAGCGCTTAATGAAAATGCTCAAAGATTTAAGAAAAAAGGTAGCTCATAAAAAAGAAGTTCCGCCGTATGTGGTTTTTCAAGATCCTTCGCTAGAAGATATGGCGACCAAATACCCTATTACTTTAGAAGAGTTGGGGAATATTCACGGGGTAGGAGATGGAAAAGCTAAAAAATTCGGAAAGGAATTTGTGAAGCTTATCACTACCTATGTAGAAGAAAATGACATTTTACGTCCAGATGATTTAATCGTAAAATCTACCGGTGCTAATAGTGCCATTAAATTATACATCATTCAAAACGTAGATCGTAAGTTACCTTTACCAGATATTGCTTCCTCCAAGGGGATGGACATGAAAAGCTTTATCAAAGAAGTAGAAGCCATTGTCTATAGCGGAACCAAACTAAATATCTCTTATTGGATTGATGAGTTGTTTGATGAAGAACAACAAGAAGAATTGCACGATTATTTCTTAGAAGCCGATACCGATAATATTGAAGAAGCCATGGAAGAATTTGACGGGGAATACGAAGATGAAGATCTACGCTTATATCGCATCAAGTTTATGAGCGAAGTAGCGAATTAATAAATAGACTTGTAAAATAGATCAACCTGATTTCTTGTCAATAAGAGATGAGGTTTTTGTTTTTAGTGAATTTGTTTAGTTTTACGCCTAATTCAAATTTGAACTTATGAAAAATATATATTTATTTTTAGCCGTATTATTTACGTTGGGAAGTTGCGGCAGTCAGTATAATAAAAATAAAAACCATGCTCAAAGTGACTTTTGCACACAAGAAAGAGAATTGCAAGAACAATTTGAAGATAGAAGTGGGGAGTTAATTTATTTAGAAGAAAAAGAAAAATATGCTATTCGTTACCATATCCCCCAAACCATTGATGCTGTAAATAATTATGTATTGTGTGAAAAACCCGATGGAATAGAGGTAAATGACAAGCTTGTATTTTCTGGTAAATCATATCTTTTCCTTGAAGCTGAGGATTTTAATTCAAGACTTGGTGGTCATGAAATGTACTTTTTTAAAGGAACTTCTATTCATAAGGCTGATTAATTTTTGTTGAAGCTTTCGGGCAGGGAGCCGACAAAAACTAATTTTAGGAAAAGCCCCAAGAACGACTTACCTTTGCCTTTTTAAAAAACACATACTATGGAAAACGGAATCTACGCCAAGTTTACAACCAATAAAGGAGAAATTTTAGTGAAGTTAACTCACGATAAAACTCCAGGAACTGTTGGGAATTTTATAGGACTTGCTGAAGGAAAAATAAAAAATGACGCTAAAGCGGAAGGAACTAAGTATTACGACGGACTCATATTTCACCGTGTAATCGCGGATTTTATGGTACAAGGAGGTGACCCTAAAGGAAAAGGGACGGGTGGTCCAGGCTACCAGTTTGAGGATGAAATTCATGCAGATTTAAAGCACGATCAACCCGGAGTTTTATCTATGGCGAATGCCGGACCAGGAACCAACGGAAGTCAGTTTTTTATTACCCACGTACCAACCCCGTGGTTGGATGGGAAACATACCATCTTTGGAAAAGTAGTAAAAGGTCAAGATATCGTAGATGAAATTGAGCAAGGTGATAAGATTGAAACCTTAACGATAGAAAGAGTAGGAGAAGAGGCTCAAAATTTTGATGCTAAAGCCGCTTTTGAAAAGTTCAATTCTTCTAAGGCAGAAAGAGAAGCAGAAGCTAAAAAAAAAGAAGAAGATAAAATGAAATCACTAACTGAGGGGATGAGCAAAACCGATAGTGGTTTGCATTATAAAATCACCCAAGAAGGGAAAGGATCAAAGCCTAAAAAAGGAAGCGAAGTTTCGGTTCATTACAAAGGAATGTTAGCCGATGGGACTGTGTTTGATTCTTCTTTTAAAAGAAATAAACCCATTCAGTTTCCTGTAGGAATGGGACATGTCATCGCAGGATGGGATGAAGGAATTATGTTATTAAACCAAGGTGATAAAGCCACTTTTGTGGTTCCTTCTCATTTAGGCTACGGCGCGCAAGGTGCTGGCGGAGTGATTCCTCCAAACGCAAGCTTGGTTTTTGAAGTAGAGCTAGTAAAAGCTTAATTTCTTCTCATTTATAATTTTAAAAAAGCTGCTCGTTGTGAGTGGCTTTTTTATTTCCACTTAATGCCACAACCCACGCTAGGCTTTTGCAGTTGAGGTATAGGCCTGCTGTTAAAAATCGCATCTAAAATTTCCCGTACACTTCTTCCGTTTACGGCAATTCCATTTTGAGGTCTAGAATCATCCAATTGCCCGTGATAAACCAATTCCGCGGCAGCGTCATATACATAAAAATCTGGCGTGCAAGCAACATCATAGGCTTTTGCCACCCGCTGGCTTTCATCATATAGATAAGGAAAGGTGAAATGATTTTCTCTAGCGAAATCCCACATGTGCTCTAACCCATCTTGAGGATATTGTTGGGCATCATTACTAGAAATAGCGACAAAACCAAATCCTAAAATGCGGTAATCATTAGCCAAACGAACCATTTCCTCTACCACGTGTTTCACAAATGGGCAGTGGTTGCAAATAAACATCACCACCGTTCCTCGCTCTCCTTGCACGGCGGCTAAACTAATTAAATTGTTCGTGCTGGCATCCAATAAAGAAAAATCAGGAGCTTTTTTACCTAATTCCACTTGGGATGATTCTAATTTCATAATTTTTCTTTAGTTTTAAATTTAGTGAAAATTAAAACGATTTGGGCATTCCCTGCTTAAAAAAAGCAGGTCGGGCTTTCCGCTGTATTTTTTATCTCAAAAAAAAATGAGATAAAAAGATGCCGCTGCAACCTGCCTGCCGCAGGCAGGTCCCTAATGCAAAAAAATAAAATGATGAAAGAAATAACTTGGAGCGATTTTGAGAAAATTGAAATGCGCGTAGGAACTATTATAGAAGTAAAAACTTTTCCCGAAGCAAGAAAACCAGCCTATCAACTTCAAATCGATTTTGGAGCGGAGATTGGAATTAGAAAAACATCAGCACAAATTACAGAGCGCTATGCCAAAGAAGATTTATTAGGCAAACAAACCATTGCGGTAATCAACTTTCCTAAAAAGCAAATCGCTAATTTTATGAGTGAATGCTTGGTGTTGGGTGCGGTAGATGGAGGAGAAGTGACGCTTATTCAACCCGAAGCTAAAGTAAAGAATGGATTAAGAATTGGCTAAATAAAAAAACCGCTCTTCATAGAAGAACGGTTTTTATACATTATAAAGCTTCTTATATATCATCAAAACTCACATCGGTAAAATCTCCTGTGGAGGTTTCGCTAGAGGAAGTTTTCTTGTCATTATCTGTATCGTATTCTTTCTTAAAGTCTTTTTGATGTCTTTCACTAATTACTTCTTCGCCTTTTTCATTAATAATGAAGTGGGTCATCTCTCTTAAGGTTGCTTCAAATCCTTCAAAATCTTCTTTATACAAGTAGATTTTGTGTTTTTTGTAGAAGAATGAACCGTCGTCGTTCGTAAACTTTTTACTTTCTGTAATGGTCAAATAATAATCATCAGCCTTTGTAGCTCTTACATCAAAGAAATAGGTACGTCTTCCAGCTCTTAAAACTTTAGAAAATATTTCTTCTTTCTGCATCGTTTCATTTTCGCTCATAGTGAAAAATATTAGTGTTTAATTTTAGTTGCTGTCAAAAATCTTAAAAAAATTAACAGATAGCAAGAAAAATCAATTTTCTTTTTCGCTTAGTTGTTTTAAATAAAGTTCTTTATAATATCCATCTAAGCCTATTAATTGATTGTGAGTGCCTTGCTGTAAGATTTCGCCATCGTCTAAAACAATAATTTTATCCGCATTTTTAGCCGATGAAATTCGGTGGCTTACAATTACCGTTGTTTTTTGACTAGAAATAGCGTGTAGGTTATTTAGTATTTCCTCTTCCGTTTCGGTATCTACCGCAGATAGACAATCGTCAAACAATAAAATTTGTGGATCCTGAATAATCGCTCTGGCAATAGAAACTCGCTGTTTTTGTCCGCCAGACAAGGTAATTCCTCTTTCACCTAATATCGTTTCATAGCCTTTAGAAAAACCAACAATATTCTCGTGGACTGCAGCATTTTTGGCAGCTTCAATTACTTCTTCTTCCGAGGCATCGTTTTTACCAAATTTAATATTGCTTTTTATAGAGTCGCTAAATAAGAAGGCATCTTGAGGTACATAACCAATCGCTTTTCTCAAACTAGCTAAGGGAAGGTTTTTAATTTCTTTATCATCGATTAAAAGTTCTCCTTGTTGCACATCGTACAATCTGCTAATAAGTTCTAAGATGGTAGATTTTCCAGAACCTGTCTTACCAATAATTGCGAGTGTTTCTCCAGGGTGAATGTTGAAAGACACATTTTTTAACGCAGTAATGCTCGTATCCTCATAGGTAAACGTGATGTTCTTAAATTCGATATCTCCATGAATCTTAGTTTTTTCAGAAGAATGGTTATTGATTTCTGGCTCTTCACTCAAAAACTCATTGATTCTTTTTTGAGAAGCTTCGGCACGTTGTACCATATCAGCAACCCAACCTACCGTGGCTACAGGCCAAGTAAGCATATTTACATACAATAGAAACTCTACAATAATTCCAAAATTGTCTATTTCGCCGGTAATCACTTGCCTTCCGCCAATAAAAATCACCAACACATTACTAACTCCAATCAATAAAACCATCAGCGGAAAGAAGAAGGCTTGCACTTTTACCAAGTCAATGTTTTTTTCTTTGTTGGTATTGGAGAGTTCTACAAACTCCTTATTGATTTGTTGCTCTAAGCCGTAAGATTTAATAACGCTAATTCCACTAAAGCTCTCTTGGGTGTAGGTGTTTAATTTTGAAAGATATTGCTGTACAATCGTACTTTTTTTATTGATGATTCTACTCAATTTATAAATGGCAAAAGATAAAAAAGGTAAAGGAGCTACCGTATACAAGGTGAGCATAGGCGCGGTATTAATCATATAAGCGAGCACCACTACAAATAGGGTAATGGTAGTAACGCTGTACATTAACGCGGGACCGGTGTACATTCTTACTTTAGAAACATCATCACTTATACGGTTCATTAAATCTCCCGTTCTATTTTTCTTATAAAAATTTAAAGAAAGCGCTTGATATTGTTGATAGACTTCATTTTTTAAATCAAACTCGATGTGTCTAGAAATTACAATAAAGGTTTGACGCATTAAAAACGTAAGGAAAGCCGAAATAAGAGTAGCTCCTAGAATGATGATAATATTATCGATTAAGGTAGACTTGACATAAGCAGCATCTGTCACTTCATTATTGATATATTGTTCAATAACTCGGGTAGAATCTCCTATAAATTGTGGAACATACAAGGCAAAAATACGAGCAGCAATGGTTATAATGACCCCTAGTAAAAGTCGGCCTCTATATTTAGCGAAGTATTTATTGATATGCTGAAGTTCTTTCATAAACTAAAATTGTGATATTTATTGTCGTTATTCATTTTATACCTCAAATGGCTCGATATATCTCAAAACAATGATTACTTTTGTATTTTAATAATTAGAAATACTAAAAAATTTTACCTATGAATGCTGAGATTTTAAAAGCAAATGATTTAAAAAAAGTAGCTCCTGTTTTCGGACAACTTTCTTTCGATGAACATGAACAAGTTGTTTTTTGCAACGACAAAGATACAGGATTAAAAGCAATAATAGGAATACATGATACAACTTTAGGACCTGCCTTGGGAGGAACCCGAATGTGGAATTACGCTACAGAATGGGAAGCTCTAAATGATGTGTTAAGATTATCTCGAGGAATGACGTTTAAAAGCGCTGTTACCGGTTTAAACCTTGGAGGAGGAAAAGCGGTAATTATAGGTGATGCGAAGACTCAAAAAACTCCTGAATTAATGCGGAAGTTTGGAGAATTTGTAGAATCTCTTGGCGGAAGATATATTACTGCAGAAGATGTGGGGATGGATACTGCCGATATGGATACGGTAAGAGAAGTAACCAAGCACGTAACTGGAATTTCTGAACATCTAGGAGGATCTGGAAATCCTTCTCCAATTACAGGATACGGAGTTTATATGGGAATGAAAGCTGCGGCTAAATTCAAGTATGGCACCGATTCTTTAGAAGGAAAAAAAGTTTTGATTCAAGGGATAGGTCACGTTGGGGAAACCGTTTTAAAGCACGTAACAGATGAAGGAGGAAAAGTGATTATTGCAGACATCAACCAAGAGCGTTTAGAGCAAGTGAGGGATCAATACGGAGCTGTAATTTATAGCGGAGACGATTTATACACGGCAGATGTAGATATTTATGCGCCTTGTGCTTTAGGAGCGACAATTAATGATGATACCATTCATAAGCTTAAAGCGGATATCATTGCGGGAGCTGCTAACAATCAACTTGCAGATGAAACTATCCACGGTAGAATGTTACAAGAAAAAGGCATTGTTTATGCGCCAGATTTCTTGATTAATGCGGGAGGTATTATTAATGTGTATGCAGAATTGGAAGGTTACGATAAGCCAGAAATTATGCGTAAGACAGAAAATATTTACCACACTACTTTAGAGATTTTAAATTCGGCAAAAGCGAATCAAATCACGACCCACCAGTCTGCTTTGAAAGTGGCTCAAGACAGGATTGAAAAAAGAAAAGCAGAAAATAAGAAGTAAGTCTTATAAAAACATAAAATAATTCTATTTTTGCAGGGCGAAATCACTATTTCGCCCTTTTTTAATTTTAAGTTCTTTAATTTACACTATGTTAACAAGACGACATATTCGAGTAAAAGTAATGCAATCTATGTATGCGTTTACACAATCGGCCAACGATAATATAATCGTAGAGCAAAAATTTCTTCAGAAAAGTATGGGAGAAATGTATGACTTATTTTTACTGAATCTAGATTTACTGGTTCAGGTAAAAAATAAGGCTCAAGATTACATAGAGAAATCCCAAAAGAAACATCTTGCGACGAGTGAGGACAAAAATCCTAATCTAAAATTTATTGAGAATAGTTTACTTCTCAAAATAGCAGATAGTGAAAGTCTTAATGTGTTATTGGAAGATAAAAGACTTACTAATTGGCATCAAGATGATGAATATGTAAATATCATTTGGGAAGAAGTAAGACAAAGTGAGGTTTATAAGAATTATTTAGCTTCTGAAGTCTCTTCTTTTCAGGAGGATAAAGAGTTTGTGATTCACATTTTTAAAGAAATTATCGCTCCTAACGATAAACTTTACGATTACCTAGAAGACAAAAAGCTTACTTGGCTGGATGATTTACCTATTGTAAATACCAGTATTTTAAAATTCTTGAAGAAGGAAAAAGACGATCAACTAGAGTTAAAAATCCCTAAGCTTTTTAAGAATAGAGAAGATGAAGAGTTCGCGATTGAATTGTTCAGGAAAACCTTGTTGAATCAGGAAGCTTACGTAGAAGATATTCAGGAGAAAACCCCCAATTGGGATAAAGACAGAATTGCAGGTATTGATAGCATTTTGCTTAAGATGGCGATTTGTGAATTTATGAAGTTTCCCTCCATTCCTGTTAAGGTAACCATCAATGAGTATTTAGAGATTGCCAAAGAATATAGCACGCCTAAAAGTAGTATATTCATCAATGGAATTTTGGATAAGCTCTCTAAAGAGTACAAAAAGTCGGAAAAAATCAATAAAATTGGTCGAGGTCTAATGTAATCCATTAAATTTTGTTATTTTTAGCCCTTGAAAAAATCAATTACAAACAATTAAACTAAGTTAAAATGAAAAAAGGATTTTTAATGCTAGCTGCTGTTGCGGCAATGGTTTTTACTTCTTGCAAGGATAACGCGGCAGATAAGGTAAATGAGGAAAATCAAAAAGAAGTTGCAGAACGTGATGCGAATTCATCTGGAGCTCCAGTAATGAAGTTTGACAATGAAATGCACGATTTTGGAACTATCAATGAAGGAGATGTCGTAGAACATACATTTGTGTTCGAAAACACAGGAGATGCGCCATTAGTTGTTTCTAATGCAAAAGGAAGCTGTGGATGTACCATTCCTACTTGGTCTAAAGAACCAATCGCTCCAGGTGAAAAAGGAGAGATGGTAGTGAAGTTTAACTCTAATGGAAAGCCTAACAACCAAATGAAAACAGTTAGAATTACAGCGAACACAGAGTCTGGTCAAGAAATGATTAAAATAAAATCTTTTGTAACTCCTAAAGCAGGAGGTGCTAAAACTGGAAACCCAGTAAGCAAAGTGCAAAAGACATCTACTCAGCCAGGTCACGAAGGACATAATCACGACTAAGTACTATGGAAAACTTAACTAGTTTTTTACCGTTTATTGCGATCATCATCATATTTTATTTCTTTATGATTAGACCGCAGCAAAAGCGACAAAAAAACGAGAAAAAATTTGCTGAAGAACTTAAGAAAGGAGATAAAGTAATTACCAAAAGCGGAATGCACGGAAAGATTATCGATTTTAGTGAAAAACTAAATACGGTAATCATTGAAACTGGTGCAGGAAAAATCACTTTTGATAAAACTTCTATTTCAATGGAATTAAGTCAGCAGTTGAATAAACCTCCAGCAGAGAAAAAGGAGAAGTAATTTTAGTATAAAATTATTATATACTTATAAAAGGATTCCATTGTTGGGATCCTTTTTTTGTGGTATAAATCTTAAGACATATACTAATTTAATTATTTAATGTCGTATTTCTAATTTAAATTATTTTCATTCCAGATGAAATAGAAAATTAAAGCATAGCCACTCGTCTTGAGCAAAGTTGAAGTCTAACTACGGCTTTATTTTATATTAAAATACTCGTGCTGAGCGAAGTCGAATTATGGGGGAAGGAAGCAATTTATAGGCGATATTAGGTAGTCAAAATGGAATTACTACATAAGTTTATACTCGGTTGTTGCGGCAAGGATTGCAGCGGTAGCTTGGACGGCTAAAAAATAAAAAAGCCCGAAGCCAAAAAGCGACTTTAGAAGCTCTTTTGGCGACAGGTTTTTTATTTTTTAAAGGGACAACTACAAGCGGAAAGCCTGGGTGCCGCCCTAATTAAACGTATTTTTTAGCGGTAAGTTCTGCAATTTTTACAATCACCTCTGTCGCTTTAATCATACTTTCTACGGGAACATATTCGTAACGCCCGTGAAAATTATGTCCGCCTGCAAAAATATTGGGGCAGGGAAGACCCATAAAGGAAAGCTGCGAGCCATCTGTGCCTCCTCTAATAGGCTTGATTAAAGGTTTAATGCCTATTTCTTTCATCGCTTCTTCGGCGATATCTACAATGTGCATTACAGGTTCTACCTTTTCGCGCATATTGAAATATTGATCTTTAATTTCAATCTCTATGACTTCTTTGTCGTGCTGCGAATTTATCTCTTCCACTAAATCTAACATCATTTGCTTACGGGCTTCAAAATGCGTTTTGTCGTGATCCCTGATGATGTAATTTAAATTGGTTTCTTCTACTTTCCCATTAATTTGAGTTAAATGAAAAAAGCCTTGTCTCCCTTCCGTATGTTCTGGAGTTTCCAGACGTGGTAACGAGTTAATGAAATCTTGAGCGATATACATGCTGTTTACCATTTTGCCTTTGGCGTATCCTGGATGAACAATTTTACCTTTAACCTTTATTTTGGCACCAGCAGCATTAAAGTTTTCATACTCTAATTCTCCAATCTGGCTACCATCCATAGTGTAAGCCCATGCTGCACCAAATTCTTTGATATCAAATTTATGTGCACCACGACCAATTTCTTCATCGGGAGTAAAACATACTTTTATAGTACCGTGTTTAATTTCGGGATGTTGCAGTAGGTATTCCATCGCCGACATAATTTCGGTGATTCCAGCTTTATCATCGGCTCCAAGAAGCGTGTTTCCGTCGGTGGTGATTAAAGTCTGACCTTTATACTGAAGTAAATCTTCAAAATAATCTGGAGAAAGAACGATGTCCTCCTCTTTATTTAACACAATGTCCTTCCCATCATAGTCTTCTATAATTTGAGGTTTTACATTGGCACCCGTAAAATCTGGAGAAGTATCAAAGTGAGATACAAAGCCAATAACGGGTACTTCGTGATCTACATTACTGGGAAGCGTAGCCATAACATAGGCATTATCATCTATTTGAACATTGGTCATCCCAATGGCTTTAAGCTCTTTGGTTAATTCTTTTGCCAAATCCCACTGCTTGTTGGTGCTTGGAGTGGTGTTGCTTTCTGGGTCACTTTCGGTGTCTACAGTCACGTAACTTACAAACCGATTTATAATATGTTGTTTCTCTATCATGGTTTTCTTTTTTGTAAAAATAAATAATCATGAGGGGAGTACAAAGACTTTTAAGAATATGCTTTTAAGTTTTTTAAATTAAAGTATTTTTGTCAAAACTAGCCCTATATGTACACCTCTATTATTCGTCCTATTTTATTTAAGTTTGATCCAGAGAAAGTTCATCACTTTACGTTTTCTGTGTTGAAGAATGGATTAAAGCTTCCGTTCGTTTCTTCCGTTTTAGCGAAAAAGTATGCTGTGAATGATAAAAGATTAGAACGAGAAGTCTTTGGTCTTAACTTTAAAAATCCTGTAGGATTGGCTGCAGGCTTTGATAAGAATGCGATGCTTTATAAAGAAATGGATCAATTGGGCTTTGGCTTTATTGAAATAGGCACACTAACGCCCAAGCCTCAAGATGGAAATCCTAAAAAGAGGTTGTTTAGGCTCCAGGAAGATGCTGGGATCATTAACCGCATGGGTTTTAACAATGAAGGGGTAGAAGCGGCAGTAAAGCGTTTAAAAGAAAATAACGGACAGGTATTGATTGGCGGTAATATTGGTAAAAACAAAGTAACGCCTAATGAAAATGCTGTAGACGATTATAAGATTTGTTTTGAAGCACTTTTTCCTTATGTAGATTATTTTGTGGTGAATGTAAGTTCTCCCAATACGCCCAATTTAAGGGCTTTGCAAGACAAAGAACCCTTGAAGCACTTACTGCATAGTTTACAAACGCTTAACGCGGAAAAAGAAAAAAGCAAACCTATTTTATTGAAAATTGCTCCCGATTTAACTGAGAGTCAGTTATTGGACATTATTGAAATTGTGGACGAAACCAAAATTGCTGGTGTAATTGCTACCAATACCACGATTTCTAGAGAGGATTTAACCTCTGATAACAAAGAAGAAATGGGAGGTTTAAGCGGAAAACCTTTAACTTCTCGCTCTACGGAAGTAATTAAATTTTTAGCCGATAAAAGCAATCGCTCTTTTCCGATAATTGGCGTAGGCGGAATTCATTCGGCTAAAGATGCCTTAGAAAAATTGGAAGCAGGCGCTAGTTTGGTTCAGTTGTATACCGGTTTTGTGTATGAAGGTCCAAAATTGATTAAAGAAATCAATGAAGCGATTTTGAAGTCTTAAGCTTGAATTTAGAAATCCTCATATCTTTTGTGGTGGCGGTTTTTGCGTTGGCCATTTCTCCGGGCCCAGATAATATTTTTGTATTGGTGCAAAGTCTTCGATTCGGAAAAAAATATGGATTCGCAACGGTTTTAGGTTTAATGACGGGTTGTTTGATTCATACCGCTTTAGTTGCCTTTGGGGTTTCTTTATTGATCGTACGCCATGAATTTCTATTCACTGCCTTAAAATTTTTTGGCGCTGGTTATTTATTGTATTTGGCTTATAAAGTCTATCAATCTCCGGGAATGATTGATTTATCATCGGCTAAATCTTCTCCTAAAACGCCGTTTCAACTGTTTCAGCAAGGCTTTGTAATGAATGTGTTGAATCCTAAAGTATCCTTGTTCTTTTTGGCCTTGTTTCCCGGGTTCTTGTTTAGTGATCGTTTCTCCAAAACTTATCAATTCATTATTTTAGGAGGCGTATTTATTTTGGTTTCATTGGTGGTTTTTAGTAGTATCGCCTTACTCTCCGGATTTTTAAAAAGATATATAGAAGGACATAAGAATGCAGGAAAATTTTTAAAATGGCTGCAAATAATTGTCTTTGTAGGAATTGCGATTTTTATTCTATTTTAGAAGAATGATTACTTTTAACTTTTACATTAATCTCTTTGCTAGATTTATTATTGTATTTATTCTCTTTACAGTAATAGGAACTCTAAGTCATGAATTTGGTCATATTGCCGTTGCTAAATATTTTGGCTATGAAACAGAGCTTTCTTACGGAAGTATGATTTATTATCCAAATGGATATGAGGAAGATATCGATGTAAAAAAGTTTAACCAATTGAATGAAGAACATTTTGGTCAAAACTATGAAGACTTGGATCTAAGTATACAAGAGGAGTTTGATAAAGTTATTGCTAATATAGAAACAAAGTTCAATTGGAATGAAAAACATTCTTTATACATATTCATTGGAGGTCCAGCGCAGACTTTCCTGACAAGTTTTCTAGGTTTAATTATAATTTTTTACAGAAGATCTTATCTAAAGAAAAAATTAAAATGCTTAGATTGGTTAGGAGTAATGCTGGCATTGTTTAGTCTAAGACAAGTATTTAATATTTCTACGGGTATCATAAAAAAAATCACTGGGAATGAAATTCTTGGAGATGAAATCTATATATCAAGATTTTTAGACCTTAATGATTGGTTGATTTCCATCATAACCGCAGTAATCGGTTTTGCTATAGTGATATATGTTATTTTTAAAGTAATCCCGTTAAAACTTAGATTTACTTTTATTTTATCTGGGTTCTTAGGTGGAATACTTGGGTATTTAATTTGGTTTAAATATTTAGGAAAATTACTTTTTTAATTTTTTGGGCGTTTGTTATCTCAACTCAAATTATTTTTATGTTTGAGGGAGGGCAGAGAAGAATCTTTATTCCAAAAGAAAAAATTCCTTCTACTTCAGAATTGTAAATGACAGCTCATTACAACTGTAATGGTTTTATTAAACTACCGGCAAAATTAAAAATCAGTCAGGTTTAATAAGTTGACTTTCAATTGAAAACAAATCAAGTCTTAAATCTTATGTCTATCAGCTTCGAAAGCTTTCAGTAGTCTTACGTCTTAGTTGTAAACAACTATTTTTTTATAGAATTAGACTTTATTTAGATAATTTAAACCTAATGAGTATCTTTGGGCTATGAACAAGATCAAGCTTATTGAGTGTCCGCGGGATGCGATGCAAGGAATTAAAGATTTTATTCCTACAACAGAGAAAATACAGTACATACAATCTTTATTGCGTTGTGGTTTTGATACCATCGATTTTGGGAGTTTTGTTTCTCCCAAAGCGATTCCGCAGATGGTAGATACCAAAGAGGTTTTGGCAGGATTAGACTTGTCTAAGACCTCGAGTAAACTCTTAGCTATCGTGGCTAATGTTCGTGGAGCTCAGGATGCGGTTCAACATCCAGAAATTGATTATTTAGGCTATCCTTTTTCGATTTCAGAAAATTTCCAAATGCGAAATACGCATAAAACCATCGAAGAATCGGTAGATACGCTACAGGAGATTTTAAACTTAGCGCATACTCATGGGAAGGAAGTGGTTGCTTACTTATCTATGGGGTTTGGGAATCCTTATGGAGATCCTTGGAGTGTGGAAATTGTAGGAGAATGGACCGAGCGTTTATCGGCGATGGGAGTCAATATTTTATCCTTATCAGATACGGTGGGAACTTCAGATGCAGAAACCATCGAGTATCTGTTCTCTAATCTAATTCCGGCTTACCCCAATATAGAGTTTGGGGCTCATTTGCATACCACTCCAACGTCGTGGCACGAGAAGATTGATGCTGCCTATAAAGCGGGTTGTAGAAGATTTGACGGTGCGATACAAGGTTTTGGTGGTTGTCCTATGGCCAAAGATGAATTAACAGGAAATATGCCGACAGAGAAAATGCTGAGTTATTTTAATGCGGCAAAAGCCGATGCTAATGTAAAGATGTCAAGCTTTGAATCTTCTTATAATGAAGCCACAAAAATCTTCACAAAATACCATTAAAGCTAACCCTAATAATTTTTTTAATTTTAACTAAAAAAGCTACCCTTCTGAAAGAGTAGCTTTAAAATTAATTGATAAGAATTGGCTAATTAATTTAAAATTAATTTTTGAGTTGTGCTGTGGTTTCCAGTTTGGTATTTTATAAAGTAAGTACCCTTAGCTAATGAAGAAAGGTTTAAAGACTGATTTGTGAAACCTGTATTTTGAAGCTGAGTAGCATAAATCTTTTTACCTAAAAGGTTATAGATTTCAATTACTTGGTTAGCATGATTACTTTCAGTTAAAATATTAATTTGTTTATCCCTAGATGGGTTAGGATAGATGCTAAAGGTATTTTTTACATCAAAAGCAACCGTGTTTAACTGGCTAGTTACATCTTCATAATTAAACTGAATATTTCCTGTTGAACTTCCTTCAAAGTTGGTAAAATGTAACCTGTAAACAGTTCCGTCAAGGTATTTTGCATAGTAGAATAATTCTGGATCTAGATCGTAAGAAGTTCCGCTAAAGCTTTTCCAGTCGTAACCAATTGTATTGATCTCATCTGAATAATTAAGATTACTAGTATCTCCATTTCCGTTAGGCTCTATATTTTCTGCCACGACAACATCTGGATGTTGTAAAGCTCCTGTTACTACATACTTCATAGTTCCTCCGCTATAAGCATAATCTGTAGTGAATTTTGTAAATTTTAGATCCCAGTCTGTACTTGCAGGTTCAGCAACTACTTCAGTAGCGGTAGTGAAATTGTAGTAGTTAAACATGTTGTTAGGATTGCTGGTATTAGAAACGGTTTCGGTAGTATCTGCACTCCAAGTAGAAGTTGTCTCGTCCCAAGTAGCATACTTAAACGTATATCCGCCAAAGTAATCTTCGATAAATAATTTTTTGAAGCTCCCGTCAGCATATTTTAATAAAAAGGTAACAGTCCCTTCTACGTGGTGGTTTGCTGGGTTGTATTCTCCAAAACCATAAGAAGCAGAACCTGTATTAAAAGCTCCTTCAAACCAACTTATGTCACTGTTATATAGCTGTGTGAAGTTGGCAACATTGTTAACATCTACCGTGACATAATCTGCAGGAGTATTGGCTGCTTCAAAAACTTCTAAACCAATTCCGTCATTAATTCTAATGGCAAAATTCATATTGTTATTTCTTAAAAAAGCAATTTCCCAATCGGTTGCGGTATGGTCGTAACTTTGATTGGTAGAAAACTTATAATAAACTTCGTTTGCATAAGAAGGATCTAAGCTAAGATTTACGGTAGTTTGCGCCGTTGCGACTAAGCAAAAGCTAAAAAACGCTAAGAAAGATAGTTTTAAATTCATGAGGTGTAATTTTTAGTTATGATTGTATATTTAATTAAGGATTTGATATTCAAATTTTGGGTAACCGCGTACGCCGTTTTCATTCACCATCGAAGTGAATTTTAATTTATAAGTATTTCCGTCAGTATCTTGAATGATGTAAAAACGCTCGTTAAATAGCCCGTTAAAAACATCTCTCCAATTGGCTCCAATTACTCTTTGGTCAACTTCATATAATGAATTATCGATATTTGCTGTAGTGAAATCTTGATAGGCAATATCTTCAGTCATTACTTGGTAAGCTTTGGTGTTAGAAAGTACGTTAGTAGCTACATAATCAGAAAAACCATAAGCAGATTCTCCACCTTCTGGAAGATCTAACACTTCCGTAAAAACGGTAAAATTAAGATCCCATTTCCCTTTTGCAGGAGCTACATCTACCACATTTTCATTGACCATACTGAAATAGGTGAAATCGTGATGGTTATCCTTTCCAATAGTGATTTCTTGGTGAGTAGTTGCATCTAAATTGGCATATAGCAATTTATAAGCACCACTTTCTTGTACAACTCTTATTTTTTTCCAGCCTCTATCGGCTCCAGCAACGGCAACACTTCCTGTTTCTGGAGTGTCAGTTCCTATCTCGTTCCCCATTTTGATGAGGTAAACTTTATTCTCTTCAAGGTTGATAGAAATTTCTTCGATCACCGTTTCGTTTAAATTTCCGCTAGGAGCATCTACAAATTCATTAGATCCTTGCACTAGGAAAGCCATTTGTGACTGTAAACTAGCAACATCAGCTTCGGTAATAGCATCAATATTCGTAGTTTCTAATGGAGCAGCCATCATAAATAAAGAGCTATTTAGCTTAACGCGGAATTGATCTCCGTTATAAAAAGCTAAATCCCATTTATCTCTACTTACTACGGTTTCTTGTTGAGTACTTAAATCTAAATACACTTGATTTCCTTCATTAGGTCCTCCTAAATTGGGAGAAATGCTTCCGCCAAGAGAAGCAGTATCAGAGAAACTTACCAAATTGCTAGTGTTTCCTTGAGTAAAACCATTAGGAATATTTACTTCTGTTATGGAGAACTCAATAGATTTATCAGTGTCATTTTGAGCAGGATTTGAGTTTAATCTTTTCAGACTAAATGAAGTTTGAATGGTTCCCATTACAATAGGAATTTCAATAATTCCGCTTTGCGCGGATGGAGTAGTGCTATAATCCTCACCGTAAGTTAAGTTGGTTTCGGTATAAGTAATAATGAGTATTCCGTCCTGCGGAGCTTCATTAGAAAAAACAAGGTCTATTTCTTTTTCATTATCAGTTTCCGTGAAAGCTGTAGAAGGATTTTTAAAAGCCACGACAAATTCAGAATCATTGGCTGTCGAATCATCATCTTTATTACAAGCCGTAAAGAAGATAATAACGAGAGAAAAAAGTACTAAATAGTTAGATTTCATAATTAAAAATTTATATGGTATAAAAGTTTTACGAAGAAAGACCTGCCATATCCTAATAACTGGGATGAAGATGCTGCAGAGTGAGTACCACCTTGGCCTGTACTAGAGTTTACTTCTGTAATATCTAATACATTTCTTGCGCCTATGGTAATATCTAAGTCTTTGTGGAATGTCTTTTTGATAGATGTATTTAACCAACCGTACCCGTCTAGTTTTCCTCTAGTAATTTCAGTTTCTCCATCGTCATTAATGCTAGAAACAAATTGATATTGCGGACCATTTACTTTAAAAAAAGTAGAGAAAACAGTATTCCATTTAGGAACTGGGTAAGATAGATTAGTGTTGAATTGAAATGCATATAAGAAATCATCATTATACACATCGCTACTGTTTAATACTTTTGATTCTCCAGAGAAAGCAAGTCCTAGGGTAGCAGAAAGATTTTTGTATTTAAGTGTATTTCTTAAGGATAATCCCCAAGTTTTGTATAGATCTATATTGTTATATTGGTAGGCTAGGGGAGAAGTATTTGTAATAATTAAATCTATTTTATCTTTAACATCTAGATACCAAGCCGATAGTTTTGGAGTATATTTTAATTCGTAATCGTTTAACCAAAATGCTTTTTTAAAGTGTAAGAATATAGATTTTCCATATTCCGGATTTAGGTTCTCATTTCCTTGTACATTATGATTGCTATCAACCATATAAAAATAGAGTTGCTCAAACGTAGGTGTTTTTGGTGCTGTACCAATAATAGTTCTTAGTTGATAACCATCTTTAAAGCTATACTTTCCGCTAAGGGAAACTGCATACTGAGGTGAAAACTGCGAAGAGGTAATAATTCTAGCTCCAGGTCTTAAGGATAAGCGGGTGGTAGGTTTTATTTCTGAAGAAGCAAAGAAACTATATGAATTAAGGGTATTGTTTTGAGTTCTATTTTCGACGTTCTGAGATGAAAGTCCGCTTGCAGAACCTTCATCCAGCGTAGTTTCATAACCTAATTCTAATTTAAAATTTTCCTTATTAAAAAAGTTGTTGAAAGTTCCTCTTGAGAAAAAGCCTTTGCGGGTATTGTAATCATAATTTTCAATATTAGACTTCTCTTCAGATTTTATGGTGTAAGTAAAGGTTTCAATATTCTTGGTTTGTTCTTGGTAAGATGCCGAAATATTAAGGTTCACCTGATTTTTAATTTTCCCTGTCGCATTTAAATGATGATAAAACCTGTCTGAATTAAAGATTTCATCGTTTGCTGTAGGATTAACAGTTTGTGTAGCGCTATTTGGGTTGAGCAATACATTGGTATTGTACTTATTAGTTTCTTCCGTAAAGTATTCGAACTTGTAAAAAACGGTAAAGTTTTTAAAACGATAATTAATTAAAGTTTTAATACTATTTTGTTCTTTAGGAAGCCATTCATAACCTCTTAAACCATCATTTTCATCCTCTGGATTAAAATAATTTTTTCCTTGATTTTGATTAAGAAACCCTTGAAAATCATTTCTGGTAAATAATACATTGGCGTAGAGCTTATCTGTAAAATTATGTCCCACTTTCAAAGACTGTATATGTCTACCTTCATCAAACAATCCATATTCGCTACCAATGGTTTCTTCTTGAATATATGGCGTGATTTGCCATTTCGCTTTCGCGGATTTTTTTGTAATAATATTCACCACACCGGTTACTGCATTAGAACCGTATTGTACTCCCATAGCGCCCTCAATAATTTCTATTTGTTGGATATCATCTAAGTTAATTTGAGAAATATCTATAGCATTCCCAAAACCTTCATCCCCTACGATGGGTACATTATCTACTAAAATTTTTACATATTCTGAGGTAAATCCAAACTGTTGAATTCCCGATCTGCCTTCACCAGCTTGCGGAATAATATTCATATTTAATGTTTGGGTAAGAACATCGGCAAGGTTATTTCCTGCCATCAACTGAATGTCTTTTTCTGTAATTACCTGTACTTCAAAAACCGATTTTTTTACAGATTGGGAATTGTATTGTCCTGTAAGAATAACTTCCTCTAGATCATTCACTTTTACGCTATCTTTTTTCTTTTCATTTGAACCTCTTTTAACCTCAGTCTCTTGAGCTTGAATGTTAAATAAGTTTAAAAGTAAAATGATGAGTAGAAATCTATTTTCCATTATTTAGACTAAGTCTTAATTAAAATATTTCTGCAAATATATATATTATTTTAAATCAATCTAAATAAATTTTATATTTTTGTCGCAGAAATCAATCTATAAAAAACTAATAAAAATGAATTTCAAGAATTTATTATTGACAAGTGTTTTGATGGCAGCCACTAGCGTTGGTTTTGCCCAAAAAAATCTAAAAGAAGATAAACAAGCTATAAAAGATATGTGCGGCTGTTTTGAGGTTACCTTTAAGTATACCGAGACATTTTCTCCAGAAATTGATTATGAAAAGCACTATGATTATACCGCTACAGCGTTAGAATGGGCAGAGTTGATAAAAGATGAAAAAGACGAAATTTCTATTCAGCACCTTTTAGTTCTTAATGATACCATGGTCATTAAGCACTGGAGACAAGATTGGTTGTATGAAAATACCAAGCGTTATGACTTTAACCACGATAACCAATGGACTTTTGTAAATATGAATAAGAAAGATGTAAAAGGACAATGGACACAAAATGTATATCAGGTAGATGATAGTCCGCGTTACTCAGGTTCTGCAACTTGGATTCATGCAGATGGAAGACATTATTGGAATAATACTACAAGTTCTCCTTTGCCGCGTAGAGAATATTCTAAACGAAGTGATTATAATGTAATGATGCGTGGTAATCAAGTTGAAATTACAAAAGAAGGGTGGTTGCACGAGCAGGATAATGAAAAAGTTATTCGTGAAGATGGTAAAGAAGATGTGCTTTTAGTGCAAGAAAAGGGATATAATATTTATAAAAAAGTGGACGATGAGCAATGTAAAGCAGGAAAAGACTGGTGGGCAAGTAACAAAGGACTTTGGAGTAAAGTAAGAACAAAGTGGAGTGATGTTTACGGTCGCGATAAAAATTTAGCTTTAGAAGAAAAGGTAAAAGGACAAGCTTTATTTATGCAATTATTCCCAATGGATATTGAAACAAAACAAGCAAAAATTGATAGTACTGTAGAAGAATACGTAAAAAATAAATGATGATTAAAAGGTTATTAGTATTTTGTGGTCTATTAAGTTGTTTTGCTTTTACGGTTACGACAACCCAAGATAGGCTTCAAGAAAAATTTGATAAGGCGATAAAAAGCACTTACGAAGTAAAGGATTATGAGTTGGAATCTATTACGGCTTCAGGAAATATAGAAGAAAAAATTCCAGCGAAGACCGCAGCTAAAAACCTTTCAAGAATTTCTGTACAAGGAGAACTTATAGGTTATACCTATTTAGGAACTGCTCCAAGTAAAAAGAAGAAATTTGAATATGTGGTGTTGTTTGATAAAGATTTGAAGATTAAAAAATCTAAAGTTCTTATCTACAGAGAAGATTACGGACTTCAAATAGGGTCTCAGCGTTGGCTTAAGCAGTTTATAGGTATGACACCAGACTCTAAAATTGAGTATGGAGAAAATATAGCTGCCATTAGTGGAGCGACTATTTCTGCCTCATCTATGGCAAGAGCTGTAAATAATGTATTAAAAACAGTGCATATTTTAAAACAGGAAAATCAATTATGATGAATCTTAACGGATTTATTTATCGTCTACCCAAAGAAGTAAAATTATTAATCGGCGCTTTTCTAGTAGTGTTAAGCGTCGGTTATTTTACGGGTTTGACTTTTGTAAATGATACTACAGAAAATCATCCTCAAGGCATTCAAGAAAATTATTTGGGCAACGAGGAAGATTTGGAGGCAGAGGTAATGAAATTTAAAAAACCAGAGCGAGAAATGCTCACCATTGTTCATACACACATTCTATCAATGTCGGTGATTTTTTTTCTACTAGGTGGATTAGTGGCGATGGCTAAAATAAAAATAGGAATCAAAAAGTTCTTATTGTTAGAGCCTTTAGTTTCGGTTTTAGTCACCTTTGGTGGAATTTATTTCATGTGGAGCGGGCTATATTGGATGCGCTATGTCGTGATGATTTCTGGTATATTAATGACCACTTCTTTTGTGTTTTCGGTACTCCTGGTTTTATTTCAGTTAATACAAAAAACACCCTCCCAATAATTCAATTGAAGGTTATTACGATAGATCTTATACCAAAATAAATAATAATTTATGACATTACATATTTTAATTGATATTAAAACAGTCTTACTTTTTTACAACTCTAATAATTTTTCGTTTCATGAACTGTAAATATTTCCACCAAATGTATTCCTGTATTTAAGGAAGCCATGTCTATAGAAGTCTTTACTTTATGAATATTTTTCTCTATCAATCGTTGTCCTATTAGCTTTATTAAGCTTCTTAGAATTAGTGAATTAAGGCGAGATTTAATATTTTTTCAAAAAAAATTCTATTTTTATTATTGTCTCGTCATAAAAGTATAAATTTGCATGCAATTAAATCTTTAATTGCGATGACTGCACACGAAAATAAAATAGTAGGCGAAGGATTAACTTACGATGACGTCCTTTTAGTTCCTGCTTTCTCTGATGTTCTTCCACGCGAAGTAAACATTCAAACCAAATTCACCAAGAACATAACTATTAATGTACCTATCGTTTCTGCAGCGATGGATACCGTAACCGAATCCCGTATGGCAATTGCTATGGCTAGGGAAGGAGGTATTGGTGTGTTGCACAAAAATATGAGCATAGAGCAGCAAGCACTTAAAGTTCGCAAAGTAAAAAGAGCAGAAAGCGGGATGATTATTGATCCGGTTACCTTGTCCATCAACGCCACGGTAAAAGATGCGAAAGATTTGATGCGCGAGCATAGCATTGGAGGAATCCCGATTGTAGATAAAGACGATGCTTTGATAGGAATTGTAACCAACCGTGATTTACGTTTCGAAAAAAATAACAGCCGACCTATAGAAGAGGTGATGACGACCAAGAATTTGGTTACCGTGGCTGAAGGAACTTCTTTAGGAGATGCTGAAGCCATTTTACAAGAAAATAAAATTGAAAAACTACCGGTTGTTAATAAAGACTATAAGCTGGTAGGTTTAATTACCTTTAGAGACATTACCAAACTCACTCAGAAGCCAAATGCAAACAAGGATAAGTACGGAAGATTACGTGTTGCTGCTGCCTTGGGAGTAACGGCAGATGCGGTAGAAAGAGCAGAAGCTTTAGTGAAAGCGGGTGTAGATGCTGTAGTGATAGACACGGCTCACGGACATACCAAAGGGGTAGTTCACGTGTTGAAAGAAGTAAAAAATAAATATCCAGATTTAGAAGTGGTGGTGGGTAATATTGCTACTGCGGAAGCTGCCAAATATTTAGCAGATGCAGGTGCAGATGCCGTTAAAGTTGGAATTGGCCCAGGATCTATTTGTACCACTCGTGTGGTCGCAGGTGTTGGTTTTCCTCAGTTTTCTGCGGTTATCGAAGTTGCAGCAGCGCTAAAAGGTACAGGTGTGCCAGTTATTGCTGATGGAGGAATACGTTATACTGGTGATATCCCAAAAGCCTTAGCGGCAGGAGCAGATTGTGTAATGTTAGGTTCTCTTTTAGCAGGAACCAAAGAATCTCCCGGAGAAACCATTATTTACGAAGGAAGAAAATTTAAGTCTTATCGCGGAATGGGATCTGTTGAAGCTATGCAACAAGGCTCTAAAGATCGCTATTTTCAAGATATAGAAGATGATATTAAAAAATTGGTTCCTGAAGGGATTGTAGGGAGAGTTCCTTATAAAGGAGAGTTGCTTGAAAGTATGAACCAATTTATTGGAGGCTTACGGGCAGGAATGGGGTATTGTGGCGCTAAAGATATTGAAGCCTTAAAGAACGATGCGAAATTTGTAAAAATCACCTCTTCAGGGATTTTGGAGAGTCACCCTCACGATGTAACCATTACCAAAGAATCACCTAATTATTCTAGATAATATAAAAGCAGTATTAAAAAATGCCTTATGATTTTTCATGAGGCATTTTTTGTTTCTTTACTCTTGGTACAACTGACCGCGATGAGGTTTTAAAGCATCCCGTATAGGTTTCATTTCTGCTTTATTCACCACCATAAAAGCAATAGAATGCATTTCAGATAAGGTTTCAACTCCGGTAATCTCTAATTGGGTGTTTTCTATTTTGATGTAATCCTTTAAATGGATTTCGTGATGTTCGGCTGTTTTTTGAGCATGCGGGCCTCTAAAGTCCCAAATAAGTTTAATCCCTTCAGAGGGTTCAATTTCCTGAGGCTTGTCTGGCAATTTTTTAAAAGTATTCTCCAATTCGCAACTCGTGCGCTTGTCTATAGGTTCTTGTTTCTTATCCATCGTTATTTTTTATACTGATTCCTTTTTCGGCGAAAGCTTTAAAATTTTCCATATTTGTCATCGTTTGCTTTTTGAATACGCTAGGCATAATCCAACCCAAGAATTGAAGTCCTAAGCTCGAAAATTTAAATTCATTTTCGTAAATCCAAAGCGTTTGATTATTCTCGGTTTTTTTGAGCACATTTTTTTGAATGTTGTGCGTGTCTTGAGTATCGTGAGTGATTTGTATCTCGTTAGGAAAATCAATTTTCATCATGGTTTGTATGATTTCCATTTTTTGTTTGCCTATTTGGTATTGAAGTTTCATTTTAGAACCTTCTTCTCCGGGTTCACCACTTATAGGAGTAATTTCTAATAGACCCTTTTGCCAGTGGGGTAAGTTTTCTATGTTTTCTAATTTTTTAAAGACTTCTTCTTGAGAGATAGCAATGGTAATTTGGGAGGTGTATTTCATGAAATGACTTTAGAAAGTGGAGCTCAAATATAATTAATAAATTATGGATGCGTTAGTCTTTGCTAGAAGCTTTAATGCCTTGAAGTTTGTATTGAAACCAAAAAATAAGAATTCATTTCTTGCTTCGCGGAATTGCTTCAGGTTCTTAATTTAAATGCTTGTATAACCTTTTATATTTCTTATTTTTGACCACTTTTAAAATTAATAAAATGAAAAATCTACTTTTACTTGTTTTCTTGGCGACAGGATGTATTGCCTTTGCGCAAAAAAAGGAACAAAAAGTATTATTGACCATTAATGATCAGCCCGTTTATGCCGATGAGTTTAAGCGCGTGTTTTCTAAGAATCTTAACTTGCTGCAAGACGATCAAAAAGATGTGAGCGAGTATATGGATCTTTTTGTGGACTATAAGTTGAAAGTATTAGAGGCAGAAACGCAAGGCTTAGATACGCTTCCTTCATTTATGGGAGAGTATAATATCTACAAAAAACAGCTAGCCGATAAGTATATGAAGGATTCTGAAATTACAGAAAACTTACTTCAAGAAGCTTATTCTAGAAAAAAGCAAGAGGTGAATGCGAGCCATATTTTAATAAATGTGACGCGTAACGCTTCCGCTAAAGACACTTTAAAAGCTTATCAAAAAGCGATGAAAGCAAGAAAAGAGATTCTTAATGGGAAATCTTTTGCTGAAGTAGCTAAAACCTATTCCGAAGATCCATCAGTAGAAAAAAATAATGGAGATTTAGGTTGGTTTACGGTTTTTTCTATGGTGTATCCCTTTGAAACTGCCGCTTACGAGACTAAAGTAGGGGAGGTTTCTATGCCTGCAAGATCTCAGTTTGGATACCATATCGTTAAAGTAAATGACAAAAGAAAAGCAGAAGGTACGGTAAAAGTGGCTCATATTATGATTGAGAATAAGGAAGGAAACTCTGATGCCAAGACCCAAATATTTGAAATTAAAGAAAAGTTAGATAATGGGAATGGTTTTTCTGAAATGGCTAGACAATATAGTGATGATAAAAATACAGCCGTGAATGGCGGAGTAATTAATACATTCTCTAGAGGCAAGCTTAACTCTGGTGCGTTTGAAAATGTAGCCTTTGGATTAACCGAAATTGATGAAACCTCTACTCCTTTTGAAACCGAATATGGTTGGCACATAGTGAAGTTGCTAAACAAGAATACCATCAAGAGTTTTGAGGATGAAAAGCAAGATCTTTCTAGAAGAATGAAAGGGGACGTGAGAGCACAATTAATACGTGAGGATGTTTTAAAAGATATTCAAAACACTTATACGATAAAAGAAGATGAAGCTGCTTTAGCCTATTTTAGTAAAAATGTATCTGATGCACTTTTATCTTCCAAATGGGATATCAATAATTTAAAAGATATTCCGCAGAAAAATATTATCGAAATAAAAGGAGAAGGGAAATCCTATCAAGATTTTGCTAAACTGATTAGTAACTCCCAACGTCAAATAGGGAAAGTAGAATCTAAAGAAAGTTTATTAAAGCAATGGCTAATCCTCTTTAAAGAGAATTTTTTAATCTCCTACCATAAAGAGCATTTGGCCGAGACGGATGCTGAATATGCATACATTATTCAAGAATATCGTAATGGGTTGTTGTTGTTTGAGTTGATGGAAGATAATATCTGGCAAGCAGCAAAGAAAGATTCGGTAGCGCTTCAAACTTATTATCAACAACATCAAAAAGAATTTACAAAAGAAAAGACCTACACCTTAACGATGGCTTCTACAGATACGAAAAAGATGGCTAAGCAGGTTAGAAAGTGGATGAAGAAAGGGGTGGAGAATGACACGATAGAAAAAGACGCGAAAGAAATGGGACATAGTGTTTTATTTAAGTCTGGAGAATTTCAAGAAGATCACGATGCCTTGCCTTCAAAAATAAAAGACAGAAAAGGAGTTTCTAAGCTGTATGAAAATAATGGCGTATTTCTTGTATTCGATATTGAAAATATAGAACCAGAAGGAATCAAGACATTCGAGGAAGCAAGAGGAGAAGTGGTGAGCCAATATCAGCAGCAGCTAGAAAAGGAATGGATAGAGAATATTCGAGCTAAAAATAACGTAGTAATTAACCAAGAGGTATTAAAGAGTTTAGAGAAAGAGTTTGAATAGAATCCCGAATTACATACTTATATGCTGTTGTACTCTTTTAATGGGTTGTGATTTTTTGCAGTCAAATGAAGAGCGAAAAGTTCTTGCAAGAGCGTATGATACTTACCTTTATGAGGAAGATATAGTAAATTTAATTCCAGATGGAGCCTCTCCAGAGGATAGCGCGATATTTGTGTCTAATTACATTAATCGTTGGGCGCAGGAGGAATTGTTTATGCATCAGGCAAAAATAAATTTATCAGAAAAAAAACAAGAAGACTTTAAGAAGCTTGTTAATCTTTATAGAAATGAGCTGTATACAGAAGCTTATAAGGATATTGTTATTTCGGGAATGATTGATACCACATTTCAGGATACTGTCATCAATACTTATTTTGAAGCCAATAAGATTAATTTTAAGCTGAACCAAGATTTAGTTAAGTTGAGGTACATAGAGTTAGAAAAAGATTACGCTGATATAAAAGAGCTTGAAAAGAAATTTACGAGGTTTGATCAAGATGATAAGATTTACTTAGATGAAGAGTCTTTAAAATTTAAAAATTATAGTTTAAATGATTCGGTTTGGGTAAAGCCTAAAGAAATTTATAAAAAAATCAGCCCTTTAGATGCTTCTATGAGCGATGAGTTTTTAAAAAAGGAAAACTTCTTGCAACTTGAGGATTCTTTAGGAGTATATTTGGTATACATTAAGGATGTTTTAAAACGAAATGATCAAGCCCCTTTAGCGTATGTAAAACCTACTATTAAGCAAATTCTTCTTAACCGAAGAAAGTTAGAGTTGTCAAAAGAATTAGAAAAAGAAATTATTAAGGATGCAATTAAACATAAAAGATTTGAACTATATAATTAAGATTTGCTGTGTGGCTTTATTTTCAATAACAGCGGTACATGCTCAAAAAACAGAAGTAGATAGTAGTTTGGTGATAACTGGCGACAAGGGAGTTATTAGTGAAGTATCAAAAACAGACACGGTACAGGCCTTTAAACGTTTTAAAGCTGATGGGGTGGCAGCCGTAATTGGAGACTACCTTATTCTAGAAACCGACATTGTTAAAATGCGGGAAGATGTTAAGAATCAAGGAATGGATTCTGATGAAATTTCAGATTGTCAATTGGCGGGAAGGTTGATGGAAAATAAACTTTATGCACACCACGCGGTACAAGATAGTACCATCAATGTTTCTGAAGATGAAATCAATAATATGATTGGTCAGCAAATGGACAGAATGGTACAGCAAATAGGGAGTATGGAGAAACTATTGGAGTTTTACCGCAAAGAAAATGAGCGAGATTTAAGAGCAGAATTATTTGTTATTAATAAGGAGAGAGCCTTAAGTGATCGTATGCAAAGTAAGATTGTAAGCGAAATTGAAGTAACGCCAGAAGAAGTAAGACAATTTTTTGATCGTATTCCAGAAGACGAGCGTCCGCAATTTGGAGATGAAGTAAAAATCTCACAATTGGTTATTGAACCAGATGTTCCCGAAGAGGAAGAGCAAAAAGTGGTCGATCAATTAACAGAGATGCGTAATGATATTGTAGAGAATGGAGCCAGCTTTGCAACCAAAGCGGTATTATACTCGCAAGATGCCACCAGTACCAAAGGAGGGCAAATGACCATTACTAGAAAAGATCCTTTAGATAAAGACTTTAAACAAGTCGCTTTTAGTTTACAGGAAGGAGAAGTAAGTAAACCTTTTAAGTCTTCATTTGGGTATCATATTATTCAGTTAGATAAAGTTAGAGGAGAGAAGTTAGATATTAGACATATTATCATTATGCCTAAAGTAACCGAGGAAACCATCAAAATTGCTAGAGAGAAATTAGATACGATTAGAAGGAGTATTGTAAATAATAAAATTTCTTTTGATGAAGCAGCTAGAAGATATTCAGATGAGGAAGAAACTCGTGGAGATGGCGGGAAATTGATCAACCCAAAAACGGGGGATACACGTTTTGAACTGACAGATATTGATCCGCTTATTTATGATAAAGTAAATAACTTAAATGAAGGCGAAGTATCGATGATCTTGATTGATCAAACCAGAACAGGGTCTAAATTTTTTAAAATCATTATCGTAGATAACAAGTACAAGGCGCACATTGCGAATTATGCTCAAGATTATACTAAGATTAAGGAATTGGCCTTAAGAGAGAAACAAATTAAAGCTATTGAAAAATGGCAAAAAGAAAAAATTGGAAATACCTATGTAAAAATAGGCGATGAGTATAAAGATTGTGCTTTTAGTGGTAATTGGTTAAAACAATAAGAAATATGTCTGGAGATGTGCGTGCCATCGAAAATTTTGTAGAAAAGTATAAACAACTTCAATTAGAAATAGGAAAAGTCATTATAGGGCAAGAAAAGGTCGTTAATGAAATTTTATTGTCTGTTTTTGCAGGAGGACATGCCCTCTTAATAGGAGTGCCGGGCTTAGCAAAAACCCTTATGGTGAATACGCTTTCTCAAGCTTTAGGATTAGATTTTAAACGCATTCAGTTTACACCAGATTTGATGCCAAGTGATATTTTAGGATCAGAGATTTTAGATGAATCTAGAAATTTTAAATTTATAAAAGGTCCTATTTTTGCTAATATTGTTTTAGCAGATGAGATCAATAGAACTCCGCCTAAAACACAAGCAGCACTTCTAGAAGCGATGCAAGAAAAAAGTGTGACCGTTGCCGGAAAATGTTACGAATTGTCACAACCTTATTTTGTATTAGCAACACAAAACCCTATTGAACAAGAAGGAACTTATCCTTTACCGGAAGCACAATTAGACCGATTTATGTTTTCTATCTTTTTAGAATATCCAACTTATGAGGAAGAAATCAACGTGGTGAAGAGCACCACTTCTACGCATAAAGTAAGCATAAATCCTCTTTTTACTGCGGAAGAGATTATCGATTTCCAGCAACTTATTCGTAGAATTCCAGTAGCCGATAATGTCGTGGAATATGCCGTGAAGTTAGTAGGTAAAACTAGACCAAACGGAGAGTTTTCTCCGCAGTTGGTAAAAGACTATATCGATTGGGGAGCGGGACCAAGAGCTTCTCAGAATCTTATTTTAGCGGCCAAAGCCAATGCAGCGACCAAAGGAAAATTTTCTCCAGATATTGAAGATGTAAAAGCGGTGGCTAACGGAATCTTAAGACACCGAATTATTAAAAATTATAAAGCGGAAGCAGAGGGTTATTCTGAAGAGCAAATTATAAAGGAATTATTGTAGAGTATTATAATCTATATTTCAAAATTAAACACAATCTTAGACTCTTCTCTAAGGTTTTTTTTTTACACTTCTTTCATTAAATCATAGTATTTTCACGCTTTTTTTACCAAATTATCAATTGAATTCGCTTAAATTATTGATATGCTAGTTATTCTTTAAAATCACCTTATTTTGATTCGTTATAATTAAGTATTTTGCTATTTCACTGAATTATCTTTGCTTAAAATGCTGCTTTACTAATTATTTTTAAAATTCATTAAAATTTGTTACTTTCGCAATCACTTAAAAAAACAAACCAATGGCATACGATATTGATATGATTAAGAAGGTTTACTCTCAAATTACAGATCGTGTAGATAAAGCACGTGAAGTAGTGGGTAAACCATTAACACTTTCAGAAAAAATTCTTTACTCTCACCTTTGGGATGCTGCTTCAAATAAAGCATTTAAAAGAGGGGAAGATTATGTAAACTTTTCACCAGATAGAATTGCTTGTCAGGATGCAACCGCACAAATGGCATTATTGCAATTTATGCAGGCAGGAAAGAAAAACGTAGAAGTACCTACTACAGTACATTGCGATCACTTAATTCAAGCGAAGCAAGGGGCTGTAAAAGATTTAAAAAGAGCCAATGAAACCAGTAACGAAGTTTTTGACTTCTTAGGTTCGGTTTCTAACAAATACGGAATAGGGTTCTGGAAGCCTGGTGCAGGAATTATTCACCAAGTGGTATTAGAAAACTATGCGTTCCCAGGAGGAATGATGATTGGTACCGATTCTCACACGGTAAATGCCGGGGGATTAGGAATGGTAGCTGTTGGAGTAGGAGGAGCCGATGCCGTAGATGTGATGGCAGGAATGCCTTGGGAGCTTAAATTCCCTAAACTAATTGGAGTGAAGCTAACCGGAGAGTTAAACGGTTGGACCGCTTCTAAAGATGTTATTTTAAAAGTAGCTGGGATTCTTACCGTAAAAGGAGGAACCGGAGCGATTGTAGAATATTTTGGAGAAGGCGCAAAAAATCTTTCTTGTACAGGAAAAGGAACCATTTGTAATATGGGAGCAGAAGTGGGTGCAACCACTTCTACTTTTGGGTACGATGATTCTATGGAACGTTTCTTAAGAGCTACTAATCGTGATGA
Source organism: Mesonia profundi (assembly GCF_031085155.1). GTDB lineage: Bacteria > Bacteroidota > Bacteroidia > Flavobacteriales > Flavobacteriaceae > Mesonia > Mesonia profundi. Next base: position 56,426 of record NZ_JAVHUL010000007.1, on the reverse strand, counting down.
TGTGGCAGATGCTGCTAACGGAGTTCGTGAATACTTAACGGGAGATGATGAAGTATATGCAAATCCAGAGCAGTATTTTGATGAAGTAATCGAAATTAACTTATCTGAATTAAAGCCACACTTAAACGGACCCTTTACACCAGATTTAGCAACGCCTATTTCTGAAATGAATGTGAAAGCAAAAGAAAACGATTGGCCAATTAATGTAGATTGGGGATTAATCGGTTCTTGTACCAACTCTTCTTATGAAGATTTAACAAGAGCAGCTTCTATCGCGAAACAAGCTGTAGATAAAAAGATTAAGCCAAAATCTGATTTAGGGATTAATCCAGGATCTGAGCAAATTCGTTTTACTGCACAACGTGATGGTTTATTGCAAATCTTTGAAGATTTAGATGCAACCATATTTACGAATGCTTGTGGACCTTGTATAGGACAGTGGGATAGAAGTGACCGTAAAGGAGAAGAAAAGAATACTATTGTGCACTCGTTTAACAGAAACTTCTCTAAGCGTGCCGATGGGAATCCAAATACGCACGCTTTTGTAGGTTCGCCAGAAATGGTAGCTGCGATTGCAATTTCTGGGCGTTTAGATTTTGATCCTACGCGTGATAAATTAATGAATGAAGATGGAGAAGAAGTGATGTTAGAGGAGCCTCAAGGAATTGAACTTCCTACAAGAGGTTTTGCAGTAGAAGATGCTGGTTATGTAGAGCCTAGAAAAGATGGTAGTGGAGTAGTAATAAATGTAGCTGAAGACAGTGAACGTCTACAGTTGCTTACTCCGTTTGAACCTTGGGATGGTAAGAATTTAATGGGAGCTAAATTGTTAATTAAAGCTGACGGTAAATGTACTACAGACCATATTTCTATGGCGGGACCATGGTTGCGTTATAGAGGCCACCTAGATAATATCTCAAATAACTGTCTTATTGGAGCGATTAACGCTTATAATATGAAGGCTAACTTTGTAAAAAGCCAGATTACGGGAGACTATGCAGGAGTGCCAGATACACAAAGAGAATATAAAGCTAAAGGAATTCCTACAGTAGTTGTGGGAGATCATAACTATGGAGAAGGTTCTTCTAGAGAGCACGCAGCAATGGAGCCACGTCATTTAGGAGTTTTTGTAGTATTGGTAAAATCTTTTGCTCGTATTCACGAAACTAACTTGAAGAAACAAGGAATGTTAGGAGTTACTTTTGATAACGAAAGTGATTACGATTTGATAAAAGAAGACGATACCTTCAATTTTATAGATTTAGAAAGTTTTGCTCCAGGCAAACCTATTACGATCGAGGTGGTACACGCCGATGGTTCTAAGGATACTATTAAAGCAAATCATACCTATAATGAAAACCAAATTGAATGGTATAAAGAAGGTTCTGCCTTAAACTTGATTAAAAAGACAAATGCCTAATTAAGAAATTCATTCTTTTAAATATAAAACTCCTGCTTTTGCGGGAGTTTTTTTTATGAAAAATATGTAATGTTATGTGATTGTGGTGAAGTTGGTAGAGTTTTTAATCCCTCCAGAGGGTTTAATTCCCCGAGACTTGCCTTGAAATTTAAAAAAGTATTTTTCTATTCATATCTCGTGAGCTTGCTCCGAGGTTCTTGATTTTTTACTGAAATAAAGCCTTAATAAAAGCTTTGCTATAAAGAGATTTCACAATTTTAAAATCTTCTAAGACGGAAGTTTCTTCGTCTAAGAACTTAAATATAGACGGAGTAGAATTTTTTAGATATAATTGTTCGAAAATCCATTTTCCTTTAGAATTTTCATTATGAAGCACTTTGAGGAATATGGTATCTAGAAAATGATATTTTTTAGAATGGAAATTGGTGGTAATGGGGAGATTATTCTTGAGGTTTTCTATAAGCAAGCTTGCTTTCTTTTCGGTATGTTTAAACGCATAGCCACTGCTAGGTTTTACCCAACCTCCAGCGGTTCCTATTTTGGTGATTCGCTTATAATTATACTGCTGAAAAGAAAAATTAGTCATAGGAATAATGCCTATTTCCGTAGCGGTAATTTTATATTGCTGAAGTTTTAAAATTTCCTTTACATAACGTTCTAAATACAAATCGTAAACATTTTCCTCTACCGTAAATGGCGTAAAAAAAGTAAACTCTACAAAGGCTTTCTTTTTAGTAATGGGTAAAACATATGTAAAACTTGTGCTATTTTTATACTGAAGACGATAATCCATCATGGTAAAAGTTTCTGGATTAAAAAACTCATCTTCGGTTTCTATCATCCAGCCTTTAAAATGCTGATGAATGGAGACTGATTCATTCTTGTTTTCAAAATATTCAGGTGAAATTCTACTGTCAAAAACATGAGATGATGTGTAGGTTTTCTTTTTTCCTACCACCATGACTTTACCTGCGTCTTCTTCCACGGCAGTGATAGAATCTTCTATAAAAGAAATAGAAGGATGATTCGCTAATTGAGTTTTGGCGTTTTCATAAAAGTCTATAGACCTTATCATTTTATAAGTATATGGACTAAGATTTAGGTTGATGTTTTCCTTATCGGAAATAAAAAATCCCTCTTTCCAAGATTTGTGGATAATATTCTCCCATTGGCCTTTGCCTTTTTCCCAAAAACACCAGGTTTTATCGTTGCTAGATTTGGAAGACTTATCAATCAGGGCAATTTTCTTGTTTTTAAAGAAAACGTCTTTAGAAAGCGCAAGACCGAGTTGTAAGCCCGCTAAACCACTTCCTACAATGATATAGTCATAGTGGTGACTCTGCATGTTATTTACGTTTAAAATACTTGAGTGGGACCATAAGCATCCCAAAGTTTTCGCCTTCTTCTTTTCCTAAATGTTTATGATGAATTTTGTGAGCTCTTCTAAGTCCTTTGGCGTACCAGTTGTTAGCGTTTCTAAAAATTTTGAAGCGTTGGTGTATAAAAATATCGTGTACGGTAAAATAGGCAATACCATAGGCTAAAATTCCCAAGCCAATAGGGAGAGTGAACCAAATGTCTTCATATTGCCAAAGTAAGAAACAAGTGATGCTTACTAACGCATAGAAAACGAAAAATAAGTCATTTCGTTCCCACCAACTCCCGTGTTCTTTATGATGGTGGTCTTTATGTAGCGACCATAAAAAGCCATGCATGATATATTTATGCGTAAACCAAGCCATAAATTCCATAAAGAAAAAGGTGCCAAAAAATAGGAGTATCCAATATAGTGTTTGCATCATTAAAAAAGATTAAATCTACAAGAGATATATGATTTTGCCAAGAGTCCCGCTTTTTGATAATTTGAAACGCGAATACGCTGTTCCTTTATTTTTAATGAAGGGGTTCTCTTCAACTTGTTCAACAGTTTGTAAAAATAGATATAAGCCGTGTAAACTCCTAACTTTGCCTCCGCGGGTAATTTAGTAATTCCGTGTAGCGCTTGGGAGAAATCTTCTTCAATTTCTTGAATAATCTCATTTTTAGTAAGCTCATCTAATTGTTCTAGATTGGCATTGGGAAAGTAAGAGCGGTTTAAGTTTTCATAATCTGCTTTAAGATCTCTTAAAAAGTTTACTTTTTGAAAAGCCGAACCTAACCGCATCGCGCTTTCTTTTAGTTCGTCATATTTTTCTTGGTTTCCTTTCATAAACACTTTTAAACACATTAACCCCACCACATCTGCACTTCCATAAATATAATCTTGAAATTCTTTTTGGGATAGGTAGGTGGTTTTATGTAAATCTGTGCGCATGCTTTTTAAAAAAGCCACGTATAATTCTTTAGGAATATCATATTTATGAACTGTTTCTTGAAAACAATTGAGAATAGGATTTAAGCTTATTTTTTGTTCTAACGCTAAATATAAATCTTCTTCAAATCTATTAAATAAAAACTCCTTATCGTAGTCATGAAAAGTATCTACAATTTCATCGGCGAAACGTACAAAGCCATAGATATTATAAATATCTTGTCTTATAGAAGGAGCCAATAGTCTCGTAGCTATAGAGAAAGAAGTACTGTAAGACTGAGTAACTTCTTTACTACAAAGTTTAGAAACAAGGTCAAAAGTTGCTTTCATAGGCTTAATGATTGTGTTTTTTTATGAGCTCTGCGACGAGTTTGCCAGAAATTAAAGCAGGTGGAACTCCTGGTCCTGGTACGGTTAATTGTCCTGTAAAATAAAGACTTTTTACTTTCTTACTTTTTAACTTGGGTCTTAAAAAAGCGGTTTGTAAAAGTGTATTCGCTAATCCGTAAGCATTTCCTTTGTAAGAATTGTATTCTTTTACAAAATCATTTACACAGAAGGACTCTTTAAATATAACGTAATTTGAAATATTTTGGTCGGTTATCTTTTCAAAACGAGTAATTATCTTCTCAAAATAACGTTCTCTTAAGGATTGTTCATCTTTTAAACCGGGAGCAAGCGGAATTAAAAATATGGCAGCTTCTTTCCCTTCTGGTGCAATGTTGTGATCTGTCTTTGATGGAAAGCTGGCATAAAATAAAGGCTCTTCTGGCCATTCTGCGGTATCGTAAATCGCCTTTGCGTGTGCTTTAAAATCTACATCAAAAAATAAGGTATGATGTTCTACATTTTTAATTTTCTTGTCGAAAGCGACATAGAAAAGGAGCGAAGAAGGTGCAAAGGTTTTATTGTCCCAATACTGTTCTGAATATTGTCGGTATTTTTGATCTAATAAGGTTTCGGTATGATGATAGTCAGCTCCACTCAAAACTACATCTGCGGGGTATTCTTTTCCCTCGGAAATGATTCCGGTAGCTTCCTCCTTGTCATTGACTAGTATTTTTTCCGCGGAAGCGTTGAGACGAATTTTCACTCCTAAACTTGTAGCTAGTTTCTCTAAACCTAGAATGACCTGATACATTCCGCCTTTAGGATGCCAAGTTCCCAAACCAAAATCAGCGAAATTCATAAAACTATAAAAAGCAGGAGTATCACTTGGTTTTGCACCCAAAAACAACACCGGAAATTCTAATACCTGAATGAGTTTTTCATTCTTAAATTCCTTTCTAACTTCTTTGGCTATAGTGCTAAAAAACTGATTGAGTTTGGTCGCGGTTTTAGGCGTAATAAGCTCTAAAGGAGAAACGCCAGGACGATACACCAAATCTTTGATAGCGATATCGTAATTATCTTTTGCCTTATCTATGAATTTTTTTAACTTTTTAGAACTGCCTTCTTCAATTTCTTCAAAGGCGGCATAAATCTTCTCTAAAGTGTCGCCAATAGTGATGCTTTCTTCTTTACTGAAATACACTTTATAGGCAGGGCTTAATTTTATGAGCTCATAAAATTCTTTTGGAGTAGTATTAAAATCGGCGAAAAAACGTTCAAATACGTCGGGCATCCAATACCAAGTAGGACCAATATCAAAGGTAAAGCCGTCTTTTTTTAACTGCCGAGCTCGGCCTCCAATCGTACTATTTTTTTCAAAGATTTCTACCTCATAACCTGCCTGAGCCAAATAGCAAGAAGCACTTAAGGATGAGAAACCAGAACCTATAATACTTACTTTCTTTTTCATAATTAGAGTTGTAGGCTAAGTGAGGAAATATTACTAAATACAGCTATGTTTTCATTTAAAAGACTTGGATTTATATCTGTACTTTTTCTTCCTAAAACCCAGAGTTTTATTTTATTTGAATCTTGAAGAACCTCTTTTGTAAAGTTTTTGATATACTCTGAAGGGTTTTCTGGTTTTGTGGTGAAATGGGAGATGTAATAGACTTCTTTAGCCATATTCGTAAAGGTATTTAAATTTTCTAACGGAATGGTGTGTCCCAAAAAGATTACTCTATAGCCTAAACTGAGCAGTTCGTAATTGGCAAATAAAATCCCTAAATCGTGAATCTCATTTTCGGGAAGAAACAAGATGAATAACCGATCTTTATGAAAAGCTTCTTCATATTGAAGTTTTTCAATATTACTGTAGACCTTTTGCCGAATCAAGTTAGAAATAAAGTGTTCATGAGATGGCGTAATGGTGCTGGTTTGCCACAAAAGGCCGATTTGATTTAAAAACGGAATAAAAATATCCTTAAAAATTTCACTAAAGGTTCTTGTTTCTAGGAGTTCACCGTAGGTTTTTAAGAACAATACTTGATCGAAATTAAACATCGCAACAAGCAATGACTTTAAAGCTCTATTTTCATAATTGTTAGAAGAGGAAGTAGACTGAACCAAATCTGCAATTTCCTCATCGGAAAGTTTAGAGATTCTAGATATTTTATAGCCGTTTTCATTTAAGAAAGCAATGTTTAGCAATTTCTGAAGCGCAATAGTATCGTAAACTCTAATGTTGGTTTCTGTTCGATTAGGTTCTAAGATATGGTATCTTTTTTCCCATATTCTTATGGTGTGCGCTTTTACGCCACTAAGAATCTCTAGGTCTTTAATACTAAATTCTTTTTTTATGTAAGACATGCACTAGGTTTGATATAACAAAGCTAAGCTATAAAAATTAATTTTGTTCACTTTTTTAAATAAAAGATTAAACAAAAATTTAATGAAGTCAAGAATTGATGTGCAGGTGTGGTGATTTGAAGATGTGAGAATTTGAAGGTATGTTGATTTGAAAAGTGGGAGGGTTGGCTGAGTGATTTTCAGAAGAAAATTGTATCGAAGCTACAAGAATGATACATTTTAAGAAACAAAAAAACCCTAACTACTTATTAATAAAGAGATTAGAGTTTAAAGTCGTACCCAGAATGGGACTTGAACCCACACGCCCTAAAGGACACATGGCCCTCAACCATGCCTGTCTACCAATTCCAGCACCTGGGCTTAGGATTTAAGAAGATAAATAAAAAGTGATCTGGCTGCCCGCCCGGATGAATCCGTTTGGACGGGGGAGCTTGCTTTGTCTAAGACTATGCAAACATCTCGTCTAAAAGAATCACATTATTTAAATCAAAAAGTGATCTGGCTGGGGCTCCCTTCGACTTCGCCTATTGGCTCCGCTCAGGATAAACTTCTCGCCCAAACAAATCTGAACTTATTTTTGTGATCTGGCTGGGGCTCGAACCCAGGACCCTCTCCTTAAAAGGGAGATGCTCTACCAACTGAGCTACCAGATCATTTTTAAGTATGTATAAGAACTAAATTCTATGTGATCTGGCTGCCCGCCCGGATGAATCCGTTCGGACGGGGGGCTTGCTTTGTCTAAGACTTGCAAACATCTCGTCTAAAAGAATCACATTATTTAAATCAAAAAGTGATCTGGCTGGGGCTCCCTTCGACTTCGCCTATTGGCTCCGCTCAGGATAAACTTCTCGCCCAAACAAATCTGAACTTATTTTTGTGATCTGGCTGGGGCTCGAACCCAGGACCCTCTCCTTAAAAGGGAGATGCTCTACCAACTGAGCTACCAGATCTTATCAATTACATTCATTTCTTGAACGCGGGTGCAAATATAAGATGTCTTTTTAATTTATCAAGTAAAATGTCTAACAATTTTCAATATCTTTAAAAAAAAAATAAACACTCTTTAAATTACGGCTATGAAAATTGTTTTGTGTGGATATATGGGCTCCGGAAAATCTAAAGTTGGACGTCTGTTAGCCAATAAATTAAGTTTAAAAAATTTAGATTTGGATGAAGTGATTGAAGAAAATGAGCAAATGTCCATCGCTGAAATTTTTTCTATAAAAAGTGAAATTTATTTCAGAAAAAAGGAAAACGAAGTGCTAAAATCGCTTTTATCGAACTCAGAAAGTTTCATTTTAGCATTGGGAGGGGGCGCACCATGTTATGCTAATAATCTAGAATTACTAAAAGAAAATAAGCAGGTGAAACTTATTTATTTAAAAGTAGATGTAAATGTACTTAGCGATCGCTTGTTTGAAGAAAAAGAAAACAGACCTCTTATCCGATCTCAAAAAAGTAGAGCAGATCTAAATGACTTTATTAGAAAGCATTTATTTGAGCGTCAGTTTTACTATATGCAAAGTGACTTGATCTTAGATGTGACTTCGTTGAGCCTAAAAGAAACGGTAGATTTAATTCAGCAAAAATTATAAAAGCTCTGCTTTATACTCTCCCTTTAAAGATACTTTCACTCGTTCACTTAAAGACGTAGAAAGAGAAATGCCTTTAAAATCTGCTTTAATAGGGTATCTTTTATGACTTCTGTCTACCAAAACGGCCGTCTGCAATTTCTTTAAGGGTACATTTAAAAAATGTTTAATGCCGTAGATTAATGTAGCACCAGAGTTGAGTACATCATCTACCATAATGATAGATTTGTTATTGTATTGTTCTTCTTCTAAAGATGTTTTTACAATATCTAAAGGCTTCTTTTTGTTGACAGTTACTTCGCAAAGAATTATTCGAATAGGGGAGATGTTTTCTAGGCACTCTTTTAACTTTTCGGCAAAAATATAACCACTGCGTGCTATTCCGGCAAGGACTATTTCTTTCTCCTCTATATTGTTCTCATAGATTTGAAAAGCAATTCTTCTAATTTTATGCTCTATTTGAGTGTGGTTCAAGATTAATGTGGTCTCCTTTTTCATAGCTTAGTCTTTTTCTTCTTGATCTGGTTCTATTTCAGATTTCGGTTTTTCAAACCATTCATCAATATCTCTTCTGTCTTTTTTTGTAGGTCTTCCGGTTCCTTTTTTGCGATAATAATCTTTAGAATACTTTAAAAGATCTAGCTTCTCTAAATTTTCTTTTGGAGTAATATCAATAATATAAATGTTGACTAATTTTGCGCCTACCCGAGAAGGAGGTAGATCTAAAACTTCAACCTTATAGTTAATTTGATTTTTTCTTACTTCAATTTTATCTGTAGCATAAACATCTCTAGAAGGTTTAACGCTACTGCCATTTATTTTTACGTGTCCTTTTTTACAAGCATTTGTAGCAATGCTTCTGGTTTTAAAGTAGCGAACACACCATAAAAACTTATCTATTCGCATAGTTGAGTAAATTTAAACTTTAAGTCAAAACAAAAATATAAGAAAATTGTATCTTGCAGCCTTAAAAAGCATAAATGATGAAATATAAATTAATTTTTACCTTGATGATTGCTGTTATGAGCTTAGTGTCTTGTGGTAGTGATGACGATGGAGGTGTTAAAGTCGAGCTAAGAGATCGAGCAGAGGTTGCGGCTGAAAATGAGCAGCAGATTTTAACTTTTTTAGAAACCCATTTTTATAAAATGGAGGATAACCTAAACAATCCCAATTATCAAAATATGGTTTTTGGTGTCATTGCGGGAGAAAATTCAGGGGAAACACCTATCATAGACTCCCCGTTTCTAAAGTCTAAAACGGTTTTAGATAGAGATATAGAGTACACATTGTATTACCTTCAAATAAGAAAAGGTGCAGAAAGTGAATACCAGCCTACTTTTGCAGATAAGGTGATTGTTACCTATAGAGGAGAGTTACTAGATGGTGAGCCTTTTGACCAAAGTATTAACCCAACAAGTTTCGATCTTCCAGATATTGGAGAAGGAGGTTTTATTACTGGTTTTGTTGAAGGAGTTAATGAATTTAAAGGCGCTTCTGGTTTTGTAGCCAATAATGATGGAACCGTAAGTTACAATGATGATTTTGGTATTGGAGCAGTATTTATTCCTTCTGGATTGGGCTACTTTGCAGATCCACCTTTCAATTCACCTATTGGACAGTACGAAGCTTTAATTTTTTCTTTTCAATTGTACAAAGGGATTCAAATAGATCATGATGATGATGGGATTCCGTCATATATGGAAGACCTTAATAATGATTTTTATTTACCTAGTACAGATTCCGATGGAGATCGTGTGCCAAATTTTGCAGATACCGATGATGATGGTGACGGCGTTCTTACTAAAGATGAAATTGAAGTAAATGATACTAACGAAGACGGATGGATTTCTTCAGACGAAATCACATTTCCTGATTCCAATGGAAATGGGACACCAGATTATTTAGATCCTAGTTTTCCTTAAATGATAAACTTATAAAGTCTCAATTTTTTAATTGGGACTTTTTTTATTCCTTCCTCGAAAATAAAAACGTTCCTATTCCGTTTCCTATCATAAATAGTTACTTTTGCCGCTATGCAAAGAATAGGCTTGGTACTCTTATTATTTATCTGCTCATTCCATTTGTCGGCGCAAATAGGAGGACAGTCTACGTACCAATTTCTTAATTTGGTAGCTTCTCCGCGGCAAGCAGCCTTGGGAGGTAAAAACATTACGACCTACGATTACGATCCTACTGCCGCAATTTACAACCCTTCTTTGATCAACTTTAGGATGGATAATCAGCTGTCTGTCAACTATGTGAATTACCTGGGTGATGTTAACTACGGGACTGCATCCTACGCTTATTTATTTGATAGAAGAACGCAGGTTTTTCATACAGGAATCACTTATATTAATTATGGTCAGTTTGATGGTTATAATGAATTTGGAGAAGCTACAGGAGATTTTAGTGGAGGGGAAGCAGCGCTTTCTTTTGGTTATGCGTATAATATCCCGTGGACTGATTTTCATGTAGGCGCCAGTGTGAAATTAATTTCTTCTAAATTAGAGCAATATTCTTCCTTTGGAGGTGCGGTAGATTTGGGAATTACCTATTTTTATGAAGATTGGGGTTTAGTTGTAGCCGGAGTGGTTAGAAATATAGGAACCCAATTTACCCCTTATGCTGAATCTTACGAAAAGATTCCGTTAGAAATAGATTTGGGAATTTCTCAAAGAGCAGAGAATATTCCTATTCGCTGGCATGTGACTTTAGAGAATTTACAAGAGTGGAACATTGCTTTTAGCAATTCGGCTAGAAATGAAACCGATTTAGAAGGGAATGTAGAAAAAGATGATCCTGGCTTCTTTAATAATGTGCTTAGGCATACCATTATAGGTGCCGAAATTTTCCCAGATGGGGGTTTCAATCTAAGACTGGGATACAGCTTTAGACGCGGGGAAGAATTGCGTATTGTAGACCAGCGTTCCTTTGCTGGAATTAGTGGTGGTTTATCTGTGAAGTTTAATAAACTTCGCTTAAGTTATAGTTATGCCCGTTATAGCAGTGCGTCCAGTTCTAGTTTCTTCGGACTTCAGATTGATTTGCAATAATAAAACTTCTCTAATTAGTAGTTGTCAGCTTTTTAAAATACTTTTTTGAATATGAGTTCATTTAAGCTTAAGGGCTAGAAGTAAAAAATCTTTCTTATATGATAAAAGTATTAAAAGCAGTAAGCGTTTAGGTAGTTTTGTTGATTGCAATTCCGTTAAGGATAAAAAAATAAGAATCATAGAACGAGTAAAAAAGAAACTTTTTCATAGGCTAGAACTGCCAAATAAATTCTATTTTCGTATTTATTGAATTTTGATTCATCCATACAAATTAGCTTAGTTTTGAAAAAAATTATTATTGCCATTGACGGATTCTCTTCTACGGGGAAAAGTACCGTTGCCAAACAACTAGCCAAAGCCTTGGGATACGTTTATATTGACACGGGAGCGATGTACCGAGCTGTGGCTTTATTTGCAATGAAGCATAATTTGGTGGGGGATGACTATTTGAAAGAGCAAGATTTAGAAAAAAAATTAAGCGAGATTCAAATCAATTTTAAGCTGAACTCCAAAAATGATATTGCAGAGGTTTACCTTAACGGAAGTAATGTAGAAAACGAGATTCGCAGTCTAGAGGTTTCTCAGTTTGTGAGTCCGATTGCTGCGATTTCTTCGGTACGAAAAAAACTGGTAGAGCAGCAACAAAAAATGGGCGCAGAGAAAGGCATCGTAATGGACGGTCGGGATATTGGTACCGTAGTTTTTCCCAAAGCCGAACTTAAAATTTTTATGAACGCTTCCGCGGAAAAAAGAGCACAACGTAGGTATGAAGAACTTATGGCTAAAGGCGATGAAGTAACGTATGAAGAGGTGTTGAAAAATATCCAGGAAAGAGATCATATAGATACTACCAGAGAAGACTCTCCCTTAGTAAAAGCAGAAGACGCCATCTTGTTTGATAACAGTATTTTATCTAAAGAGGAGCAGTTTGAAAAACTAAAACGGTTGGCTTTAGAATACATAGAAAACTAGCGCACTATTCTCGTTTATAAATTTTGAGCTAAGCGTTTGAATATCAAAAAATAAGTTGTATTTTTGCACTCCTTTTCACAGCGTTTCGGAAAATGAGAAAGGAAATAAACTAAATTTTTTATAAACACTTCTGTGTTTCAGTTGTTTAAACCTTCCGAAGAAATTACAGAATACAAATTGATAATCAGCAATGGCTGAAGAAAAAAACACTCCTGAAGTAGAAGAAGTAGCTGGAATGGCAACCGATTCTCAACCAGCTCCAAGCGAGCAACAAGAAAATCCTGAAAAATTCTTAAAAGATTTTAACTGGCACAATTATGAAGAGGGAATTGACCCAATTGATGATACAAAGTTAGAAGAGTTTGAGAAATTAGTAGCCGAAAACTTTGTAGATACCTTAGATGATGAGGTAGTAGAAGGTACGGTAATCAACATTACAGATCGTGATGCGATTATTGATATCAACGCAAAGAGTGAAGGGGTAATCTCTCTAAACGAATTTCGTTACAACCCAAGTTTAAAGGAAGGAGATAAAGTAGAAGTGCTTATTGATGTTCGTGAGGACTCAACAGGACAATTGATACTTTCTCACCGTAAAGCTCGTGTAATTAAGGCTTGGGATCGCGTTAATGCGGCCCATGAAGAAGCGACTATCGTTAATGGATTCGTTAAATGTCGTACTAAAGGTGGTATGATTGTAGATGTATTTGGAATCGAAGCCTTCTTACCAGGTTCTCAAATTGACGTGAAGCCAATTAGAGATTACGATGCTTACGTAAATAAAACAATGGAATTTAAAGTGGTGAAAATTAATCACGAGTTTAAAAACGTTGTTGTTTCTCATAAAGCGCTTATTGAAGCAGATATCGAGGAACAGAAAAAAGAAATTATTGGTCAATTAGAAAAAGGTCAAGTATTAGAAGGTACCGTGAAGAATATTACTTCTTACGGTGTGTTTGTTGATCTTGGAGGAGTTGATGGATTAGTTCACATTACAGATCTTTCTTGGTCTAGAATCAACCATCCAAATGAGATTGTTGAATTAGATCAGAAATTGAATGTTGTAATTTTAGACTTTGATGAGGCTAAAACGAGAATTCAATTAGGTCTTAAACAATTAAGCAAACATCCTTGGGAAGCTTTAGACGAAAACTTAAAAGTTGGGGATAAAGTAAAAGGTAAAGTAGTTGTAATCGCAGATTACGGTGCATTTATCGAAGTAGCCGAAGGTGTTGAAGGATTAATCCACGTTTCTGAAATGTCTTGGTCTACGCACTTGCGTTCGGCTCAGGATTTCGTAAATGTAGGAGATGAGGTAGAAGCGCAAATCTTAACTTTAGATAGAGAAGAGCGTAAAATGTCTCTTGGTATTAAGCAATTAACGCCAGATCCTTGGACAGATATTACTACTAAATATCCAGTTGGTTCTCGTCATAATGGTATCGTAAGAAACTTTACTAACTTTGGTGTGTTCGTAGAATTAGAAGAAGGAATTGATGGTTTAATTTATATCTCAGACCTTTCTTGGACTAAGAAAATTAAGCACCCATCAGAATTCTGTAACGTAGGAGATAAATTAGACGTTGTAGTTCTTGAGTTGGATGTGGAAGGACGTAAATTAAGTTTAGGTCATAAGCAAACAGAAGATAATCCTTGGGATAAGTATGTAACTGAGTTCGCAGTAGGAACGAAGCATACCGCTACTATCGATGAGATGGTAGACAAAGGAGCTACGATTGAATTTAACGAAGATATCACCGCATTTGTACCGACACGTCATTTAGAGAAAGAAGATGGATCTAAATTAGGTAAAGGAGACGAAGCTGAGTTTATCATCATTGAATTCAATAAAGAATTTAAGCGTGTAGTTGCTTCTCATATGTCTATTCATAAAGAAGACGAAGCTAAGATTGTAAAACAAGCCGCTAAGAAATCACAAGAGGAGAACAAACCTACTCTTGGAGATGCTAATGCAGACTTACAAGCTTTAAAAGATAAAATGGAAGGGAAGTAATTTTCTGACTATTTATCCATAAATAAAAAGCCTTCTCCTTTGGAGAGGGCTTTTTTTATGGATTTTTTTAAAGTTTTTTTTATGAAATTCAATTGTACTATCCACTCTCTCTCCAATAATAAACTTTTATCACTTATCATCCAGAGTTGAGCACTGCATCCATTAAAACACCTTCGTTCATTGGTTAGGTATCATTGATGTAAACGCTAACTTCTATTTTTGATAAGACAACCGATTTATTTCTACTTTATCTCGTTACATCAAGAATCCAACACATATGTAAGTGGCCGTATTTGCTAAGGCATGGGCAATCCAGCTAGGAATAATACTCCCATTCGCTTTTTTTTCATTTAGATACCCAAAAACATAAGCTATAAGCGCTGTAGAAATAAAAATGATACTTAAAATAGAGAGGTTAAGCGTAATAGTAGCAAAGAGCGCCAAATGTAATACTCCAAAAATGATTGCTTGGAGCGTATTGCCTTTTATAAACCTCATTGAATTAATTAATCCTTTGCCTATAAATCCACGAAATAGAATCTCTTCAGCAAAAGATGTTTTGAATATAGCCACGATTAAAAGAATAATTATTGAATTAGTCCCAACCCCCATCTCTCCTAATTTCCCGGTTATACTATGCGGATTAAACATAATTTCTCTAAAGGAATCACTCTTTAGGGGGGAATCACTAAAATAAGTGATGCCAAGACAGCAAGTAAATTGGCTTTTATATTAGATTTTTTTAAGCCTATAGAATCTAAAAATCCTTTTAAAGTTTTCTTCTTAACCAGATATACTAGAAATGGAATCAGTGTAAAAACTAATATCTGTACAATCGCTCCTATAATTTCTCCTAGCATCTTTTCTTTCTTAAGTCAGTATAAAGTGTTTACATTTAGTGTATTGTGTTTTTGTATTACTAAGTTAGTAAATAAAAATTTATCGTGAGCTCTATTTTTAAATGGATGTCAGTAGAAGCCTGCCTGCGGTAGGTGCTGCTTTTCGTAACGCAGTGAAGAGAAAACAGAGTATCGAGAACTCATGACCGGGACACGAAAATCGTTTTTAACCAAGTCTTCTCGATACAACGGGCTAAGAAAAGCTACGCCATCTAAGGTTGCTTATTTTCTAAAGCAGCCCAATCGAAGTGACATGTCAGTTCGAGTGCTGCTCTTTCGTAATGCAATGGAGAGAAAGCAGTGTATCGAGAACTCATGATCAAGACACGAAAATCGTTTTAGCCGAGTCTTCTCGATACAACCTACTAAGAAAAGCTACGCCATCTAAGATTGCTTGTTTTCTAAAGCAGCCCAATCGAAGTGACAACAACGTTAAACTCCAAACGGGTTATCGATACTATGTGATGGCTCTGTAAACCATTGCGGACCTTCTTCTGTCATATAAACGTGATCTTCTAATCGAATTCCGAATTCATCTGGAACCACAATCATAGGTTCAATACTAAACGTCATTCCTGCTTGTATCTTAATGTCATTTCCTCTTAAAATAAATGGATGTTCGTGGATGTCTAATCCAATACCGTGACCTGTTCTATGCGGTAAACCCGGTAGGTCGTAGTTGGGGCCGAGTCCGTCTTTTTCTAATTGCACGCGTACTTGGTCGTCTATATGCCCGCAAGGCTTGCCGAGTTGTGCGGCATCAAAAGCAGCGAATTGAGCTGCTTTTTCATTTTTCCAAATTTCTTTTTCCTTATCGGTAGCGTCTCCATAACTATAGGTTCTGGTAATGTCAGAAATATAACCGTTATACTGCGTACCGGTATCTACTAAAACAATATCATTTTCCTCCAGTGGTTTTGGTGATTTTACGCCGTGAGGGAAACTAGAATCTTTTCCGAATAAAACAATACAAAAGTAGTTTCCACTGGCAATACCTAATTTTTGATGCGCTTTGTGAATAAAGTCTTCCACTTCGGCGGTGGTAATTCCTGGTTTTAGAATTCTCGCTGTCGCTTGGTGTACTTGCAGGGTTAAGTCCATTGGGTATTGAAGGTGTGCGATTTCAGCTTTGCTTTTCAACATTCTAATATCTCTAATGAGTTCTTCCGCACTGCTAATTTTAAACTTTTTATGTTCTTGAAAATGAGAAACCATCGTAAACGGAGTGGAATCATCCATCGCTAAACGGGTATCTTCTGCAACAGCTTCAGCAATTTTCTGGATGGGGGATTCGTGTTCTAACCAAGGAATGATGCCACCTTTAATTCCGATGAAATCATTAAAAGTACCTATTTCAAATTCAGGAACTACATATTGAAGACTTCCATCAGCAAAAAGAAGCGCTCCTACTAAGCGTTCTGAAGGATGCCATTGCGTATTGGTAAAGTAATAGAGATTTGTTCCTGCATTGATGTAAAGTGCATCTAATCCTTTTGCTTTTAAAGCTGCACATGCTTTATCAATTCTATCTTGAAATTCTTTATCCTTAATAGGAGTTGGCTTTTTGGTTGGAGCGCTTAACTTAGAAAGTTCTTCTTCTGGCGTACTACCGCCAATACCGTATTTTCTATTGCTATTCATTCTTAATGTGTTTTAAAAATTAATGCTGAGACTTCAGCAGAGATGAAACTTTATTATTGATCTACTTCTAGGCAATCTGATTACCCATACAGACGGGTTAATACAGATAGCTTTAAAATTAATCAAATCTAACTGGTATTTTCCTAAAATTTGTATAAAACAACAAGGAGATTCCTCAACATCAACCAGGAGGAAGAGTGATAAATGCTGAAAATTAAATATATTGAACTCCTAAAAGTCTTCCGCAATAAAGTAGTTATTCTTTGAAATTAAGTGAAATAAACGCTTATATTTATAACGAAGTCTAGCTATTTCAAATCAATTTCAAGAAAATTTTATACGTATGATGGTTATAGGAGTTATAATAGGGATTGCACTATTAGTTGTTTTTACTTTATTGCAAAAAGGAAGTAAAGACTCAAAGATGGGAATTAATTTAAGTCGGGTGCATTGTCCTAAGTGCAATGAGAAGCAAGAGATCATACGAAAACCAAATAATATGAAGCAAGCTTTATACGGTGGATATACGTGTACGAACTGTGGCATTGAAATGGATAAGTTTGGAACCGAATTAGAAAAATGATTCATAGAGAGTATCGTTAAGCTTCCATCTCTGCAATGAAATGAGGAGTAAGAAAAAGATAACGAAACTTAATAGGTTCTAAAAAGCTCTCTTAATTTTTAAGAATAATTCTACCAAAAGCAAACACACAAATCCAACGACTAAACCGATTAAAAATTCCCAAACAATGGAGGGTATAGATTCTGGTAAGAAGTTGTGTATAAATTCTATATTGTGAACAAAAATTCCTCCTGCTACTAAAAGTAAGGCAATGGTACCAATAACACTTAAGCTTTTAATGACTTTGGGTAAAGCTGCGACTAATAGTTGTCCTAACTTGTTGGTAAAACTCTTTTCTGATGTGCTTTTTTCTATCAAATGATGACCAGCTTCATCCATTCTTACAATAAGTGCTACAATTCCGTAGACACCTACAGTGGCAATGATAGCAATAATGGTAACTACAATAATTTGGGTAGTAATCGTCTCATTAACGACCGTTCCCAAAGCAATGATGACAATTTCAACCGAAAGAATAAAGTCGGTTAGAATAGCCGATTTTACCCGCTCTTTTTCTAAAGCCAAAATGTCTTCCTTGCTACTTACTTCTTTTAACTCTTCTTTTTTGGACTCATCGTGATGAGGACTAAAGAAATGATAAATCTTTTCGGCACCTTCATAGCCTAGATAAAGTCCACCTAGTAATAAAACCGCGGTAACGGCCCAAGGTAAAAAAGCACTTAATAAAAAGGCAATGGGGAGAATGATGGCTTTGTTTAGGAGCGAACCCTTGGTGATTGCCCAAAGCACAGGAATTTCTCTAGAAGAAACAAAGCCGGAAGCTTTTTCGGCGTTTACCGCCAAATCATCTCCTAATATACCTGCTGTTTTTTTTGCAGCGACTTTACTCATCATCGCCACATCATCCATTAAGGCAGCGATGTCATCTAAAATTGCAAATATTCCTGAAGCCATAATTTATATTTGGAGGTAATAAGGAGAGCTAAAGATTATAAAGCTCTTAACTTCTTTAATTTAGCTTTCCAAGTTTCCAAATCTAGCTTATGACCTTCAATGTTCTTTAAGACCTCTTTAAATAGGGGGTTAGACTCATCTGCATTAGAGAAAAACTGCATGTTGTTTTCCAATTGTCTTATTTCTGCTTTGGTCTCATCAATTCTCTTGCGAATAAAGAACTGCTCTTTTCTTATTTTTTCGGTATCGTCTGCATCATCTAATGCTTGTAAACGATTTTCGTACTTCAGCATTTCAGAGTCTTTCTTACTCAAGTCTAAATCATTGAATAAATGATCCAATATCTTATTGAATTTTCCTTCAATATACTTCATTTTATAAGGTACTCTTCCCAATTCTTTCCATTCAGAAATTTTGGTTTTAATCAGCGCTAAGGCTTCTTTGTGATCTTTAGGTAATTCAAGCTCTTTGATTTTTTCCAGCATTTGCTTTTTCTTTTCAAATGCTTCTATGCCTTCTTTATTCTCTTCGTCTTGCTTAGAATGTAGACGATCAAAGTAGTGGTTACAGGCTTTTTTAAAGCGTTTCCAGATCTTGTCACTATCTTTTCTAGGAACGTGACCTACTTTTCTCCATTCGCTTTGTACCTTTTTCATGATAGGCGTAGTCGCCTCCATGTCGTTATTGTCCTTATTATCTTCGGCAATTTCTACCAATTCTAATTTTTTCTCTAGATTTTGGTACTGCTCTTTTTTAAGATCTTTATAGTAAGCATTCTTTTTGCGGTTAAATTCTCTAACCGTTTCTTTAAACTTAGACCAAGTTTCCTCATTTACATTTCTAGGAACTTTTCCCGCTTTAAAAAACTGCTCTCTTAAAGCTTCTATCTTTTTAATGCGTTGTTGAGCTTGGTTATGAGAGGTGATGTCTAGACTTGCAAATTCTTGTATTTGACTAATCAAGTCATTTTTAACCTCTAGATTTTTCTCTTTCTCTTTATCTAATTCCGCAAAATGAGCTTGTCTATTTTCGTGAATTTTTTTGGTAGCCTCACTAAATTTTCCCCAAATATCTTCGCGGTACTGCTTTTCTACAGGCCCTACATCTTCCTTCCACATTTTGTGAAGCATTTGTAGTTCTCTAAATGCTCTATTGATATTGGTTTCTTGAGCCAATTCTTCAGCTCTAGTGATCATTTTAAGTTTCTGCTCTAGATTGTGCTTAAAGTCCATGTCTCTAAACTCTCTATCTAGGTGCAAGAAATCATAAAAGTGTTCTACGTGATGGTGGTAATTGTTCCAAACCGTATTGTATTGATCTCTTGGGATGGCACCCGCTTTTTTCCAACGTTCTTGCAGCTCTTTAAATTCTTTAAAGTTAGCATTCATGTCGGCTCCAGCCCCAATCATCCCTTTTAACTCTTCAATAATAGCCAGCCTGCGGTTTAAATTTTCATTTAAATTTTGCTTTAGCTGCTGGTAATGAAGGTTACGTTTTTCTTTATAATCGAAATAAGCAGAGTTGAATTCTTTTTTTACGGGAGTAGAGTATTGAAAATCGATGATGTTTCCACCATCTTCCAAGAAATCCTCCTTTTTCTGCTCCATTTCTTCTTCAAACTTCGCATTAAATTCGGTTTTGATTTCCTCTATATGATCTTTTATGGCCTGAATTTTTTGATTCTTGACCAAGGACTGCAACTCACTAACTAAGTCTTTCATGCTCATCGCATGATAGTCTTTCATTTCAATGTCATGTTTTTTCCCGGAATCCTCATCTTCACTTTCTTCCGCAATGGCTTCATCCATTTCCTTATGCATATCGCCGTCCTTAGCTTCTTCTTCCTTCTCTTCAGGATCAGAAATAGGAGTTTCGGCTTGCTTTTCAGAACCAGATTCATCTACGATGGCATTTTCCAAATCGGCATCATTACCTTCTTCTTTGGTTTTAGAATCTGTGGTTTCAGATTTTTTATCGGAACCTGATTTTTTTAACATTTCTGTTTCTGTCTCCGCTTCATCATCTTCCGCGCTTACAGGAGTTTCCACGTTTCTTTCGAAATCTGCTTCCTCTACCATTGCATCTTCTATATTAGCATCTTTATCGCTGTTCTCTTTAGCTTCCGCTGATGGCGTTGGATTTTTTTGTTGTTCTTCGTTTTCTTGATCGTGAGTTTCCTTATCAGACATTTTTTTCAATGTTTAAGTTCATTTAGTTACAGGCTTGAAAGATAGTAACTACGAGTTGTTTCTGCAAGAAAAAATAAACCGAAGGAGGACTTGTTTATTCATTCCAGATTTGCCAAGCTCTTTCTGCCTGATATTCTAGCATTTTCTTACCGTTATATATACTACAACCGCGTATTTTTCCTTTGGCTAAAAACTCTGTGATAGCAGGATTATACACCAAATCGTAGAGGAGGTGAGAAGGTTTTAGAAAATTATAAGGAATGTTTGGGGATTCTTTCACTTTAGGATGGGTTCCTAAGGGTGTACAATTGATAATTAAAGGATGTTCATGAATTATTTTCTCATCCAATTCCGCGTAAGCGAAATCATTATGCTGCGGATTTCTAGAAACAAAACGATAATCAATCCCCATAGATTTTAAAGCATCGGCCACCGCTTTTGATGCACCTCCTTTTCCTAAAATAAGCGCGTGGCTGTGTTGCTTTTCTAAGATAGGAAATAGAGATTTCATAAACCCAAAAGCATCGGTATTGTAACCAATAAGCCTATTATCTACAAATTTGATGGTGTTCACGGCTTTTATTTGTTGCGCTTCCGCGGAAAGTTCGTCTAAAAAAGGAATGATGCTTTCTTTATAAGGAATGGTAACGTTTAACCCCTTAAGCTGTTTGTTTTTGCGAAGAACAGTTTTAAACTCTTGGATGTTTTCTATATCAAAATTATCGTAAACCGCATCAATCTGAAGCTGATTAAATTTATCTTGAAAGAATTTTCTAGAGAAGGAGTACGAGATGTCTTTGCCTATGAGTCCAAATTTTTTCATGCTTGTTTTTCTTTTGAAGTTTTTCCGTAACGTTCTAAACCTATAACAAATAAGATACCTATAATAATAAAAATAAATGCAAGGTAAGTACTTGAATCTGAAAGACTAGGCCAATAACGGTCGTAATTGTCTAAAACAAGGTTGCCATTGGCATCTTTTAAGAACTCTCCGGCATATCCAGTTTTAAAAATCTTTTCTTTCCAAGGCCAAACTACGCCCAATGAGCCTGTAATAAAACCAATAATAATGGCGTAGGTGATGTTTTTGTAATGATTAAGTACAAAACCCAAAATATGAGACAAGGTCACCAATCCAACCACAGATCCTGCGGTAAAGCTGGTAAGTACCTGCAGCAATCTAACCCTCTCGGGATCGTTAGCAAATGAAAAGTCTAGTTTCATAAGGTCTGTAATGGTGTCAAAAAGCGCGTTGACCGAATCGACGAGCAACAATACATAATTACCTATAAGAATAAGAATAAAGGATCCCGACAATCCGGGAAGTGTCATTCCCGAAACACCTATAATTCCGCAAATAAATACAAACCAAAGGTTGTCATTTTCTGTGGCGGGTTCTAATAAACTAATCCCGACTCCTGCAATCATTCCAAGAAGGATAAAAAGAAGGTTTTTAGTAGATTTAAGATTAAAGTCTTTAGCGATAAAGTAAATAGAACCGATGATCATTCCAAAAAACGTGGACCAAACATAGAGTTCGTAATGAACGATGAGGTAATCGAGAATTTTGGAAACGCTAAAATAACTAATCACCATTCCCAAGATGAGAAGACCCAAAAACTTAACGTTTACGTAGTGATAAAAAGACCTAAATTTTCCTTTGAGAAGCAATAAAAACGAACGATAGTTGATTCTTTGCAGCGAATGAATAAACTCTTCATAGAAGCCAGCTACAAAAGCGACCACGCCTCCAGAAACCCCAGGAACTTTATTAGCAGCTCCCATAGCAAGTCCTTTTAGAACCAAAAATAACTTATCTGTAAACGTTCGGGTTTGTTGCATTATACTTCTTTTTGACCAAATCTTTCTAATAAAAAGATGGTTAAAAACCCAATTATCATTAATATAATCGCCCAAATAATTTGCGGATCTATACCTTGGTTAAGGGCTTCATATTTTGTGGGAAGTACACTTATTTCAGAAATCGTTTTGAGGGTTTCAAAGTCTTGCGTTTCTTTTTGAAAAACAGCTAGCGTACCATAATCTGAAACTTGAGATAAATTAATTTCTTTTCCTAATTCTTTACTCCATACGTTTTCGGTAATCTTCCAAGGCCAAACTTTATTTAGGGATCCAAAGATAAATCCGGTAAGTACGGCCAGAGTGCAATTATGATAGTTATTAAAAAGCCATTTTAAAACTCGGCTAAAACTTAAAAGCCCAATGACAGCTCCTACCGCAAATAAGGCTATTTTTTTAAAATCTAAGTCGTGAATAGCATCGCTCAGGGTTTTATAAGCTCCTAAAATTAATAAAATAAAGGATCCTGAAATTCCTGGTAAAATCATCGCACAAATAGCAATAGCTCCCGCAAATAATAAAAAATACGAGTTAGAATTACTGGAAAGTGGTGGGAGGGAAGAAATATAAAAAGCGACTGCGGCTCCCAAAACGAGGGAAATTATAACTGGAATGCTCCAAGTTTTAATCTGTTTGCCAATAAAGTAAATACTAGCGACAATAAGGCCAAAAAAGAACGACCAAATTAAAACGGATTCATTTTCAATGAGATACTTTGCCAATTGCATAAAGGAAACAAAACTAATAATGATTCCCGAAAGCAAAGCAAGGATAAAATTGCCATTTAGCTTTTCCCAAAATGTAGAAAAACCTTCCTTGGGAATGGTTTTAATTAGTGCAATATCTATATTGCTAATCGTGTTGATTAATTCTTCGTAAATACCCGAGATAAAGGCGATGGTTCCTCCAGAAACTCCCGGTACTGCATCTGCAGCTCCCATAGCCATTCCTTTTAATCCTATGGAGAAATAGTCTTTAAATGTTCTTCTCATCAAGTTGGTTCAATTCTGTAAAAGTAAAAATACTAAAATTGAAAAGAAGGCGCTAATTTTAATGCGAGAATTGATTAAGCTTTATATTTATTGATAAGCTTCTGAATACTAGGTCGATTAAAAATATTAGGAAAAACATAATCCATTAAGAGTACATATTCTTGATCTAATGTTAAGCCTTTTTCTAAATGGGCATATCCTTTTATGCCTTGGTTAATGCTAAAGTGTAAACCAGCTAAGCGGTATTCAATTTCAGCCATATCTGGATAAAATTCAGTAGCTTGATACATTGCCTGTATGGCAGTTTCATATTCTCCCAAACTAATGAGTAAATCGCAGCGGGTAATCCAAGTTTCTAACTCATAATTCCCCAGCTCTAAACTTTTCTGAAGTCCTTTTTCGGCTTCCTCCAAAAAGTTAAGCTTTTTATTTATTTTAGAAAATCGCTTCCAATACAATATGTTCTCTTCATCAATCTGTAGCGCTTTATTGATATAATATAAGGCTTTTTGGAAATTGAATTTGCGACAGTGAAAATCGGTGATGGCAATCCAAGCTTTGTCCAATAATGGATCCTCATGAGTTGCTTTTTTATAATAATGAATGGCGAGATCTTCCACCCCTAATTTTTCGTAGCATTTTCCAATACGCAAATAAGCGAAAGCAGTAGGATCGTCTAACTCTAAGGTGATCTGGTAATTTTGAATCGCCTCTTTGTGCCTTTTTAATCTTTCCAGTACTTTTCCTTTTTCTAGGTAAGCGCCAATAAAAAATTCATCTGCAATAATGGCATAATCAAAAGCATCTAAAGCTTCATCGTATTTCTTTAAATTACAGTATTGTTTTCCTATTTGATGCCAAGCAACCTCGCAATAAGGATTTATTTCAATAAAAGAAAGCAAATATTTTATAGATTCTTCTTTTTCTTCTAACACATCAAAACAATAGATAATATTGTATAGCGCACTATAATCCTCTTGGTCTATTTCCAAACATTTCATATAGTTGATTTTGGCATTTTCAAAATCTTCCAAAAACATATATTCCATAGCCAGTAAAGAGTAAACATCTGGCGCATCTGTAGTATTCTCTAATGCGATCTCTAGCATTTTAATCGCTTCTAGGTGTTTGTCTTTTTTAGAGAGAATGTTTGCTTTTTGTATATAAATTTCTTCGTTAGAAGGTTCTATTTTGTGTAAATTATTCAAAATGTAATCTGCATCTTCCAATTTATTTTCAAAAATGAAAATCTCCACTTTAAAGAGCAGTAAATGTATTGAATTGGGATGCTGTTCCAAACCTAAACGCACCGCTTTTTTTGCCAAAGCAATTTTGCCGACTTCTAGGTAATGAAATATAATAGCTTCAAATTCTTCCGAGTCAAAAAACAAAATATCATTTGTTTTAAGCATCGATTCAAATTTAGAAAGAGAGAAATGGTGTCCTTCGTTTTGACTCAAGTACATACACGAATGTTTAATATTTCTACATTACTAAAGTTAGTCAGTAATTTTAATAAAACTAACACTAGCCTTTGTTTGTTGTTAACAAATTAATTAACAGCTTGGGTTTCGATCTCATCTAAGAGATGTATAATCTTTTTACAACCTTCTCTAATTTCTTGCTTAGAAATGGTGAGGGGAGGCGTGATGCGTACCGCTCTTTTTTCAAATAAAAGCCAAAATAAGATAAGTCCTTCTTCTTGCGCCTTTAAAATCAATTGGTTAGCAACTTCTTCCGAAGTAACAATTAAAGCTAACATTAATCCTATGCCACGAATTTCTTCAAGGAGCGAATGTTGCAATAATTCTTTGAATAAGGCTTCCTTTTCTAAGGTTTCTTGCATAAGATTAGAGGAAGTAATTTCTTTTAATGTGGCTAGCGCTGCCGCGGAAATGATTGCGTTTCCACCAAAAGTGGTAATATGTCCCATTTTTGGGGCATCACTTAACGTATTTATGACCTCATTTCTTGCTACGAATGCTCCTGCGGGTAAACCTCCTGCCATTCCTTTTCCTATGACCAAAATATCTGGAACTACGCTATATTTCTGAAAAGCAAATAAATGTCCCGTTCTCCCAAACCCTGGTTGTATTTCATCTAAAATCAATAAAGCGCCTACTTCTTCACAACGTTTTTTTACTTTTTGTAAATAACCGTCTTTAGGCACTATAATTCCTGCGCCCCCCTGAATGGTTTCTAAGACTACCGCAGCGGTTTTACTGGTAATCATTTCAATATCTGCCACCGCATTGAATCGAATGTGGCTAATTTGCGGAATTAAAGGATAGAAAGGTTTTTTTCGTTCTTCAAAATCTGATAGACTTAAAGAGCCCATCGTATTGCCATGATAAGCTTGATGCGCCGAAATAATTTCTTGCCGTCCTGTATACCTTCGCGCCAATTTAAGCGCTCCTTCAATTGCCTCGGTGCCGCTATTCACCATATACGTGGTGGCATTTTCAATTTCGATATGTTGAGCTAATAATTTAGAAAACTCAATCGCGGGAAGTTGAGCGTATTCGCCATACACCATGACGTGCATATACAACTCCAATTGTTCTTTGATCGCAGCGACTACTTTAGGATGCAAATGGCCTAGACTACAAGCAGAAACTCCGGCAACAAAATCTAAATAGCTTTTGCCCGAAGTATCATAAATATAACAGCCTTTGGCACACTGCACTTCGATTCCTAAAGGATGCGGAGTGGTTTGTGCTTGATAGGTTAAAAAGTCCTTTCTCATGGCTTCGACTTTAACTCGGGTTTCTCTTTCTTTAATTCAGGGACTTTGGGTTCTTTTAATTTAACACTGTCTTTGTCCCTGTTTTGAAGTAGTTGGGGGGTAAGTCTAGAGTTTTTATTCAAGATAACTTCTTCTCCTTCCCCTTTCTCTTCAAAAAATTCTTCCTCTTCTTCCGGTAACGGAATTCCTTGTATTTTAGGTAAATCTAGCGGAGGATCATTGATAAACAAATCTTCTTTCTTTTGTAACTGCTCGTCCCCACGCCAATTGAAGCCTTTGAGCTCCCGAGCGTTTTCGGGAAAGTCTTCCTCTCTATATAAAGTGCTTTCTACATCGGTGTAATAATAAATATCGGTGATGGCTTTTTGTTCAAAGAGAATCTTGATGGAGGAGGAGATGGCTTTATCAATTCCGATAAGGGAAGTATCATCATCCCTACTGTAGAAAATCGTTTCCGTATTCTTGATGAAATTGGTCTCGGTGATTTCATTGTCTTCAAACAAACCGATCATTTCTTTTCCCTTCACCTGATTGAAGCCGCTAATGGAGTCTTTTTGAATCATAAATGCATTCTCATAGACTTTTAACGAATCGAGCTGATTGGTTTTTACGTTGTTCAATAAATGAATCGTATCTCCCGTCATTTGATTGTCGCTGGTCCATACCACGGGTTTTCCTATCATTTCGGTTAAGCCCGTATATTCATTTACGGTCACCGAATCACATTTTCCGCTCATATCAGATTTGTACAAGCGCGTATCGTAATAACCTCTAATTAATCGGCGTTCTGGTTTGCCGGTAATCATTAAGGTGTCGCTGTGAATGTGGATAGAATCCTGCTCTTGCTTCATAGAGGCCAAAGCTCTTTTGGTAATAAAAACAGAATCTTTCGCTCGAAACACTTCGGCGTAATGCCCTGTAATAAGAGATTTGTTGGCGGTATCAGTAACTTTAATATTATTGGTGGCAGACGCAAAACTATTCTCCCGATTAAAGTAAATACTATCGCCTTGTAACTTTCTATTTTCGTAATAAATCGTGGAGTTCTTGACAAAGTAACCTTTATCATTTCTAGTGTCGTAAAAACCGCGTTCACAGTAAACTTCACTGGATTCCCCTTTAATGGTGGAAGGTCCAAAAAGATAGGCATGCCCTGTTTCTGAATAAAAATCGATTTGCTCGGAATTAATCACGTATTCTGGATTAGTGACTACCACATTCTGAATAAATGAAATTTTATCCTCTTCCATAAAAAATCTTCCCACCCTACTTTTAATGGTGCTGGCCGTATCTCTTACCGTTCCACCACTTCTGTAAAAAGCCTGTTGTTTGGTACGGTCAAAAAAGAGGGTATCGGTAGTAAGCGTATTTTTTGGAGTGGTGAGAAATACGTTGGTGCTGGCAAAAGCAAATTTTGTTCTCCCATTGTATTCGGCGTATTCACTCGTCATATTAATGGTATCGCCTTGAACCATTTTTACATTTCCGAAGGCCTTAAAGAAATCGTCTTCTTTATAAAAAATAGCTTGATCACACCAAACCTCAATCCCTTCGTGATTAAAGTATACTTGTTTGGTAACTTTACTCAATAAGAAAGCTCCTGGATATTTTTCTTCGTTTTTAATAGATCTTTCACTGGTATAATCTATTTTTTTGGAATCCTCTTGCGCTTGAAGTGAGAATCCTAAAGCTAGAAAGCCAAAAAGAAAGAGAAGGTGATTTTTCAATGCTTTAATTTTTATCAAAAGTAATCATTAAATTGGAATGCTATGTTAAGCTAGCATTTGTCTTCAATCAAAAAACGCTCCAAAAATGGAGCGTTTTAAAATTATTTTCAGTTATTACTAATTCCTGATGATAGTTTGTTTTCTATCTGGCCCCACAGAAACTACGCTAATAGGCACGCCTATAAAGTCTTCGATATACTTGATGTAATCACTAAAGTTTTTTGGGAATTGATCTTCCGAAGACATTTGTGTAAGGTCTTCTTTCCAACCTTTCACTTCTTCATAGATAGGAGAAATATTTTCTTCTTCTATATTAAAAGGTAGGTGATCAATTTTTTCTCCTTTATAGTTGTATTGAGTACATACTTTTAAGGTTTTAAAGCCGCTGAGTACATCGCCTTTCATCATCATGAGTTGCGTTACCCCGTTCACTTGAACGGCATATTTTAAAGCTACTAAATCTAACCAGCCACAACGTCTTGCTCTTCCTGTAGTGGCTCCAAACTCATTTCCTGCTTTTGCCATTCTGGCACCGTCTTCATCAAACAATTCAGTAGGGAAAGGACCGCTACCCACACGCGTGGTGTACGCCTTAAAAATCCCGTAAACTTCTTTAATTTTATTTGGTGCTACGCCTAAACCTGTACAGGCTCCAGCAGCGGTAGTATTACTTGAAGTTACAAAAGGGTAGGTTCCAAAGTCAATATCTAATAACGAACCTTGCGCTCCTTCTGCTAAAATAGTTTTATTATTTTTCTGCGCTTGATCTAAATATTCTTCAGAATCTATAAATCTAAGTTCTTTTAAGGCTTTCACAGCTCCAAAAAACTCTTTCTCTAATTCTTTTAAATTATATTGAATATCTACATTATAATAAGCAATCATAGACTCGTGCTTATTAGCTAGGGCACGGTATTTCTCTTTCCAATTGTCCATTTCTAAATCTCCTATACGCAAACCGTTTCTTCCGGTTTTGTCCATATACGTAGGGCCAATTCCTTTTAAGGTAGAACCAATTTTAGCTTTCCCTTTAGACGTTTCTGAAGCGGCATCTAAAAGCCTATGGGTGGGAAGAATAATATGTGCTTTCCTAGAGATAAAAAGCTTAGAAACGATATCGATATTAAACTGTTTTAGATTGTCCAGTTCTTTATTAAAGATCACAGGGTCAATCACCACACCATTCCCTACCAAGTTGATGGTTTTATCGTGAAAAATTCCCGAAGGGATGGTATGCAAGACGTGTTTTATGCCGTCAAATTCTAGGGTGTGACCCGCATTTGGGCCTCCTTGAAATCGTGCAATAATATCATAATTCTTAGTGAGTACGTCAACGATTTTTCCTTTTCCTTCGTCTCCCCACTGTAGTCCTAATAGCAAATCTACTGCCATAAAATTTTTATTTGGATGTTTTTTTATTTCCGTAAAAGTATAAGGAATGCTTGCTAATTTCTATATCAAACACTTCTTCTATAGTTTTCTTAATGGATTCTATTCTTGGATCACAAAATTCTATTACTTCTCCTGTATCGGTTAAGATGACATGATCGTGCTGCTTATCAAAATAAGATTTTTCATATTGTGCTTGGTTTTTGCCAAACTGATGTTTTCTTACTAAGCCGCAATCTAAAAGAAGCTCTATGGTATTGTATAAAGTAGCTCTACTTACACGGTAGTTTTTATTTTTCATCGTGATGTATAAGGTCTCAATATCAAAATGCTCCTCATTATCATAAATCTCTTGAAGAATAGCAAAACGCTCGGGCGTTTTACGGTGTTTCTTATCCTCTAAAAACTTGGTAAATACGTTTTTAACTACTGCTTGGTCGTTATTTTCTTTCTTTGTGCTTTCCATACGCTGGTTGCAAATTTAAGCTTTATTCACGGGTTACTTTATCAATTCCGTTTATTTTTTTAAGTCGCGTCATTAATTTTTTTAGAATCGTCTTATTTTTTACAATAACGGTAATTTTTCCCTGAAAAACACTGTCGTGGCTATCAAAAGATATGTTACGCATATCTACATTGAGGTTATTGGAAATTTCTTTGGTAATCTGACTTACCAAGCCTAAATCATCTAATCCCGTAAGTTTAATGATCGCTCTAAATTCTTGTTGAGTAGAGTCCACCCATTTGGCCGTCATAATGCGATATGCATAATTACTCTGCAGCTGAATGGCGTTAGGACATTCTTTCTTGTGAACGTTAATTCCGTCATTAACGGTGACAAAACCAAATACAGAATCTCCAGGAATAGGATTACAACAATTCGCTAATTTATACTCTAACTTATCTTCCTCCTTTCCAAAGACGAGCAAATCATAATTAGTGGTGATTTCCTCTTTATTCACTTCTTCAGGAACGCTTGGTTTTCTCATCTTACTTTTAAAGAAAGAAACCAAGGCATTGCTTCTAGAAGCGTTATATTCTTTAAGCGCTATATTATCTATAGTCCCTATACCTACGCGGTAAAATAGGTCTAAACTGGTTTTGAGTTTAAAAAACTTAACCAATTCGTTAATGGTTTGGGGGCTGTAAGGCACTTTAAGCGAGCGTAATTTTCTTTGCAAAATGGCTTTGCCATCTTCTGCTAAATCTTTATGCTCATCTTTTAAGGCATTTTTAATTTTAGATTTGGCCCTTGCTGTAGTGGCATAGTCCAGCCAATTGTTGTTGGGTTTGGTGTTTTCAGAAGTAATGATCTCTACTTGATCTCCACTTTTTAAGGTATGACTTAACGGAACCAGCTTGCCGTTTACTTTGGCGCCTCTAGTTTTTAAGCCTACTTCGGTATGTATACTAAAGGCAAAATCTAATGGGGAAGAACCTTTGGGTAAAGATTTTAAATCTCCCTTTGGTGTAAAAACAAAAATTTCTTTAGAGTAGAGGTTGAGTTTAAATTCCTTTACAAAATCTACCGCGTTGCCTTCACTATTTTCTAAGGCTTCTTGCAATTTATTAAGCCACTGCTCTAAGTTTTCATCTTCTTGTTTTGCACCGTGTTTGTATTTGTAATGTGCTGCGTAGCCTTTTTCTGCAATCTCGTTCATGCGCTCACTGCGTATTTGTACTTCTACCCAGCGACCTTTGGGGCCCATAACCGTAATGTGCAAGGCTTCGTACCCTGTAGTTTTGGGAGAAGAAATCCAATCTCTTAAGCGAATGGGATTGGGGCGAAAATGATCGGTGACAATGGAGTATATTTTCCAGGCTAAAAATTTCTCTTCTTCGGGTTTACCCTTGTAGATAATTCTAATGGCAAACTTATCGTAGATTTCATCGAAGCTTACATTTTGCGTTAAAATTTTCTTCCGAATGGAATAAATAGATTTTGGTCTTCCCTTAATATCATAATCTATATTTTCTTTATCTAAGGTATCAGAAATTACTTTAGAAAAATCTTTTATATAGAGGTCTTGCTCTTCCTTACTGTCTTTTATTTTAGTTAAAATATCCTTATACATTTCTGGTTCGGTATATTTTAAACTCAAATCTTCCAGTTCGGTTTTTATGTTATATAAACCAATACGATGGGCTAGGGGCGCATAAATATAAAGTGTTTCTGAAGCAATTTTAACCTGCTTATCCTCCCGCATAGAATCCATGGTTTGCATATTATGGAGTCGATCGGCGATTTTAATAATGATTACTCGGATGTCATCATTCAGCGTAAGCAACATTTTTCTAAAGTTTTCCGCCTGAAGCGAAACATCTTTATCGTGCTCTAAATCACTTATTTTGGTGAGTCCTTCTACAATTTTAGCGACCACCTTTCCAAACATGTCTTCCATGTCTTGAAGCGTAAAAACCGTGTCTTCTACCACATCATGCAGAAGGGCAGCTGCAATAGAAGTCGCATCTAGACCAATCTCTGAAGCTACTATTTTTGCCACTTCTATAGGGTGAAAAATATAGGCTTCTCCAGATTTTCTTCGTTGTTCTTTGTGAGCATCTACCGCAACCTCAAAGGCTTTTCTAATGAGAACTTTGTCCTCATCAGTTAAAGCGCGGTAACTAATGCGTAAGAGTTCTTTATATTCTCGAGCAATTTTCTTGTTCTCTTTGCTTATTTGTTCTTCTGTCATCATAAGTCTAAGGTACTAATTATCTCTTATTTTTTAAATTAAAAATGCGTTGTGCTAAACTAGGATGTGAATAATGGAAAAATACATAAGCCGGATGCGGAGTTAAGTTACTGAGGCTGTTGCTAGAAAGCTTTTTTAGACTACTAATTAAAGGTAGAGCTGCGTAGGTTTCTTTGGCAAAATTATCGGCTTGATATTCAAATTTCCGACTTAGTAAACTCATCAATAAACCTGTAATTTCTGAAATGGGCGTGTATAAAATTCCAAAAGCGATTAAACCTATATGAAAACTGGTTTCTTCTACCCCCAAAGCTTGGGAAAGCAGCGGATTATTAACCAAAAGTGACAAAACCCATAAGGTGATTCCTGTGGTGATCACACTTAAGCTTAGGTTATAGATAATGTGTTTTCTTTTGTAATGCCCTACTTCATGCGCTAAAACAGCTACAATTTCTTCTTCTTCTAAATCGTTGACCAAAGTGTCGTAAAGCGTAATTCTTTTCTCTTTCCCAAACCCAGAAAAGTAAGCATTGGCTTTGGTGCTGCGTTTGGAACCGTCAATAATAAAAATCTTATCGATTTGGAAACCTACATTTTTGGCGTAAGCTTCAATTTTATGTCGAAGAGAACCTTCTTCTAGCGGAGTTTGTTTGTTAAATAACGGGACAATTAATCTACTATAAAACATATTCATCACTATAGAAAATACAGTAACCATCGCCCAAGCGTAGATCCAGAAATCACTTCCGGTAAGCTGATAAAACCAAATAATCAAAGCAAGAATTCCTCCGCCAAGAACGGCTCCCATCAGCCAGCCTTTTAATTTGTCTAGAAAAAAGGTGGCTTTAGTGGTTTTATTGAAACCAAATTTTTCTTCAATCACAAAGGTGCTGTAATACGAAAACGGCGTGGTTAGAATATCACTGGCAAATAAAATAATTCCGAAGAAAACCAATGCAATGATAATAGGATTATCGCTGGTGTTTCTAGCCATCTCATCCACATAGGCAAAACCATCTAAAAAGAAGAAAGCCAGTGTGAGCAATAAAGAGAAAGTAGAGGTAATGATCCCAAATTGGTAGTTGGTTTTCTTGTAGGCTTGCGAGCGTTGATACTCGGCGTCTTTGTAGACATCTGCAAGCTCTTCGGGCAATTTATCGTTAAAATGTTTCGCATTCAGCGCATCTAAAACTTGATCAAAGATAAAGTTGAAGACAATAATTGCAATAAGAATATAAAAAAGCAGCTGTGGAGTCATAAAAGTAATTAGTAATGATCAATGAGTAATGTGTAATTAGCAACACTAATTTTTAATAAATAATTAATAAGGTGTAATCTAAATTATTCTTTTGAAGTATCAATAATTTACACTAAAAATTTTATTTTTGCTAACTGCTAACTGCTAACTGCTAACTGCTAACTGCTAACTGCTAACTGCTAACTGCTAACTGCTAACTGCTAACTGCTAAC
>NZ_JAVHUL010000007.1:0-23115 GCF_031085155.1 Mesonia profundi | reverse complement strand
TGCTAATTATTCATTGTTAATTAATAAGAACCCTCTTTGTCTTTTTACTTCATAAATTAAAATCCCCGCTGCAACCGATACATTCATAGAATCAATTTCACCTTGCATGGGAATGTAAATATTTTGTGTGGCCTCTTCTCGCCACAACTCACTCAATCCGTCGGCTTCTGTGCCGACGACAATTGCCGTGGGTTTCGTAAAATCTTCTTTCGTATATACATTTGCGTTTTGAAGCGTAGCGGCATAAAAATTAATCTTCTTTTCTTTTAAGAAATCAATGATTTCTCGAGTACTTCCCGTAGCAATTTGATTGGTAAATACACAACCTACGCTAGAGCGGATGATATTGGGGTTATACAAATCGGTTTTGGGATTCGCGATTAAAACGGCATCTACCTTGGCTGCATCGGCGGTGCGGAGAATAGCGCCAATGTTTCCAGGTTTTTCGGGAGCTTCCGCGATAAGCAATAACGGATTTTTCTGCTGAAATGTTAAATCTCCTAAATCATGATTCTTCGTTTGGGCAATAGCCATCACGCCTTCGGTACTTCCGCGGTAAGCGATTTTTTGATACACTTCTAAACTCAACTGAAAAATTTCCTTAACGGAAATGTTTAAGGCTTCCAATTTCTCAAATGAGATTAAATCTTCACAGTAATACAAGCTCTGGAATTGGTAATTTCCTTTGATGGCGAGTTGCAATTCGCGCAAGCCTTCTACCAAAAAAACGCCTTCCTTCTTTCTATTTCTAGACTTTTCTTGAAGTTGAATTAAACGTTTCACCGTTTTATTTTGAGTACTGCTAATTTGAAGGTGCATAAAATTGATTTTGTTGCTGCAAATTTACATGAAATTTTAAACGCAAACATTAAAATTAAATCTGTCATGCTGAACCTGCCCGAATTATAGTTTTAAGGCGGGCCTGCCCGAATTATAGTTTTAAGGCGGGCCTGCCCGAATTGAATTCATTCAGGTTCATTCAGGCAGGTCTGCCCGAATTATATCTTTTAAGGCGGGCTAGTTTCAGCATCTCATTTTATTTATAAAATTAGTTTTACAGCATTTAAAAAATTGAATAAATGATATCATTTAAAATCAAAACTGTAAATTTGATTATGGATATAGAAGTTCAAAATAAAAAAATAGAGTTAATTCAATGGATGTCAACACTAAATGATGAATTTATTCTTGATAAATTAATGGAGTTTCGCGAAAAAGACAAAAGGGACTGGTGGAAAGAAATTTCAGAAGAAGAAAAAAAATCTATCAAAAAAGGAATTAACGATTCTAATTCGGGAAATTTAAAACCACATGCGGAAGCAAAAAAAGTATATGAAAAGTGGTTATAAGATTGTGTGGACTAATCATGCTCTCTCTGAATTAAGCGATACTATAGATTATTTGGAAAAAAATTGGACAAAAAAGGAATTAATTAATTTTGCTCAAAAACTCGATCATACCATTGAACTAATTTCTAAAAATCCAAATCTATTTCCAGTTTCTGAAAATAATAATGGAATATGAAAAGTTGTAGTGGCAAAATTCAACACTCTTTACTACTGGCAAAAAGAAGAGATTGTCGAAATTTTATCCATATTCTCAAATAGACAAAATCCCGATAAAATTAGTGCTGCCAGCAAGTAATATTCGATTAAAAAATTATAATCTCCATTTGTCGACTGACTCGAATTTATTTAGATAGACTTTTCAGCATCTCATTTCATCCGTAGGAATCAATTCTGCTTTTGATGCATATTCACCAACAGCGCAACCACATAATTATAACTTTCTATGCCTTGAGGTTGATTGTTGGCTTTTAAATAATTTCCGTAAAAAAGTTTGAAGAAAGGCTCTAGCGGATTGTCGTGACTCTCCCAAAACAACCTCACTTCTCTATAATCTTTTAAAATTCCGGGATGAATGCTGGCTAGGAGATTTTCGGCTTCACAAGGCTGAGTTTTTAAAAGCTCTCCATAGCAATACTGTAACGCAAACGTGTAACCCGCATACCGCATATATGCATCGGGATGGTTCATGGTGGTGAGGCACGCCATATAATTCGCTTCATTTTCTTTGGCATAACCCAATTGATGACCAATTTCATGACTCGTAGTACTGGGAAGCTTAAAAAGTGGAATTTGCCGATTGTATTGTGCCTCGTTGGTAAGCGGATTCAGGTAGCCGTTAAACCCCATATAAGTTAACGGAATACTAAACAACGAAGGTTTTAAACTGCGTTGGGAATAAGTCAGTTCGGGAAATTCTTTAGCGATATGATGATAACCTTCAATAGCTTTTTCATCCACTTCAAACTTGGTAAATGGAAAGCTTGCTTGAAGCGTATCATTTTGTGTGAGCTCGTAATGCAAACTATTGCTTTGCTCAATGAGATGCGAAGTGTACGCCAACAACTCTTCTGGGGTATAATCGGTTTCTATTTCTAAAGAAGTGTGTAGAGGCAAGCGGTAGTAATTGTAACCCCAAAACAAATTAAAGCATCCATAAATAATAGAAAGTGTCGCTAAAGCGGAAAAAATCCAGCGTTTGGGTTTTTTAAAGCTCGTTTTAATCCGAAGATAAAGCCAACGAATCAAACCTATAATGAGGAACGCATATAAAAAATCACCTATAGAAAAGGGAATCCAACCCAAAAGAAATCTTAAAAAAATAGAAATGTAAGGATAAATGCCTTGGCTGTAGAAGTGCTCTACCCAAACCGGATTTGTTTTTAGCACCGCAATCAACAAAAACTGTACAGGCAATAAAAGACTTAAGGAAATATTCAGCTTATTTTTCACGGGTTAAAAATACAAACTAAATCTAGTCAACCAAATTTTATAGTTGCAAGAGAAACCAATACCTTTGTAAGACTTTAAAAATCAAGATATGAATTCAGAAATAAGAAACTTAGAACCCAAAGCGGTTTGGAATAAATTTGCCGACTTAAACGCAGTGCCAAGACCTTCTAAAAAAGAAGAGCGGGTGATTGCCTTTATGAAGGAGTTTGGTGAAAGCTTAGGTCTAGAAACACTAGAGGATAAAGCGGGGAATGTGATCATTAAAAAACCAGCCACCAAAGGATTGGAAGATCGCAAAACAGTGGTGTTGCAATCGCACTTGGATATGGTTCACCAAAAAAATAACGACACCGATTTCGATTTTGATACGCAAGGAATTGAAATGTATGTAGATGGAGATTGGGTGAGAGCTAAAGGAACTACGCTTGGTGCAGATAACGGTCTAGGAGTAGCGACCATTATGGCCATTTTAGAAAGTAAAGAGATAGAACATCCTTCTTTAGAGGCTTTATTTACGATTGATGAGGAAACGGGAATGACAGGTGCTAAAAACTTGGATAACAGTATTCTTGATGGTGAGATTTTATTAAACTTAGATACCGAGGAAGATGACGAAATAGGTATTGGTTGCGCCGGAGGAATTGATGTTACCGCCCAAAAAACTTATAAAACAGAAGCGCCTGCAGCACATAGCAAAGCTTTTAAAGTGACGGTGAAAGGCCTTAACGGAGGACACTCTGGAATGGATATCATTAAAGGTTTAGGAAACGCCAATAAAATCATGAACCGCGTTTTATTTGAAGGAGCCAAAGCAGGAATGCAGGTGGCTAAAATTAATGGGGGCGGACTAAGAAATGCGATTCCGCGTGAGAGTAATGCAGTGGTTGTGGTTACCGAAAAAGACTTGAAAGAATTTACATCTGCAGTTGAAAGCATCACCAAAGCCATCAAAGAAGAGTATGTGACTTTAGAACCTAACTTAGAGGTTGAGGTAAAAGATACAGAGATGCCAGCGGAAGTGATGTCAGCAAAAGATCAGGATTTATTGCTTAAAACCATTACGGCGGCACATAACGGAGTTTTTAGAATGAGTCCTGCGATTGAAGGTTTGGTGGAAACGTCTAATAATGTAGCCAAAGTAAGTGTAGAAAATGGCAAGATGGAAGTGATGTGTTTAACGCGTTCTTCGGTAGAGTCTGGAAAATGGAATTTAGCCAACACTTTAGAATCTACGTTTGAGTTAGGAGGTTTTGAGGTGGATTTAAGCGGAGATTATCCTGGGTGGTCGCCTAATCCAAATTCTTCTATCTTAAAAGTGGTAGAGAAATTATATGTAAAACAAAACGGAGAAGAAGCACATGTTGCGGCTTGTCACGCTGGTTTAGAATGTGGTATTTTAGGAAGTCATTATCCAGAAATGGATATGGTCTCTTTTGGACCTACCATTCGCGGAGCACACTCTCCAGACGAACGCGCAAGTATTTCTTCTACGCAAAAATTCTGGAAATTTACGTTAGCTGCTTTAAAGGAAATTCCTAAGAAGTAGGATTAAAAATAGAATTTAGAGAATAGAGCCTAGAATTTAGATGCTTAGCGTTTCGATTCTAGGCTTTTTTTATGGAATAGACTTTAGAATATAGAATATAGAATATAGATTATAGAGTTTAGACTCTAGACTCTATAATCTATATTTAAGATTTGTCATTCCGACGCAGGAGGAATCTCTTAAATCTGATTAAAGATTCTCTAAGAGATTTGAGTAGGCTAGCATGAGATTCTTCACACCGCAAGCTTCGCTCTGAATGACAGATCTAATTTTTGTCATACGTCTTAAATCTTATGTCTAGATTCTATGTTCTAACGTCTCACGTCTATTGTCTAGATTCTATTTCAGAAGTTGTCATTCCGACGAAAGAGGAATCTTGATGATTTATGTAGACTAGCATGAGATCCTGAACTAAACCCGCCTGAATGGTACGGGCAAGTTCAGGATGACAGTTTTTATTTTTGTCATACGTCTTAAATTTTAAGTATAAATTCTAAATTCTATGTTCTAACGTCTATCGTCTAGATTTTGTCATTCCGACGAAGTGAGGAATCTTTTAAACCTGATTAAAGATTCTTTAAGAGATTCGAGTACGCTAGCATGAGATTCTTCACTCCGCAAGCTTCGTTCTGAATGACAGTTCTTATTTTGTCTTACGTCATAAGTCTTTTGTCTATATTCTAGACTCTATTTTCTAACATCTAACATCTAACATCTAGATTCTAGCATCTACTTTTCATCATAAATATCCTCATAAGAATTTCCTTTGGTCACAAAAAACTCTCCCGTAACATATCTAAAATGACGATCTAAGTCGGCGATTTGTTTAAAGTCGTCTTCATCGAGGTTCACTCCTGTACTTTGAATATTCTGCTCAATTCTTCCTTCATTGGTCGATTTTGGAATCACTGCGGTTCCACGAGATTCTGCCCACTTAATTAAGACTTGCGCAGGCGAAGCACCGTGTTTCTTAGCAATCTTCTCTATCGTTTTGTTTTCTAATAAAGAAGGTTCATGATCGGCTTTCATAGCAGGAATACGATCCCCACTTCCTAGCGGAGAATAGCCCGTCATCAAAATTTTATGTTTAGAACAATATTCAAATAAGTCATCTTGCTGCAAATAAGGATGAAGCTCTACTTGGTTCATTTCTGGCGCTTCACCTATTTCTTTGGTAAGTTCTTCTAGTTTTTTTGCGCTAAAATTAGACACGCCAACGTGTTTTACCAAACCTTGTTTCTTTGCTTCCAGCATGGCTTTATAAGTTTCAGCTAAAGGCACTTCTTCCAGCGATAGGTAATCGTCATCATTTTCTGGAGCACCTGCTAAACCAGATTTAAAAGCTACAGGCCAATGCATCAGGTATAAATCTAAATAATCGAGTTGTAAATCTTTTAAGGTTTTCTTTAATGCCGGAATCACATCTTCCTTTCTATGCGCATTGTTCCAGAGTTTAGAAGTGATAAATACATCCTCCCTTTTTACTTTCTCACCGCTAAATACTTCGGCGAAAGCCTTACCAACAGCATCTTCATTCCCATAGGTAGCGGCACAATCTATATGTCTGTAACCATTATTTAAGGCATGTTTTACGGCGTGAGTAACTTTCTCTGGCGCAGATTTCCATGTTCCTAATCCTATGGCTGGCAATTCATCTCCGTTTTTGAATTTAAGTGTTTTCATCGTTTTTCTTTAAAGATAAGGTGTAGGGAAGAGCCTTAAAAAGATTGTTGAGGTTTTAGCAAAACTTTAATTTTGGGAAACTGAACTACTTCTTACTTCTAGGATGAAAGTTTTCTAAGACCGTTTTTAAATGACTTCGGTCTACATGCATATAGATTTCGGTGGTGGTAATGCTTTCGTGTCCCAACATTTGCTGAATACTTCGCAAATCGGCCCCATTTTCTAATAAATGCGTAGCAAAAGAATGCCTAAAAGTATGCGGACTTATTTTCTTTTGAATTCCCGCTTTTATGGCGAGCGTTTTGACAATCGTAAAAATCATCGCTCGGGTGAGTTTTTTTCCTCTTCTATTAAGGAACAAAATATCTACCGCTTCTTTCTGGGTTTCCTGGTGGACTCTAATCGAGTCTTTGTAGGTATTGATATATTTTTTGGTAAGCTCGCTCACGGGGACAAAACGCTGTTTGTTTCCCTTTCCGGTGACTTTTATAAATTCTTCCGTAAAGAAAAGATCAGATATTTTTAACTCGGTGAGTTCAGAAACGCGCAAGCCGCAACTGTATAAAGTTTCCATAATGGCTCTATTTCTTTCGCCTTGGGGGTGACTTAAATCTATAGCATTAATGAGTTGATCAATTTCTTGAGTAGTAAGGGTATCGGGTAGTTTTCTTCCAATTTTTGGAGCTTCTATGAGTTCCAGCGGATTTGTTTTTCGGTAATCTTCAAAAATCAAGTAATTGAAAAAACTCTTCAAACCCGAGATGATTCTGGCTTGGGAGCGCGCATTTACCACTTTCGCTAAATGGTAGATAAAAGGCTGAATTTGCTCTTCGGTTAACCGAATTGGGGAAACTTGAAGCTTTTGTTCTTCTAAGTACGAGATTAATTTAACAATGTCATAAGAGTAATTTTGAATAGAATTGGGCGATAAACCGCGTTCTATTTTGAGATAATGTTGGTAATCCTTAAGGGCTTG
The DNA here is from genome assembly GCF_031085155.1 of Mesonia profundi. Lineage (GTDB taxonomy): Bacteria > Bacteroidota > Bacteroidia > Flavobacteriales > Flavobacteriaceae > Mesonia > Mesonia profundi. The sequence continues at coordinate 16,112 of NZ_JAVHUL010000007.1, read as the reverse complement.
ACTCCATTTCATAGGCTAAAAGTAAGCATATTTCTTAAAATTTCCTTTGGCATAACTTTAAACATTACTTAGTAAATCTTTAAGGAAGCAAGGCCTAAGTTTGTATCAAACAAAAAAACAAATACAATGAAAAAGTTAATTTTAAGCGTAGCCGTAGCTGCTACATCAATTTTCGCCGCAAACGCTCAAGCTGATTCAGATTTAATTCAATTTGGTGTAAAAGGAGGGGTAAACTTCGCGAACTTAACGGGAGATGACATTGGTGATACCAAGTCTAGAACAAGTTTCCACGCTGGTCTAGTTGCCGAAGTTCCTTATTCTGAACGTTTCTCTTTACAAGGAGAAGTGATGTATTCTGGTCAAGGTTTTGACGTTGAAAGTTCTGGACAAGATAACTTCCTAGATAACGATGATAATATTGAGTATCAACTAGATTATATTCAAGTCCCAATTATGGCTAAATATTATGTAGTGGAAGGATTAAGTGTATTAGCTGGACCACAAATAGCTTTTAAAATCAATGAAGAAGTTGATTACCAACCTAATGCTGACGCTGGAGATGTAGATCTTAACGAAGCTGAAGATTTTGAGTTTGGTATAGTTGGTGGATTAGAATACAAATTAGATAGTGGATTCTTTGTACAAGGAAGATATGTATATGGAATATCTAAATTGTTAAATGAATCTGAAGTATTAGGAGATCCTAGTGTACATAACTCTGTATTCCAATTAGGTGTAGGGTATATGTTCTAAGTAAAACAGAATAGAAAGTAAAAAGGGAAGGCATTTGCCTTCCCTTTTTTATTGACTAAAAAACTAAATTTAGAATTTGTAAATCAATCCTAAATTGATGTCGTCCATATTAACTCCAAAATCGAAAGATTTGGTAGCTTCAGCTCCAGAAGCGTCACGCTTCACGCTGTTGTAACCTAAGATTCCAAAAGTAGCTTCTAAAGCAAAATGCTTAGAAACAAAATAGCTTAATCCAGGAGCAACACCTACATTAATGCCATTTACTTTATTATCGTTAATGTCTTTTGTAGTTCCATAACCTAAACCAAGTTCGCCAAAGAAAGAAAACCTTTGAGCAGGCATAAAGTAATACCTACCAAAAACACCAACAGTAAATGTAGAGTTGTCTACCACATCAAATCCATTAGAATCTTCTACTTTTTGGTTGCTATACCCTGCTTGAGCACCTACAGCAATACGCTCATTTACGAAGTAACCAAAACGCGGAGAAATGTTAAATGAGTTTTCTTTAGAGTCATCTGGCTCTTTTGTAGTTCCTATTCCAAAAGATCCAGAAATAAACATATCTCCTTCTCCAAACCCGTAAGTTTCTACTTCTTGTTCTTGTGCACTTGCAAATGTAAAGCTTGCGATAGCAGCAAGAGATAAAATTAATTTTTTCATTATTTTTTATTTAAAAGTTTGCTCAAATTTAATCCTTTTTTTGGTTCTAAAAATTTTGAAAACCACTGTATAGCAAGGGATTTATGCTTATTTGTCATTAAAAAACAACAGCGTCTTTTAAAGTCCTAATCAAAAATCTCCTCTGTTGAGATTAATGAGCATAACCAATTAAAAAAATGCTTAAATGATAAAAATGATAAACTTTAAAGCTGTTAAAAACGCCTGAAAATCATATTTTGATAATAGGGTATAAACTCTCTATTCTTTTAAGAACTCTAATAGGGAATGGAATCAATTTTCATATAATTTGTTGATTATTGTAAAATTTGCATATATTTGTTAGGGAATAACTAAAACTATTTTATAATGAAAAAATTATTACTTACCGCTGCCATTGCAGTTTTCGCAATGATGGGAACACAAGCTCAAGAAGGCCTTAAGTTAGGAGCTCACGTAGGATTGCCAATTGGAGACGTAGACGAATCTTCATCTTTAAACATAGGTGTAGATGTGGCATACCATTGGAATATTGCGGAGGGCTTTGACCTAGGGGTTACTACTGGATATACTACTTTTTTAGCTAAAGAATATGATCTTCCTGGTGGAGGAAAAATTAAAGGAGATGATGCTGGTTTTATACCAATTGCAGCTTCTGCGAGATATAGCTTTAATGAAGAGTGGTTTGTAGGTGCAGATCTTGGTTATGCGTTAGCTACACAAGATGGAGCAGATGGCGGAGTTTATTACCAACCTAAAGTAGGTTACAAATTCTCATCTGTAGATGTATTTGCTTTCTATAAAGGAATAAGCATTAAGCAAACCTACGATACACCTATTGGTACTATAGAAAATACAATTTCAGCGGGATCTGTTGGAGTTGGAGCTGCTTATAGGTTCTAATCTATAATTTTAAAAAATGTAAAAAGCGAAAACGAAAGTTTTCGCTTTTTTTATGTCGAGCTTCTCCAATTGTAGTTTAAAATCTTATTTTAGCTATACGAATCATTCTAAGCATGAAAAAAACACTTCTTTTAGCAGCTTTTGCTCTATGTACACAATTTACCAACGCGCAAATAGGGATTACGGGAGGGTATTTAAATGTAAAAAATGATGGTGCAAGAGAAGCTTCTTCAGGATTCTATGCTGGATTTTATGCTGATATAGATATCGTAGAGAGCTTTCACATTCAGCCCGGTTTACTTTACGGAAATGCGTGCGGTACTAACGCATTGTATGTTCCTATAATGTTCAAATATTACCTAGCCAACACCGATTTAAACATTCAAGTAGGGCCGCAAGGAACTTTAATTTTAGAAGATTTGGGAGATTTTAAAAGTCAATTGGGTTTAGACCTTGCGGTAGGAGTAGGCTTCGATATCTTTTATGATATTTTTATAGAAGCGAAATACGCTTTTAAACTGGTAAATGAAGATATTGCTGGAGTAAATAGTACCAATTTCAATACCTTAATGATAGGATTGGGAATTACTTTATAAAAGTCTATTTTTCTAAACATCATATATACGTATGAAAATTTTAATACTAAACGGTCCTAATTTAAATCTTCTAGGAGAAAGGGAGCCAAGTATTTACGGAAGTACTTCTTTCGAAACTTATTTAGAGCAGCTTAGAAAGCGATTTAAAGAAGTCGAAATCAGTTTCCAGCAGTCCAATCACGAAGGAGTCCTTATAGATTACTTGCATAAGGCAGATAAAGAAGTAGATGCTATTGTTCTTAATGCTGCGGCACACACACACACTTCTATAGCGCTCGCAGATGCTGTAAATGCTATAAAAAAACCAGTTATAGAGGTTCATATTTCTAATGTTTATGCGCGTGAAGCTTATAGAAAACATTCTTATATCGCTCCCGTTGCTAAAGGGGTAATCGCAGGCTTCGGACTTCAATCTTATTTCTTGGCCATTCAAAGTATTTTAGATGACAACAAATAAAAAAGCGTATCTTAATTGGAGTTCTGGTAAAGATGCTCTCATGGCATTGCACATCGTTCATAAAGCGGGCAGCTATAACATCCAAAAGTTGGTCACCACGATAAATGACGACCTTCAACGAGTGAGTATGCATGGAGTTTCCGTAAAACTTTTACAAGCCCAGGCAAATGCTCTTCAACTTCCTTTACATATTATCGCTTTACGCGGAAATGTTTCTCTATCTGTTTACAATGAAACGATGCAAAAACATATGCAAGAACTGATTCATGATGGTTTTTCACATGCGATATTTGGCGACATTCTTTTAGAAGACCTTAAAGTTTATCGTGAGAAAGAGTTAAGTAAAGTAGGCCTAGAGGCGGTTTTTCCTTTATGGAAAAAAGATACTTTAAGTCTCGCTAAAGAATTTATAGACTTAGGTTATAAAGCTATTGTTGTTTGTACCAGTGCAAAAAAGCTGGATGTTTCTTTCTGCGGAAGAGCGTTTGATCATGAATTTTTAAATGACCTTCCTAGCGATGTAGATCCTTGCGGAGAGAATGGCGAGTTTCATACGTTTGTTTACGACGGACCGCTATTTAAGAATCCTATTGCCTTTAAAAAAAAGCAAAAAGTGATGCAAATGTATGAACCTTCCAATAAAAATGCAGATGATGACTGCTTTAAAGGACAAACCTTTTGGGACAACCAGTTTTGGTTTCAAGAGTTAATAGATTCTAATTTTACCAATTAAGCGTTTTCTTTAAGTATTTTAAGCAAGTTTTAGGTTTTGAAGCCCCACTATTAACGTCTTGTTGAGAATTTATTTGTTTCGATTTTTGGTTCTTTGAGGAAACAAAAAAAACTTTAATGATGAACAAAAAACTTTTATTTTTACCCGTAGTTTTAATGACGATTTTATTTAGCTCTTGTAGCGACGACGACGATGTGATTGATCGTTTAAGAACGCTTAATGACATTCCTGCAAACGCCGAGGTAAGCTTTGACTACCTACCCATTAATCTTTTTGAAATCCCAGTGGAAACCAGTCTTGATTTACGTCAGTTGATTGAAAATGAACTTGGGACAGACGAAGCTTTAAACCAAGTGAAAGAGATTGAGCTGGACGATATGGATATAGTCTTAGTGAGCGCAGACGATCAAGAAAACTTTGATTTTATCGACTCTGTGACTTTAGGAATTAGAACAGATGATTTGGAATACAAAGAAGTAGCTATCTTAGATGAGGTTCCTACAGGAATCACTACCTTAGATTTAAACACAACAGATGGTCTTTATGTTGACGACTACGCAAAGTCTGAAAGCTTAAAACTGGTAATCAAGTTTAAAAGCACACAAGATGCTAGCAATATCAACTTAAAATTAAAGATGAAGTTTGATGCTAAATTAGACCCGTCTCTATAAGTTAGAATAGAATAGATTTAAAGCCCTGTATTTTTATGCAGGGCTTTTTTATGCTTTAATATACCGGACATTGTCAATTCGAGCGGAGTCGAGAATGATATCCAAAGGCTAATTAAATAAAAAGAGTTATTTCTTTCAATTTTTCATTCTGACATTAAGATGATTTCTCTGATATAACTCGGGTTTCTCTTTATTATTCATAGATACTAGCGTGAGATTCTTCCTTCCGCGGTGCTTCAGTCTGTATGACAGTTATATTGCTTTTGACTTGTCATTCCCAAGCAGGAGGAATTTTTTTAAAATCAACCAGTAATTCTCTTTATTTGACATACATTTAAAAAGATAATTCAGCTCAAAAAAATAAAACTAACTTCATATACACTTCTCAAAATGAAAAAAATTGGAATACTTAAAGTGCTAGGAATAGTTCTAATCACCTTTGGAATTGTCTATTTAGATTTTGACAACTTAAACTTTGATTTAAATTATAAAGCCTATGCTGCATTAATAATTGGCCTGATTATTTCTGTGTTTTCTTATCTAAAACCTCAAAAATCAGAAACAGAATATTAATGATTGTACTCTAAAGATAGGAATAAAAGGTGTTTCTTTCAACCTGTCATTCCAACTTTAGCAGGAATCTTTCTCATAGAACTCAAGACTCTCTTTATAATTTACAACGATTAGTATAAGGTTCTGAAACAATATTTCGACACGCTCAATATGACATTTCAGAATTACATTCTATTGTCTATTCTCTCTTTTCTATTGTCTCTCGTCTCTCATCTCTAGTCTCCTGTCTATATTCTAGTCTCTAATATCTAGCATTTAGTTTTAAACCCAAAAAAGCCTCGTAAACAAATTACGAGGCTTTTTATATAAATGGATGACTTTTATAAATGAATCACTTCATCATAAGCCGCAGCCGTAGCTTCCATCACCGCTTCACTCATGGTTGGGTGAGGGTGAACTGCTTTTAATACTTCGTGTCCTGTAGTTTCTAATTTTCTACCAAGCACTGCTTCTGCAATCATATCGGTTACACCGGCACCAATCATATGGCAACCTAACCATTCCCCGTATTTTGCATCATAGATTACCTTTATAAAACCTTCTTTTTGACCAGAAGCACTTGCTTTCCCAGAAGCTGAGAACGGGAATTTCCCTATTTTCAATTCGTATCCTGCTTCTTTAGCTTCTTTTTCTGTCATTCCTACACTAGCAATTTCAGGAGAAGCATACGTACATCCTGGGATGTTTCCGTAATCTAAAGCTTCTACTTTCATTCCTTTAATTTTCTCTACACATAAAATCCCTTCCGCGGAAGCGACATGAGCCAAAGCAGCTCCCGGAGTTACATCTCCAATCGCATAATAACCCGGTACGTTGGTTTGGTACCACTCGTTTACGGTAATTTTATCCTTTTCGGTTTTGATCCCTAGATCTTCTAACCCAATATTTTCTATGTTTGTTTTAATTCCTACGGCTGAAAGAACCACATCGGCTTCAATAGTTTCTTCGCCTTTTTTGGTTTTCACCTTTGCTTTTACGGTTTTCCCGGAAGTGTCTACACTTTCTACCGAAGCATTCGTCATCACTTTAATGCCTGCTTTCTTGAAAGATTTTTGAAATTCTTTAGAAACATCTACATCTTCTAAAGGCACTAAATTTGGTAAATACTCTACAATCGTCACCTCAGTTCCCATCGCATTGTAAAAGTGAGCAAACTCTACTCCAATGGCTCCAGAACCTACCACAATCATCTTTTTAGGCTGCTTTTTAAGACTCATCGCCTCGCGGTAGCCAATTACCTTTTCACCGTCTTGCGGAAGACTTGGTAACTCTCTAGAACGAGCTCCAGTAGCCACAATAATATGATCTGCTTGGTACTCTTTTGTTTTTCCGTCTTTATCTTTAACCTCTACTTTTTTTCCAGATTTTAACTTTCCGAAACCCTTAATCACATCAATTTTGTTCTTCTTCATTAAGAATTGAACTCCTTTGCTCATTCCTTCTGCCACACCGCGGCTTCTATTAACAACGGCATCAAAATCTTTATCGGCTTCCTTCACGGTAAGTCCGTAATCTTCAGCGTGTTTTAAATAATTAAATACTTCGGCACTTTTTAAAAGCGCTTTGGTAGGGATACACCCCCAATTAAGACAAACTCCACCTAGACTTTCTTTTTCGATCACGGCGGTTTTAAAACCTAATTGTGAAGCTCTAATAGCAGTCACATAACCTCCTGGACCACTTCCTAAAACAATAATATCGTATTTACTCATATCTTTATTTTTTATGCTGAATTTTGAATTGCGAATTTAAACAAATATCCTCATAACCAAAAATGAACGCTCAAATTTAAGCGCTCACTTTTAATTAGTCATAAGATTCGAATGCCAAGAAAGCCTACGGATTAAATTCTTTTAACTGAAAATCTTGCTGGTGTACTGCTTTTTCGAGTTCATCATAAGTTTCTATATTTATTTTTGGATCTCTTGCAAAATCAGAAGGAATCACTACAAATCTAAATATTTGATTCGTGGTAAAACCAGTGTCTAAACCTGATAAATTAAAATCTCCATCAATAAGTAGTTCTACATCCGCATCGGTGTGGTTATATACATACTGTATGGTTCCTTGCGGAAGAAAGAAATTTTGAGGAATTAAACTCCAAGTCTCCACATTATTTTGAACTTCTAGTCGGTAAACTAAAATCGCATCAGAAGTAAGCACCTCAATTTCTGGGGGCACATTTAATATAGTAGCGTATAAATTGTTTGCTGGTTCGTAAATAAAATCTACATGTTCATATTCATAAGTCTGTCCTACAACGTTTACGCCAGGAGGGCCTTGGGGACCTCTATCACCTTCGCAAGCCATTAATCCGGCTGCTATCATTATTCCTAAAAAAAACTTTTTCATTTGTTATGGTTATTGGTTAATAAAATCTATACTGGCAGAGTTCACACAAAAGCGTTCTCCAGTTTCTGTTGGGCCGTCATCAAAAACATGTCCTACGTGTCCGCCGCAATTGGCGCATAAAACTTCGGTACGAATCATTCCGAAGGTAGCATCTTTTACAAACTCTATGCTGCCTTCTATGGCTTGATCAAAACTAGGCCAACCGCAATTGCTTTTAAATTTGGCTTCGCTTTCAAATAATTTGGCGTCACAAGCTGCGCAACGGTAGGCACCATCATCAAAATGCAAATTATATTTACCGGTGTGAGGAGCTTCGGTCCCTTTTTGTCTTAGAACTCTATATTGTTCTTCAGAAAGTTGGTTTCTCCACTCTTCTTCTGATTTCTCTATGCTATATTTTTTCATCTTTAATTTATTTTTTAGTGGGTACAAAAGTCATTGCATCCCCATTCATACAAAATCTTTTTCCGGTTGTTTCTTTGGGTCCATCATCAAAAACATGTCCTATATGTCCGCCGCAATTAGCGCAAAGCACTTCGTTTCTCGTATATCCCAATTTATTATCTGTAGAGAAGAATACTCCTCCTTCTATAGGTTGGTCAAAACTAGGCCATCCTGTCCCGCTTTTAAATTTATTTTTGGTAACATAAAGAGGATTTTCGCAAGCGGCACATAAAAAGGTTCCTGCTTCTTTTATGTCATTTAAGGGACTAGAAAAAGGTCTCTCTGTTCCAGCTTGTCGTAAGACATTGTACTGTTCTTGAGAAAGTTCTTTTTTCCATTGCTTCTCTGTTTTTTGAACAGGGAATTGTTCTTCTTTCGATTTCTTCTGTGCGTTAGAATCACAACTAAATAACAGACCAGCGCAAGCGATAAGTAAAAAAATATTTTTCATAACTTTTTTCAGTTAAAATTACAAAGACCTTGCCAGTATTTTAACTTCCAAGTGTTAAAGCGGTGATAAATTTTTAAAAAGTAAGGCTTGCTTTTTGTAGTTTTAACCATCTAAAAATACACGGAGCCTTATGAAAACAAAAAATATAGTATTGATTACATCAACGGTTTTATTGCTGTTTTCTTGTAGTCAAAATCCATTTACCGGAAAGAAGACCTTAGCTTTAGTACCTAATTCACAGATTCTGCCTATGGCATTTGCGCAATATGATGAATTTCTTACAGATAATAATGTAGAGACAGGAACTTCTGAAGCTAATATGGTAAGAAGCGTAGGTCAAAAAATAGCTAAAGCATCAGAGCGTTGGTTAAATGCCAATGGTTACCAAGGATATTTGGATGATTACCGTTGGGAATATAATTTGGTGAGAGACGATCAAGTCAACGCTTGGTGTATGCCAGGAGGTAAAATTGTAGTGTATACAGGAATTTTGCCTATTACTCAAGACGAAACAGGTTTGGCTGTGGTGATGGGACACGAGGTGGCGCACGCTTTGGCAAACCACGGACAACAACGTATGAGTGCCGGACAATTGCAACAAGTAGGAGCGGTGGCTACTGCGGTGGGGTCACAAGCTGCGGGAGTAGACGAACAAACCGGGGCTTTATTTAATACTTTATATGGTGTGGGTTCTCAAGTAGGAGCTATGTTGCCTTTTAGTAGAAGTCATGAAACCGAAGCCGATAAAATTGGGTTGACCATTATGGCGATTGCGGGATATAATCCAGATGAAGCTGCAGAACTTTGGCAACGAATGAAAGCCAATAGTGGGGGGCAAGGACCTCCAGAAATTTTAAGTACACACCCTTCTAACGATACGCGTATCAATAACCTAACTCAATGGGCTGCAAGTGCAAAAGCAGAAGCAGGAAAGTTTGGTGTCACATCTTTTAAATAGAGATTAAGAATTAATCATATAAAAAAAGCCCGATTCATCGGGCTTTTTTTAGTTGTCGAAAGTAGCCTTTACTAGCTTCTCGGCTTCGGGTTGATGTGTTACGTGTACTAAGAGTTGTACTTGCATCGCATCGCCTCCATAAAAACCACTTCGAACTCCAGATTCGTGATTGTTTTTTACGATGGAAGAAATTCCTGCTTTATCCAATACACTTTGTAAGTATTGTATATTTACTTCGGTACCGGTGTAAATGTTTACATATTCTGAATCGCTCATAATTTTTCTTTTTCTTAAAGATAACTGAATAAAACTGAAAGGAAAACTTACGACTGCTGTTTTTGAGAAAATTATAGCAGAAAAGAAGTTTTTCACTCTCGACTTGTCATTCTTGTAAATGTTAACTAATTCCTGGAACGCGATGAAATCGCGCATCAACTTGTGAATCTCTCTAATTCATGAAACGAGATACTCTGTTGGATTCGGGAGTGCACCAGCATTTTTACGAGTTAAATTTATAGGTTGAATGACAATTACTTTTATTTAACATCTCTTGTCTATTTTCGATGCTCTATTTTTACTCACCACTCACCACTCACCACTCACCACTATTTTGTTAAACTCTTGCCAAACCCAGCTAATTTTAAATCCAGAACAGAAGCATCCACGTTTATATTAGAAATCAATAAAAAACTAATGATTATGAAAAATGTAAAAAGATTATCGGTATTTGTTTTAGCAATTACTTTATTTACGGGGTTTAATTCTATTGCGCAAACCAAAATGGTAGGCGGTGCAAAAATGTATGCTTCTAAAAATATTGTAGAGAATGCAGTGAACTCAAAAGATCATACCACCTTGGTCGCAGCAGTTAAAGCAGCAGATTTAGTAAAAACTTTACAAGGTGAAGGACCATTTACGGTTTTTGCGCCCACCAATGCAGCTTTTGATAAACTACCTAAAGGAAGGGTAGACCAATTATTGATGAAAGAAAACAAAGCCAAGTTGCAGGCTGTGCTTACCTATCATGTAGTGGCAGGAAAATGGAGTGCAAAAGATCTTATGAAAATGATTAAAAAAGATGGAGGGAAATCAAAAATCAAAACAGTTAATGGAGAAACATTAACCGCTTGGATGGATGGTAAATCTGTGCAGATTTCTGATAATAACGGAAATACTGCGATGGTTACGATAGCTAATGTAATGCAATCTAACGGAGTGATTCACGTGATCGATACCGTTTTATTACCTTAAAACAACAAGATTAGACCAAAAAAAAGCCTATTTCGTGAGAAATAGGCTTTTTTTAGTGATATCTATCAAACCCTCGCGGTTCTTAAGTTCATACCATTGGAGAATTTGGAAATTTCAAGAGCGCACTAGCGTTTTACAATTACAGTTTATGAGTTAAATGAAGTTTTTTTTGTCTAGAGTCTATATTCTAATATCTATGATCTATTTTCTCTTGTCGATTAACGCAATTCTGCACCCAGTTGCTTCTCAAATTGTTGCTGGAGTTTAGACATGGTTTTATCCACTTGCTTGTCGGTGAGGGTTTTGTGTTCATCTAGGAAGATAAAACTTACCGCATAACTTTTCTTTCCTTCTGGTAGATTCTTTCCTTGGTACACATCAAAAAGATCCACATCTTTTAAGAGTTTTCTTTCGGTTTTATGAGCAATTTCATAAATATCATTAAAGCTAACATTCTCATCTATTAACAAGGCAAAATCTCTTCTTACGGAAGGGTATTTTTGAATAGGCTGAAATTTAATTTCCTTATTTTTTGACATTTCAATCACCGTCGTCCAATCAAAATCTGCAAAAATTACTTCTTGATCAATACTGAAATTCTTTAAAATCGATTTTTTAACCACGCCAAATTCTGCCAACTTCTTTTTTTGGTAGCTAAGTTGTAATCCTTCAGAGAAAATTGAATTCCTTACTGGTTGATAGCTTATTCCTTCCGCAAGATTTAAACGTTCCAAAATGCTTTGAATGCTTCCTTTGGCATAGAAGAAATCGTTTTTTTGTGCGGGGCTGTTCCAGCGTTCCTTGTTTTTATTTCCGCTAAGGCACAAGGTTAAATGCTTGTGTTCTTCTCTTCCGTTAGGAAAACTATGGTAGGTTTTACCAAATTCAAACAGTTTTAAATTCTCATTTTTACGGTTAAGGTTGTAAGCAGTAGATTCTAAAGCACTAAAGAGTAAAGACTGTCGCATCACACCCAAATCCTGACTTAGAGGGTTTAAAATTTTTACGTTATACTCTTTTTTAATGGTGTCGCTTAACGCGGAATAGTCTTTCGTTAGAGAATTGGCCATCATTTCATAGAAGCCTTGTCCTACTAATTGATTGGCGATTACACTTTGAAGTCTGTAATCTTCAAATCGGGTAGAGTTAGAGATGGAAGCATTTAATTTTTCGCTAAACTCAATATTATTATATCCGTAAACTCTTAAAATCTCTTCAATCACATCCACTTCTCGTTGTACGTCTACGCGATAAGCTGGAATGGTAAGTCCTAAGCCAGATTCGGTCACATTGTTCACGCGAATGTCTAAGGAAGCCAAAATAGATTTTATGGTTCCAGGATCAATTTCTTGTCCTATTAATTGATTGATTTTTTTGAAGGTTAAAAATACCTGAAAATCTTCTATTTTCTTAGGGTAAAAATCATCAAGGTCGCTAGTCACATAACCTCCTGCCGTTTGCTGAATCAATAAGGCGGCTCTTTTTAGCGCATACTCTGTAATATTAGGATCAATTCCTCTTTCAAAACGAAACGAAGCATCGGTATTTAAACCGTGTCTTTTGGCCGTTTTTCTAATGCTTATAGGATTAAAGTAAGCACTTTCTAAAAAGATAGAAGTAGTTTTTTCGCTAACGCCAGAATGTAATCCGCCAAGGATTCCCGCAAAACAAAGCGGTTTCTCTTGATCACAAATCATTAGATCATCTTCGTGCAATTCTCTTTCTACTTCATCTAAAGTAGTAAATTTAGTTCCTTTAGTAAGTGTTTTTACTTTGATTTTACCTCCAATAATACTTTCGGCATCAAAGGCGTGTAGTGGCTGGCCCAATTCGTGCAACACATAATTGGTGGCGTCTACTACGTTATTTTTAGGGGTAATTCCTATGGCTTTCAACCTGTTTTGAAGCCATTGCGGAGAAGGAGCAACTTTAATTCCAGAAATTGTCACTCCGCAATATCGTGGTGCCAAATCTGAGTTTTCTACTTCAATCTGAATTCTTTTGCTTCTATTTTCTACGTGAAAGCTACTTACAGAAGGCGTATCTAAACTGGTATTGATTTCACTTTGTAAAAATCCTGCTTTTAAATCTCTCGCTACCCCAAAATGACTCATCGCATCGGCGCGGTTAGGCGTTAAACCTATCTCGTATACGTGATCTTTTTCTACTTCAAAAACCGTGTTGAGCGGAGTTCCAGGCACTAAGGATTCTTCTAAAATCATAATGCCGTCATGGCCTTTTCCTAATCCTAATTCATCTTCGGCGCAAATCATCCCGAAGCTATATTCGCCTCTTATCTTTCCTTTTTTAATTGCCCAAGCTTCCCCTTTTTCATCGTAAAGCGTAGTTCCAATGGTGGCTACAGGAACTTTTTGTCCTTCAGCCACATTAGGTGCGCCACATACAATCTGTACCGGTTCTGCTTCTCCTATATCAACGCTAGTAAGTTTTAATTTGTCTGCATTTTCATGAGGAACACAACTAAGTACGTGACCTACCACAATACCTTCTAAAGCGCCTTTTACAGATTCAAAGTTATCAATACCTTCTACTTCTAGGCCTAAATCAGTTAGGAGTTCACCAGTTTTTTCGGCGTCCCAATCAGTTTTTATAAATTGCTTAATCCAGTTGTATGAAATTTTCATGAAATACAGTCTTTTTTACGGGGTGCAAAGATAGAATTTATTTTGTCAAATTAACAGAGGAAACGAGTTGTAGGTGAATAAAAATAGAGGAAAATTAAAAGTGAAAAGATGAAATAGATCTTAGACAAAAGAATATAGATAAAAGAAAAAATAAGAACTGTCATCCTGAACCTTTCCGCACCCTTAGTGCGGGCTTGTTTCAGGGGCTTATCCTAGGCTTTTTAGGGCATAAGGATTGAATAAAAATTAAAGAATCTCTTCAACAAAAAAAAAGCCCGATTTACCGGGCTTTTTTGCTAAGATTGCTAGTTTAAACTGCTGTAAGGCTTTCCTTTTCTAAGGCTATGGCTTTAGGGAATAACATATTATTTTCTAAATGAATGTGTTTATGCAAGTCGTTTTCAAATTCCTCCAAGAGGCTAAAGGTAACGCGGTAAGTTTGACAAGCATCTGCTGGAGGCGTATAATCATCGCTTAACTCAGCAATTTTTCTAAAACGCTCTCCTTCGGCATCGTGGTCATGCATCATCATCTCGATAGGATTCTCTACGGTTTGGAAAGAAGCTTGCGGCATGGCTTGTTGCGTATCTTTGGCAGTGTTCATTTTTTTGATAAATGGGAATAGAATCAACTCCTCTTTTTTCATATGTGCTGCTAGCTCTCCTACCGAATCGCTAAATAAGCTTTTAATCTCATGAAGCTCTGGATGTTGATTGCCGTGAACTTTACAAAGCTTGTCTAAATACGCTTTTAAAACGATACTTTGCTTTTCTACGTAACGGTGATGCGTCTTCTGGATATAATCTGCGAGTAAATCTAAAGGCCAAACATCAAAATTGATGTTCTCTGCATCTTTTTGAGAAGATACGTTTTCTAGTTTTTCTACAAGTTGGTCAACAGAAATATTTTTCTTTTCGCAAACGGCAGTCAGAGAGCGATCTCCATTACAGCAAAAATCTATTTTATGGTCTTTAAAAATTTGCGCCATTCTATAATCTTGCGCAACGAGCTCTCCTACGTGTTGGTCTTTTGAAATAGTCATAAGTTTTGGTTTTAGAATAAAGGTTTCGTATTATTTTCTCGGTGAAAATTAATTTTCATTTCAAACATTTCGGCCATTTTTGCTGCTCTCCATCGTGCTTCTTCTGCCGTGTCGCCTATAAAATTCTCATCTAAGGTTTCATTAAAAAGCCCTAACCAGAGTTTAAAATGCTTTCCTTCTAAATCCATTTTTAAATGAGGTATAAAAGGAGCCCCTTTATAGGTAAGGTCTTTTAATAAAATAGTTTGCCAAAAACGGTACATTTTAGCCAAATGCTCTGGCCATTGATCTTGAATAATTTCATTAAAAATAGGAGCTAATACCTGGTCTTGCCTTACTTTTTCGTAGAAAACATCTACCAGTTTTTTCACCTCCGTTATCGATTCAATTTTGGTCTTCATATTCAAAATAGACTTGAATTTTAAACTAAGTTTCTCTCCATTCCGCTTGACGGAAATACATAAAAAACTTATTTAAAGGATAATGATGTGGTATGTAATAAAAAATACGCACACCAAAATACTTGTAATAAGACTGTTAAATACAATTTTAGATTTTAAACAAGCTAAAACGGTTGTGTTAAAGCCCATACAAACCGTGGTGACAATAAATAACTGAATCATTTGTGAAACTCCGTGACCACTCATTAATATAAGCATCGCTGCAGCTCCTCCCAAACAACTAGAGAGAATAATTCCCAAAGTGGCGTGTGCATAATACATTTTCTCAAAATCTACTAATGCTTTATGATACAGACTCATATTCTTTGCTTTTAAATTTGATACCACAAAGGTAACGCAGAGCAGAGGTCATGATTTATGACCTAAGTCATAAATTTAAAATATTAGCGATAGAGTTTTCGATTTTTAATTTTAAGCTCTTCCTTCTTTTCTAGGGATTTTGTGGCACGAATAACAGTTTCTACGCGCAAGCCAGATAAGTCGGCAATTTGTTGACGGGTAAGGTTGACTTTAAAAGAAAATGGCTCGGTAAGTTGATGTACATCTTCCTTGAGGTAATCGAGCAAGGTAAGGATGCGGTGTTCTGGATCTTCTGAAGAGATTTCTGAAGCCATAATAGCCTTGTAGTAAAGACGTTTTGCCATCCCGCGAGTGACACTTAGATGTACTTGGGGATAGTTTAATAAAAGTTCTAGAAACACTTCTTTTTTAAGCCGATAAACCTCTGCTTTAGTCACTGCTATCGCATTGGCAGGATAGGGAATGTCTGAAAAAAGAGGTGGTTCACCGAAGCTACGCGGACAAGAAAAGATACTTTGGATAAACTCTTTTCCTTGGGCATTAATGTTGTTCATTTTAACTTCTCCGCTCTTCACCTGAAAATAGTAATGCGCTTTTTTACCTTCCTCAAAAAGATAGTCTTCTTTGGCGTAGGTGATCACTTCGGCTCCAAATTCTAATAACAATTCTTCAGCAATCATATTAAAAGTTTTAGTTCAATCCTTTCATCCAAGTTCAATTAAGAAATCTCTTGGAATACTTTAGGTTTAAAATAGAATGGAAAGGTAGTAGAATTTACCAAGAATAAACGGCTCAACACAAAAAGTTGTGGAGTAACTAAAAATTAGGGAACTTTGAAATAAAGATTTCTATGTCCTCAGAT
>NZ_JAVHUL010000069.1 GCF_031085155.1 Mesonia profundi | reverse complement strand
AGCCGTATGATGCGAGAGTATCACGTACGGTTCTGTGAGAGGTTTAGGGGTGAGATTCCCCTTTACCTACTCTACTTTTTTCCGCACGTCAATTAGATTCTATTTTTAAAGAAGTCATAGACATTGAACCACCAACAGATTTGTCGTTAAACAATGTTACTTTTTCATTTTCTTCTTTCAATGCCAATGTGTAAAGCAATGGCAGATAATGTTCGGGTGTTGGGATGGCTAAATCAAATGCTTTTCCTTGCGATTTAAAGTCAATAAGTTTTTGATGGTTTCCACTTAAAATGTGACTTTTCATCATTTCGTTTGCTTCTGTTGCCCAATCGAAAGCATATTCTTCGTTTAATTTTTTCCAAGCTACCATACGAAGATTATGAACCATATTTCCACTTCCAATAATCAAGATTCCTTTTTGACGAAGACTACTTATTTCTTTTGCCAATTCATAATGATATTTTGCTGGTTGCGAATAGTCTATACTCATTTGTATTATAGGAATATCCGCATTTGGATATAAATGTTTAATCACGCTCCAAGCTCCGTGGTCGAGTCCCCATTTATCGTCTAATCCAACTTCTGTTTTGGTAATAATTTTTTTAGTTTCTTTTGCTAATTCTGGACTTCCTGGTGCTGGATATTGAACATCAAACAATGCTTGTGGAAAACCACCAAAATCGTGTATTGTCGGTGGATTTTGCATTGCTGTTACAAATGTTCCTTTGGTTTCCCAATGTGCCGAAATACAAAGAATAGCATTTGGTCTTATAAGTTCTTCACCCAGTTTTTTGAATGCTAAAACAAATTCGTTTTCTTCAATGGCATTCATAGGACTGCCATGACCAAGAAATAACACAGGCATCTTGCTTGTGTTACTCATTTTTGAAGTCATTTTATTTAAATCTTTTAAATTCATACTGTAAGGTATTAAAGGCAAATATGCCATAGATTTTAAAAATTGTTTTCTATTCATTTTATGTAACTAACTTTACCCAACTACTTTGGAAATTTTGAAATTAGGGATTTTCCATTTTTGCATGTTTGTGTTCCTCTTCTTTCAGTCCTATTTTCCAGTAAGAACTTATGTAGGTAATAGCGTTATTAAAACGTTCTTCGCCTTGTAGATAGCTTTTTATTTCTCTGATGGTACTCAATTCGCCGGCTACAAAAATATTGGGAACGCCTTCTAAATGTTTTATTATTTTTAATGCATCTAATTGCTGATTGCTTTTAATTGTTGGATTTGGATGAATAAACCATTGCACTTCAATATTTTTAGGAATTGAGATATTCTGCTTGTCTCCTTCATCCATTATTTCTAATAACGCATATCCTTTTGCATCCGCAGATAAAGATTCCATTACAGAAATTGCCGCTGGAAGTGCAGACATATCAGCAGCAAAAACGTACCAATCGCCTTCTGCGGAATTTATTTTAAGTTCACCAGGTCCCAACAAATCAATCTCGTCACCAACTGATGCATTTATCGCCCAATCGGTCGCTGGTCCCGCTGGTTGATGGATGGCAAAATCAATGGTAAAAACTTTTTCATTCGGGTTGTAACTTTTGGCTGTATACGTTCTCAATTTCGGCTTTTCATCTGAAGATAATGCGTTAGGGATAACAAGCTTTACATAGCATCCCGGTTGCCATTGTATATTTTCATTTATGTGTTTTCCATATAATTTCAAACGTATCATATGTAATGAAATTTGCTCTTTGTATATGACCTGTAGTGTTTGTGGGGCTGGTTTACTCATATCGTTATATTTTTTTGCTCAACCAATTATCGATTGAATATTTTCCTGCTCCAACAATTGCAAGCACTACATAAATTAAAAGATAAAGTAATGCCATTTCTTTAACTGCAAAATCATCATTTGCGTGCACAATAAATGCAGCAATAAACATTGTTATACTTAAAGATATGGCTGAAAACCGTGTTGCTACTCCAAGAATCAAAAAGAGTGAACAGAATACTTCGGCAAAGACTGCAAGTGCCAAGGATGCTGTTAAACCAACACCCATAGGGTCTGCAAATTGTATTGGATCGTTACCAAATAGCATTGTTAGTTTTCCTAAACCGTGTGTCAACATCATTCCTCCAATTGTAACTCGAAGTATCAACAATGCTATGGATATGTTATTCTGTGTGGTGTTAGAGCTAAAGCTCTTTTTAATTAACTGTTTCATTTTTTTATTGTTTTACAAATTGAACTTCTGCATTAATTTTTATTTCATTTCCGACCATTACTCCACCTGCTTCCAAGGCAGCATTCCAATTAAGACCAAAGTCTTTACGGTTCAGTTTGCCATTTATGGAAAAACCTGCTTTTTCGTTTCCGTAAGGGTCTTTCATAAAACCTCCAAACTCGGTATCTAACGTGATTTCTTTAGTGGTTCCTTTAATTGTAAGGTCGCCTACTAATTTGAATTCATCATCATCTACTTTTTTGATTGAAGTGCTTACAAATGTAATTTCTGGGTATTTTTCTACTTCAAAGAAGTCAGGGCTTTTTAGGTGCGTGTCTCTATCGTTATTATTAGTAGATATGGAACTTGCATCAATGTTTGCTGAAATTGTTGATTTTGTAAAATCTTCACCATCAATATTTGCTTGAAAAGTTTTGAATTCTCCGTTGACGTTAGAAATCATTAAGTGTTTTACTTTAAAAGTGATTTCGCTGTGTGTTGGGTCTATTGCCCATTTTGTTGTTTTCATTTTTATTAAGTTTTAATTCTTTTATAAATAATTTTAAAAAATATTACTGCTTGGCAAACTGTAAGTTGACTACTATGGTTACATCTTTTCCAATGCCAACAGCTGTTGGGTCATAATCAATATTATAATCAATCCTATTGATGATTGTTTCAGCTTTCATACCTAACTTTTCCTCTTTGTCGCTCTTGGCAATTCCTCCAAAATTTACATTAAAAATCACATCTTTCGCAACATCCTTGATGGTGAGCTTACCATATAGTAAATAATGGTCTGGTTTATCTGTTGCTAAAATTTTATTACTCTTAAAAGTCATATTAGGGTACTTTTCAACTTCAAAAAAATCAGCACTTCTTAAGTGATTGTCTCTATTTTCTACATTGGTGTTTATACTTTTTACATCAACAGTAAAATCGAAACTTGCATCGTTAAGAGCTTCTCCGTTTTTAGTTAAGTTTCCTGTGTATTCTAAAAACTTCCCGTTTACAAGGCTAATTCCAGAGTGGGAAATATTAAAATTTAAGGATGAATGGTAAGGGTCTACTTTCCATTGGGTCTGTGCGTATGAACCTATAGTTATAAAGGTTATTGCTAATAAATACATTACTTTTTTCATAATCATTAAATTTAAATTCTATTGAATTGTTATTTGATTACAAAATTAGCAACAAGGCTTATGTTTTGAATTACACTATGCGGTAGTTGAGTTGTAAATTTAGGAAGTGAGCCTTTTTTGCATATCGTCCCTAAATTCAGTTGGCGATTGTCCAGCCTTCTTTTTGAACACATTAGAGAAGTATGAGTTTTCGTTATACCCCAATTCGTAGGCAATTTCAGAAATAGTTTTTTCGGTGGAAATCAATAGGTTTTTTGCTTCAATCAATTTACGGGTTTCGATTATTTCAGAAACACTTTGCTCTAAAATATTTTGGCAAATTAGATTCAAATTTCTTGATGACATAAATAGTTTTTCCGCATAGAATTCCACGCCAACTGGTCTTCGATAATTTTCTTCAAGAATGTTCAGAAAATTTCCAAAAGAAATGTGCTGTGTTTTTTGTGTAGTTTCATTTTGTGGCTCTGACTTTTTCCTTTCAGCTTCTATCATTGTAAACAGAACGCTCAATAGTTGTTTTATGATAGCATAATTAGGGGTTTCTTGATTTGTTTCAGCAGACATCATCTTACATAAGTCAACCAATCTTTGAAAACAAGGTCCTTTTTCTAATTTTATGTTGGCTTGGTCGTGATAAAAAGAATACAGCTGAAACGTGGTTTCTGGAATAAATTCACTTTTGAAACGGATTGCCCAAATATCGCATTTGCCATTAAATATTCTTGGTATCAATCGATGTACTTTTCCTTTGGATATAAAACTAACAAAAGGTGCTTGGGTTTTCGTAGAATCAAAATCTATGAAATGTTCCAGCTCTCCGTCTATTCCTATCAACAATTCCTCGAAATCGTGATTATGTGGTTCGTCAGGTTGTTCAGAAATCTTTTTTGCTTCTGATTTGTCAACTCTGAATATTTGAAATAGTTTACGCATTTATTGTTCGGTGGTTTTTTTTAGGTTGCAGCTAACGTTGTTGTATATGGTTTGTTGCGTGTTTAAGCACCTAATTTAGCAAATAAAAACCGAATAGAAAATCCGCGAGGATTTTCGTAAGTAGGCAAGAACTAGCAATAAATTATATACGGTGTTAGCCATCTGGCTGTGTGTCCTGTGTTGCTTCGGGATACAATTTAGTGATAAATGTAGGAACAACAAAACTGTAATTGAGATGAGAGTC
>NZ_JAVHUL010000068.1 GCF_031085155.1 Mesonia profundi | reverse complement strand
CTGAATGACTAGTCGGGCAGGCCCGCCTGAATGCTAGTCGGGCAGGCCCGCCTGAATGCTAGTCGGGCAGGCCCGCCCATAGATGTTCGGGCAGGCCCGCCTGAATGCTAGTCGGGCAGGCCCGCCTGAATGACTAGTCGGGCAGGCTCTTCGTCGAAATGACAGAAAACTAGTCCTGAGTCTAAGCGTCGTGATTCAAAGAGTCTTTGGTCTTGGATCTAGATTCTAGGTTCTATTTTCTAGCTTCTTTGAAAAAGAAAAACCCCACGATGAACGCAGGGTTTTCAGTATATCTTCTGACTATATGCTTTTATTATTCATAAAAACTTAAAGGCCTTAGAATGACTTTTAAATAGTCTCTTTGTGATATCACTTTTTAAAAAATTTACATTACTTCAAAATGCACTCCTTGTGCATACGAGTTTCCATCTTCATCTATAATTACAATAGTCATATGATAATCTCCTGGAGCAGCATTGGCTGGTACTAAAATAGCATCATCAAGCTCTGCCGTACTTCCACTAAACGTTTCATAGTTTTGGTCTAATTCCCAAGCGATTTGATCTCCTGTCGGAGTTAAGTCGTGCCCATGAATCTCCATAGATACGGTTTGAATACCGTGTTCTGCTTGAAGGTCTGCATGAACTTCTAAAACTTCTCCAGCGGTAACCTTGTTAACAGAAATATTTTCTATACTCATTCCATGGTCTTCATCACCATGAGCTTCTCCTACAATAATCTCTACAAAGGCTTCACTTTGATTTCCTGCAGCATCTACCACAAAAATCCCTAAATGATATTCGCCTTCTGCGATGTTTTCTGGTATTTCTAAATGATCGTGTATGTTAAAACTGGTATTCCCTGCTTCAATTTCGAAAGTTTGAGAAAGCGACCAAGGTTCTACATTCGTAGTGCTGCTAGGTCTTCCATGATCGTGTCCATCAAAATTATTATGGATATCGATCTTATAAGAAGCCAACGCTCTATCATCTTCTACATCGATATCTAAATGTACTTCTCCTCCTACACTAAACGCTTCTTCTGCTGTAGGTTCATTGATCGTAATGACAGGCGCTTGGTTGTCTAAGCCTCCATTATCATCATCGCTGCTACAAGCGGTAAAGAAAATGCTTACTAAAGCGATTAAGGTAACTATTTTATAATTCTTCATTTTTATTATTTTTTATGTTTATTCTTTAGCCCAATTTATAGGCATATGTTTCTTTTATGTTTCTGATCCATTGCTTTTGGGGAGGTCCTCTGGAATAAAATATAAATTTCCATTCTTGTTTGGGGCTATCCAAATAATAAGAGTTTTGATAAACAAAACTTAAATTTTTAAAGCCTACATCCATCTCGTTTTCTACAAAGAAGAGCTCGTGATGTTGGAAGTGAAGGTGATCACAATGATGTCCTATCTTTAAAGAGGTGGAAGTAATATGCTCTTGGTGTACTTTTGACTTAGATACGGGAAGGTGAGTCCCCCAAACATAATGTATAGACGTGATGAATTGTACCGTTAAAAAAACGATAGTTAAGCCTATACTGATATGTTGCTTGAGGAGTTTCATGAACGATTTCCGAAAGGAATAGTCAAATTAAGTTGAATATTTCTCCCCATTTCTGGGATCTCTAATCGCCTATAGAAGCTCGTGTGATTAAAATATTTAGTATTAAATAGATTGGTGACCTGAAGGTTAAACCTAGCCTCTACATTTTGTATGTGGATGCTTCCACTCACCCCTGCTCCAAAAAGCTCATAACCTGGAGTTACTTCTTCTCCCTGAGCTATTTGATCTTGCTTCATCGCTAAGCGCGCGTTGAGGTATACTTCTACCGCTTGAAAGGTTTTATTCTCTTGCCACAAGGTATACCCTGTTTCTAAAAACAAATTATTAGCTGGTGTAAAAGGTAAAGGGTAATTCCTAGAACGGTTTGAAGTGATTTGCTTATTGTAAAGGTATTCTGCTACAGCTAAGGTTCTCAATTTGGAGAAGAATGTTTTTTCTACTTCCACTTCAACCCCAGAAAGAAGGGCTTCTGATTGCGTGTATTTAAACAATTGACCCGAATGTGGCAATACCGAAAAATTTCCCGTAGGTTTTAAAAAAATGTAATTGGTAAAATAATACGCATACGGATTCACTGCCCAAGAAAAGCTCTTGTCTTTAAACGATAATTTGGCATCGGCTACCCAGCCTTTTTCTGGATCTAAATTTACATCGCCTTGCTCGTGTCTAAATGAGCCGTGGTGAATTCCGTTGGCTCCAAGCTCTATGGCTGTGGGGATTCTAAAATTGGTTCCCGCATTCGCATTGAGCGTCCATTTTGGCGTCAACTCATAGCGCACGCCTGCCATCACATTAAAGCTACCAAAATCTTTATCCACCTGCGGACTTCTTTCCGCGTAAGCTGTAGCTTCCTCTTCACTTTGCCCGGCATTTATTAAATATTCGTACAGGGTAGGATCATAGTGTCTATCTATATCAATGCTGTTTTGATCGTACCTCATCCCAAAACTATACAACAGCTTTTTGCTGTATTTAAACTCGTGTGTGGCAAATGCCGCAAAGTTATTACTGGTATATTGAGGAAGTAAAAAATTAAATCCGTCTATCCTATTCTCTTGCCATTTGGCCTGAATCCCTACAGAAGTGGTATGCTGATTAGAAAATCTTTTGGTGTATTTTGCTTGTGCATCGTAGGTAGCTAA
Source organism: Mesonia profundi (assembly GCF_031085155.1). Lineage (GTDB taxonomy): Bacteria > Bacteroidota > Bacteroidia > Flavobacteriales > Flavobacteriaceae > Mesonia > Mesonia profundi. Next base: position 2,385 of record NZ_JAVHUL010000068.1, on the reverse strand, counting down.
CTCAAAGTTCAACTCTAAATTAGGATCTACTACTGGCGGTTGTTGGTTGGCATAATGGGTATGAAATAAACTCCACTCTTGCCGCTTATTCTCTTGATAGCCTAATAAAATTTCTAGGTAATCTTCTTCAAAATAGATTTTATTATTGTTGATCACTTTAAAATGGTTGACACGTTGGTAAGGATAGCCTATATTTCTGGTATCGCCATCTGGACGTACCCTATCTACCGAAGGAATTCCATGCGCGCCTGGGAAAAAACCTGATTTTTGATACACATTACTCACACTAAGTAGAGATTCTACTTTTTCTCCCATATACCCTACTTGAGCATACATATCTAATTCTTTCCCTGCAGTATTTTTGAGCTTTTCGTCATAGACGGGCATCTTAAAGTTAAGGTACGAAATGGTATCGGTAGGTAAGGAATAATCTCCGTACTCCATTCCCGTAAGTTTTAGTTTATAGAAAAATTTGTCTCCTCTATAATTTAAATTGAGCGATGATCCTATGGTGTTATTTACCGATTTCCCTAAGGCAGTGATATGACCTGAAAGGCCTTTTTCGCTCGGCTTTTTGGTATTATTTATTTTAATCACCCCACCAATAGCGTCACTACCATACTCAATGGCGCCTACGCCTTTGAGAATTTCTAAATTTTCTATCGATAAGCCATCTAACTCTAAGCCATGATCTGCTCCCCACTGTTGGCCTTCTTGTTTTATTCCGTTTTCAGCAACCGCTACTCGGTTTAACCCCAATCCTCTTATAATGGGTTTAGAGGTTCCTGCGCCAATTTCCATAGCGTTCAAGCCGGGTAGTTTTTCTAAGCTTTTCGCCAAAGAACCTGTAAATTCTTTTTGAAGGTATTCTTGATTGACCAATTCTCGGCTTACAGTGGTTTTTTCTACGGAAGAAGTTTTGATAAGCACTTCTCCTAAGGTGGAAGTGTCTGCTTTTAATTTAAAGTTGAAAGTCATATCTTTTGAAAGCTTCACTAAAGTGTCTACGGTGACATAACCCATATAAGACACCTGTATTTGATGTGCCCCTTTTAATAAGTTAGACAAGTGAAAACTTCCATCGGCTTGACTTAAAGTAAAAATTTTAGACGTATGGACATGAGCTCCCTCTATAGGGGTCCCCAGAGAATCTATAATAGTTCCCTTAACGGAATATTCTTGATTGTAAGCTTTAAAAGCTTGTAAAGCGAAAAAGCATATAAGGAGGAAACGCAGTAATTTCATGTATGGAGTATTAAGTTTTAAAAAACGATCAAAGAGTAGCTTCTTTCACTCTTAGATGGAAGTCGATCTTAAATTATTTTATTGATGTATGGAAAGCTATGATGCCTAATTTTCATTCACAAAGCTCTATGTTAATTCTAGCACTTGCAACAGGGATCATCCCATCCTTGTAAGTTAGAATACATCTTAACTCATTTTTTAGTACTTCGTTATTTACAAAGTCAAGCAAATTTTTATTTGGAAATCCGCCACTATGAGGTATAAAAAATTACGTTTATCATTTTGAAAACCAAGCAAAACTTAACCATCATTGTGAGCATACTTATCAACGATTAAACAGTACTAACGCTAGTAATAAGTATGTACACGATTAAGCTTTTAGATAAAATTTATGCTAGCTGGGAAAAAATGAATATCCTATAATTTCATCATCCTGTAAATTATTTTGTACCTCATCCATCATAAGATGTTGAAACACTAAATGAAATTAAGTAAGAAAAAAAGACTAGGCGGTAAAAAAAGGTGGGGGTTTATTGAAGATAAGACATACCGGAGTCTTGGTAGAGGCTAACGAACGGTACGTAATTTGAACTTCGTTAGCGATGTGGTGTAAGAGCAACGGACTGATTTCATGGAAATCTTCCGCAGCGATGATTGGTGTGTGCTTATCGGTTGCCGATAAATGACACCACACACATTCTTGGGCATCGTTGATATCGTCTGCATGCACCAAACTATGTAATGCCCCCGCTTTTAAGCTCACAAAAGCCAATAGAAAAACTATGGAAAGGCGCTGTTTTAGATGTGGGGACAAAATCATGCTGCAATATTAAAAATTAAAAATGAACTTGAATGTTAAAAAAATCTAAAGTATCATTTCATTAATTTCTTCTTTCAACGAAATGACACTTGCCTGTTGTCATGCAGAGTGAAGCGCAGCGAAACGAAGCATCTTTTCGTTTTGGAAATAAGAGATTTCCCGCCCGTTCCGTTCGGGCAGGCCCGCCCATAAGTGTTCGGGCAGGCCCGCCCATAAGTGTTCGGGCAGGCCCGCCCATAAGTGTTGGAGTGTCTACCTTTGATGTGACGATTTTTTAGAGTCCATAAATATTTATAGATTTAAATTATGGCAAAAAAACA
>NZ_JAVHUL010000067.1 GCF_031085155.1 Mesonia profundi | reverse complement strand
TATCAATAGATTTATATTTAATAGAAACATCAATAACATAAAAATCAGTATTATTTAAAATGCACAACGGGTTTAATTAACTGTTCTCAAACTATAAGTCAATTGAATTTAATAAGAACAAGAAGTCCGCTTCCAAACAGAAGCGGACTTTTTGTTGTGATGTATTTCGTGAATAATTATATAGAAGTTTAAACTTCTAGTTTTCAGTTATGCTAAGATTATCAATCTGGTAAGTAGTAGTTACGCTGCTTGAACCTCCAGCATATTCAAAACCTATGTAAACCACTTGTCCTGCGTATGCAGATAAGTCAATATCACCAGAGGGTAAGAAATTATCTGCATAACCGTCTGCATTTCCCGTAGAGTAATTAACACCTGTTAATTCTTCCCAAGTAGCTGCTTCAGGATCTCCAGTAAAGTCAGTAGAAACATATGTTTTTAAAGCTTCACCATTATAATAACCATCTTTGGTACCAAAAGATAAAGTAGCCGAAGATATAGTGGTTAAATCTACGCCTGGTGTTACCAACCAAACTTCATACGGATTTTCATCTGCATTGAAAGCAGAGGTTTGTGTATATTTATTACCATCAAAATCTCTAATGTCAAAAACTCTTTCTCCTCCGTTGATATTTACATTTACCCAACCATCAATATTAAGCGGCACTCCTACTCCCGCAGTTTCTGCCTGAAAATCTTCACTATAAGGAAGTGATACCGTTCCTGTAGTATCCACTGGTCCGTCACCATCTCCATCTTCTTCGCATCTTTCACCATCAAAATTTACATCGTTCTCATCCCTTAAAGTTAATTGGTAAGTCGTATTAAAAACACTCAAAACAGAAGTTAAAGAACCACTCCCTTCAGGCAAAACCATATTTTTAAAATCTGAAAAACCACTTATTCTCATAACAGTTGTTTCTCCTTCACAGTTTTCAATATCTCTATTTACGCTAAATGTATCGTCTACATTTCCAAAAGACTGCCCTAGAAGTCCCTCAGGAAATTGTACATCTTCAAACTGTACTAAGGTATTCAAGTATTGAGTAGAGATATCAGCAATAGAAATTACGGTAGGAATCATCTCTACTTTATCATTAGAGCGCAATATTCTCTCATAAAACTCATCTACTCCAATTCTCCCTACATCTGCACCTTCATCGGTTCCAATAGTAGGCAACCCTGCATACTGCCCAACGTAAAGACCGTCTACCCTAAAGTAGATTTTTCTTCCTACATCATAGGTTAAATACGTGTCTGTAGCTTCTGTAGAAATAGAAATCCCTGCGGCTGGGCTTTCTGGGCTATCTTGAATCACAATGGTCTTGTAAAAGTTACCAGACTTGTCACTAGAAACTACATAAGCTTCTAAATACAAAGCTTGGTCTGAATCATCTCCTGCTTCAATCTTCACTGAATTAAATCCTCCAAACATCTCTTTAACCGAAGATATCGTTGTATTTACATCTATGTTTGGCTCTTCATAAGTCACTTCTGGGGTATTAAAATCATCATCTTGCACACAAGATGTCACCACTAAACCTGCAAGAAACAGGAAACTAACTGTAAAAATTTTATTGATATTTTTCATAATTTTATTTTTTAAAATCTAACGTAAACATTTAAGTAATAAGTGGTTCCATACCCGTACCAGTACTTAGGTCCGAATACTCTTTTTTGATTCCCCACGTCTTCTGATATGGTTCTATAGTTCGCACTTCTACCCTGCTCAAAACCACCTGTTTTATATTCTTTATCTAAGACATTATTGATGGTAGCAAAGAAGCCTACAAAATACTCATTTATTTTCCAAGATTTCCCTCCTACTACATTCACTAACATGTAGCTATCAAATTTTTCTTGCTTCAACAACTCTCTAGCTACTGCAGGATCGTAATCATTAAATGGCGCTCCATCAAAATCTGTATAGAAATTCTTAGTTCTTGTGATGGGAGAAACATCTACATACGCATTAGAAAAGAAGTTGGAAGTTGCTCCAAACCACCAGTAATCAGGATCCCTATATTCAAAACCTATTTGATAAGCTTGTTGAGGACCTCCGGCAATTTTATAATCTTTAAGATACGACTTTCCGAAATTTAATTCTTGTTGGAAATCATCTGAAGTGAGGTATAAATCTGGATTATTGTCGTACACATACTGTCCGTAAGATGCCGCTCCTTTTAATTTAATCGTTGGCGTTACTTGAGCTTCAATTCCCAATTCTGCTCCTAGGTGTCTTTTGTCTACATTGGTTAGTACTTCTTGCACAAAAGCAGTAGTTACATTTCTACCTAAACCAGAAATCCCATCTGCATAGTAAAATGAAATTTCACTAGCGTCTTCCATTTTAGTGTAATATCCTGTAAGTCTAGCTTTCACCTTAGGAGATCTAAACACATAACTTAAATCTACATTTTTAACCGTCTCTTCTTCTAGCCCAATAACTGTACTGTTATTTTGCCTAGAGTTAGAGAACGAGTTTCTTAAGGTTGGTGCATCGGTAAAGTAAGCTGCGTTAAGCGTTACTAAGTGACGTCCTGTAATTTTATAAGTTGCGCCTGCTTTTATCCCGTAGGTAGTAAAATCTAGTTCTTCACTTTTGCCTAAAGAGTTGTTTTCAAAACTTCCGTTTCTATACAATCCGTTTCTTTGGTAGGTAGTTTTTTCTAAATTTGCGCCTACGTAAAAATCAACTTTACTATAGTTAAATTGAGCCTGAGCAAAACCATTATACACAGAGGCATCTAACTCATAGTTATATTTAAAGGTATCATCCTCGCCTAAAACTCGGTTAGGATTCTCTAAGTTGTTTTGAGCAGCATCTCCTTGATTAAAGGTATCAATATCTAAATACCCACTTCCTCCTAATAAATCTATCATATTCGCAAAGTTATGAGAGCTTAACCTCTTATAACCTAAGGATCCATTTAAGGTGATGTTATTGGTAATATCTGAAGTTAAAATGGTATTCACACTTAACTGCTTATCATCGTTACGATCTTCATATAAGTAGTATTTAGAATTTCCTCCACTAAAGATATTCGCTTCGTACATCGCATTCCAATCAATTTGTCCGTCATTTTGAAAAGATTGTGTAGCATGGTATGCTCCCGCATAGTCAGCTCCATTTGGATTTGCTAAAAAGTAACTCGGTAATTTTTGGTAATAGGTAGGATCTGGATTGGGAGCGTTATCATACCCCAATCTACTATTTCCTGTTTTACCAAATTGGTAAGCTACGTTGGTATTTAATTTTATTTTATCTGAAATATCCCAGTAATGGTTTAACATAATTACTGGCTCTTCAATCTCCTTAATTCTTGAATTTCTGATTTCTCCATCCTGCTTTCCCCAATACGAGTTATAGCTAATGTCTTTTAAGTCAAAAGCCTCCTGTGTATTAGGAGAAGACTTCCCTCTTCTATTAGGCGTATAAAAAGCAGTTAAATTTAAACTATGATTTTCATTGATTTTTTTCTCTACGGAAGCAAAAAATGAATTGGCATCATATAAAGAACCATCATTAAAACCTTCTTCTCCAAATCTTCTAGAAGCTAAAAAGCTATAAGCCCAACCTCCATCGGTAAGACCAGAGTGATAAGAAGCCATTACTCTTCCAGTATAACTTCTATTAGAAGAAGCGTAAGAGACACGCCCCCCTTTTTGATATTGAGAAGCTCTCATAATCACATTGGTAGTTCCTGCTAAGCCACCAAATGTATTTTCGCTGGCAGAAAGTCCCATCGTAAATACTTGGTTACGCATAACGTCGTTTAAGCCCCCCCAGTTACCCCATTGTGGTCTACCATTATACATTTTGTTCATTTCGATTCCGTTAATAAGAACTTTTCCGTATTGAGAATCATATCCTCTAGGCTTAAAGAAGGTAGCACTAAAGTCGTATGCCGCAGCATTTAAAAAAACATCCTTTGAGGCTTGCAGTAAACCAGACAAGTTATCGGCTGCACTTTCGTCACTACTCAACTCGTTATCAGATAGACTAATGGTATTGATTTGATAATTTTCTTCGTTAATGTCAACTTTTAAAGAGATGACCTCCAAATCTAAGGTTTTATTTTCATTCACAATTATAGGATACCGCTTAGAGATATACCCATCCTTGCTGAAAGTTACAATTTGCTCCCCCAGAGGAACTTCAAAAGCACTAAAGTTAAATTCACCAGAAGCGTTCGTCATTGCAGATAGGTTACTACGTTCAATAACAACCTCAACATCAGGCAGATTTTCATTAGTTGTCGCACCTACTACGCTCCCTACAATGTTCGTTTGAGAAAAAGAAATTGCAGAAAAAAGTAATAGAGCAAAAAGAATAAAACCCTTTTTCATTTCTAAAATATTGATTAATACTTAATTAAGATAAGAAAACATAATTTTCCAGTAACAAATGTACATTTTTTCTTAATAAAACCTAAATTTGTCAACTCTTTTGAGTGAGATTTGATGTTTAAATAATATAACCATTATGAATAAACTATTGTATTTAGCGGCCATTTTATTTATGGTAAGCTGTAGGTCAACCCAGCAAACAAGTCAGACTAGCAGCAAAGAAGAAAAAAACTTTAAAGTAAACACCATTGCTTTTTACAATCTAGAAAACCTCTTTGATGCAGAGAATGATAAAACCATCAAAGATGAGTACTCTCCTATTATGGAAATGAGTGAAGGTCTAAGGGAAGGGGTTTATCAGAAAAAATTAAAAAACATGACCTATGTGATTCCACAAATTGGAGCTGATGTTTCTAAAAATGCGCCTGCAGTAGTTGGAGTTTGCGAGGTCGAAAACAGAAAAGTGTTAGAAGACTTAGCCAACCAGAAAGATATGCTTCCTTATAATTACGGAATCATTCATAAAGATTCTCCAGATATAAGGGGAATTGATGTGGCTTTATTGTATCAAAAGGAATTATTTAAACCTACCCACACCAATTCTCATAAATTATTAATGTATTACAGTGACAACCCAGAGAAAAGGGTTTTAACAAGAGATCAATTGGTGGTTTCTGGTAAATTAGATGGTGATATGATTCACTTTATTGTGAACCACTGGCCTTCTAGAAGTGGTGGGGAAGCAAAAAGTAGATTTAAAAGAGAAAAAGCGGCTGCCCTTAATAAAAAGATTATAGACTCGTTGCAAGCTATAGATCCTTATGCAAAAATCATCACCATGGGAGATTTTAACGATGGCCCTTACAATACAAGTGTTAAAGAGGTGTTAGGCGCTAAAGCGGAAATGGAGGAAGTAGAATTAAAAGGCTTATATAATCCTATGGAAAATATGCAAAAGAAAGGTATAGGAACTATTGCTTATAGAGACAGTTGGGATTTATTTGACCAAATGATTATGACCAAACCTTTAATTGAAAAAGACTACTCTTCGTATCGTTTTTACAAAGCGGGGGTTTTTAACCCACAATTCTTAAGCACTCCTAGAGGAAAGTATAAAGGCTATCCTTATAGAAGTTTTTCTGATGGTGGTTTTTCTGGAGGGTATAGTGACCACTTTCCAGTATATGTACATTTAATTAAAGAAGTAAAATAGAGAGTTCTAGCAATTATAAATATTAAAAAACCCGCTATCATAGCGGGTTTTTTGTTTTCTATATATGTCCCGTCCTAAAATAGCGATACACAAAAACCGGGTGTATATGAAAACATCAGAAAAGAGTGGGTACCAGAAGA
>NZ_JAVHUL010000066.1 GCF_031085155.1 Mesonia profundi | reverse complement strand
AAATTTGATACACCATTAGAAATGATGGACAAAATTTTGTTTAACACAGAAGTTGCGTTTATTACTTGAATCTAGCAGAGATTCTAATTTCTTTGTCAATTTAAGTGAACTCATTATGGCTATTGAATTCTAGCAGAACGCGATGAAGTCGCGCAATAGTTAAAAATCTTAGTTTCGAGAATCGAGAAGTATACTAGTGCTGCTAATTATACTTTTAAATCTGCTCATGGGTTTTTTGAAGTTCTCTTCTGTAAAGCCATAAAAAAACCGACTCCAGGATAATCCCGAGTCGGTTTTATAAATCTTATTAAATAAGTTTACTCGAAGTCTGCGTCGCTTACATCTTCGTTAATTTGAACCTTGTTCATACTGATTTCAATAACTTGAGGTCCCATATTTATCGTAACCAGATGTGGTATTTTTACACCATCTACCGTCTTGTAATCATCGAAGCCCATGGTATTGATCATGGTTTGACCTCCTTGAGAAACGCTAGAAACAGTCTGTAATTTAAGACCAGTTGAAGTGCTGTAATAGTCTTTAGAATCTTCTGAAGTTTGCACCACATAAGCATCCTCACCATCTACAGTTTCTATACCTTGAAGTTGGTCATTTTCCATTACTTTTAGCTCAGAGAAAAGTTTGCTGTTTTTCTTAGCATCTTTAATTTGCTCTTCGTTATAGTCGACGTGTTGCCCTTGCGCTTCTGAATATCCAGTTTTACCATTAAACACTTGTTTGTTTAACGTCATTCCGTTCATCTGAACCAAGGTTAGGTTTTTCCCATCTGCTGTGGTCTTGGTGCTATAGCTAAGGCTCATTCCTTGTACGGAAGCACTTCCGCTAGAAGCTATAGTTTTCACTTCTTTAACAGCTTTTTCTCCTCCAATAGCTTCTATATAATCATTGTAAACAGATTTTACAGTAACTCCTTCAGGTACCTCTTTTTTATAGACAGGACGTTCAATTTTATCTCCTTCTTTATTGAAAAAGAAAATAGGAGTCTTTTTTCCGTCAATTTTTACGTTCTCTAAATTCGTTAAAATTTCTACACCTTTTCCAGCAACTACAATCTGCATTTTGTCAGTTTTGTAATATTTGTTGGCTACTCTCATAATGTCCTCCTTAGTAACAGCGTTGATCTTTTTTAAGAATTGGGTATAGAAATCTGATGGAAGATTTTCTGTTTCAATATTTAAGGCGTAGCTAGCAATTGTAGAAGGACGTTCTAATCTTAATACAAAGTCTCCTGCAAATTTATTTTTAGCGTTGCTTAAATCTTCATAAGAAACCTCTTCAGATTTGATACGCTTAATTTCTTTAAAGGTTTCAACAATAGCACTATCTGTTACTGCATTTCTAACACTTGCTGATGCGTAGAATCTACTTGCATACTTGTCATCTCCTGTAGAAGTTCTCGCTCCGTAAGTATAACCGTGTTCCTCACGTAAATTCATATTCAAATAACTTCCAAAGCTACCTCCTAAAATTTGGTTAGTCACCAATACAGGGAAGTAATCTTCATCTGCCATTTTTAAGTTAATCGTATTTTGAACATACAACTCACTTTGTACTGCATTAGGCACGTCCACAAAGTTGATTTGCGTATACTGCACCTTAGGAAGACTTGGTAAAGAGCTTGATGGAGGAACATCTGCCTGCCAGTCACTAAATAATCTTCTAGCTAATTTCTTTACCTCTCTTTCTTTAATGTCTCCAACCACCACTAAATAAGCGTTTTTTGGAGAAATATAACTTTCGTAGTATTTATTAACATCAGCTAAAGTCACTTTCTCTACAGAAGATTCTGTTGCAAATTCTCCGTAAGGGTGATTTTTTCCATAGGCTAATGCAGCACTTACGTTACTTGCGATAATTCCTGCACTTTTGGCGTTACTCTTAATTCCTTCGATAAGACGGTCTTTTTGAGTTTCAAACTCTTCGGCTTCAAACTTAGGTTGTAATAAACCTTGAGCCATTAATTCCATTACCTCTGGAAAAAATTTAGATAAAGATCTTGCCGAAGCACTTGAAGAACCGTAGTTTACATTAGCACCTAAAAAGTCGATACGTTCGTTAAAGTCGTCTTTAGACATGCTTTTAGTTCCTGTTCCCATCATCGCACTGTAAAGAGATTTTAAACCTTCTTTATTTCCTTCAGAATTCGGCTTATTGTCTATAATTAAACTGGCGCTAACTCTAGGAAGTTTATGATTTTCTACCACCATTACTTTTAAACCATTATTTAATTTAAAAGAAGCTGGTTTCCCTAAGTTAATTTTTGGTGCCGGACCTGGTTGAGGTTGTTTAGAGCGGTCTACTTGGGCTTGAGCTCCAACGACCATAAGGCACATGATAAATATTGGATATAATTTAAATTTCATTGTTTTGTTTTTTTTAGAATTATTCAGAATCTGGAGTAGGTAAGTAGTCTAAGTCTAATCGTTGATTCTCGTTTAGATACTCATTGGCTACTTTTTTAATGTCTTCTCTTGTAATTCCTCTATAGATTTCGATTTCCTTATTGATTAGATCTGTATCTCCGTAAAGTGTGTGGTAGGTTGCTAAAGAAGAAGCAATTCCTTGTACACTACTGTTAGAGTTTACAAAATTATTTTCAAACTTATTTTGAAGTTTTTGGTATTCATTTTCTGAAATCAATTCAGTTTTAAGCTTTTTAATTTCTTCATCAATAGAAGATCCCAACGTTTCTAACGGAGTTTCTCCCATTGCTAAAGCTCCTAATACATACATCCCGTAATCTTCTTGAGATCTAGGAAATGCAAGTACTTGAAGTGCTTCTTTTTTATCGTCTACCATTGTTTTGTACATACGAGAACTTTTTCCATCGGTTAAAATAGAAGAAATCATATCTAAAACGTAAGCATCTCTTTCGTTCATCGCTGGAGTTCTATACACATATAGTTTAGCAGGAATCTGAATGTTACTATCGTATTCCTTAGCCTTTATTGTAGAGGTAATAGACTCTTCTTTAATATTAATAGATTCCACTTTAGGTCCTCTAGGGATGCCAGCATAATATTTCTTAATCATTTCTTTAGTGTCTTTGGTATCTATATCTCCTGCAACAACTAAAGTGGCATTATTGGGGCCGTAAAACTTATCAAAAAACGCTTTAAACTCATCTAATTGAGCTGCGTCTAAATCTGCCATCGTACCAATAACAGTGTTTTTGTAAGGGTGCTTCTTAAACATATAGTGGTTGATTCCTGTGCCATAGATAATTTTACCATAAGGTGCGTTATCTACTCTAGACCTCTTTTCTTCTTTAACCACTTCGTTTTGAGTATCTACTCCAATCTGATTAATTACCGGGTGAACCATTCTTTCAGATTCCATCCATAAACCTAATTCTAAGTTGTTAGAAGGGAAAGTTTCGTAATAATAAGTTCTATCTGCTGTAGTATTGGCGTTATTACTTCCTCCATTAGCGGCAACAATGTTAAACCATTCTCCACGTGCAATGTTTTCTGTTCCTTCAAATAAAAGATGTTCAAAGAAGTGGGCAAAACCTGTTCTTCCTTCTACTTCGTTTTTTGCTCCTACGTGGTACATTACTCCTACCGTAACTACCGGAGCAGTATTATCTTGATGCAAAATAACGTGTAGGCCATTGTCTAAATCATACTCTGTATATTCAACTTCTTGAGCAAAGCCAGAAAAAGTTAAAAATAGAGCACAAAAAGCTGAGCTAATTTTTCTAATCATTTTTAATTATTTTAAGTTTTTTAATAAGTATTCAAAAATACCATTTTGTTACAAAAAAAACAGGGGGAATTTAAAAAACATCCCTAAATTTATCTAAGATATTCACAGAAATTAACAATTTCTTACCAATGGGATTCGTCAATTTTTCAGAAATTTAGAGTTAAATGACTTTATTATGAAAAACCAAGCCATACCAATTCGTTACGGATTTTTTATTGCAGCTGCTTTAATTGTCTATTTTTTGCTTCTTTCCTTATTGGGATTACATACAAATCCTTACTTTAGTTTATTTAATGCAGTAATTACCGGAGTAGGAATTTATTGGTGTATTAAAAAATACCAGGAGTATAAAGGAGTCAAGTTTAAATATCAAAAAGGATTTATGGCGGGCATTGTATCAGGGTTCATCGCTACTTTTGTTTTTACTCTTTTCTTTGGTATTTATGCTACAAATTTTGATGCAACTTTTTTAAATGAAATTGCACAAGGTAGACGGGCCGAGAATAATATAAGTGTAGCGGCAATTTTATTTGTAGTGGCAACCATGGGGTTCGCTAGTTCGCTAATTATTACTTTTTCTTTTATGCAATTTTTTAAAAGTAGTTGGAACACTAAGGAGACCAATAAGAATATTGCTAGCTAATAAGGTTGTTTTCTTGATAGATGTAAAGTCATAAAGAGGTTTTTTTACTTTTTTCAATAATCTTATGTAATTTTGTGTGCAATAGACTTGTGGGTTAGATATATATAGGTATATTTGCATCCATTTTAAACAAATTTTTAATAAAGTTACGCTATGTACGCAATTGTAGAGATAGCAGGGCAGCAATTTAAGGTTGCAAAAGACCAAAGGGTTTTTGTTCATCGTTTAGCAGGAGAAGAGGGAGATTCAGTATCTTTCGATAAAGTTCTTTTAGCAGGAGACGGAGATGATATTACTTTAGGCGCCCCGGCTATAGAAGGAGCTCTTGTTGGAGCCAAGATTACACGTCACCTAAAAGGAGATAAAGTAATCGTATTTAAAAAGAAGAGACGTAAAGGTTACCGTGTAAAAAATGGTCACCGTCAATCTTTAACTGAAATCGTAATTGAAGATATCTCTTTAAAAGGAGAGAAAAAATCTTCAAAGAAAGCGGAGCCAAAGAAGACTGAAGCTAAGAAAGCTGCTTCAAAGCCCGTAAAAGAAGACGAGGTAAGTGAAAACTTGATTACTCGTGCAGAGCATAGAGTAGAGGGTGATATGGAGATTAACGTTGATAAACTTCTTCATAGTATTGGTACTGCTGCAAAAGCAGATGCTGAAGACTTGAAGGAAATTAACGGAATTGGACCTGCTTACGAAGCTAAATTGAACGAAATAGGTATTTATACTTACGAGCAAATTAGCAAATTAAAAGCTGCCGATAGAGAAGCACTTTCTGCTATCGACGGAATTACCCGCGACAAGATTGAAGCTGATGAGTGGGTAAAGCAAGCAAAACAATTGCTAAAAAATAAATAATAACCATTAAAATTATAAACCCATGGCTCACAAAAAAGGAGTTGGTAGTTCTAAAAACGGTAGAGAATCAGAATCGAAACGTTTAGGCGTGAAGATTTTTGGTGGACAAGCTGCTATTGCAGGAAATATCATCGTAAGACAAAGAGGTACTGCACATAATCCTGGTGATAATGTGTATGCAGGAAAAGATCATACGTTACACGCCAAAGTTGATGGTGTTGTGAAATTTGCTAAAAAAGGAAATAATAAATCATACGTTTCAATCGAACCGTTTGAAGCTTAGTGTTTTTCTTTATAGAATAAAAAACCTTCAGTTTTACTGAGGGTTTTTTTATGCCCTAAATTTATGCCAATTCAATTTCTTAATGCGACATTATCTGTTTACTAAATAGTACTTCGCGTTTTAAGGGATCAAGTCAAAAAGTTGTGGGATTTTAGTTTTATGCAAAAATTGTGGATAGTCTAAATAGGAAAAAATCTACT
>NZ_JAVHUL010000065.1 GCF_031085155.1 Mesonia profundi | reverse complement strand
AAAAAAGGCGACGACATACTCTCCCACAATAAGCAGTACCATCTGCGCTAACGGGCTTAACTTCTCTGTTCGGAATGGAAAGAGGTGAGCCCCGTTGCTATAATCACCTTAAGCTGTTATGACTATAATGGACTAATAAGTCCTCCCGATACTTCGGGACTATAATCTTAAACTGGTGACAGATGTTTGTTTTACCAAACAGCCATCTAATAAGTTGACATATGGAAAAAATAAAAAATACATCGAGATAAATACACATAGCATTAGGAATTCACCTCCCCCGGTTGCCCGGGGGAAGAGTACATAAGCTATACGGGTTATTAGTACTACTTGGCTATGACATTACTGCCTTTACACCTATAGCCTATCAACGTGGTAGTCTCCCACGACCCTTTAAAGAAATCTCATCTTGTGGTGGGTTTCGCGCTTATATGCTTTCAGCGCTTATCCCTTCCAAACGTAGCTACCCAGCAGTGCTCCTGGCGGAACAACTGGTACACCAGAGGTTTGTCCAATCCGGTCCTCTCGTACTAGGATCAGATCCACTCAAATTTCTTGCGCCCACTGTAGATAGAGACCGAACTGTCTCACGACGTTCTGAACCCAGCTCGCGTGCCACTTTAATGGGCGAACAGCCCAACCCTTGGGACCTTCTCCAGCCCCAGGATGTGACGAGCCGACATCGAGGTGCCAAACCCCCCCGTCGATATGAGCTCTTGGGGGAGATCAGCCTGTTATCCCCGGAGTACCTTTTATCCTTTGAGCGATGGCCCTTCCATGCGGAACCACCGGATCACTATGCTCTACTTTCGTACCTGATCGAGCTGTATCTCTCTCAGTCAAGCTCCCTTATGCCATTGCACTCTACACACGATTACCAACCGTGTTGAGGGAACCTTTAGAAGCCTCCGTTACTCTTTTGGAGGCGACCACCCCAGTCAAACTACCCACCAAGCACTGTCCTTCCATTGGAAGTTAGGCTTCAAACAAGTAAAGGGTGGTATTTCAACAATGACTCCACCACACCTGGCGATGCAGCTTCAACGTCTCCCACCTATCCTACACATCACTTGTCCAAAGTCAATACTAAGCTATAGTAAAGGTTCACGGGGTCTTTTCGTCCCACAGCGGGTAATCGGCATCTTCACCGATACTACAATTTCACCGAGCTCATGGCTGAGACAGTGTCCAGATCGTTGCACCATTCGTGCAGGTCGGAACTTACCCGACAAGGAATTTCGCTACCTTAGGACCGTTATAGTTACGGCCGCCGTTTACCGGGGCTTCAATTCAATGCTTCGCTAATGCTAACATCTCCTCTTAACCTTCCGGCACCGGGCAGGTGTCAGGCCATATACATCATCTTTCGATTTAGCATAGCCCTGTGTTTTTGATAAACAGTCGCCTGGACTCTTTCACTGCGGCCCACATTGCTGTGGGCGACGCTTCTCCCGAAGTTACGCGTCTATTTTGCCTAGTTCCTTAGCCATGAATCTCTCGAGCACCTTAGAATTCTCATCCCAACTACCTGTGTCGGTTTACGGTACAGGCTGCTTTACTCGCTTTTCTTGGAAGTCACTCCCCTGGATTATCACCGCCGCCGTAGCTTAAGTGTACTATCGTAATCTTTAGATTACTTCAACGTACTATTCCGTCAGTACGCACCAAGTTTATGCCTCCGTCACTTTTGTTGTAAAGCAGGTAGCAGAATATTAACTGCTTGTCCATCCACTACCCCTTTCGGGTTCGCGTTAGGTCCTGACTAACCCTCAGCTGATTAGCATAGCTGAGGAAACCTTAGTCTTTCGGTGTGCGGGTTTCTCGCCCGCATTATCGTTACTTATGCCTACATTTTCTTTTGTAACCAATCCAGCATACCTCACAGTACACCTTCAAATTTGTTACAATGCTCCCCTACCACTTAAATAAATTTAAGTCCATAGCTTCGGTAATATGTTTATGCCCGATTATTATCCATGCCGAACCGCTCGACTAGTGAGCTGTTACGCACTCTTTAAATGAATGGCTGCTTCCAAGCCAACATCCTAGCTGTCTAAGCAGTTCAACCTCGTTTATTCAACTTAACATATATTTGGGGACCTTAGCTGATGGTCTGGGTTCTTTCCCTCTCGGACATGGACCTTAGCACCCATGCCCTCACTGATAAAAATCATTTTATAGCATTCGGAGTTTGTCAGGAATTGGTAGGCGGTGAAGCCCCCGCATCCAATCAGTAGCTCTACCTCTATAAAACTAAATTATCGCTGCACCTAAATGCATTTCGGGGAGTACGAGCTATTTCCGAGTTTGATTGGCCTTTCACCCCTACCCTCAGGTCATCCCAAGACTTTTCAACGTCAACGGGTTCGGTCCTCCACTTTGGGTTAACAAAGCTTCAACCTGCCCAAGGGTAGATCACACGGTTTCGCGTCTACCGCTACCAACTATATTCGCCCTATTCAGACTCGCTTTCGCTACGGCTCCAATTCTTAAAATCTTAACCTTGCTGGCAACGGTAACTCGTAGGCTCATTATGCAAAAGGCACGCCGTCACAGATCAAGTCTGCTCCGACCGCTTGTAAGCGTATGGTTTCAGGGTCTATTTCACTCCTTTATTCAAGGTTCTTTTCACCTTTCCCTCACGGTACTGGTTCACTATCGGTCTCTCAGTAGTATTTAGCCTTGGCGGATGGTCCCGCCGGATTCATACAGGGTTTCACGTGCCCCGCACTACTCAGGATACCACTATCTTCACTTCCTTTACCTATACCGGGCTGTCACCGTCTTTGGCCAAGCTTTCCAACTTGTTCTAGTTCATCGAGTGTTAAATGTCGTGGTCCTACAACCCCATACCGTCCGTAAACGATATGGTTTGGGCTTCTGCGCGTTCGCTCGCCGCTACTAGCGCAATCACTATTGTTTTCTCTTCCTCCGGGTACTTAGATGTTTCAGTTCTCCGGGTTTGCCTCCTTGCGGATACTATACCTTCAGTATAGTGGGTTGCCCCATTGGGATATCTGCGGATCAATTTGTATGTGCCAATCCCCGCAGCTTTTCGCAGCTTATCACGTCCTTCGTCGCCTCTGAGAGCCTAGGCATTCCCCATACGCCCTTAAAAAGCTTATGTCTTTTACCTAAATTGCTCTTTACTATCTCTAGTAAATTAATTTAATATATTTATTATCTGTGCTTATAAATAAGCTACAGAGTTCTCTCGTATTCTTTATTCTTTCAATATGTCAATGAACGTTTTTCCTTCTAACAATCTAAATTCGACAGCAACTAAACGTTGTATACATTCCTGTATCCTGGTTGTTTAAATTACCTATACCCTCTAAACCTAAGGAATTGTGGAGAATATCGGAGTCGAACCGATGACCTCCTGCGTGCAAGGCAGGCGCTCTAGCCAGCTGAGCTAATCCCCCATATACCAGTAGTTAGTACATAGTAGTTAGTAGTTAGACTATAACCACTACTCAACTTCCAGAATTTCCTTTATTATCTTAATGAACTTTTTTTTAATTAATAATTATAAATTCATAATGATTAATTAACGCGTAGCCTTCTTCCTTCGCCTACTTTCGTAGTCTCAGGCAGACTTCCTCCTCGCTTTCGCTTGGCGGATAAACTTCTCATCTTCCCTAACCTACTTTCGTAGTCTCAGGCAGACTCGAACTGCCGACCTCTACATTATCAGTGTAGCGCTCTAACCAGCTGAGCTATGAGACTGTTTGCTAATCCCAACTACTCTACTTTAAGCAAACGCGCTTACAATTAATTACAAGAGCGTCGCGCTCCCCGTCCGAACGTGCCTTTTCGGCGCGGGCGGGTAACCAGCTGAGCTATGAGACTGCATTTTTTTTTAGTAAATAAATTGACAGAAATTAAGACCTTATAGAACTCTTATGAGTTCCTTAGTCGATTCTAGTATTGCGCTTGTACTTTAAAAGCACTTGCTCTAGAAAGGAGGTGTTCCAGCCGCACCTTCCGGTACGGCTACCTTGTTACGACTTAGCCCCAGTTACCAGTTTTACCCTAGGCCGCTCCTTACGGTAACGGACTTCAGGTACCCCCAGCTTCCATGGCTTGACGGGCGGTGTGTACAAGGCCCGGGAACGTATTCACCGGATCATGGCTGATATCCGATTACTAGCGATTCCAGCTTCACGGAGTCGAGTTGCAGACTCCGATCCGAACTGTGATAGGGTTTATAGATTCGCTCCTTCTCGCGAAGTGGCTGCTCTCTGTCCCTACCATTGTAGCACGTGTGTGGCCCAGGACGTAAGGGCCGTGATGATTTGACGTCATCCCCACCTTCCTCACAGTTTGCACTGGCAGTCTGGCTAGAGTTCCCGACATGACTCGCTGGCAACTAACCACAGGGGTTGCGCTCGTTATAGGACTTAACCTGACACCTCACGGCACGAGCTGACGACAACCATGCAGCACCTTGTAATCTGTCCGAAGAAATACCTGTTTCCAAGTACGTCAGACTACATTTAAGCCCTGGTAAGGTTCCTCGCGTATCATCGAATTAAACCACATGCTCCACCGCTTGTGCGGGCCCCCGTCAATTCCTTTGAGTTTCATTCTTGCGAACGTACTCCCCAGGTGGGTTACTTATCACTTTCGCTTAGCCACTCAGACTCAATTGTCCAAACAGCTAGTAACCATCGTTTACGGCGTAGACTACCAGGGTATCTAATCCTGTTCGCTACCTACGCTTTCGTCCATCAGTGTCAGTACATTATTAGTGATCTGCCTTCGCAATCGGTATTCTGAGCGATATCTATGCATTTCACCGCTACACCGCTCATTCTAACCACTTCATAATGACTCAAGACTAACAGTATCAATGGCAATTCTACAGTTAAGCTGTAGACTTTCACCACTGACTTATTAGCCCACCTACGGACCCTTTAAACCCAATGATTCCGGATAACGCTTGGATCCTCCGTATTACCGCGGCTGCTGGCACGGAGTTAGCCGATCCTTATTCGTAGAGTACCGTCAATTCTCTTCGCAAAGAGAGGTTTCTTCCTCTATAAAAGCAGTTTACAACCCATAGGGCAGTCTTCCTGCACGCGGCATGGCTGGATCAGAGTTGCCTCCATTGTCCAATATTCCTCACTGCTGCCTCCCGTAGGAGTCTGGTCCGTGTCTCAGTACCAGTGTGGGGGATCTCCCTCTCAGGACCCCTACCCATCGCTGCCTTGGTAAGCCGTTACCTTACCAACTAACTAATGGGACGCATACTCATCTATTACCACCGTGGTTTTAATTAAGAAATGATGCCACTTCTTAATACTATGGGGGGTTAATCCAAATTTCTTCGGGCTATACCCCAGTAATAGGCAGATTGTATACGCGTTACTCACCCGTGCGCCACTCGTCATCTGATGCAAGCACCAATGTTACCGTTCGACTTGCATGTGTTAAGCCTGCCGCTAGCGTTCATCCTGAGCCAGGATCAAACTCTTCATCGTTGTTTCATTATAATTTTACAATACTATAACTAATCAACTGGAATTTTTAATTACTGAAATTTACATCTCAGTAAAGACTCAAAATTATTCTATAATGTCTTAATTTTTGTTCGTTTCTTTTTAAACAACTTGCGCTGTTTAAAAGATACACTGTCAATTCAATACTTCAATGAACTTTTTAAAAGTTACTCACGCAACTTTTCTGGTTAAAATAAAAGGAATCGAACCTCTTCTTTTCTCGCCCATCCAAGGGATTTTATATTTAATCTTTTAAGAACTTTTAACGCTTACTGCGTTAGCGGCTGCAAATGTAAAACGTTTTTTCTTTGTGGCAAAATAAAAATTGAAATAATTTTTATTTTTTTTCCGAAGGCAAAACTTTTTAAGAACGCACCCAGCTACTTCGCTAAGCGGTTGCAAAACTAATACTTATTTTTACTATCGCAAGGCTTTTTGAAAAAAATATTTAAAACTTTTT
>NZ_JAVHUL010000064.1 GCF_031085155.1 Mesonia profundi | reverse complement strand
AATTTGATACACCATTAGAAATGATGGACAAAATTTTGTTTAACACAGAAGTTGCGTTTATTACTTGAATCTAGCTCTATTAAAGCGCTTGTTCTATAAAGTTATGAAGTTAATTCCCCTACAATATATAGTTTTTATGTTGATTGGATTTCCGTTTACCGGAATTGCTCAAGATTTAATTCCACCGCAACCTATTGAGAATGAAATCATCTCCTTTGGCTGGGAAAGCTTTACGGAAGAATTTTCAACTCAAAATAATAAATCTAGCTTTTCTATGTTAGCAGAAGCATCTAAAAAAGAAAGCATTGAAATGGATTTTGGTTTCACCGCAAAACAGATTAACTCTACTTCCCAATGGAATCACTTCTCTATTCATAGAGATACTAGAGAAATTCAGCTTCTGAAGCGGTTAGATCCTAATCGAAATTATCCCAATCACGCCATTTATCGTAGTAATTTAAGTTGTCAGCCTTATCCATTAATAGAAGTGAATATTTTTAAAGATGTTTCTTTTGGAATATAATCTTTATTGCTTTCCATGTAAAAAAGAAGTATCTTTAAGCATGAAAAAATCACTCCTCTATATCGTATTTACTTGTCTTTTTGCCTTCAGCAGTTGGGGACAAGAAAAAAATAAGATGTTAAGCTCTCAAGACACGGTTGAGCAAGATGCTACTCCAAAACTTTCCCGATTTCTTCAAAATATACACTCCGAAAAAGATTACGCGTTTAGTTTTGACCGAGATTTTTTAAAGCCGAAAGGGATGAGTTTACGGAAGATGCTAAAAATAAATCAATATTCTAATCTTCAGTCTTCTAAAGAAAATATATACTCCGAAACTTTTTACCCCAACATCAACTATCCCAGCGGTATTTTGATAAATCAAAAAACCAATTATTTTATTAAATCCTTTCCTGAAGTCAATTAGAAAAGTTGTGTTTTGAATTCCTTGAAAACTTTTTTAATTTAAGATACTTTAGCACCATATTTGCTGTTTAAAGAGTATATTATTTGGTATGAAAAAGATTTTATTTATGTTACTATTGATCGGTTTTTCTTCCGCGAAAGCGCAAGAATTTTCTAGATCTAATACCTTCTCCTCCCCTAACAATGGATTCGATAATTTTATCTCCTTAAGAAACGCTACTTCTTTGACGCATTTCTACGGAATGCAGATTAAGAAAAGAGAATTTAGTATTCCGCAAAGAGATGTGTATGGGGAAGATGTAAAAAAAACCATTGATATGCAGGGAATGGCTTGGGCAAAAGAACGCCAAAAACGATTGGCCGCAGAGCAATATGAATTTCCAGACAAGCAAGTGGCTCAGATTAACTCTAATATAAAAATTTTTGTAGATCGGTTTAATTTTGACAGACAAACCAATACCGATTTTAACTATAATGGAACTACGCCCGATGGCGGCATAAGAAATGAGGTGTACGAAAGTCAAGAACGTCCGTTTTATTTCACTCCGTATTATAGAAATAATTCCTACAATCGAAGGTCTAACCGACCCACTTTTCACATTACCCGCTACTAAAAAATACAGCAAAACCCTCTCCCCTCTTTTATATGAATAAATTTTTCATCCTGCTCTTTTTGCTTTTAGGTCATTTTTGTTTTGCCCAGCAAGATAGTATTGTAGAGCAAGCCTATTATGAGCGTTATTCCGATAAATTATCTGCCAAAATCTTTACCTTAAATAGATCTAACGATTTTGAATTGTATGATGAAAGTGTGGATAAGCGAATCCGCTTAACGCCCAATAGAAAAACCTCCTTAGGCATTTCTGCCAACTACGATATCTTAGCGATTAGTTTTGGCTTTGCACCCGGATTTTTAGCCGAAAATAAGGATAACAAAAACTCTAAACTCGTCGCCTTTTCTACCGATTTATTTCTAGGAGGTTGGATACAGCATTTAGATATGTACTACCAAAAAGGAATGACCTTAGAGCTTTTAAACGATCCTTCCATCTACCTGAAGAATTTAAAAACCTTTAAAATTGGAGGAAGCACTTCCTTTAATTTTAATCCTAATTTCTCTTATAAAGCCAAGAACTTTGAAAACGAACGACAACTGCAAAGCGCAGGAAGTTTTATTCCTTCGTTGCTATATTACTACAGCTCGTTGCAACAAACCAGAGAAGCAAATTACAATACCAAAGCAAGGTTTATCAATGTCGCTTTTGCTCCCGCTTATCATTACAATTGGGTGATTGACGAGCATTTTTTAGTTTCGGGAGGAATTTCTCTGGGACTGGGACTAACCCAAACCATAGATAGTGATCGCAGCGTTACTTCCTTGCTCACCACGAGCTCTGTAGATTTGTCATTAGGTTATAATACCAAAGATTTTTATGCAGGAATCATCACTAAAGGAACGCTACAAAAACAAAACAACGATGCCAATGTGGTGGGCGACGATACCATTAGATCTATCTCTTTCTTAGTGGGGTACCGCTTTAATGCGCCTCAAATTGTAAAAGATGCCAATCAAAAGCTAAAAAAAATCTTTCAGTTCGATTAAGCTCACTCCTTTTTTCATAAATTCTATTTTTATCTTAGATTACTTTGCTTTTTCTTCTTTGCGCGCTTTGCGTGAAATAGAATTCTGATTAGGCATATACGGGTTAATCAAATTGATTTTCGCATATCTCTTTAATGTCCGGTGTAGTCAAATAATGTTTCCTATATCACGTCGTGACGCTTTTTTTTTATCTTTCGACTCCCCGCCAGAATGAATTCTTTCGGGCTGGCGTTCTCCGGAATCTTCGGGAGTGACAAAAACTAATTTCAGGAATGAAAGCTCATATACAAATTGTTTTTATTATAAATCTAACCTGAAAATTTCTTAGCTTTATACCTATAATACCAATTATATTTTAAAATTAGCCATTGGATTTGGAAACATATTTTTTCAAGCTCAAGGCAAAAAGCGCAGTCATAGCCTTAGCTATACCGAGTATTTTTAACGCAGAAATTGGCGAAATATGTTCAATTATATAGCTCATTTTGAGGTATAATTGGTATAATTAAGAAACTAAAACGCTTAGTTATTAATTGAAGTAATATTAAATGGTAACCTATGAAAAATAATTTTAAAGACCTGATAAGTTCTGAAACCCCAGTATTAGTCGATTTCTTCGCTGAATGGTGCGGACCATGTAAATCGCTGGCTCCTATTCTTAAAGAAGTAAAAGCTGAATTGGGTGAGCAGGTAAAAATTTTAAAAATAGACGTAGATAAAAACCAAGCCCTGGCATCACAATACCAAGTGCGTGGGGTGCCTACAATGATTCTCTTTCAAGGAGGAAAACAACTTTGGAGAGAAAGCGGAGTTTTACAGAAAAACGATTTGATTTCTATCATCCAGCAACATCAAAAGCAATGAAGTTAAACACCTATATAGATCACACTCAACTAAAAGCAATCGCAACGCCTAAAGACATCATAAAACTTTGTGACGAAGCCAAAGAGTATGATTTTTTTGCGGTTTGTGTTAACACTTGTCACGTTAAATTGGCTGCAAACGAGTTAAAAGACTGCGACGTAAAAGTAGCTGCAGTGGTTGGTTTTCCGTTGGGAGCAAATAGCTCGCAAGTCAAAATCTATGAAGCTCATAGCGGTATAAAAGAGGGTGCCAGTGAAATTGATATGGTGCTTAACGTGGGATGGCTTAAAGCAAAGAGATATGCTTTAGTGGAAGAAGAGATTGCAGTCATCAAAAAAACCATTGGAGAGCATACTTTAAAAGTGATTCTTGAAACTTGTTATCTAAGTGATGATGAAATAAGAATGGCATGCCAAATCGCCAAGCGTGCCGGCGCAGATTTTGTAAAAACCTCTACCGGTTTTGGAACTGCTGGCACCACAGCGCATCACGTAAAGATCATGCATGAAGAAGTGGGTGATACTTTAAAAATAAAAGCCTCTGGCGGAATTAGAGATACGCAAACCGCAGTAAAATATATAAATTTGGGCGTTAGCCGAATCGGGACCTCTTCGGGGATTGACATCGTGACTTCCGCAAACAAAAAAAATACAGATGAGTACACATATTAAAGCTCAACCCGGTGAGATCGCCGAATCGGTTCTTCTTCCTGGAGATCCATTACGTGCCAAATGGATTGCAGAAACTTTTCTCGAAAACGCAACATGCTATAACGAAGTTCGCGGAATGTTGGGATATACCGGGACTTTTCAAGGAAAACGAATTTCGGTACAAGGCACAGGAATGGGGATTCCTTCAGCCTTGATTTATTGCCATGAACTCATTAAGGATTATGGCGTAAAAAATTTAATTCGGGTTGGTTCGGCTGGAAGTTATCAAAAAAACATCCACCTGCGTGATATTGTGATTGCGATGGCTGCATCTTCTACGTCGGCTATAAATAATAGCCATTTTGAGAATCATAATTTTTCCCCTACCGCAGATTTTGATTTATTCATGAAAGCTGCGCGCTATGCCAAAGAAAATGATATTCCCATCAAAGCAGGAAACGTTCTTTCTAACGACCAATTTTATGAAGAGGGTCCTGAAGATTATAAAAAATGGGCAGATTATGGCGTGCTTTGCGTGGAGATGGAAGCCGCCGGACTTTATAGCATCGCTGCAAAATTTAAAGTAAAAGCATTGACGATTTTAACCATTTCAGATTCTTTAGTCACCGGAGAAGCTACCACTACCGAGGAGCGAGAAAGCAGTTTTTCTAAAATGATTGAGATAGCCTTAAATACTGTAGTTTAAACGACTAAATCAAGAATTTTAGCTTTTTAAACTTGATTTCCAACTTCCAAAACTTAAAAATAATAGAAAAAAACCGAAACTAACTATACGGTCAGTTTCGGTTTTAAAATAGATGTGAATTTAAAGCTTCAGCTTATTTTTTTAAAAAGCCTAAAAACTCTATTTTTATTACACCTTAAAAGTAATCACTGGTAGTTTAGAATGGTTTACCACATCTTCACCAATACTTCCTGAAAAGAAGTGAGCCAAGCCACGACGACCTTGAGTAGGTAACGCAATAATATCTGCTTCACTTTCTTCGCTATAGGCAAAAATCCCAGCTTCTACAGAGTAATCGTTATATTGAATTACTTTATCTACGTATTCCAACGGATTTTCTTCTCCTGCCATTTTTAAAAAGTCAAGAATTCGTTTTTCAATTTCACGTGTACTTTGGAAATCTCCAGAAAGATTTATGTAGAGCATTTGCATTTGAATCTCTAAGGTATCAAACATCCTCTTTGCTTTTTGGTAAGGAACCACCGAATTTTTCAAAAAGTCACAAGCAAAAATTCCTGATTTAAAAGTAAAATTTTCATGACGACCTTTGATAACCAATACAGGAATTTCAGAGGTGCGCACTACTTTTTCCGTATTACTTCCTACAAAAACCTCTTTTAAACCAGAGCTTCCGTGAGAACCCATAATGATTAAATCTGCACCAAAATCAAGTGCTACTTGGTTTAGTTCCGTAAAAACTTTATAATCATGTACGGTATCCGTTACTTTAACTCCTTCTAAATAATCTTTATTTAAAAATTCGCCAAATCGCTTTTCGGCCAACCTCATATAGAACATTGCTTCTTGCGTTTGCTTGGCTTCATCTCGGTTGATCATATTATCGCTAAGACCCAGCATATGTACAGCAATAATTTCGGCATTATGTTTTTTCGCTATATTTGCTGCTACTTGCATCGCATATTCAGAATGTTCAGAAAAATCTACAGGAACTACTATTTTTTTCATAACCATTGGTTTTAACTTTTTTGAGGTTTGTTTTTATTTAATTTTATCAAGGTATCTCTTTATCGCAGAAGATAAAAGAAACTAAAATTCTATCTTCTAGTAAGTTTTCTTCTATCCTAGGGATCAAAGTTTTAAAGATTGTTTATTCATAAAGTTACTATTATACGTTCCTAAACTAATTAATTCTTTTTAAATTATGTTCTATAATCTTTAAAATTAGTAAAAGCTGTAGTAATCTATAAAGCTGCAACGTCGTTTACTACTCCTAATTCACAGTTGAACGTAGTTTTGAGAGTGGATCTGTCAGTTTAATATAAGTTTTACTCGCTAGATTCAAGTAATAAACGCAACTTCTGTGTTAAACAAAATTTTGTCCATCATTTCTAATGGTGTATCAAATTTA
>NZ_JAVHUL010000063.1:6003-6283 GCF_031085155.1 Mesonia profundi | reverse complement strand
TTTTTTTGCCATAATTTAAATCTATAAATATTTATGGACTCTAAAAAATCGTCACATCAAAGGTAGACACTCCATAAAGAAGTATCTAAGGGCGAGAAGCCTGTCCCGAGCGAAGCCGAAGTTTTCTGTCATTGACTCCGTCGAACCACTGCGTTAGGTTTCCGACGAAAGGAGAAATCTCTTATTTCCAAAACGAAAAGATGCTTCATTTCGTTTCACTTCATTCTGAATGACAGTAATCGAGTTTCATCCTGAAAAATCCGACTGTAAGGCCTGCCCG
>NZ_JAVHUL010000063.1:0-5903 GCF_031085155.1 Mesonia profundi | reverse complement strand
AACATCTATGGGCGGGCCTGCCCGAACGTCTCATCTGGGCGGGCCTGCCCGAACATCTATGGGCGGGCCTGCCCGAACATCTATGGGCGGGCCTGCCCGAACGTCTCATCTGGGCGGGCCTGCCCGAACATCTATGGGCGGGCCTGCCCGAAAACTTATGGACGGGCTTGCCCGACCGGTACGAGCGAGAGGGTTTTATTCAGGATCTCATTTTAATTACTTCACAACTTTTTGTGCTGAGCCGTTTTTTCAGGATGACAATTGAATTTGATTTTTTTTAAGTCTAAAAATCGTGATTCTAGCTGTTCTTAAATTTTAAAAAATTCCATATAAGATTCTTCCTTTTATCGAAATAGCAGCATAGCGAGCAGGAGTCAATGGTTCTTTACTAATAGCTAGACAATCTATCTCGCCCAAAACTTCCACAATGGAACTCTCTTTACATCTTCTGAATATCCATACCCATACCCATAATTATAACCGTAAGCTCCATTTTCTTTTACTCCGTTAAGTACTATTCCCATATTCTTAAGCTTGTTTTGCTTTTGAAGCTCTTCAATATGTTTCAATAGTTTTACATCGGTATAACCTGCTCTTACCATATACATGGTAGCATCAGCATATTGAGAAATCAATAAGGTATCGGTTACTAAAATGGTTGGAGCAGTATCTACAATCACATAGTCATACTTACTTTTTGCTTCTTCTAAGAACTCTTCAAATCTTTGGTTTAATAATAACTCGGCCGGGTTAGGAGGTATAGAACCTGAAAGAATCACATCCAAATTATCAAAACCAAATTTATTCTTTATCAATAGCTCTTCAAAGTTTACTGAAGGATTATATAAAAAAGAAGAAACTCCCTTGTGGTTTTTATCCATATTGATATAAGTATGCACTTGAGGATTTCTTAAATCGGATCCTACCAATAAGGTTTTCTTTTTTGCAGAAGCCAAGGTATTAGCCAGGTTCATCGCTACAAAAGTTTTTCCTTCCCCTTTGGTAGTGGAGGTTACAAAAACCACTTGAGCCTTCCTTTCTAAATGCTTAGGCGATTTAAAATAATTAAGATTGGTACGTAAGATTCTAAAGGCTTCTGCCAAGACACTTCTATCGTTTGCCTCTATGACCGATTTTGATCCTTTTGGTAATTGTGGAATTTCTCCCACTACAGAAAGACTAGGAATTTTCTTTTGAATCTCAGATTTTGAATTCACCTTAGTATCCAATAAGAATAAAACATACAAAATCCCAAAAGGAATTAATAATCCAATCAGCAATGCCGCCAATACTACGATTTTCTTTTTAGGAGAAACCGGAAAAGGAGAAGTATAGGCAAAATCTACTACTTTTATGGTAGGGGCTGTAATCGCATAACTCAAGGCTGCTTCTTCTCTTTTTTGTAATAGAAATAAGTATAAGCGCTCTTTAATCTCTCGTTGCCTTGTAATAGATCGTACTTCTTTCTCTATTTGTGGAAGTCCACCTAATTTACCGCTAGAAAAGCTTTCTTGTTGCTCTAAGCTGCTTAAGGTGATCTGGAGGCTTTGCAAATAAGCTTTTACACTGGCATTAATATTTTTTTGTATACGGCTTAGCTCTTGGTTTAAGCCCAATACCGCTGGGTTTTCGGGGGTAGCGGAAACCAGTAAGCGGTCTCTTTCTAAAATTAACTGGTTGTACTCTCCTGTTAACTGATTCACAGAAGCATCTTTAATCCCAATATTTGCTGGGAGCAACTCTAAATCGTCTTGGGTTTTCAAAACGCTCTGGAAGTCTTGGGTGACTGCCAATTGCGTTTGCATCTCAAAACGTTTCTTTTCCGCTTCCGCTTCTTTTCCAAACAGCTGCGTAGCATTGGCTTCTACATCAATTAGGTCTTTCTCATTCTTATACGTGACCATTTCTCTTTCTACCGTATCCAAATCCTGCACCAAAAACACTAGCCTATCTTCCACAAATTCTTGAGTTCTCTTAGAAACAAGGCGTTTGTCTTCGATACCATCTTGATTAAACTGCTTGATCAATTCATTTAAGATGGCTTCGTTGCGCTTGATGTTGGAGCCTTGCATGGAAGTGGTCAGCACGTGACTTTTATCTCCCACGGGCTCTACCGTAATGCTCTCAGATAAATTTATGATGGCATTGGCGGTACTTACATACTTAAAAAGAAAATTAGTATCTCCTGTAGGCTCTTTGGGGGCAACGTATAAGGGATTCTTTTCTATGCTTAGGCGATAGTCCCCATAGGCTAAGGTATCTCCGTATTTAGCTTCTAGACTTCCTAAAATTTCTTCTTGTAAGCTAAAGCTATTTTCACCTGTAGTTTTAAATTCAATTAGTGATTCAGGTTTTTGTGAGGTAGAGTCAACGGCTATCCAGTTAATTTTAACTGGCATTTCTTGGTTATAATAAAGCGAAGATTTAAAAGTCGCGTTACTCAAGTAGACCGTATTTAGGTCTAAGACCTTCACTACTTTTTCGAACATTCTACGAGACTTCACAATTTGGATCTCGTTCTCTAAGTTGACCTTACTCAGATTAAACATACTCGTGGCGCCACTTAAGCCCGATAAATCTAATCCGCCATCTGTAGACTCGTCTAAGACTTTAATTTTGGCTTGCGTGCTATACACCTTGGTACTGTACCTTAAGTATATGAATGCACTTACTACCGAAAGTATTACCCCTAGGACAAACCAAGGCCAGTATTGAAAATACTTGTAGAGTAGATTTTTTAAATCTTCCCCATTATCTAATTCTTCCTTTTCCCACTGCTGTTGCTCTGTCATCTCTATCTAAATATCAAAATTGCGGTACTTAACAAAACAGAAAACACCGATAATAAGGTTCCTAAATTCCCTATAATCCCTGCCGATTTCACTTGGGCATTATTGGGTTGCACGTAGACGATATCATTTTGTTTTAAAAAGTAATATTCACTATTCATCCATTCGCTAGAAGTTAAATCTATTCGTACGTATTCTCTTCCTTCTTTGGATTGCCTAATCAATAAAACATCATCTCTATTTCCTTTTATGGTAAGGTCTCCTGCCAATCCTAAAGCCTGCGGTAAACTTAGCGTTTCCTCTGCTACGGTATACGTCCCCGGCGCTTTCACCTCTCCAATAATCGAAATTTTAAAATTCACCAAGCGCACTCTTACCGTAGGATCTTTCACAAATTGTGAAAGCCTTGTTTCTAGTTCTTTTTGTAATTCTTGGGTGGTAAAACCCTCCACCTTAACAGCTCCCAGCCCTGGATAGTTGATATCTCCTTTCTGGTCTACCAAATAGCCTTCTAGCTTTAAAATATCGCCTTGCCTTTGTTGGGTTTGAACCATATTCTTATCAAACTGGTAAGGTAACACCGCTTTTGGACTTAAGGCCGTGATGTCTATTTTTAAAATATCATTTACACTTATTCTAGGATGTTTAAAGATTTGATCTACTTTCACTAGGGAAGTATCTTCAATATCTTGGAAGTATAAGACCTCCTCTTTTGTAGCACAACTCAACAGAAGTCCACTAAAAATAAATAGTAGTAGTAATTTTTTCATAGCCGCAAATATAATCAACTTTTTATTTATACAAGTATTCTGTCAATTTTGTTGGCTAGATTTCCTCATTTCAGCAAAATAAATCATTCAAGTATACGCTAAGATCGCTTGGTCTTGTTAAAAAAAAGTCTAATTTTATAGACAGCCTATATTTACACGCACTATTTTTCGATATTAAAACTCTAATTAAATGCCTATAATAAAATATCTCAAAATAGATTTCTTTAAAACCCTTAGGCCTTTAGTAAAAAACTATGTCCCGCGAAGGTTCATCTTTCTTATTGATGTTTGTATTGCTTTTATAGCAGCACAAGCGGCTTTCTTTCTAGTGAATTCTACCACGGGAAATAACGACCACATTCTTACCTTTAGCTGGCAGCTTTTTGTCATTGTAGGAATACAAGCCCTGTATTACATGCTTATCAAGTCTTATTTTGGTCTCGTTCGCTATTCTAGTTTTAAAGATGTGATTACGTAATTAAAAGTTACCGCGCTGTGTGTGGTTAGTGTTCTTATTTTAAACCAAATTTATTACTTAACTCGTAGCGAGAAACTCATTTTAGATGCTGGGGTGGTCATTTATGGATTTATCTCTTTTTTCCTACTCTTTTTCTTTCGGGTACTGGTGAAAAGAACCTACCAAATTATTAATTCTACTATAAGCATACCTAGTGTCTACGCTTTAATAACCAGCAGGGCGGATATTCTCATTTGGGAAGGACTTATTTCAGAGCATTCCGATTCTTTTAATGTGGTAGGCTTTGTGAACCTGGATGATCAAAAAATGCTTACTCGCATTCACAACCTTCCTATCTATACCATTGCTCAGCTTAAAGAGTCTAACTCGATAGCAAAGTCTATCATTGTTAGTGATGAAAAGCTTCAGCAAATAAAAGATAATAATAATTCTGTTTTAGCAGAATTGTTAGATCTCAAATTAAAAATATATAAGCTTCCTAAAATTGAGAATTACGACAGTACTACCTCTTTTAGCTCTTTAAAGGAGATTAAAATTGAAGATCTTTTACAGCGCTCCCCTATTAAACTTAACAATTTAAAACTATCCTCTCTCTACAAGGATAAAACTATTTTGGTTACTGGGGCAGCCGGCTCTATTGGAAGCGAGATTGTAAAACAATTAGTTCCTTTCGCTCCAAAAAAGATTATTCTTTTAGACCAAGCTGAGACTCCGCTACACGATATCGCTTTGTGCCTAGACAAGGATTATCCTCAATTGAATTACGAAAAACTAATCGCTAACGTAAGAAACAAAAAAAGACTCCGAGAGGTTTTTACTACCTACCAACCCCAGATTGTTTTTCATGGGGCAGCTTACAAGCACGTTCCGATGATGGAAGCCAACCCCATAGAATCCCTAAGTGTTAACTTTCGCGGAACTCGCAATTTGGCAGAGCTCTCTACCGAATATAAAATTGAACGTTTTGTTTTTGTGAGTACCGACAAAGCAGTAAATCCCACGAATATTATGGGAGCCACAAAAAGAGCTGCCGAAATATTTATTCAATCCTTGGCTAAACAAGACAATCAAACCACATTTATTACCACCCGCTTCGGGAATGTATTGGGGTCTAATGGATCTGTAATTCCACACTTTAAAAAACAAATTCAAGAAGGCGGGCCTGTGACGGTAACCCATCCTGAAATCACACGTTATTTTATGACCATAGACGAGGCTTGTCAGTTGGTTTTAGAAGCAGGTGGAATGGGAAATGGAGGAGAAATTTATGTTTTTGATATGGGCTCTCCTATCAAAATTGTCAACTTAGCGCACCATATGATAAGACTCACCGGACTTATTCCTAATAAAGATATTGCTATTGAGTTTTCAGGATTAAGACCAGGAGAGAAGCTATTTGAAGAGCTGTTAGCCGACAAGGAGACTACGCTACCTACACATCATGAGAAAATCATGATTGCACAGGCCACACATACCTATGATTCTTCGCAAGACTTCCAGTTAACGAAACTTCTTGAGTTCGTAAAACAGAACAATATAAATGAATCCTTAAAACAATTAAAGCAATTGGTGCCCGAATACCAACCTATTGACGTCAATGATTTTAAGGTATCGGAAAGTGACCCAAACATTCAGAAAATAGCATCTTATACAGAGGTTGATAAAAAAAATTGAAGCCTTGCACTGAGCCTGCCCGAACACTTATGGGCGGGCCTGCCCGAACACTTATGGGCGAGCCTGCCCGAACACTTATGGGCGGGCCTGCCCGAACACTTATGGGCTGGCCTGCCTGGACTTCCTAGTAATTTTGTGACTAATTTTATTAGGCCGCTTTGTTAAAAAATCCTTTTAATTTTAGTTCCATTT
>NZ_JAVHUL010000062.1 GCF_031085155.1 Mesonia profundi | reverse complement strand
TGTTTTTTTGCCATAATTTAAATCTATAAATATTTATGGACTCTAAAAAATCGTCACATCAAAGGTAGACACTCCAGTTATCTACGGAACGCATTTTTGATAAAATAGTAAATCGAAACCGAGGAGGATTCTGCTATGAGCTAAATGGATTGTTTTATGAGTTGTTAGTTGCTTTAAATTTTGATGTTAAGAGGGTTTCAGCACGGGTTTATGACCAGAATGGAAGTTACGGAAAAGAGTTTGATCATTTGGCAATCATTGTTTCCATTAACAACACCGAGTATATAAGTGATGTTGGATTTGGAGATTTTACTTTTGAACCTCTGCGATTAGAAATGAATAAACTTCAAAAAGACGAACGTGAAGAATACGTCATAGATAAGTGGGATGACATGTATTTTCGGGTAAACAAAATTAAGAATGCGCAACCCCAACCCGTATATATTTTTAGTCTGATACGTAGAGAATTCAGGGAGTTTAAAGAAATGTCCGTGTATCATCAAACCAGTCCCGAATCACATTTCACCAGCAAAAGATTAATATCCTTACCAACAGAAAACGGGAGAATCACCATCACCGGAAACCAATTAAAAATCACCGAATTAGAGTTCACCACTGAAACTGAAATAAAAAGCGAATTAGAATTTGATACGTATTTACTTAATTCCTTCAACATTGAGAAATAAAGCCTGTTGTTAAGGAAGACTCCTCCGCTGATTTTCTACCACAAGCATCCTAATCTATGAAACATTGGATATTCGCAATTACCTTAGTACTGCTTTTTAGCAGTTGCTCCGAAATAAAAACTTCTGAACCAACTGAAGTTTACTCCTATTGGTCTGGTTCAAAACCACCCGAAAATCTAAAAGTAATTCAGGGAGAATATTGGGAATCGGTACATTGGTCTAAAGAATATATTATGTCATTAAAATTCGAAGCACCTGAAAATTGGTGGAATGAATTTACAACGCAGAATGAGCTGGAAATAGATACTGTAGAATGGAGTAAACCAAATGATTTCCCTAATTGGTTCACGCCCTCTAAAAATTCAATCCAATACAAAAGCAATAACAGATTTGACCAAGGCTCACGTTACTTCCGCGATAGATCAAATGGAGAATGCTATATCTATGAAGTACAACTTTAGATAAAAATACCAAGTTTTCATTTGCAAAAGAGACGGATAAATTGGACTAAAAATGTATTTTTGAACTGATTTAGCGAGTTGATAACGACCTAAACAAAAATGTGCAAAATGAAAAACAAAGGCTTAAATCTATTTTTAAAATTCGCAGGGGTCTTCATCTTACTTCTTCTCTTAGAAATTGTTTTACTTATTAAAATATTCAATCTAGATTCCTTTATTTATATTCCCTTCATGATGCTCATAAATATGAGTGTGGTATATTTCTTTTGGTGGAAAAATAAAGGAAAGAGAGAAAAAGAAAGTATCCGAAAATAAAGAAAAACGACAACTAAAAAAAACCTATCCTTCGACTAAATAATTCTAAACGCTTCTCTAAATGTAAAGCTTTGCGGACTCAATCAAGAATCAAGGTTTGTGAAAACTTTAAAATCCTTAACCATAGATTCTTAATATATTTTTGTTTCTTCCGTAGCCATGAAACATTCGAATAAAAATAAGACGCAAAAAGAAGGCTTTGTTACTGTACGCGGAGCAAGACAACATAATCTCAAAGACGTAAGTTTAGAAATTCCCCGCGATGCTTTAGTCGTATTTACAGGAGTTTCTGGATCGGGGAAATCATCCCTTGCTTTTGGAACTTTGTATGCCGAAGCACAGAGAAGATATTTAGAATCGGTGTCGCCTTATGCCCGCCGACTTTTTCATCAAATGCCAATCCCTGAAGTAGATGAAGTCGAAGGACTTCCTCCAGCAGTCGCCTTACAACAACAACGAGGCTCAGGAACTACCAGATCCTCTGTCGGTTCTGTAACTACCTTATCCAACTTATTGCGCATGTTATATTCGCGTGCGGGAGATTATCCAGCAGATCAATCTATTTTATATGCCGAATCATTTTCCACCAACACTCCAGAGGGAGCCTGTCCCAAATGTCACGGTCTTGGTAGAGTCTATGAAGTGACAGAAGAAAGCATGGTTTTAGACGATTCTTTGACAATTCGGGAAAAAGCCATTGCGGCTTGGCCCAAAGCCTGGGGAGGTCAAAATCTCCAGAATACTTTAATCACGTTGGGTTACGATGTTGATGTTCCCTGGAAAGATCTTCCCCAAAAAGAACGCGATTGGATTTTATTCACCGATGAAAAGCCACGCGTACCCGTATATCCTGGTCTTAACCGAGAAGAAGTTCAGGTTGCTATTAAAGAAAAGAAGGAACCTAGTTATATGGGGACTTTTACCGGTGCAAAAAAATATGTGCTGCACACTTTTGCCAATACGAAAAGTAATTTGATGAAAAAGCGCGTATCGCAATATATGCTAAGCAGCGATTGTCCTGTCTGTGAAGGAAAGCGTTTGCGCCGCGAATCTCTTTCTGTGACTTTTGCCGGTTATGATATCGCCGACATTTCTCGACTTCCTCTCAAGAAATTGCTTTCTATTTTTGCTCCTTATGCCGATGGATCGGCGCCGGGACTTACCAAATTAGCTAAAAATCATAAAGAAAAAGTAATCGTTGCGCAACGAATAGCCGAAGATTTGGTAGCGAGAGTGGAAGTTTTATTAGAATTAGGTCTAGGTTATTTATCCCTAGAACGCAGCACGCCTACCCTTTCTCCCGGAGAACATCAACGCTTAAGACTCGCTACTCAAGTGCGCAGTAATTTATTTGGCGTCGTTTATGTCTTAGATGAGCCTTCCGCAGGATTGCATCCCGTAGATACCGAGGCTTTACTAAAAGCTTTAGACAGATTAAAAGCATCTGGAAATTCGCTTTTTATTGTGGAACATGAATTAGATGTGATTCGCCATGCCGATTGGATTGTAGATGTAGGTCCGGATGCCGGCGAAGGTGGCGGAGAAATCTTATACAGCGGTCCCCCAGCTGGCTTAAAAAAGATTGCACGCTCAAAAACCGGAGAACACCTGTTCAATGATTTACCTTTTAAAAAGTCTGCTCCCAGAAAACCTTCTGGTTGGTTGAAATTAAGTGATGTGACTAGAAATAATTTATCCCAACTTGAGGTGTCTTTCCCCTTAGGCGTATTAACCAGTGTTACTGGTGTTTCAGGATCGGGGAAAAGTAGTTTGGTAAGTCAGGTTTTGGTGGAACTCATGGCCACGCAACTAGGAAAGGAAACCTCTACGGAAGAAGAAACGGAAGATGAGCTGCAAAAAGACACCGTAGAAACCTTGGGAGGTAACATCACCGAAGGCGCCCAAACTCTAAAACGTATGGTCGTGGTCAATCAAAAACCTATTGGTAGAACTCCGCGTTCTAATCTTGCCACGTACACGGGCTTGTTTGATGTGGTTCGGAAGCTGTTTGCTTCCACTAAATTGGCAAAAAAACGTCGTTATAATGCTGGCCGGTTTTCCTTTAATGTGGGCAAGGGCCGTTGTTCTAATTGTGACGGGGAAGGTTTTGTGATGGTAGAACTCTTATTTTTACCCAGTGTTTATGCGCCCTGCCCTGTTTGTGAAGGGGCTCGGTATAATGCCGAAACTTTGGAAGTTAAGTATCACGAGAAAAATATCGCCCAAATACTTGAAATGACAGTAAATGAAGCTACGGAATTCTTTACGGAAGAAGAGCGTGTTAGTCGGCCACTTAAGGTATTGCAAGAAGTAGGTTTGGGATACTTGCGTTTGGGGCAATCTGCGACAGAGCTTTCTGGCGGAGAGGCGCAACGGATTAAACTTGCTACAGAACTTCAGCGTCTAAGTCGTGGGAATACGCTTTATATTTTAGATGAGCCAACGACGGGACTGCATCCCACAGATGTAGAAAAATTACAACTTCAGCTAGCAAAATTAGTGGATGCTGGCAATACGGTCATTGTGGTAGAACACGATATGCAGGTAATCGCTGGCAGTGATTGGGTGATTGACTTAGGTCCCGGCGCCGGGGAAGAAGGTGGAAAAGTAATTGCTGAAGGTACGCCGCAAGAAGTTGCAAAAAACAAACACAGTAAAACCGCAACTTACTTAGCGAGAACTTTAAACGGACATTCTTGATTTCTGAAAAATTGGTTGATGACGTTAGATCCTATTGACGATTGAATTTCCGTTTTTATTCATAACACCGGAAAACTTAATCATCATCAGACCTCACCGCTTTTCAAAAGCTGTGAGGTCTCTCGAGCGCAGGACTGCTGTTTTATCAAACTAGAAATAAAATTTTATACAAATTAATCAAGATTTGCATTCGGGAATTCGAGTGAAAATGTCGAACTTTTGGGTTGATTTAAAATTGCAATGATGAAAAAATTATTTTTACTGATTGGTTTCCTCCTTTGTTCCACTCCCCTAGTCTTTGGGCAGTACACCGATTATAATCTCGTCAAAGAAGTGCAAGTGAAAAATAAAGGCGTGGTGGTTTCCGCTTTTCCGTTAGCCAGTGAAGTGGGTGCCAAAATCTTACGTCAGGGTGGAAATGCTTTTGATGCGTCTATTGCAACCCAATTTGCGCTCGCTGTGGTTTATCCGCAAGCCGGAAATATTGGCGGCGGCGGTTTTATGGTTGCCACTACCGAAGAAGGAAAAAAATTCACGATCGATTTTAGGGAAACAGCGCCTTTAAAATCTCATAAAGATATGTATTTGGATGCGGAAAGAAATGCCAACACCGATCTTAGTCAGTATGGAAGCTTAGCGGCTGGAGTTCCGGGAGCTGTAGCCGGACTTTTTGAAATGCACCAATACGCGAAACTTCCCATGACGCAATTGATTCAACCGGCTATTGATTTGGCTGAAAAAGGTTATGCAATTACCCAAGCTCAAGCGGATTTGTTTAACACCTATAAAGATGATTTTTTACGTCTAAATAAGCATTCGATTCCGTTCGTAAAAAATCTCGCTTGGCAAGCAGATGATATTCTAGTTCAGCAAGATTTGGCTCATACCCTAAAACAAATTCAGCAGAAAGGATTAAAAGGCTTTTATAGAGGCAAAACGGCAAATTTAATCGTAAAAGAAATGAAACGCGGTAACGGCATCATTAGTTTAGCCGACTTGAGACAGTACAAAGTGAAAGTAAGAGCGGCGCTCATATTTGATTATAAAGGACACGAGGTGGTGACGATGCCCTTACCGTCTAGCGGCGGAATTCTCTTGGCGCAAATGTTACAGATGACCAATTTGATGGGCTTAGAAGACAAACAATTAAACTCCCCCGAAGCCGTGCAGCCCATGGTAGAGGCCGAGCGACGTGCGTATGCCGACCGTGCCGAATATATGGGCGATCCCGATTTTATAAAAGACCAAACGCAAAAATTGATTAGTAAATCCTATTTAAAGCAGCGTTTTGCCAATTATAATCCAGATAAAGCGACGC
The DNA here is from genome assembly GCF_031085155.1 of Mesonia profundi. Taxonomy (GTDB): domain Bacteria; phylum Bacteroidota; class Bacteroidia; order Flavobacteriales; family Flavobacteriaceae; genus Mesonia; species Mesonia profundi. Next base: position 930 of record NZ_JAVHUL010000062.1, on the reverse strand, counting down.
CTAGCAGTGCCGTGGGAGATATTATCATTCCTCAAAAAGAAAAGAAAGAAACGACGCACATTAGCGTTTTGGATAAGGAAGGCAATGCTGTTTCTGTCACCACGACCCTGAATGGGAATTTTGGCAGTAAAGTCATGGTTTCGGGAGCTGGTTTTTTGCTGAACAATGAAATGGATGATTTTTCTGTCAAGCCCGGCGTGCCCAATATGTACGGTGCCATAGGCGGAAAAGCCAATGCTATCGCCCCAAAGAAAAGAATGTTGAGTTCTATGACGCCCACGATATTACTAAAAGATAACCAGCCTTTTATGGTAGTAGGAACTCCTGGGGGAACCACGATTCCGACTTCCGTTTTTCAGGTGATTGTAGATATCATAGATTTTGGCACCGATGTGAACACCGCGGTGAACGCTCCGAAATTTCACCAACAGTGGCTGCCAGAATATATTTTGGTAGAAGAAGATTTCCCTCATTATACGATTAAAACGCTAGAGAAAAAGGGGTATACCTTTAAAAAGACGGCTAAGATTGGTCGGACGGAAGTGATTCTAGTAGATAAAGACGGGAAATACCACGCAGTAGCGGATGGGCGTGGAGACGATTCGGTTGGGGTGGAGTGATTGGAGATTGGAGATTGGAGATTGGAGATTGGAGATTGGAAATTGGAGATTTTATCTAAGTTAAAGAGACAAAAATCAAATTTTGGAAAAACGCGCAAAAATTTAAAATTTGCAATAACTTTCAGAAAGAACGAATAAAATTGCTGCTATCTTGAGATAAACTCTGTTAAAAGTGTATTTTTGAGTGGATATAACAGGTTGCCAGTAATTATGAAAAACCGTATTCTATTAATACTTGAATTCAACTCATAAACGCAACTTTTAGCGAATGATGATATAGTTATTTTTCAGAAGAAAGAAGGGAATGTTT
>NZ_JAVHUL010000061.1 GCF_031085155.1 Mesonia profundi | reverse complement strand
GTTTTTTTGCCATAATTTAAATCTATAAATATTTATGGACTCTAAAAAATCGTCACATCAAAGGTAGACACTCCAATCCTTTTAGCGAAAAATATGCTTGGGTAGAGGATCAATTCGGCGTAAGCTGGCAACTTTATACCGGTGAAAAAGGAGATACAGATCAATATTTTGTGCCTCATATGATGTTTGTAGAACATAATACTGGGAAAGCGAAAGCGGCTATGAATTTTTACACTTCTATATTTAAAAACTCTTCTATAAAAGGGGTTCTAGAATATGCCAAAGAAAAAGAAGAGAAGCCAGGATATGTAAAACATGCTCAATTTCAATTAAATGATTTTATGCTTTCTTGTATGGAAAGTTCTGTAGCGCATCAATTCAATTTTACAGAGGCAGTTTCCTTAGTGGTCTTAACTCAAGATCAAGAAGAAACAGATTATTTATGGAATTCGCTTATTGCTGAAGGAGGAAAGGAGAGTAAGTGCGGTTGGTTAAAAGATCAATATGGCGTAAGCTGGCAAATTATACCTAAAAAGCTTTTAGAGTTAAAGGATCAAGAGAACCAAGAAAAAGCTCAAAAAGTGGTACAAGCTATGTTAAAAATGGAAAAAATAGATATTTCAAAATTAGAAAAAGCGAATCAATCCTAATCAATTATGAAAGATAAAATAAGTATTTCAATAGATATTGAAGCTCCTGTAGAAAAAGTTTGGAAATATTGGACAGTGCCAAAATACATTACACAATGGAATTTTGCTACAGAGGATTGGTGTTGTCCAAAGGCAGAAAACGATTTGCGTGTAGGAGGAAAGTATCTTGCACGTATGGAAGCTAAAGATGGAAGCTTTGGGTTTGATTTTGAAGCAACTTATAACCAAGTGGAGAAATTTAAAAAAATAAAATATACCATTGCCGATGGGAGAGAGGTAATGATTGATTTTGAGAATTTTCAAAATAAAACAAGGATAAATATGGTTTTTGATACTGAAAATCAAAACTCTATCGGAAAACAACAAGAAGGTTGGGAAGCTATTTTGAGGAACTTTAAAACTTATACTGAAAATAAATAGCCTAAAACCTTAAAGTTTGTTTGTATTAAATTTCAAATTTTGTGTATCTTTGAAGAAATTCTTTTAAACTTAGAAATTATGATGTTCGAATTTGGTCAGTACCTTGGCTTTTTAGCGTTCGCTGGTATCGCTTTAATCGGTTTTTGGTTAATGGTATTTTTATTGACTTTTGCAGTGCCTTACTGGATAGGAGGTTCTTTATTAGAAATGTTTAAAGAGAAAAAAGAAGAAAGACGTAAAAAGAAAGAAGCCTTACAATAAGTAGCCTTCATATAGTATATAAAAAAAAGGAAGCTAAATTTTAGCTTCCTTTTTTTATGTTTTTATGGGAAAGAGAAGAAATTAACCTTCATAATCTCCACCCTCATCCATTCCTGAAGAATTACCTCCATTACGTCCTCGCTGGTTTTTAGGCTGATTAAATCTATAAACCACTCCTAAAGTAATTTGTCTTTCTCTCCACTGGAATTCACTGTTTGAAGTAAAGTAATCCAAATCATCTACGCCAGTTCTATTATTAGAGAAAGAAGTTCTTTTTCTTGTATTAAACACATCGCTTACATTTAAAGAAATGGTAGCTACATCTTTAATAAGGTCTTTGCTTAGGGCAATGTTCATAGAAAATATTCCGTCACTTTCTGTAGTGGCATTTTTACTAGGACCTCTATAAAATCCTGTAGTTTGCCATTGGATATCACTTGGTAAGGTTACTTTAGAGCTAAAACGTGCAAACCAACTGGTATTCTCTGAATCATAATTTACACCATTAAAATCTCCTTTAGTTGTAGAATTATATATATTGAAACTTCCGTTAAGGCGAAGCCAATCTATAGGATTGTAAAGGAGGCCTAATTCTCCTCCAAAACGATCGTTTTTAGCCAAGTTAATTGGAATAGAACGGATAATTTTTTCTCCGTCTGTAGTAGTGTTTCCTGTATCTTCTTTAATACGCTCAAAAGATTCGGTTTCGTGTTGGTAGTAAATAGAAGATGTGAGGGTTAATTTATCCCATTGCTTTAGGTAACCAATATCGAAGGCATCAGAATACGCAGGGTCTAAATCGGGGTTTCCTTGAAAGATATTGGTTCTACTAGATCTTGATGGGAATGGATTAATATACCATCCACGCGGACGGTTAATTCTTCGGTTATAACCTACAGAGACATGTTCTTCTTCTCCCAGTTCATAAATTAAATTCACGGTAGGAAAGAGGCCTAAATAATTTTTATCAAAATTCACATCTACATCGGTTCCCAATTCTTCTTCCAAAGCACCTTGGTCGGCAAATTCAGAATCAATTTTTCCCTTTAATTGCGTTTGCTCTAGACGTAAGCCTAATAAGAAAGAGAACTTCCCAAGTTTATTACCATATTGTGTGTAAACAGCATTTACATTTTCGTTATAAGTAAATTTATTAGTGAGCAACGAGTCAATTTCATATAAGTTGTTACTTAAATTAAGAGACTCTAAAGTATAATCGGTTACTTCTTCTTTAAAGGTACCACGGTAACCGGCTTCAAACTGCGCTTCTCCCAGAGGCAACACATAATCTGCTTGGATAAGAAATTCGTTTTGTTTTTCATTTTCAAAAATTCGATCTTTTCCTTGTAAATTCTCCGTAGGGAAATTAAAATTCTCAACGATAGAAGTAGGTCGGTCTTCATTATCATAAGAATATTGTAAATCGGCGGTTAATTTATGTCCTTCATCATTGAACTTATTCACATAATTTAAGGCGTATTGATAACTCTCATCCTTCTCTTTTTCGATTTCTGTTCTTGTAGTTGAATTGATAAGGTTATCGTTTAGAAAACGAGAAGTATTGTTTTTACTAATATCTTTATCATCTCCAAAACGCATAAAAACACTTCCTGTTATCGAAGAACTCTCCGTAAGGAAATACTGCATTCCTAAGTTGGTGTTGATTCCTTGGCGTCTACGATCATAATCTCGATCTTCAATAGACCTGTCTACAGAAAGGCTATCTCCGTAATAACGGTTGTCAAAAAAAGCATGTCCTGGTGCTTTTTTATAATAAACTCCAGTGGTATTAAAAATATTAAATTTATCTGTTCTTAAATTAAGGTTAGCCGAAATAGAGCTGTTGGTAGGATAACCTAGGTTAGCCGAAATAGAACCGTTTAAACCTAAGGTTTTTTCTTTTCTTAGAATAATATTCAAAATTCCAGCGGTACCTTCAGCATCATAACGAGCAGAAGGGGAGGTGATTACTTCTACGCGTTCAATAGCATCTGCAGGAAGTTGTTTAAAGACATCTGTATCGCCAAATCCTGCCATGGCAGAAGGTTTTCCGTTGATTAAAATTTTCACGTTTTCATTTCCGCGTAAGCTAATTGCGCCTTCTACATCTACGGTAACCGAAGGAACATTACTCAACGCATCGCTAATGCTAGCTCCTTGAGTGGTCAAATCTTTACCAATATTATAGATTTTTTTATCTAATCTTATGTCTACTTGAGTTGTTTCCGATCTAATCACCACTTCATCCAAACTATCGGCATTAAGACCTAATCGAACTGTACCTAGAGTGATATCTTTCGTAATGCTTCTATTATTGAACTTTTTGGGTTCAAAAGAAATATATTCTACGATAATATTATAGGTTCCTTCCTTCACTTCGATAGAGAAGTTTCCGTCAAAATCGGTTACTCCTCCTTGCGGAGAAAGTTTACCAGAAGGATCGTTAAAGGTAATAGTGGCGTATTCTAGGGGAATTCCCGCATCTTCATCTGTAACACTACCCGAAACGGTATAGTTGTTTTGAGCAAAACTAGCTACGGAAAGAAATAAGAATAATTTAAAGACTACGAAATTACGTAGAGATTTGTTCATCGTCATTTGGATTGTTTTGTAACTAAGACCCAATTATCTCGCGATGGTTTAATGAAGTTTTGTTAAATTTAGCTTAATAAAAAATCCGCTTTTGAGTAAAGCGGATTTTTAAAATGCTGTAATATTTTCTGTTTAGAACAAGTCTTTAATTTTATCAGAAGGTCTTCCAATAACTGCTTTCTCACCACGGATTACGATGGGACGTTCAATTAATTTAGGATGTTCTTGCATGGCCTCTAGAAGCTCGTCTTCAGAAAGTTTCTTGTCTTTATAATTTTCTTTCCAAACCTTTTCATTTTTTCTGATGAGATCTTCGGCTGAAATACCTAAAAGACTTAATACTTCTTTTATTTCTTCCTTTTCCATGGGAAGGTCTAAATATTTTACAATCTGAAAATCCTGTCCAGATTCTGCTAATATATTAAGTCCCTCTCTAGATTTAGAACATCTAGGATTGTGATAAATTTTAATCATAGTTGTTTATTTTTACTTAAAATAGGGTTTTTAGTTGATTATACTCCTATAAAATGATTTTTTCTTCGGATGTAAACCGCTTCATTTTGAACTTTTCAATCCAAAATATTTATTTTTGCTAATTGCTAATTGCTAATTGCTAATTGCTAATTGCTAACTCTCCTCTTTCTGACCCATCATCATGAGATAGGCTTTTAAGAAGTCATCAATATGTCCGTCCATCACCGCATCTATATTTCCTGTTTCTTCCGCAGTTCTCACATCTTTCACCAACTTATAAGGATGCATCACATAATTTCTTATTTGCGAACCCCATTCGATTTTCATTTTTTCTGATTCAATATCTTCGCGTTGTGCCAGTTGCTTCTGAAGCTCAATTTCATACAATTGCGATCGAAGCATTTTCATGGCAGTCGTTCGGTTGTCCTGTTGTGAGCGGGTTTCTGAACACGAAATGCGAATTCCTGTAGGATGATGCACCAACTGAACTTTCGTTTCTACTTTATTTACATTTTGTCCTCCGGCACCACTAGATCTAGCGGTAGTAATCTCAATATCTGCTGGGTTGATATCTATTTCTATAGAATCATCCACCAAAGGATACACATAAACCGATGCAAAAGAAGTATGACGTTTCGCATTGCTATCAAAAGGGGAAATACGCACCAAACGGTGAACGCCATTTTCTCCTTTTAACCAACCAAAAGCGTAATCGCCCTCAATTTCTATGGTCACGGTTTTAATTCCTGCCACATCTCCCTCTTGGTAATTGAGTTCTTTTACTTTAAAACCTTGCTTATCTGCCCACATGAGATACATTCTCATGAGCATATTTGCCCAGTCACAACTTTCTGTTCCTCCCGCGCCAGCAGTAATTTGAAGTACCGCCGAAAGTTCGTCTCCTTCTTCAGAAAGCATATTTTTAAACTCTAAATCCTCTAAAAGATTCTTTAGCTTTTCGTAACGTTGGTTTACGTCCTCTAGAGAAGCTTCCTCCTCTTTATAAAATTCAAAAATGACTTCTAAATCCTCATAAAAGGTGAGCGCAGTTTCATAAGCTTCTACCCATTTCTTTTCCTGATTAAGGCTTCGTACTAACTTCTGAGCCTCTTGCGGATGGTCCCAAAAATCTGGAGCGAAGGTTTTTTCTTCCTCATTAATAATTTCTATGCGTTTGGCATCAATGTCAAAGATATTGTTTTAGGGCAGTGACACGATCTTTGAGGTCTTTTAGGGTATCTTGGGTAATCATCTTTGCTTATTTTTTTATTGTTGAAAACAAAAATAGAAGTTCGTTAGCCTTCACAAAAAGATTTCAGCACTTATTTATGAAGAAATGCCGTTTTATTTGGTATAATATTTTTTTGGGCGCGTCCCTTATAAAAAATAAGGGTCGGGCTTTCGTTACTCGCTTTTTTACTTTTTAAAAAAGCAAAAAGAGCTCAAACATGCCACTCAATCCCTCGCGCAAAAACAAGTACAGCTTAAACATTTCATGTAAATTTGAACTCCTTGATAAAAAAAACGAAATGATAGACTTAAAAAGCGATACCATTACTAGACCTACGCCTGGCATGATGAAAGCGATTGTAGAAGCAAAAGTAGGGGATGATGTATATAAAGAAGACCCAACGGTAAATTTATTGGAAGAACGTTTAGCCAAGATGTTTGGTAAAGAAAAAGCCTTATTCTTTCCTACGGGAAGCATGGCTAACCAAGCTGCTATTAAACTCCATACGCAACCCAGCGAGCAATTAATCTGTGATAAATGGGCGCACGTTTATAATTATGAAGGCGGCGGAGCTTCTTTTAATAGCGGAGTCTCTTGTAAGTTACTAGACGGCAATCGCGGAATGATCACCGCAGCGCAAGTGGAGGAAGCTATTAATCCTCCAGATTTTTACCATAGTCCGTTGACTTCTTTAGTTTGTTTAGAAAACACCACCAATAAAGGCGGTGGTGCTTGTTATGATTTTGAGGAGATTAAAAAAATAAGAAAAGTCTGTGACGAACACCAGTTAGGATTGCATCTAGACGGCGCACGTTTATTTAATGCTTTGGTAGCGAAAGGAGAAACTGCGCAACAATACGGGGAAGTTTTTGATAGTATTTCTATTTGTCTATCTAAGGGACTTGGCGCTCCTTTAGGTTCCGTTTTAATTGGGAGTGAGAAAGTCATGAAAAATGCGATGCGCGTGCGTAAAGTTTTAGGTGGCGGAATGCGGCAAATAGGTTTTATGGCTGCCGCAGGAATTTATGCTTTAGAATATCATATAGAGCGGTTAGCCGAAGATCATTTGCGAGCACAAGAGCTAGGAAAGGTTTTGGCAACACAAGCTTACGTAAATGAAGTGGAGCCTATAGAAACCAATATCATTATTTTTTATTTAGCAGAAGAGATCAGCGAAAGCGATTTTTTAAAGAAACTAAAAGAGAAAGACGTCATTATTAGCAGTATGGGACAAGGAAAGCTGAGAATGGTTACGCATTTAGATTATACGCAGGAAATGCATGAGAAGCTACTGGAAATTTTAAAAAAGATGGCCTAGCTGATAGGGGCAGATCAGAAAAAATTTTGTCTAGTCCTAAATAATTGATACAGATTAATAAAGGATTAAATTTAATATTTAAAGCTGAACAATGACTTCATTG
>NZ_JAVHUL010000060.1 GCF_031085155.1 Mesonia profundi | reverse complement strand
TTCTTCTGGTACCCACTCTTTTCTGATGTTTTCATATACACCCGGTTTTTGTGTATCGCTATTTTAGGACGGGACATTTTTAAAAATAAAAAAACCCTGTAAAGAATTACCTTACAGGGTTTAGTTTTTTAGAGTATTTCTTCCCCGTTTTTATCGTGAAAGTGATATTCTAGATACGTGTAAGCATCTCTTGGTAATATTTTTACCCAGCGTTTATGGTCTATAAACCATTTACTCCTAGGCGATGGAATGCCTCTCGTTAAAAAGGCGGCCACAAATGGATGAGCGGTAAGACTCACGTTTTTATGTCCTTTTTTAATAATTTTTTGTAAGTCGGCATTGATTTTATTAATCACAACAATTGGAGCTTCAATTTCCCCGCCATTTCCGTTGGGGTTTTCTTCTCTTGTTTTGATATTCATTTCCGGTCTTACGCGTTGTCTTGTAATTTGTATCAGTCCAAACTTGGTAGGGGGTAAGATTTTATGTTTGGCGCGATCATCGCTCATTTCATCTCGTAAATGATTGAAAAGGGCTTTTCGGTTATCGGCTTTATTCATGTCGATAAAATCGACTACAATAATTCCTCCCATATCCCTTAATCGCAACTGTCTTGCCACTTCAGAAGCACTTATGAGGTTAACTTCTAGAGCAGTTTCTTCTTGAGTTTTGGCTTTACTGCTTCGGTTACCACTATTGACGTCTATAACGTGCATAGCTTCTGTATGTTCAATAACCAAATAAGCACCTTTGCTCATAGAAACGGTTTTACCAAAGGCAGTTTTGATTTGCCTTTCGATTCCATTCTTTTCAAAAATGGGGACGTTAGATTGATATAATTTCACAATTGACTCTTTTGCAGGAGAGAATTCTCCTACATAATCTTTAATCTGTGTATAAAGTGCTTCATCATCTGTACAGATAGAAGTGAAAGAGTCATTAAAGATATCTCTTAAGATAGAGGATGCTCTATTTAACTCTCCCAATACTTTTGTAGGATGGTGAGCTTTATACAATTTTTTGCACATGGCTGTCCAGCGACCCATCAAGTTTTGAAGGTCCTTGTCTAGTTCTGCTACTTTTTTGCCTTCTGCTACAGTTCGTACAATCACACCAAAGCCCTTGGGCTTAATGCTTTTCACCAATCTCTTAAGGCGCTCTTTTTCATCTTTGCTTTCAATTTTTTGAGAAATTGAAATGCGGTTAGAAAAAGGAACAAGAACGATATACCTTCCTGCAAAGGAAAGTTCGCTGCTTATCCTAGGTCCTTTCGTAGAAATAGGTTCTTTTACGACTTGTACCAGTAAAGACTGATTTGATTTGATGACGTCAACAATGCTTCCGTCTTTATCAATATCTTGCTCTAAAGGAAAGTCCTTTAAAGAAAAGTCTTTCAATTTACCTGTGCTTACACGTTTTACGAATTTTAATAAAGTAGAGACTTGTGGGCCTAAGTCGTGATAGTGTAAAAAACCATCTTTTTCATAACCTACATTTACAAATGCAGCGTTAAGGCCAGGTATTGCTTTTCTGACTTTGGCGATAAAAATATCTCCAACAGCAAAATTGCTATCGTCTTTTTCTTTATGTAATTCTACTAGTTTTCCATCTTTTAATAAGGCAAAATCAACAGCAGAGGAATTTGATCTAATAATTAATTCTTTATCCATTATTCCTAGCTAATTAGATTTTTATCCATACATGAAAGTCACGTATAGATGGATTAAACAAAATTTTGTCACAGGGTTTTGTAAAAAATCCTGATGAAGCTTTTTGAAAGCTTCGATTTCAATGAACGGTTTTTAATAAAAAAAAGTAGTTTGAAAACTACTTTTTCTTGTGTCGGTTAGCTCTTCTTCTTTTCTTACGCTTGTGCGTCGCTACCTTATGTCTTTTTCTTTTTTTACCACTTGGCATAAAAATATGTATTTAAATTAATAATTCGTTTTATTTTACTTCTACGTTGGTCTTTACACCTTCTACAAACACTTTTGCTGGTTTAAATGCAGGGATGTTGTGTGCAGGAATTTTAATCGTTGTGTTTTTAGATATGTTTCTTCCTGTTTTTTCTGCCCGGGTTTTAATTATAAAACTCCCAAAACCTCTTAAATAAACGTTGTCACCGCCTTCTAAAGAGTTTTTCACTTCTTCCATAAAGGTTTCAATAGTAGCTTGTACGTCACCTTTTTCCATTCCTAACTTATCCGAAATGTTTGCTACAATATCTGCTTTCGTCATCTTACAATTATTTTATTATTATATATGGGTTATCATTTTAAGAGGGTGCAAATATACTAATTTAATTATCAATAAATCAAACCTAAATGTTTAAATAGTAACACAATAAACTTTTACTTTCGCTTTTTAATAAAAACAAGTATGAAATTCCATAATAAACTGACCGATTGGTATTTAGTAAATGCGAGGGATTTGCCTTGGCGTGAAACTCAGGATCCTTACCCCATTTGGCTGAGTGAAATTATGCTTCAGCAAACGAGAATAAATCAAGGTTTGCCGTATTTTTTTAAATTTATGGAGGCTTTTCCTACGGTTTTTGACCTAGCAGGAGCCAGTGAAGATAAAGTTCTTAAACTATGGCAAGGCTTAGGTTATTACTCTCGCGCTAGAAACCTTCATTTTACCGCAAAATATGTGGCCCATGAACTTAACGGAGTTTTCCCAACAACCTATAAGGAGTTAAAACAACTTAAAGGAGTGGGCGATTATACCGCCAGCGCCATTGCTTCTTTTTGTTATCAAGAACCCGTGGCAGTGGTAGACGGGAACGTTTATCGCGTACTAAGTAGATATTTTGGAATAGATACTCCTATTAATTCTACGGAAGGAATTAAAGAGTTTAAATCTTTGGCAGAAAAATTACTAGATAAGAAACAACCCCACATCTACAATCAAGCAATTATGGAGTTTGGTGCTTTACAATGTTCGCCAAAATCTCCAGATTGTGACATTTGTCCGTTGCAAGTAGATTGTGTAGCATTTCAGCAAAATAGCATTACAGCGCTTCCGCGGAAGCTAAAGAAAACCAAAGTACAAGAACGCAATTATAATTATATTGTGGTCGTAGATAAGGAAGGTCAAGTACTCTTGGAGAAAAGAACCGGAAAAGGAATTTGGAAAAATTTATATCAGTTTCCTTTGATAGAATCTACCAAGACATGTGAAACTTTGGAAGACCTGATCTCTTTTAATGACGAGAGTCTTCCGCAGCATATCTTGGAAGAAGCTTCACTTTATAATGAGAAGCCTATAAAACACGTGCTTTCCCATCGTAAATTATGGGTTAGTTTTTGGATTGTGGAGGTAGAAAAATTAAAATTAGTAGAAAATCTGTCAAAGTCACTTCTTATGACTAATCAAATAGATACTTTTGCAGTTCCGGTAGTGATTGAAAAATTTATTGACGCTTACGGTTTTAGCGAATAATTATTTTTGCTTACATTTACTATAAAAACAGAATATTATGGCAGGGACATTAAATAAGATAATGCTGATAGGACACACAGGAGATGATGTAAAAATGCACCATTTTGAAGGCGGAGGATGTATTGGGAGGTTCCCATTGGCAACCAATGAAGACTATGTAAATAAAACTTCTGGAGAGCGCGTAAGCAATACCGAATGGCATAATATTGTAGTAAGAAATAAGGCTGCCGAAATTTGCGAAAAGTACCTTAAAAAAGGAGATAAAGTATATATTGAGGGAAGAATAAAAACGAGAAAATGGACCGATGATAAAGGTATGGATCGTTATTCTACCGAGGTTCAATGTACCGAGTTTACCTTCTTGACCCCTAAAGATCAAGCTGGAGCACCAGGAAATAATCAACAAGCATCATCTCCATCTTCATCTGCTCCGCAGCAAAGGCAGTCTCAACCTGATGCACAGCCGCAAGAACAAGAAGAGGACGATTTACCATTTTAATTAAAATCTACGACATTTGGACCCTGACCCTTCCAGTTTGATTACACTTTTATCACTAGGATCTTATGATGTGCTTAGTGTCTTACTTTTATTTGTATTATTGGGATGTTCTGCTTTAGTTTCTGGTTCAGAAGTGGCTCTATTCTCCTTAATCCCATCGGATTTTGATGTGGATGACGGTAAAGTTTCGGCCAAGCAACAAATTCTAATTCGTCTTTTAGACCGACCTAAAAAATTATTAGCTACCATTCTTGTGGCTAATAATTTTGTAAATATTGCAATTGTACTTCTTTTTGACTCTTTGGCAAGCAGTCTTTTTGATGGTGTTAATACCGTGTATTATGGTGTTAACGTGCGCTTTGTACTAGAGGTGATTATTGTGACTTTTCTTATTTTGCTCTTTGGAGAGATCTTACCTAAAATATATGCGAATAGAAATAAGGTAAAGTTCTCTCACTTTATGGCATATCCATTGGGGGTGTTAGACAAGCTATTTAGTGTTTTTAGTCTGCCTATGCGCTATGTGACGGTGTTAATTCACAAAAAATTAGGGAAACAGAAATCTAACTTAAGTGTAGATCAACTATCTCAAGCTTTAGAGCTTACCAGCGAAGAAGACACCACCAAAGAGGAGCAGAAGATTTTACAGGGAATTGTTTCGTTTGGAAACACCGTGACCAAACAGGTGATGAAAAACCGTATGGATGTGTTTGCTTTAAGTAAGGAGCAGCCTTATTCAGAAATCATTGAAGAAATTGTAGAGCAGAGTTATTCTAGAATTCCAGTTTATGAGGATAGTATCGATAATATTTTGGGAATTCTTTACATTAAAGATCTCTTGCCTCATTTAGATAAAACAGAGTTTAAATGGCAAGACTTGCTTAGAGAACCGTATTTTGTGCCAGAAAACAAGAAGCTAGATGATTTGCTGAACGACTTTAAGGAAAAGAAAAATCACTTGGCTATTGTGGTAGATGAGTATGGGGGAACAAGCGGAATCATTTCTTTAGAAGATATTATTGAAGAGATTGTAGGTGATATTAGCGACGAGTTTGATGATGAAGATTTGGTATTTTCTAAACTCGATGATTATAACTATGTGTTTGAAGGAAAGACTCCTTTAAAAGATTTCTATCGGGTGATTAAACTCGAAGAAAACGATTTTATTGAAGAAAAAAGAGGAGAGGCCGAAACCTTAGCAGGCTTTTTGTTAGAGATCTCTGGAGAGTTTCCTAAAAAGGATCAAGAACTTAAAGTAGAACACTTTACATTTACGGTAGAAGCGATTGATAATAAACGTATAAAACAAGTAAAATTAAATATAGCTCATGAAGTATAGCCTTATTTTAATTGCGATAGCGTGTATGTTTGTGGGTTGTGGTGACGATGCTGTCCAGCCTAAACCTAAAGCTTTTTTAGCGTTGGAATATCCAGATCCCGTTTATAAAAAAATAGACTTTCCTTGTTCCTATTCTTTTGAAATTAATGATATCGCCATTTTAAAAGACGGAAAAGTAAAGCAACCTTGTTGGGTAAATATAGAATACCCTCTTCTTGACGGAACTATTTTTATTACCTACCAACCGGTTCACGATAACCTGAAAGAGTTGTTGATGGACGCCCAAAAACTTCCCTTAGAGCACACTGTTAAAGCCGACGAGATTGAAGGCGATACTTATATTAACAAAAAGAAGAGGGCTTATGGGACTTTTTATGAAGTAAGTGGGAATGCAGCTTCACAAGCACAATTTTATGTTACCGACAGTGTGAATCATTTTATTACTGGTTCTATTTACTTTAGAAGTAAACCCAATTACGATTCTATTGTTCCTGCGGCCAATTACCTTAAAAACGACATTAAACATCTTATGGAAAGCCTTACATGGAAAGAGGACTCACTCTCATCGCAGCTCAAAGAAGGTATTTTGAAGTAATTGGTGATTAGAGAAACTCAATAAATTTTAACGAAAGTTATAATTTAAAAGAGCAATATTTTTAAAAGAAGTACTGGTTTTGGTTTTATCCAATTACGACAAGATATTATTGTTTATAACAATTAAAAATATTCCTTCCTTTTTTTAAGGAAGTGCCTTTACTAAGCGTTAGTCGAAGTATGGCATTGCTTAGCAATGATGGAAGAGTTTTTTACACAACCTCTCCTCTCTCTTTTATTCTTGCAACATCCTCCATTTCTCACAAACCCGCATCCACCAAATAATCCTTCTTAAAAAGTTAGTGCAATTCATAATTAAATGAGATTTTTGCAGCTTCTTAAAAAGAAACAATGCAGCAATCACATTACAAATGGCTTTATTTGATTCTACTTTCCTTGGTTTGGGGAAGTTCTTTTATTCTTATCAAAAAAGGATTGGTAGGTTTAACTGCGCTTCAATTGGGGGCTTTAAGAACGACTTTGGCCGCTATTTTTTTGATGATTATTGGCTTAAGAAGTATTAAAAAAATCAAGAAGCACCAATGGAAATGGATTTTAGTATCTGGACTTTTAGGTTCTTTTTTTCCTGCTTTTCTTTTCGCTTTCGCGGAATTGGAAATCGATAGTGCTATTGTGTCTATCTTAAACTCTACCGTTCCCATCTTATCTATTATTATCGGGTTTTTAATTTTTTCGGTGCGGTCTACGAAGAATCAGGTGATAGGTGTTTTTGTAGGTTTATTGGGTTCTGTTTTTCTTATTGGAAGCGGAGCCACGGTTAATACACATCAAAATTATTGGTATGCGCTTTTGCCTTTAATAGCGACTAGTATGTATGCGTTTAATGTGCATATTATTAAAAAATATTTACAAGAAATACCAGCCTTAAGTATTACAGCAGGTTGCTTTATTATTTTACTGTTTCCGTCTTTGGGCGTGTTGTATTACTCAGGCTTCTTTCAATCGGAATTACTACAGCAGCCAGAAGTGCAGGTTTCTATAGGCTATATTGCGATTCTTTCTGTTGTGGGAACAGGAATTGCCAAAATTCTTTTCAATAGATTGGTGCAGCTTTCTAACCCAGTGTTTACCACTTCTGTCACCTATTTAATTCCTGTAGTGGCCTTGACTTGGGGGATTTTAGACGGAGAAATTTTTAGCTTTTGGCAAGCTGTCTCTGGAGTCGTAATTTTAATAGGCGTTTATTTTGCGAATAAAAAACGCAAGGTAAAGTCCTAAAAATTATTTTCAGGATTTAATAAGACTTGAATTCAACTCATAAACGCAACTTTTAGCGAATGATGATATAGTTATTTTTCAGAAGAAAGAAGGGAATGTTTC
>NZ_JAVHUL010000006.1:101992-106781 GCF_031085155.1 Mesonia profundi | reverse complement strand
TTCTTAATACTTCCAAAATTCTTTCGTAATTTGCATTTAAGTTGTTCATTGTTAATGTTTTATAGCTAAAACAAGTTACTGATTATCAGTAAGATGAACAACTTTTTTCTTTTAAATCATAATGCACAACGGGTTATACTTATAATTATTATAAGAACCTCAATACAGATCAAGTCAACCAGTTTGATGTAGGTAACCTGTCCTTATATTATAATAAAGAAGACAGTCCGTGGGGTTTTGAAATTGATGTAGATAATGTGTTTGATGTGCGTTATAAAAATGAAAATTCTTTCAATCAGTTTTTGGTAAGTGACACCCGCATTTTTATTCAACCTAGAACGGTATTGTTTAAGCTTTCCTATAAGCTCTAACAAATTCCTGCGCAGGCAGGAATCTTAAAGTGCGCTGTTGTGGGATCTACTTGATCTATTGCTCTTTTCGAAGTAGGCTTTTTTAATGAAAAATTTTCAGTAGAGAATCACTTTACGGAATTAATTTTATGATATTTGGATCATGGAATTTCTAAGCATGAGATTCTGAGCTGAACTCAGAATGACAGGAATCGAGTGAGTTTGGAGTTTCTAAGGATGAGATTCAGGTTCAAACCCGGAATGTAATTCCTGCGTAGGCAGGAATCTTAAAGCGTACTGCTATGATGTTTGCTTTACTTACTGAGTTTGGAGTTTTATGGTATTTGAGAGGAAGCTAAAATTATTAATGCATTACTTTTTAATTCTAAATGTCCTACTGAGCTTGTCGAAGTAGATTAGTAGACTAGTAAGAAGATCCAACTTCTAAGCATGAGATTCTGAGCTGAACTCAGAATGACAGGAATCGAGTGAGATTGGAGTTTCTAAGCATGAGATTCCGGGTCAGGCCCGGAATGAGTTCCTGCGCAGGCAGGAATCTTAAAGCGCGCTGCTGTGGCGTTTGCTTGACCTACAGAGCTTGTCGAAGCAGGCTTTTCTTCAAATTTTCAATATAGAATTCCTTTACGGAATTAATTTCGTAATAATTGAATGATTTGGTTTTCTAAGCATAAGATTCCGAGTCAGGCCCGGAATGTAATTCCTGCGTAGGCAGGAATCTTAAAGCGTACTGCTATGATGTTTGCTTTACTTACTGAGTTTGGAGTCTTACGGTATTTGAGAAGAAGCTAAAATTATTAGCGCATTACTTTTTGATTCTAAATGTCCTACTGAGCTTGTCGAAGTAGATTAGTAAGAAGATCCAACTTCTAAGCATGAGATTCTGAGCCAAGCCCAGAATGACAAGAACGGGTTGAGTTTTGAGTTTCTAAGCATGAGATTCTGAGTCGAGCCCAGAATGACAAGATTTAAACTTAAGATTTACATCTTATTTACTAATTTTGCAATTAAAATAAAAGAAATCAGTTTTGGCGAAAATAGGAGATATTGAGGTAGGAGAGTTCCCATTGTTATTGGCACCTATGGAAGATGTAAGCGATCCTCCATTTAGAGCTTTGTGTAAAGAACAAGGAGCAGATGTAGTGTATACCGAGTTTATTTCTTCGGAAGGCTTGATTCGCGATGCGGCAAAAAGCGTGATGAAACTCGATATCTACGAGAAAGAACGTCCTGTTGGGATCCAAATTTTTGGAGCCAATTTAGAATCTATGCTAGAGTCGGTAGAGATTGTAGAAAAATCGGGTCCAGATATTATTGATATCAATTTTGGCTGTCCCGTGAAAAAAGTGGTTTCCAAGGGAGCGGGCGCAGGAATTTTAAAAGATATAGATCTTATGGTTTCCTTAACGGAAGCGATGGTAAAACATACCAACTTACCCATTACCGTAAAAACACGTTTGGGCTGGGATCAGGATTCTATAAAAATTTTAGAAGTAGCCGAACGTCTTCAAGATGTAGGCTGTAAAGCGATTTCTATTCACGGAAGAACGCGTGCGCAA
Source organism: Mesonia profundi (assembly GCF_031085155.1). Taxonomy (GTDB): domain Bacteria; phylum Bacteroidota; class Bacteroidia; order Flavobacteriales; family Flavobacteriaceae; genus Mesonia; species Mesonia profundi. The sequence goes on along the minus strand of NZ_JAVHUL010000006.1, from coordinate 104,854 downwards.
ATGTATAAAGGCGAAGCCGATTGGCAGCCTATCGCCGATGTAAAGAACAATCCACGGATGCATATTCCCGTTTTTGGAAATGGGGATGTAGATACGCCTCAAAAAGCCGTGAAAATGCGTGATGAATTTGGTTTGGATGGCGCCATGATTGGTCGTGCAAGTATTGGTTACCCTTGGTTTTTTCGAGAAGTAAAACATTATTTTGAAACCGGAGAGCTTTTAGATCCGCCTACGATGATAGAGCGTTTAGAGGCCGCCAGAAGGCACTTGCAAATGGCCATCGACTGGAAAGGGGATAAATTAGGCGTTTTTGAAACCCGCAGGCATTATACCAATTACTTTAAAGGGATTCCGCATTTTAAAGAACACCGCATGAAAATGGTGACCAGCGATGAAGCTAAAGATGTATTTAAAGCTTTTGATGAAGCCGAAAAAGAATTTGGTGATTTTCAGTTTTCATAAGTGTAGCAATAATTTACAGATTACCTCTGGAGAACTTGTTTTATAAGTGAAGAGAATCTAATTTTAAACGACCCACGACCCACGACCCACGACCCACGACCCACGACCCACGACCCACGACTCACGACTCACGACTCACGACTCACGACTCACTCACTAAGCCAAAACCTTACTAATTCTTGTGGCACCAATATAAGTAGCCATGATTCCTAGAACCATAATGGTAGCAAAAACTACGGCAATATTCTCTGCTTTCAACGCCACGGGATAAGGTAGCGTTGTGGTGATCATAATTAAATCGAATTGTAGTTGCAATAAGATAATCACAATCCCAAGTCCTAAGCCCAACATGCCCCCTACAAAGGTAAGTAAGCTGCCTTGCAACAAGAAAATACGTTTAATTTCTTTGGCAGAAGCTCCCAAATAGTGAAGTGTTCTAATATTGTGTTGCTTATCTAAAATAGCCATCACAATAGCGCCACCCACATTAAAAAGTGCAATAATAAGAACCAAGGTAAAGATAAGGTAGACCGCTAGATTTTCGGTATTCAACATTTTGTAGAGCTTATCATTTAACTGCATTCTATTTTTGATGATAAAATCATCTCCCAACATAGAAATTAGCTCTTCTCTTACGCTTTTTTCGTTTACGCCCGGTTTCAGTCGGAGTTCTAATGCAGAAAATTCGCCTTTTTTTAATTGCAGTAATTCTTCCGCAAAGAAATAAGGAGCAAAAACATATTTAGAGTTGAGCTCTTCATTAATGCTATACACGCCAATCACCACAGCAGATTTACTAGAAAACGCATCGCTAGCATCGCTTACTTGTCCTTTTCCTGGTTTGGGAACCATCACTTTTAGAGCATCATTATAGCCTCCTATTCCTAAGGATAACTTTTTAGAAATAAGACTTCCTATAACGACTTGGTTTTCTAAAGGATGCATCCAAACGCCCCCAATTAACTCGTTCTCGATAGGATTGACGTTGAGGTAATTTTTATCAACAGATTTAATAAAGGCAGGTGTGTGCTTGTTATTATAACTCAATAAGACCTGTTCTTCAATAATTTTTGAAAAAGCTTGCACTCCTTCAATCTGCTTGATCTTACCTAATTGTTCTGAATCGATTTGAATTGTTTTTCCGCTTGACGGAAGAATTTTTAAATCGGGATCAAACTCATTAGAAAACGAGAGACTAAATTCTTTTAGCCCAGCAAAACCAGATAAGACAATAAATAGCGCCAAAGCGCCAGCAAAGACTCCTACTCCCGCAATGATAGTAATGATATTGATAGCACTATTTTTACTTTTAGTGGCCAAGTACCGCTTTGCGATGTAGTAGGAGAAATTCAAATTATGATTTTTTTCTTTTATCTAGTAAATCGGGATTTTCTATAGGATCTTCTTTTCCTTTTACTGCCTCATCAATTTCTTCGATGTAATCTAGAGAGTCATCCAAGAATAAATCTAAATCGGGCATTTTTCTCAATTGATGCTTTGTTCTTAAAGCTACTTGATGCTTTAAACGGTGTTTGATTTCTCTTAACTCCTCTATAAGGACTTTTCCTTGTGCACTTGGGAAAATACTTAAGTAAGCTTTGGCGATAGATAAATCTGTCGTTACCTTTACTTTAGAAACCGAAATAATAATATTGGTTTTTCCAGCATTTCTAAGCTCTTGTTGTATCACATCGGCTAGATCTTTTTGTAAGACTCCGCCTATTTTTTTCTGTCTGTTTGTTTCTTCCATACTGCAAAAATAGCGTTTTTAAAAGTTATAGTATTTTTGTAAAACAAAATTTTAATAAAAATGGATAAAATAGAACATATTGGGATTGCAGTAAACAATCTAGAAGAAGCAAATGCCACTTACAAAAAGTTGTTGGGAACAGCAGCATACAAGCAAGAAGAGGTAGAAAGCGAAGGCGTAAAAACCTCTTTCTTTAAAATAGGCGAAAGTAAGATAGAATTGTTGGGAGCCACGCGAGAGGATAGTCCTATTGCTAAATTTTTAAAGAAAAAAGGAGAGGGGATTCATCACATCGCCTTTGCGGTGAGTGATATAGAACAAAAGATAAAAGAACTAGAGGCTGATGGGTTTGAAGTTTTAAATAAAACCCCCAAAAAAGGAGCTGATAATAAGAGAGTTGCTTTTTTACACCCAAAATCATCTCACGGAGTTTTGGTAGAAATCTGCCAAGAGATAAAAAAATAGCTTTTTTATTGGGAGGTTTCATGGATATGACTATTTTTGCCTCCTGTTTCGGGACCCATAGCTCAGCTGGTTAGAGCACCTGACTCATAATCAGGTGGTCGATGGTTCGAGCCCATCTGGGTCCACTGGTAAAATCAAGCACTTACAATTTTTGTAGGTGCTTTTTTTATGTTATGATTTTTTTG
>NZ_JAVHUL010000006.1:0-101892 GCF_031085155.1 Mesonia profundi | reverse complement strand
GGGAGCCCATCTGGGTCCACTGGTAAAATCAAGCACTTACAATTTTTGTAGGTGCTTTTTTTATGTTATGATTTTTTTGGGCGAGAAGTTTATCCCGAGCGAAGCCGAGGGGAGCCCATCTGGGTCCACTGGTAAAATCAAGCACTTACAATTTTTGTAGGTGCTTTTTTTATGTTATGATTTTTTGGGGCGAGAAGTTTATCCCGAGCGAAGTCGAGGGAAGCCCATCTGGGTCCACTGGTAAAATCAAGAAGTTATGAGGTTGTTGTAAAAGCTTTTTTATTTTCAGATAAAGCTAGACTAGCTTCTTAATTCTAAAAGACGCTGAACATACTTTCCTATCACATCAAATTCTAAATTGACAAGCGTTCCTATTTCAAAGCTATTGAAGCTTGTATGCGCATAAGTGTAAGGAATAATCGCAACACTAAACCTATCCTTTTTACTATTCACTACCGTTAAACTCACTCCGTTTACCGTAATAGATCCTTTTTCTATAGTCACATTGCTAAGGGAAGAATCGTAAGTAAAGGTAAAAACATGACTTCCGTTTTCTTCTTTAATTTGAGAGCAAGTAGCCGTTTGATCTACATGACCTTGTACAATATGTCCGTCTAGTCTTGCATTCATTTGCATTCCGCGTTCTAGATTTACTACATCTCCAATCTTTAGTCGAGATAAGTTGGTCTTATCTAGCGTTTCTTTAATGGCGGTTACGGTGTAGCATGGGGTATTGATAGAGGTAACCGTTAAGCAAACTCCGTTATGGGATACACTTTGGTCAATTTTTAATTCTTCCGTAAAGGAAGACTCAAGCTTAAGGTGCAAATTGCCGTCTTCATGGGTTAAATCGACTATTTTTCCGAGTACTTCTACAATTCCTGTAAACATAGTTGTTAATAATTAGTTACCTTTGTTCGAGCAAAAATAGATATTATTTTGATGAAAAAAGCACATAAAATAAGAGTTGGTATAAGTATAGGCGATTTAAATGGGATTGGCAGTGAAGTGATTTTAAAAACTTTCGAAGATCCTCGCATGCTAGACTTTTGTACGCCTGTAGTTTTTGCAAACAATAAACTGCTTTCCTTTTATAAGAAGCACTATAAAATGAATGTCAACTTTCAAGGAGTTGAGAATGCAGAAAAAATTATCGATGGGAAGTTTAATGTCGTAAATGTGTGGAAAGATCATCTTAAAATCAACTTTGGAGAAGAAGATAAATTTTTGGGAGGTTTTACCCTTCAATCTTTGGAGGCGGCAACGCAAGCTTTAAAAGAAGAACATATAGATGTGTTGGTAACGGCTCCTATTAATAAAAATGTAATTCAGTCAGATAAATTTAATTTTCCCGGTCATACCGATTACCTCGCAAAGCACTTAGGAGGCGGAGAAAGCTTGATGTTTATGATTTCTGAAAATCTAAAGGTAGGTTTGCTTACAGATCATGTGCCAGTTAAAGAAGTAGCCAAAGTGATTACGCCTGCGCTTATTGAAAAAAAGATTAAAATTATATCCAGCTCTTTGGAAGCAGATTTTAGAGTGAGAAAGCCTAAAATTGCTGTGTTGGGAATCAATCCGCATAGTGGAGATAATGGGGTGATAGGAAAAGAAGATGAAGAAGTTTTAAAACCCACCCTAAAGAGGTTACGAGATAGAGGAAATTTAGTTTACGGTCCTTATGCTGCGGATAGCTTTTTTGGCACCAAAAATTATCAAAATTTTGACGCTGTAGTTGCGGCTTACCACGATCAAGGCCTTATTCCTTTTAAAACCTTATCCTTTGGAAATGGAGTCAACTTTACTGCCGGATTAGAAAAAATAAGAACCTCTCCAGACCATGGAACGGCCTACGAAATCGCAGGAAAAGGAGAAGCAGATCCTACCTCGTTTAAAGAAGCGGTATTCGCTGCTATTGAAATATTTAGAAATAGAGAAGAGTATAAAGAGCTTACTAAAAACCCGCTAAAAAAGCAGAGCAAAAAATTATAAACATTTTTTGTTGATAAAGATACTTAATTAATTATATTTTATATATTTGCACGCCTGAAATTGACGATGTGATGAAGAAGTTAAAAGAGTTTACCATCCCATTTGTGGGATTGAAATTAGGACGGCACCATTACGATTATCAGATTGATAATACGTTCTTTGAGTTTTTTGAGTACGAAGATTTTAATGATATCGACGCCAAAGTAGACCTAGAGTTTGAAAAAAAACCTACGATGCTTGAGCTCGAGTTTCATATTAAAGGTAGCATTAACATCAATTGCGATGTAACGAATGAGCCTTATAATCAGCCTTTAGAAAATCATATTTCTTTGGTGGTAAAATTTGGAGATGAACTAAATAATGAAAATGAAGAGTTGCTTATTTTGCCCCACGGGGAATACGAAGTAGAAGTGCAACAATACATTTATGAAGCCATTGTGTTGGGAATACCTATTAAAAGGGTTCACCCGGGCGTTGAAGATGGAACTTTAGATTCAGAAATACTTGATAGATTAGAAGAATTAGAACCCAAAATTGGGGAAGAAAAAGCAGAAAATGAGGTAGATCCTCGCTGGAATAAATTAAAGAACCTATTAAACGATAAAAATTAAGACTTAGCTATGGCACATCCTAAGAGAAAAATATCTAAGACCAGAAGAGATAAAAGAAGAACGCACTATAAGGCTAAAGCTCCGCAAGTAGCTACAGATCCTACAACAGGAGAAGCGCACTTATATCACAGAGCTCACTGGCACGAAGGAAAACTTTATTATAGAGGTCAAGTCCTTATTGATAATACAGAAGAAGTTGAAGCTTAGGCATTAAGCTAGGAAAAATACTATCAAAACTCTCGTTCGAAAGACGGGGGTTTTTGTTTTTTTAAGAGCTTTTGTCCTATAAAACGATAAATGATTGAGTTAATAAGTTGAATAAGTGGCAAAAACATATTACTTTGCACCTTAGTTTTAGAAATTAATCAATTTTTCTGAATATAATCAATGTAGGGGAAAACCCTACTTTTGTGAAATAAAATCCTTTTTATGAACAAAATCAAAGCAGCGATAACAGCTGTAGGATCTTACGTGCCCGACGACATTATTACCAATAAAATGTTGGAAGAAATGGTAGAAACCAATGATGAATGGATTACTAGCAGGACAGGTATTAAAGAAAGAAGAGTCTTGAAGGATCCTAATAAAGGAACCTCTTATTTAGGAATACAAGCTGCAAAGAATCTTATAGAAAAAAGTAATATCGATCCTGCAGAGATTGATTTATTAATTTTTGCAACCACTACCCCAGATTTGCCAGTAGCCTCTACAGCAGCTTATACCGCTTCAGCAATAGGAGCTACGAATGCTTTTTCATATGATTTACAAGCCGCATGTTCTAGCTTTCTTTATGGCATGTCAACGGCATCGAGTTATATAGAATGTGGCAGGTATAAAAAAATTATCGTGATTGGAGCAGATAAAATGTCTTCTATCATTGATTATACCGATAGAGCTACGTGTATTATTTTTGGAGATGGGGCAGGAGCCGTACTTTTTGAACCTAATGAAGAAGGCTTAGGCTTTCAAGATGAATATTTAAGAAGTGATGGTGTAGGGAGAGATTTCTTAAAAATTGACGCCGGTGGGTCACTTTTACCAGCGAGCCAAGAAACGGTTGCCAACGGGCAGCATTATGTGCGTCAAGATGGGAAAACGGTCTTTAAGTATGCGGTTTCCAATATGGCAGAAGTCAGTGCAGAAATCATGAAGAGGAATAACCTACAAGAAGAAGACGTTAATTGGTTAATAGCGCATCAAGCTAATAAAAGAATTATAGACGCTACGGCAAAAAGGATGGGACTAAGTGAAGAAAAAGTCCTGATGAATATCGAGCGCTACGGTAATACCACATCAGCAACATTACCTTTATTGTTGAGTGATTTCGAAAAACAATTTAAAAAAGGAGATAATTTAGTATTCGCTTCCTTTGGAGGTGGATTTACATGGGGTTCTATTTATTTAAAATGGGCATATAACTCCTAATTACAAACGACAAAAACCCTTATAATTATGGAATTAAAGGAAATTCAAAATTTAATAAAATTTGTAGCTAAATCTGGAGCTAGCGAAGTGAAATTAGAAATGGATGATATTAAAATCACCATTAAGACTACTTCAGACGAAAAAGAAACAACCTTCGTTCAACAAATCCCAATGGGAGGAATGCAAGGACAAATGCAGGCTCCACAGCAGCAAATGCAACAAGCAGCTCCTGCGCAAGAAGCGCCAGCAGCAACTCAGGATGCACCAGCAGCAGATGATGACTCTAAATACATTACGGTTAAATCACCAATTATTGGTACTTTTTACCGTAAACCTTCTCCAGACAAACCTGTTTTTGCAGAGGTAGGAGATACCATTAAAGAAGGAGATGTAGTATGTATTATCGAAGCGATGAAACTTTTTAATGAAATAGAAAGTGAAGTAAGCGGTAAAATCGTAAAATGTTTGGTAGATGAAGCTTCTCCGGTAGAATTTGATCAGCCATTATTTTTAGTAGATCCATCATAAGAAGTTTTAAAGACTAAAATTTAAATGATACCTCTAATGTTTATCATTTGAACTAGTTGATTATTAAAACTCAAATTTAAAATTTCAAGAGATGTTTAAAAAGATACTAATTGCCAATAGAGGGGAAATTGCACTGCGTGTAATTAGAACCTGTAAAGAAATGGGAATCAAAACCGTGGCGGTATACTCAAAAGCAGATGCAGATAGCTTGCACGTGCGCTTTGCAGATGAAGCGGTTTGTATAGGTCCGGCACCAAGTAATGAGTCTTATTTAAAAATATCAAACATTATCGCTGCTGCGGAAATTACCAATGCAGATGCGATCCATCCTGGATATGGTTTCTTGGCTGAAAATTCTAAATTTTCAAAAATATGCCAGGAACACGATATCAAATTTATTGGGGCATCGCCAGATATGATTGATAGAATGGGAGATAAAGCTTCTGCAAGAGCAACCATGCAATCTGCAGGAGTTCCTTGTATTCCAGGATCTGACGGACTTTTAGAAGATTTTGCAGATTGTCTTAAAACGGCAAAAGCTATGGGCTTTCCAGTAATGCTTAAAGCTACCGCTGGGGGTGGAGGTAAAGGAATGCGTGCGGTATGGAAAGAAGAAGATCTTCAAGATGCTTGGGATTCTGCAAGACAAGAAGCTGGAGCAGCTTTTGGAAATGACGGAATGTATTTGGAGAAGCTCATTGAAGAGCCTCGACATATCGAAATTCAAATTGTAGGAGACAGCAAAGGAAAAGCATGTCACCTTTCAGAAAGAGATTGTTCGATTCAACGTCGTCACCAAAAACTTACCGAAGAAACCCCATCACCATTTATGACCGATGAACTTCGTGAAAAAATGGGAGATGCAGCCGTAAAAGCAGCAGAATATATTAAGTACGAAGGGGCGGGAACTGTAGAGTTTCTAGTAGATAAGCACCGCAACTTTTACTTTATGGAGATGAATACCCGTATTCAGGTAGAACATCCTATTACAGAGCAGGTCATTGATTACGATTTAATTAGAGAGCAAATTTTGGTAGCGGCAAACGTGTCAATCTCGGGGAAAAATTACTTCCCAAAACTGCACTCTATAGAATGTCGTATCAATGCAGAAGATCCTTATAACGATTTTAGACCTTCTCCAGGGAAAATCACTAATTTACACGCTCCAGGCGGGCACGGAGTACGAATAGATACCCACGTTTATAGTGGTTATTCCATTCCGCCCAACTATGATTCTATGATAGCGAAGTTGATTACAACCGCGCAAACTAGAGAAGAAGCCATCAATAAAATGAAGCGTTCTTTAGACGAATTTATAATAGAAGGAGTCAAAACGACCATTCCTTTTCATCGTCAATTAATGGATCATCCAGATTATTTAGCGGGTAATTATACCACGAAATTTATGGAAGATTTTGAAATGGATGAGAAATATAAAGATGAAGTAGAATAATTACTTATATCAATTTATTTGCGACATTATCTTAAGCCCTCAATTAATTTGAGGGTTTTCTTTTTTAGGGCGTTCCCTAAGGCTTGGGCTATACATTATACTTGCTTGCCATTTGGCCGTTTTTTTTTGAGGTTGCGCAAAAGTAATTTCAATGAACTTTAAAATCAAAATATAATATATTGAGTATGTTTACACACAGAAACCACATATTCTGTGAGAAAGTGTGGTCTCTGTGTGGACTCACTGTATTTTCGATGTGGTTGAGCTAGGAAAAAGCTAGATAGAAAAATAAGCTTTATGTTGAATAAAAGTAAAGTAGAAAGACTTGATTAGAAATGAATAGATTATAGCTTAAAAATAACTTATAAGAAAATGGACTTATGGTAAATTAAACTGATCTTTGACATTATGACTTGTTTTTTACCGGGTTAGAACATCTTTAAATGGGTAAAAGAACCGTTCAATTAAACGTAAATCTTCTGTAATAATCTCTGCTGTACTCGACATTTCTTGTCTAAAATCTATTTCTATATCATACGATGTTATCAATTTAGAGGGTAAAGAAACATCAACATTATATAATCCATCAATGTCTGGAACAAGGACAATATTTTTCACTTCTCCTTTTAAAATACCAAATTCGTTATCAGGAAAGTTAGCTAATTTAATATTCACACTTTGTCCTAATCTTATTTTTTTTGAATTTTGAGGAGGTGTTTTTAACCGTGCAATAAATGAAGAATTTTCAATAGAGTAAAAAGTAAAGTCTAAAATTACAATCAAAAAGAAATATCCAATGCGCTTATGCTTCAATTTCTGAATAAAGTCAAACTTTGCTAGCCTAGATAAATCTTGAAAAAATGTATATAAAATGATTAGCGTGATAAAAAATATCACTTGAAATTTTTGTTTTCAAGTGATATGAAAATTAATGTTTTATTAAGGTTGTGTTACTATATCAATGAAGTTATCCCAAACCCTTCTTTTTTAGATATAAGACAACCGTGCACTGTTATTTATAAGAATTAAAAAACAGATTTAATTCATTAAGGAAAGTAAGAAAAAGCAACTTTCCCCTGATTTTTTTATTCTTTATCGTTTTTTGTGCTCCGCAGAAAAAAGAAAGTCGGTTCTTTCTTTAACCTAAAAAACTTCCTTACTTTAGATAAAAAATAAGGAATGAATTTTTCTTACTGGGAAAAAGAGACTTGGTTTAAACAGATTGATTTTACTATTATAGGTAGTGGTATTACGGGTTTAAGCTGCGCTTTGCAATTAAGGAAAAACCACCCTAACGCAAAAATTCTCATTTTAGAACGCGGACTTTTACCCAACGGCGCTAGTACCAAAAATGCTGGGTTTGCTTGCTTTGGAAGTGCGTCTGAGTTGTTAGATGATTTAAAAAACCACTCTAAAGAAGAAATGATTGCTTTGGTTCAACATAGGGTAGGAGGTCTCCAATTACTTAGAGAAACTATTGGAGATACAGCTTTAGAGTTTAAGTCCTACGGCGGCTACGAACTCTTTACGGAAGAAAATAAAACCTTATTTAAAACCTGTGTATCTCAATTAGACGAGCTAAATAATTTGCTGTTTCCTATTTTTAAAAAGAAAGTATTTAGTGTAGTAGATAATAATTTTGGCTTTAAAAAAATTCAGCAACAGCTTATATTTAATCAGTTTGAAGGGCAGCTTAATACCGGAAAAATGATGCAAGCTTTAGTGCAAAAAGTGCATCATGCTAATATTCAAATTTTAAACGGAGTTGAAGTTTTGAAGTACGAAGAAAATCAAAATTCCGTAAAGGTCATCACTAAAAATTTTGAGCTGGAAACTCAAAAACTATGCATTGCTACCAATGGGTTTGCTAAGAAATTAAACATAGATGGGGTTAAACCTGCTAGGGCACAGGTTTTGATTACGAAACCGATTAAAAACCTGCACATAAAAGGAACTTTTCATTTAGAAGAAGGCTATTATTATTTTAGAAATATCGACAACCGTATTTTATTGGGCGGCGGTAGAAACTTAGCTATTAAAGATGAAGAAACCACACAAATGGCGCAAACAACGTTAATTCAGCGAAAGCTAGAAGAATTATTGCGAGAAGTAATTTTACCCGAAACTTCCTTTGAAATCGATCAGCGTTGGAGCGGAATTATGGGGGTGGGCAATCAAAAAAAACCTTTACTAAAAAACCTGTCTCCAAACGTTTTTTGCGGAGTTCGCCTTGGCGGAATGGGTGTGGCAATGGGTAGTTTAGTGGGAAAAGAATTAGCAAATTTAGCTACGTAGCCTATGAAGAGATTTTTAAAATTTATAGGTAAACTTATTTTATGGTTTTTTGGATTCACTATTTTATGGGTAGTGGTTTATAAATGGGTTCCTGTTCCTATAACACCTTTAATGGTCATTAGATATGTTGAAACGCCTTCAGAAAAAAGAAGCGGTTGGCAACACGATTGGGAGCCTATAGAAAACATTTCCGTTAACTTACAAAAAGCAGTGATTTGCAGTGAAGATCAAAACTTCATAAAACACAACGGTTTTGATCTAAAAGCCATAGAAAAAGTAATTCAGAATAGTAAAGACGGAAAACGCTTACGAGGAGCGAGTAGTATTAGTCAGCAAACGGCAAAAAATGTTTTTTTATGGCCGGGAAGAAACTGGCTTAGAAAAGGTTTAGAAGTGTATTTCACCTTTTTAATTGAAACCATTTGGAGTAAAGAACGTATTTTAGAAGTCTATCTAAACAGCATAGAAATGGGCGATGGTGTCTACGGCGCAGAAGCTGCTGCCAACTTTTGGTTTAAAAAATCTGCTAGTCAATTAACAGCTTCACAAGCTGCCGCGATTGCCGCCATATTGCCTAATCCGCTAAGGTATAGAGCAAATCCGCCATCGGGATATATTCAATCTAGAAAAGCTTGGATTACTAAACAAATGGGATATTATGGTCCGTTAAAATTTAATTTAGAAGTAAAGAAAAAGTGAAAGAGAGAGAAGAACTTTTAAAATCTTGTCATACGTATGTAAACGAACGAATACTTCGTTTAGAAACATCGGTTTGGGATTTAGAACGCGATTTAGGAAATGAAACCAAAAGTAGCGCAGGCGATAAATATGAAACTTCTAGAGAGATGATTAATGCCGAGATTTCTCAGCTCGAAAGTCAGTTGCAAGAGTTTAAGAAACTACAAGAAATTTTACAGTTGCCTAATCTACAAAAGAGTGGTAAAAAGATTCAGTTGGGAAGTATAGTTACTACAAGTGCAGCGAACTACTTTTTAGCTATTCCTGCGGGGGAGATTAAGCTGGAGAAGCAAAATTTCTATGGCATTGGCATCAATTCTCCTATCGCCAAACTTTTGCTAGGAAAGCAAAAAGGCGACAGGTTTAATTTCCATCAAGAAGACATAAAAATTTTATCTGTAGATTAAAATCAATTTGGTAGAACTTAAGGCTTGTTGTTTACCAAATATTCTGCGATTTGTACCGCGTTGGTGGCAGCATTTATTCTTAGATTATGGCAACAATACATAATTGTAAAGCTCTAGAATGCGAATGAGCTTTTCGTAAAAGCAATCTAATATATAAACATTAGACGGTGCTCTCAAGGTAAATCTGTTTTCCTTTTTCTAGGGAAACGGGATGCTTAAAAAATACCTGATTTTTGTTCATAAGCGCTTCTATAAGGTAATAACTGCCTTTAAAATACGATTTTAAAACACGGCCTTTCCATCCCTTTTCAATTGTTGAGATCATTAGCTGATGGGGGAATAAAATTCGAGGTTCCTCGTCAATTTCTAATAGATTGACATCACCAAAAAAAGAAGCGACATAGGCATTCTTTGGAGAGTTGAATATAGTTTCGGGTTTTCCGGTTTGTATAAAGCTTCCTTCTCGCATCACTTTTATTTCATTAGAAAAAGAAAGAGCTTCTTCACTATCGTGTGTGGCCGTAATACACGTGATGTTCTCTTGCTTGAGATAGGCGTAAAGATCACGTCTTAAGGCATTTCGTCTAAAATTGTCTATGTGGCTAAAGGGTTCATCGAGCAAAACTAGCTTGGGTTCCTTGGCCATGGCACGTGCTAAAGCAACGCGTTGCTTTTGTCCGCCACTTAGTAACTTAACGTGAGTCTTGGCGAAAGCTGTCATATCAACCACCCTTAAAAGTTCTTCAATGCGTTCTTTTCGTTGCTGCATATAGCGTCGAGAAAGGTGCTTCCCTATATTGTCTTCTACAGAAATATAAGGCATCAGGTCAAAATCTTGCGCGAGGTATTTCATCGCGGGATGACCAGGAATTAAATGATAAGCAGGACCCAGTAGCTTTTCATGGTTCCATAAAATTTCACCTTCAGTTAAATCTAACAAACCATAAATAGCTTTGAGCAATGTAGTTTTTCCGCAGCCACTTTCACCAAGAATACATATATGAGCTCCTTTCTCTACAGAGAAATTAATTGAATTTAAATTGATTTCTTCAGCGTAACTAAAGGAAACATTTTGAAGCTGGAGCATTTTAAGTAGATTTATTTCAAAGATAAGACTTAATCGAAAAGTGCATTCCCGCATCTTTAACTTTATGCAGAAGAATGCTAAGGTTTATAATTTAAGAAACCTATGGAATTAGATTTTACAAAAACTTGATACGAATGGCATCAGCTTTTCCTGGCTCAAACTTATTTGATAAAATAAAAAAATAAGCAATTTCACTTTCGTAAAGAAATTAAAATTTTTGTTCTATCAGGTATTCTGCGATTTGCACCGCGTTGGTTGCGGCTCCTTTCCTTAGGTTATCAGCCACAATCCATAACTGCAAAGCTTTGGGGTGCGAATGATCTTTTCGTATTCTACCTACAAAAACATCATTTTTCCCTTCAGCATAAATAGGCATCGGGTAGGTGTTGACACTCGGATAGTCTTGCAGCGTAATCCCAGGGAAATCCTTTAATGCTTTCTTAATGGCCGTAATTTCAAAGTCTTTTTCAAACTCTATATTCACCGATTCACTATGACCTCCCACCACCGGAATTCTTACTGCAGTCGCCGAAACCAATACGGTATCGTCGGCCAGAATTTTCTTGGTTTCATCGGTAAGTTTCATCTCTTCCTTGGTATAATCATTCTCTAAAAAAACATCACAATGCGGAATCGCGTTGCGGTGAATAGGGTAGGGATAAGCCATTTCTCCAGTTTCTCCTTGGTACTCACGCTCTAGCTGTTGAACGGCTTTTACACCCGTTCCTGTAATGGATTGGTAGGTAGAAACAATTACCCGCTTGATTTTAAATTTATCGTGCAAGGGTTTTAAAGCCATCACCAATTGAATGGTTGAGCAGTTGGGATTGGCGATAATCTTATCTTCTTTGGTAAGGCTGTGGGCGTTAATTTCGGGAACGATTAGTTTTTTGTTGGGATCCATGCGCCAAGCTGAGGAGTTATCGATGACGGTTGTTCCTGCTTCGGCAAATTTTGGCGCCCAGGCTTTAGAAGTTTCCCCTCCCGCCGAAAATAAGGCGATATCAGGTTGTAAATCTAATGCTGATTGCAGATTCATTAGCTTGTATTTTTCTCCTTTAAATTCAATTTCCTTTCCTACAGATCGCTCTGAAGCTACCGGAATCAATTCCGTTAACGGAAAATTACGTTCTGCTAATACTTTTAGAATCACTTGGCCAACCATACCGGTGGCACCGATTACTGCTATTTTCATCTTTGCTGTTTTTTACAAAGATATTATTTCATCGCGCAATAATGAGAAGTATTGCCTATCAAAATATACCCAGTATTGGGTATGGACTTGTATTGGAATATTTTTCATTTTACAATTCACTTTAAAACGTATTCTTATGAAACAGTATGTATGGATATTTAGCGTATTGATTATTTTTTTTAGTGCTTGTTCTGAAGATGATACGGCTCCTAATAATGAGCCTATTCAAAGCCTAGAAGACTTCGACTTAGTCGGAAATTTTATAGGTAATATGTCTGCCGGAAACCTCAATAATTCATTGGAAGGTTCTATCATTGTCGATAATAATTCATTTAAAATTATCACTTTTGGCGGAGAAATCTCTGGAACTGCCGAGCTTAATGGTGGCAATTATATATTGAATAACCTTACGAGCACGGGAGTATTTGAGGGCTCGACTAATGTAAGTGGTCTGATAAATACCGATAATCAAGACCTAAGTATTGATGGGGTTTTTATTGACGATAGCGATTTGATTGTTGAAGGTACTTATACCCAGGAAGAGTCCAGCCAAGCGTTTAGCGATGCCCGCTCAAAATCTATGGTAATTTTTCAAAGTGAGTTTGAGGAAAGCTGCGACGCAACAATTACCATAGATGGAGAAACCATCGGGCCATTAGGTGGATTTTATCAACCAGTAGGCTATTGTGCTTCAAATTCATTACCTAATATAGCACCCTATCCCAATGTAGACTCTCAGGATTCCTATTTGGATTGTCGGGAATTTGTCCTGAGAAATCCTGACACCGGAGAATATAACACGTATGAATTTTGCCCGTTTGCAAACTTCATATTAGACAAAAACACAGCGTACAATTATAGTGTCGCCTGGGAAAACGGTGAATTTTCTAAAGGTTCCTTTACTACTAAAGACGGTGGCCTGGGCTTGGTGGTTTGTTTGGACAATCCCGGGGAAGCTTGTGATGGTGATGGAGGTGGCGAGGATGGCGAACCTGCTATCTTGGTTAACACCATAACGATTGACCCAAATAGAAGTAATACATCAGATAATTTAACGCTCAGTTTTGTCAATACTGTTTATTATAGTGATAACTCTCCGCCAAGCATTGGTTTTGGAGATACAAATGAAGGTACGCGGCTTTTCTTTTCACCACTTACAGAGTTTTCTGAACAAATCTACAATTTACCAGATGAAAGCGTTAATGGTCCTCTATATGCACTTACCATAAATCAAGAGCTGGACAATGAATATGATAACTTATTTGAATTAAATGAAAACCATCACATGTCAACTTCTAAAGGACAAATTGAAGTAGTGGAGTTTGATTTGCAGGCAAGAATTATAGAATTGAGATTTAATGATGTTGTCGCACAAAGGAATGGTTTTGATTCTTTAGATGATTACATCACTTTCTCTGGCACAATTAGAGCACGATTTTAATAATTAGTAAATTGGCAAAAAAAGACCCTGCCTTTTGAGCAGGGTTTTTTTATGGAATTATAAACTTATTATTTTTTTCTTAACTCATCTCTAATCTCCATAAGCAATTCTTCTTGCGTTGGACCTGCAGGCGCAGCTGGCTTTGCTTCTTCTTTTTTCTTCGTTTTATCATAATACTTTAAAAATAAGAAGATAAAGAGACCCACAATAATAAAGTTGATGATCGCCTGTATCAAATTACCGTAAGTGATCACTGCTGCTTTGGCCTCTCTTGCCGCCTCGAGACTCTCATAGTTGACACCGTCTAAAGAAATAAATTTTTTGGTAAAATCGAGTCCGCCGGTTAGCATTCCAATAATGGGAGTGATCACATCTTTTACAACAGAATCTATAATTGTTTTAAAGGCAGCACCAATAACAACTGCTGTTGCTAAAGCGACAATATCACCTTTCATTAAGAATTTTTTAAAATCGCTAAAAAAGCTCATCGTATCATTGATTTGGTTAGTATAAGGATAAAGATAATCTAAATTTTAATTTTATGGAATAATTTTTCTTTTTACCCGTTGAGAGATCGAAGTAATCAGTTCATAGGAAATGGTGCCGGCATTATGAGCAAAATCTTCGGCGCTTTTTTCTTTTCCAAAGAGAATAACTTCGTCTCCTTCCTCGCAATCGATTCCTGAAATATCAATCATAATCATATCCATACATACATTTCCAATGATGGGAGCTAAATGTTTATTGACGGAGACATGTGTTTTTTGCTTGCCGTAAATTCTATTAATCCCGTCGGCGTGGCCTAATGGTAAAGTGGCTATTTTGGTATCTTTCGTGGCTTTAAACATTCTATTATAGCCTACACTTTCTCCTTTTTTAATGTGGTGAATTTGAGAAATAATGGTTTTTAAGGTTCCAATAGGAATGAGTTGTTGGTCTATTTCTTTAGAATTTCCGTAGCCGTAAAGACCAATTCCCGTTCTCACCATATCAAAATGAGCTTCGGGATAATTTAAAATTCCGCTGGTATTGCACAAATGTCTTAATGGAGCGTAACCTAAATGGGCTATAATTTTTTCACTTACTTTTTTAAAGGTGTCCATTTGATGCTGGGTAAACTCTTTTTCTTTAGGGTCTTCGCTAGCGGCAAAATGCGAAAATATGCCGTCTACTTTAGTGCTCGAAGTTTGTTTTAGTTTCTCTAGAATCATTGGGGCTTCCTCGGGGTCAAAACCCAGTCGATTTAAACCCGTATTCAGTTTGAGGTGAATAGGATAATCATGTTGCTGATTTTCTTCCGCGGAAGTGATAAAATGATTCAGCACAAACTCGCTATAAATACTAGGGATAAGACAGTGATCTATAATTTCTTGAAAGTGAGTAGACTGTGGGTGAAGCACCAAAATAGGTTGGGTAATACCGTCTTCTCTTAAATCGATTCCCTCTTGAGTGTAGGCCACTGCAAAATAATCTACGCCTAAGGCTTCTAGTTTTTTTGCTAAAGTAACCGAATCACTTCCGTAAGCAAAAGCTTTAATTACGGCCATTTTTTTTACGTTCTCCTTTACTTTAGCAGCAAGGAAACGGTAGTTATGTTCTAAGGCTTTTAAATCTATTTCGAGAAGGGTTTCTGAAGGTTTCATAGCTTTTTTTCTTTTGGGAGAACCTCACTGATTTCAACATCCATTTTTCTCACTTTTTGATCGCGCATCGCTTTGTAGTAAGCAGCTCTACTTAGGGGTTCGTATTCTTCGGTTTCTCCAAGGAGCACTAAATCTTTACTGGTTGCTTTCCTAAAACTGTACTGCGCCAAGTTTCCAGTTCGTGTACAAACGGCGTGCACTTTGGTTACATATTCTGCCGTGGCCATAAGGTTGGGCATAGGGCCAAAGGGATTGCCTTTAAAATCCATATCTAAACCAGCAACCACTACCCGAATGCCTTTATTGGCCAAATCGTTACAAACGCTAACAATTTCATCGTCAAAAAATTGGGCTTCATCAATGCCTACCACATCGCAAGCATCGGCGAGAAGCCTAATATTGGCAGCAGCAGGCACGGGAGTTGACCTAATTTCATTCGCATCGTGAGAAATCACCAGCTCATCATCATAACGAATGTCTATGGCGGGTTTAAAAATTTCTACTTTTTGTTTGGCAAATTGAGCACGTTTTAACCTGCGAATGAGTTCTTCAGTTTTTCCAGAGAACATACTTCCACAAATTACTTCAATCCATCCAAATTGCTCTTCGTGATTTACGGTATTTTCAAGAAACATTTTGTAATTTTCAGCATTCAACAGGAAAATTCCTGTAATAATAAAGTTGAGATAAATTTACTAAAAATTAGGCTGCACAAGCAAAGTAAATCATAAAGTTATGAAGAAGACCTTAGAAGCAGAGCTTATGAGTATAGCTCATAGAATTTTGCAATTAAAAAACAAAGCAGATGTTCATGAACTAAAAGCGGTAACAGGTGTGTTGTACGAAAAGCTCTCGGTGCTTTCGTTTACCGAAAAGCATTTTGACGGACCCCAGCCTACCATTGGAAAAAAAGATATTGAAAAAGCCTTAACGGAAGAAAATGTTGAGCCTCAAGCGGAAGCAATACCTTCTCCTATAGAAGAAGAAAAACAGGAAATAATCAAGGATCATACGGAAGCCACCACTGAACCGAATACGGAAGAAAATACCGAAGAAGCAGAAGAAATTTTTGCAGATACATCTTCTAAAGCTTCAGACGTAGAGCAGGTGCTCGAAGGTATTTTACCTCAGGCCGAAGAAGAAACAAAGGATGAGTTTAGAAGCTTGGGAGGAGTTCATTTTGACGATTTACCCCAATTTGAGAGACCTTCTGAAGTAAAGAAAACAGAAGAAATTAAAGTAGAAGAGATTTCAGAAGCAGAGGCTATAGTAGAAAAAAAGCCTATTTCAGAAACCTTAAAAGAAGAAGTTTCAGTAGAAGAAGCTTCTCAACAAGAACCAGAATTTTTAAAAGAAGAAGTTCAGCCAGAAGCAAAAACCGAAGTAGCGAAAGACGAGATAGAGCAAGCAAAGGATGAAGGTTCACTTACCGATGAGCAACAGAATCTCTTTGGAATCATGCCAGAGTTTGAGCGCAAAGAAGATTTTAACAGTAAGCATTCTGCAAAGAAAAAATCCCTGAATGATCAACTTAAAAAAGGAATTCAGATAGGTTTAAATGATCGCTTAAGTTACATCAAACACCTTTTTGATGGGGATGCCGCAGATTATAACCGCGTACTTTCTCAATTGAATACCGTTGAAAGCCTTCCAGAAGCTCAACGTTTTATTCACGATGTGGTAAAACCAGATTATAAGAATTGGGAAAATAAGGAGGTGTATGAAAATCGTTTTCTACAAGCTATTGAAAACAAATATGCCTAATGGGAAAGTTATTCATCGTTCCTACGCCCATAGGTAATCTGGAGGATATGACTTTTAGAGCCGTAAGAGTGCTCCAAGAAGTCGATTTTATCTTAGCAGAAGATACGCGAACTAGCGGAAAACTTTTAAAGCATTTTGAGATCACGACGCAAATGCACAGCCATCATATGCACAATGAGCATAAGACCTTGCAAATGATCGTAGATAGAATTAAGCACGGAGAAAATGCAGCTTTAATTAGCGATGCGGGAACCCCAGCGATTTCAGATCCGGGGTTTCTGTTAACGCGTGCTTGTGTAGAAGAAAACATAGAAGTAGACTGCTTGCCAGGCGCTACCGCTTTTGTTCCCGCCTTGGTAAATAGCGGACTCCCAAACGATAAGTTTGTTTTTGAAGGTTTTTTGCCCGTTAAGAAAGGAAGACAAACCCGACTTAAACTCTTAGCAGAGGAAACGCGGACTATGATTTTTTATGAATCGCCACATAAGCTTTTAAAAACCCTGCAGCATTTAATCGATTATTTTGGAGAAGAGCGGCAAGCTTCGGTTTCTAGAGAGATTAGTAAACTGCACGAAGAAACCCAACGAGGAAGCCTACACGAAGTATTAGATTACTATACTCAAAAGCCTCCCAAAGGAGAAATTGTGCTTATTGTAGACGGAAAGAAATAAAAATTTTTAGCTAGGAGGAGCCAACGCATTCAGTAATTTTTCGAAATAGATTTGGTCGTCTTTATGGTAATCTTCTAAATCGATGCTTAGGTTTTCATCTTCTTTTAATTGAATCTCCAATACCTGCTCTACGAGAAGAGCTTTGATTAAAAGCGTGTTCTTAATCTTATTGCTTTCTGCATTTAATTTATATTTTACAAACGCAGGATCGTACACCACTTGATTCTTTTTTACTCTAGAAATAAAGAAAATGTAAGCTATAATGAGGTTAGCAGCGACAACTAAATAGAAGTACATAAAGTTTTCTGAAGTGAAATAGCCTATTAAACCTATGACAAGCAGAATAAAACCTATGAGCACAAAAACAAAAATTTTCAACACATTGCGTTGTTTAAATTGAATAGGAATTGCAGACATAGATCTTAGCTTTAAACAGAAATTCAAAAATAATAAACTTAAGCCAACACGTGAAAGAACTCTTAACTAATATTATAAATTGCACGCTTTGCAAAGAACACTTGCCTTTAGAACCTAAACCAATTCTAAGAGCACACAAAGATTCTAAAATTGTTCTTATTGGTCAGGCTCCTGGGAGAGTGGTACACAAATCGGGTATCGATTGGGATGATCAAAGCGGGAAACAATTAAGAAAATGGTTAGGCGTAAGTGAGGAGACTTTTTATAGAGATAAAAATTTTGCCATTTTACCTATGGCTTTTTGCTACCCTGGGAAAGCAAAAACCGGAGATTTACCACCAAGAAAAGAATGCGCACCGCAATGGCATCAAAGTGTGATAGATCATTTTGAAAGCGACCCTCTATATATTTTAATAGGTTCTTATGCCTGTAAGTATTATTTGGAAGGAAAAGAAAACCTAACGCATCGCGTAAAAAATTACCACCACTATTTACCTCAGTATTTCCCCATTCCGCATCCTTCCCCGGTGAATAGATTTTGGAGATCAAAAAATCCTTGGTTTGAAACGGAAACGGTTCCTCAATTGCAGCAGCTTATTAAAAATAAACTTTCGTAACTTTATAGATTATTTCAATTTCTTAAATCAATCTCATGCGCTGGACGCTCGCCCCAAAACCAGATCCTCAAAAAGTAGCACAGCTTCAAAGCAGTTTAAACGTTGACAAAGCGGTGGCTTATCTTTTGGTTTTAAGAGGCATTGAGACCTTTGAGGAAGCCAGAAATTTTTTTCGTCCGCAATTAGGACATTTGCACGATCCTTTTTTGATGAAAGATATGGATGTGGCGGTGAAGAGGATTCAGCAAGCCATAGCCCAAGAAGAATTGATTATGGTGTATGGCGATTATGATGTAGATGGTACTACGAGCGTCGCCTTGATGAGTTCTTATTTAAAAACGGAGACCAGCTTGGTCACCACCTATATTCCTGATCGCTATAAAGAAGGTTACGGAATTTCTTATGCCGGAATAGATTATGCTCACGACAATGGGATCCACCTGATTATTGCTTTAGACTGCGGAATAAAAGCCGTAGAAAAAGTAGCCTACGCCAAAGAAAAAGGAATTGATTTTATTATTTGCGATCATCACCGTCCTGGCAATGAAATTCCCCAAGCAGTGGCGGTTTTAGACCCTAAGCGAGAAGATTGCACCTATCCTTATAAAGAGCTTTGCGGCTGCGGAGTAGGTTTTAAATTGATTCAAGCCTTAGAGCAATTAAAAGGAAATTCTGTACAAACGCTTGCTCCGTATTTAGATTTGGTGGCCACAGCCATTGGAGCAGATATTGTTCCCATTACCGGAGAGAATAGGATTTTAGCACATCACGGTTTACATGTGATTAATACGCTTCCGCGGAAGGGTTTTAAGGCTATTATCAATCAGATAAAAAAAGAAAGTCTTACGATAACCGATGTGGTTTTTATCATCGCTCCTAGAATTAATGCCGCCGGAAGAATGAAACACGGCTTGCATGCCGTCGACTTATTAACCGAAGAAGATGAAGCACAAGCCGAAACATTTGCCAAAGAAATAGAAAACTACAATACCGAAAGAAAAGCAGAAGACCGAAGCATCACCGAGATGGCGTTGGAGCAAATTATAAGCAACAAAGAAGAAGACAAATCTACGACGGTAGTCTACCAAGAAGATTGGCATAAAGGCGTGATAGGAATTGTCGCTTCCCGCTTAACCGAAACGTATTATAGACCCACGCTCGTTTTTACCAAAAGCGGAGAGAAATTAGCGGCTTCGGCACGATCTGTAAAAGGTTTTGATGTCTACAATGCGCTAGAAGCTTGTCAAGAACATATAGAACAATTTGGCGGCCATAAATATGCGGCAGGATTAACCTTACACGAAAACCAATATGAAAACTTTAAGCAAAAGTTTGAAGAAGTGGTTGCTGCCAGCATAGAACCTCATATGCTCACGCCCGAAATTAAAATAGACTTGGAAATCTCCTTAGAGGAAATCACCGATAAATTTTATAGAATTCTGAAGCAATTCGCTCCCTTTGGACCTGGAAATATGGCCCCGACTTTCTTCACCCCAAAACTAACAGATAGCGGTTTTGCAAAAGCGGTGGGCAAAGAAGGAGATCATTTAAAATGTAGTGTACAACAACTTCCTAATCCAAGAAGCATCGGCGGTATAGGATTTAATTTGGGAAAAAAAATAAGCATCGTTTCTAAGAAAATCCCCTTTGACGCGGTATATTCTATAGACGAAAATGAATGGAACGGAAATGTTAGTCTTCAATTGAAATTGAAAGATATTCGGTAAATTAATCTCAACATTTAAAACCATTGTTGTTCGGTAAAGAACCTAGACCCTGCCTGCGGCAATTAGAACCAAGAACCAAGACCTAATTGTAACTATTTGATAAACAGTAGTAATTTAAAATAAAAATATCCTCTCGCTATCGATAAAATCAATTTTCAAAAAAGCAAGGTATTCATTTGTAGAATCTTATTAGTTTCCACACATTTTAAGAGCTCATCAATGTTACCTTATTACTAATGATTTAAAACCTAAAAAACGATGAAAAAACCTTATCTAGATTTACTAGTGATTATTTTTTTAGCTGGATTTGCCATACTGGCTAATGAAATGGGCTGGTGGCAAGATTATACCGCCTTTGTGATGGTTCCTCTTTTATTCGCTTATTTTATAGGTAAAGAAGTTGCGAAGAGACAAATAAAATAAAAACACAAAATTATTTAGAACAGATATAAATAATAGTATCTTTGATTTTAAAAGAAGGAATGAAGGACATCGATATTATATACAAGACCAAGTATGGGATTTCTTTCTATTGGAAAACCCAGCAAGATAAGATTCAGTTGGTTTTTAGAGATATGGGTTTCTTTTTGAAGGAAGAAGAAGTGAAAATATTCCACAAAAATGTGATGGAAGCGGTAGAGCAAGGTTGTTGTTCGCAATGTAAAACGCCAAAAGACTGTAAATCTATTCTGCTAAAAACACCTTCTTCCAAAATAGAATTAGCAGTAAGTAAACAAGAGCTGAAAGAGATACATAAGTTTTTGAGCGCTACGTTATTTCATATGGAGATAAAAAAATACCTTGCACTATCTGCGAACTAATATTCTTTTAATTCAAATTCTTTTCCATCAAAAGTGCCATAGGTATAATACGTAATCCAATCGCCTAGGTTGTGGTAGGTAGAATTTTCTCCTACTTCGATACTCAGAGGTAAATGCCGGTGCCCAAATACAAAGTAATCGTAGTGTCTGGTTTCTAATTTCCGTTTGGCATATTGTACGAGCCATTCCTTTTCTTCACCCAAGAATTTGGCGTCTTCATCGCCCGAAATCAATTTATTCTTCACCGAAAGGTGCTTTGCCAAAGGCACGCCCAAATCTGGGTGAAACCAACGATACAGCCATTTAGAAAACCGATTGGTAAAGACTTTTTTCATGCGTTTGTAGCCTTTGTCTCCCGGCCCTAAACCGTCACCGTGACCAATAAGAAAGGTTTTATTATTAAAGACAAATTCTTTGGGTTGGTGGTAAACGGGGATATTTAATTCGTCTTGAAAATAAGAATCCATCCATAAATCATGATTGCCTACAAAGAAATAGATGGGAATACCGCTGTCGCGGATTTCGGCGAGTTTCCCTAAAACCCTTACAAAACCTTTGGGAACGACGTGTTTATATTCAAACCAAAAATCGAAGAGGTCGCCCAATAGAAAGATGGCTGCAGCATCTTCTTTGATTTCATCTAGCCATTGTACAAACTTTTTCTCCCTAGGTTTGCTCAGCTCTTTTGTGGGTGCGCCTAAGTGATTGTCGCTGGAGAAATAGATTTTTTTTCCTTCGAGAATGTGCATAGTCTTCGTTATTGAGCTCAAATATACTTATTTCTTAGCAAGATTTTTTTTGCGTTAGGGATTGTAATGAAAATCCTTTTATCTTTTTTTTAGAAAAAAAGGATAAAAGATTGCAATGTAAAGCCCGACCCGCAGGGAAACGCCCTAATTATCACTCGCAAACCACTCGGCAAAACTAGTATCTGTTTCTTGCAATCTTAGGCTATGTAATTTAATGTCTGTGGGAAGTCTTGACTTAATCTTTTGAGCAAAATCGATGATCATTTGTTCACTGGTAGGTTGATATTCTACCAAAATCACATTGTGATCTCTCTTGATAAGCTCCTCTGCCAGTTCTAGGTGAGGGGTGTTTTTATTGAGTACGGTGGCGTGATCAAAACGGTCTACAATCTCTTCTTTCACGATTTTTTTGAGGTCGCCAAAATCGATCACCATGCCGTTTTTAACGTTTTCGCTATCATTAATTGGCTCGCCAATAACGCTAACATTAAGCTTATAACTGTGGCCGTGAACGTTTTTGCATTTTCCGTCATAACCGTAAAGGGCATGCCCGGTTTCAAAATTAAACTGTTTGGTAATGCGAATTTTACTCATTATTTCTTGAATTTATTGTACAAAACGACAACGACTACGGCTATTCCTAGAATTAAAAAAAGTCCGGGGCCACTTAAAAATTGTAATACTTCCACGTAAGTTCGTATTTGGTTGAAGCTGCAAAGTTAAGCTTTATACCAAATTAAACAGATAATGTCGCTATTAAATCGTTTCTTTTATGACTTACTTTTCATTAAAAATGATAACCGTAGCAAAGGCTATGCTAATCATTTTTAACTTCAATTAAGCATAAAATAATTCAATTTATTCATACGACATTACGTATTCAAATTGGTATTACTATGTGGTTTATTACTCTCATTATTAACGCGGCGGCTGCTATTTTTAAAGTCTTTACCAGACATTCATTATTTACAAATTAATTTGGAAAACGAGAGAAAAAAGAAGTAATATTACCGGGTTATTTTAATAATTTTTCATGGAAAATCAAGAGCTGTTTGAGCAGGTAGATTTTAAGGTGAATCCTCAATACGAAAAGATAATTGAAGAGCTTTTACGGCAACAATACAGCATCACCGATACTTTTTTTGAGGCTTCGGAAATTGAAATTTTGCGTACAGCAACTTTAGGGAAGTTAGAAGAGGACCAATTTAAAAAGGCGGCCATTGGAAACCGTACCAACGAAGTCATCGCAAAAACGATACGTGGAGATTTTATCTTGTGGATGGATGAACAAAAAGCAGATGCTGCCGAAAAGGTATTTTTTTCTAAAATCAACCCCTTGGTGAATTACCTTAATGCGACCTGTTTTATGGGCATTTTGCACAAAGAGTTTCATTATGCAGTGTATCCAACAGGAACATTTTACAAACGTCATTTAGATGCTTTTCAAAACGATTCGCGTAGAAAACTTTCTATGGTGTGTTATTTAAATGAAGAAAACTGGCTAAAAACAAATGGCGGCGAACTCGTCATTTATAAACCAGATGGCACAGAAGAAATCATTTATCCTTTGCCAGGAAGAGTGGTTATTTTTGAAAGTCAGCTTTTAGAGCATGAAGTCAAAGTGGTTAAAAACGACCAGCGATTAAGTATTACGGGTTGGTTGAAGACTCGTTAGCTTTTCGTTGCGCTTCTTCTCTCTTTGCTTGACGTTCTTTTTTCATCTTTTTAGAATACATAAGAACCACTAGGGCAATTACTACTACTGCGGTGACGTAAAACCAGTTGGCCACCATAAAATCTCCAAAAGTGTACCAACCAAACTGTTGGTTGGTACCTGTTTCTTCTGGATTAGGAATTTGAGTTTGTAAAAACATAGATTGATTTTTACGGAAGATAAAAAGATTTTAAGAGAACACCCCTATTTTAGCGAAGCTTTAACCCTTACAAATTATTGATGTAGTTTCCATATAAATCTTGAAACTGGTTCCCTTCAGCAAATTCATGCTTGCTTAATTTTTGATGGGCAGCCAATCCCCAAAGTACCATTTCCATCATGAAAAAGCGTTCTTCCTCGGGCAAATTAGGCACATATTGGTCTACCAATTTGGGTAAAGGCTCTATATTCATCAAAGCTTTTTGATATTCTTTATCGCTTAAATCTGAAGTTAAGACCACCCCTTCTTGATTAAAAAACCAATGGAGCAAATCGTCGTAAGATGTTTCTTCGTCTTGCTTTTGAAGCTTTTCTATCTTCGGAAATTTTTGGAGGAATAAGGTTTTTACTGCTTGCGTCATCAGTTCTTTGGCCACAAAATCGGCTCCTTCTTGCTCTCCCTCATAAACCAACTCTACTTTCCCTGTAATGGCAGGAATTATTCCTGTAAAGTCACTTAATCGGAGCGAAGTTTTTTCTTCACCCAGTAGAATGGCTCTGCGCTCTGCCGTACTCAATAAATTTTGAAAAGCGGTAATGCTCATTCGGGCACTAATTCCGCTTTTTACATCGACATATTCGCTTTTTCTAGCCTCAAAACTTATCTGCTCTAAAACATCTTTGGCGATTTCGGGAACCATAACTCGTTGATGCTGACTTTCTTCTAGACGAACTTCTTGAGCGGTAATTTTCTTAGCGGTTTCAATATCCTGCGGATAATGGGTTAGAATTTGAGAACCAATTCTATCTTTTAAAGGCGTTACAATGCTTCCGCGGTTGGTGTAATCTTCTGGGTTAGCGGTAAAAATAAACTGTAGGTCTAAAGGCATTCTCAATTTAAACCCCCGTATTTGAATATCGCCTTCTTGTAAAATATTAAATAGTGCCACTTGTATTCTCGCTTGTAAATCTGGCAGCTCGTTAATTACAAAAATACTTCTATTGGCACGCGGAATCATTCCGAAATGAATCACCCTGTCATCGGCGTAGCTTAATTTCAGGTTGGCGGCTTTAATGGGATCCACATCTCCAATTAAATCGGCTACCGTCACATCTGGCGTCGCTAATTTTTCTGCAAAGCGATCTTCCCTGTGCAACCAAGTGATGGGCGTATCATCGCCTTTTTCTTCCAAAGTTTGTCTCGCATATCTAGAAATGGGATGAAAAGGATCGTCATTAATTTCAGAACCTTCCACCACGGGAATATACTCGTCTAACAACTGAATCATCAACCTCGCAATTCTTGTTTTTGCTTGTCCGCGTAAACCCAAGAGGTTAATATTGTGCTTAGAAAGAATGGCGCGTTCCAGTTCTGGAATCACGGTTTTTTCGTACCCGTGGATGCCTTCAAACACGTTCTCTTTCTTCTTTATTTTTTCAATCAAATTTTGGCGCAACTCCTCTTTTATACTCTTGCTTTGGTAGTGGGCTTCCTTTAGTTGTCCAAATGTTTTTATCTCTGTTAAGTTCATTATTCTTATTTATTTTTTTGGGCGCATCCCTATCGGGTCAGGCTTTCGCGAGTCGCTTTTTTACATTTTTGCGCTGCAAAAATGTAAAAAGAGCTTCAACAAATCGCTCTATCCCTTGCGCATTTTTTGTTTATTAATTCGAGTTAATTTTTGAACGCTAAGATTTCTCGACTCCGCTCGAGGCGACAACTTCATGTTTTCTCTAGCTGTCACCCTGAGCGGAGTCGAAGGGTATTAGTCATTCTTTATTCCGGTTATTATTTTTGTCAGATCGAGCGGAGTCGAAGGGTATTAGTCATTCTTTATTCCTGTTATTATTTTTTGTCAGATCGAGCGGAGTCGAGATCTCACCATTACTTAATTTATGTTTTGAATGTGTCATATTCCTGCATTCCGATAATAATTGGAGCTTATCAAAATCTCCATGTATCAAAGCTTGCTTTTTCTTAGAACTCCATTTTTTTATTTTTTTTTCGAAATAAATCGCTTGCTGTACATCTTTAAACTCTTGATGAAACACTAGTGTTATTGGGCGTCTTTTATATGTAAAACAAGTTCTATTTAATCCTTTTTGATGTTCTTCTATTCTACGGGAAAGATTATTTGTAAATCCTGTGTAAAGCAATCCGTCAGAACATTCAAGTAGGTAAACAAAATAAGTTTTCATGACGTAATTAAATGCTTTTTTTATAATCCTCTTTTGTCTGGTCGAGCGGAGTCGAGACTTTCTTTCACACATTAATTCTAACTATACTAAAAAATTGCGACCTCTCGACTCCGCTCGAGGTGACACATTTTATGCTTTCTCCTTTTCTAGCGTATTCTCTTTTTTCTATTGGTTTCATAATCTTCAAAAATCATCTCCCCTAGACCTTCCAGACCCGTGTAATAGGCTTTTCCTTGGTTCGATGCCGAAAATTCATCTACAAACTGCTGTAAGTAAGGATCTGAAGCAATCATAAAGGTGGTGATAGGAATTTTGAGTTTCCTCGCTTGTGCCGCCATATTGTAGCAGCGTTGCGTAATGTATTCATCCAATCCCATCGAGTTTTTATAATACGACCCATCGGGCATTCTTAGGCAACTCGGCTTTCCATCGGTGATCATAAAAATTTGCTTATTGGCATTTCGCTTTCGCCGAAGAATATCCATTGCCAGTTGTAAACCCGCAACGGTATTGGTGTGAAAAGGACCGACTTGCAAATAGGGCAAGTCTTTAATTTTAATAGGCCAAGCATCATTTCCAAATACAATCACGTCTAGCGAATCTTTAGGATATTGGGTTAGGATTAATTCCGCTAAGGCCATCGCTACTTTTTTAGCGGGTGTAATTCGATCCTCGCCATACAAAATCATACTGTGGCTTATGTCGATCATCAGTACCGTACTCATCTGCGATTTGTGGTTGCTTTCTTCTACCACCAAATCATTTTCGGTTAAATGAAAATCATCCAAGCCGTGATTGATTTGTGCATTTCTCAAACTTTCGGTCATCGAGATTTTATCTAAAGGATCTCCATACTGGTATTTTTTAAAATCTCCCGTCGCATCTTGCGTCTGGCCGCTGTGTTTGGTTTTATGATTTCCTGAAGAACCTTTACGCATCTTACCAAAAATTTGCTTTAAGGCGCGTTGCCGAATTGCTTTTTCGGTTTTAGAAGTGATTTCTATACCGTTTTTACCATCGGGTTTGATGCGTTCTTGAATGTAACCTTTGTTTTTTAGGTCTTCAATAAAATCGTCGATGGAGTATTCGGGGGTGGTCAGTTCGTATTCCTTATCGAGCTGTCGAAGCCAATCTATTGCTTCATCAAAATCTCCAGAAGTATGCGTAATCAATTCTTTGAACACTTCAAAAAGAACCTCAAACGGAGACTGATAAGGTTTTTTATAGGTTTTAAAAATAAAACCGCTGCTAACATCATTTCTATTCATAGCCTTAAAAATACGATATTTTAAGGCAACTAGGAATAGACAGGTGTTAAACTGGAATTAATGTTTTACACTCAGTATATTAAATTTAGAACAGAATTTATCTTTAAAGATTCTAAGACTGTTTTTTCTTTTTTGCATCGCCCAAAAAAGAAACAAAAAAGTCTAGGCTGACGAAATTTTATCTAAATTTATCGTTCAATCCTTAAATTTTAGGAACTCGCCAATAAACTTTACTATTAATCTAAAAAAAATCATTAGGCTCAAACAGCCTAAAATTTTACGGAATTTTCATCTCAAATTTTGAGATAAAATTTCGATATGCCAAAAAAAAACATACCGTTAAAAATAATCTCTTTCCATATAAAAGCCATTGGTATTCAACTATGATTAGGCTTTACGTGGCATTGCTGCTAACCTTTATGACACTATTATGTTATGCTAAGAAAATTATTTTAGACTTTAAGTTTTTTCTTTCTCTTCACTTTTTCCATAAGCCGCACAAAATTGATATTATCAAAAATTAAACCTCCAATAATGAGTCCTAAACCAATTAAGGTAGAAGTCAAAATTTCTTCGCCCACCGTAAAGTATATGACGATTAAGGATAAAAAAGGAACCAGATAAATCAATCTGCTCACTTTTGCAGTGTGGGTAGATTTTTTTAAGGCCATAGACCAGATGATAAAAGTGACTCCCATTTCGAACAAACCTACATAAGCGGCACCTAAATAATGCTGGGTAGAAAAGGCTGGAAAATCAGAAAATATGGCTAATGCAATGCTGATGTACACAATTCCGAAAAGGAAATTAAGAAACAATTTACTGATTTCATCGCGCTTATCTTTAATGTTATAAATCCAAAATAAAGCCCAAATGACTGCGGAAGCAATTCCGAGTAAAGCTCCGTAGGGATTACTAAAGGAGAAACCCAATAAATCTCCTCCGGTAGAAATGGTAATGACACCAATAAAACTAATGAGAATGGCTACAAAATTTTGAATATTAATTTTTTGTCCTAAAATAGGAATAGACAACAAGGTCATCATAATGGGCCAGGTATAATTTAAAGGCTGGGCTTCTTGCGCAGGCAGCAAGTCATAGGCTTTAAACAAAACAATGTAATAAAGAAACGGATTTACTAGCCCGAATACCGCCGACCTTAAGTAGGCTTTCGCCGGAAGTTTGAACACATTCTTTAATTTCCCCTGAGCCACAATCACGATAAAAAGTACGACTAGAGAAACCGAAACCGATAAAAACAGCAATTGTAAAAAATCAAGATACACCAGACTTAACTTCATCGCAGAAGCTACGGTAGACCATAAAAGAACCGCAATACCGGCGTAGAGATAGGCTTTGTGTTGATCTTTCATAAGTACTATAAATTTATTTTAAATATTTTCTTCTAAACTGAATGACCAATGCGCTGCTGCGAATAAGCATCCAGACAAAAAAAGCGATCCAAATGGCGTAAAGTTTTAATCCGAAGTAATCTCCCAAAAGAAGAGCGGGTGTAAAGCCTAGAAAAGTCGCTACCAATAAGACATTTCGAAGGTATTTGGCTTCGCCCAAGCCTTTAAAAATCCCATCAAACATAAAGGCAATTGCATTAATGGGTTGCATGAGTAAAACAATCCAAAAAACGGAGGAGAACAGTACCAACACACTTTCTTCTTTGTTAAAGATAAGTCCGATTTCTTCGTACAACAATCCACAAATTCCCATTAGAATCAAGGCAATAAACACGGCATATTTAGAAATATCTTTACTTAAATTCCATAAACGGGTATAGTCTTTTGCTCCCAGTAGGCGCCCGCCAATCGCATTTCCAGCATTAGCGTAGCCATCGATAAAAAAGGAAAAGAAAAGCCAGATATTCATGAGAATACTCTGTGCGGCGATGTAGTTTTTTCCATAACCTGTCGCGTAAGCATTGGCTAAAAAAATCGCAAAATTAAGTGCTGCCGTTCTTACAAAAAGATTGGCTGCCATGAGTAAAAGCGGTTTCATTTGCGGATTAATGCTAAAGCTCAATTTTAAATGGAAAGGTGTTTTTTTAAAGAAATAATACAATGCCATTAGGAGCATCGTCGCTTGTGCCGCAAGACTAGCATAAGCAGCTCCGGCGAGATGCATAGGTTCTATAAATCCTTCTACACCATATACCAGCAAAAAGTCTAAGCCTACATTCACCGCCGCTCCAGCCAAACTACATTTCATCGCCCAAAGCGTGTTTTGGAGTCCGCGGAAAATTCCAAAAATGGCAAAAGTGACTAAGGTAAGGGGATAACCTAAAGCCCGAATGGTATAGTAATCTTGGGTATATTGAAGAATGAGTCCGTCAGCATTATAGGCACTAAAAATCGCTTCCGCAAAGAAAGCCGTCAATCCGTAGATGATAAAACTTAGCAATAAATTAAAAAGAATCGCCTGCGGAATCAAGGTTTTGATGGCGTGGACTCTATTCGCTCCCAGATGCTGAGAGATAATCGCAGAAATCGCGGTTTTGGTCTGCGCGACAATCCAAATAATCGCCGAAAGAAAAGAGCCTACAATTCCCGCTGCCGCCAAGGCTTCAATAGAATGTTCTTTTACATTTCCAATAACAGCGATATCGGTTAAGGAAATAAGAGGCTCGGCTATTCCTGCAATAATCGCGGGAATAGCAATGGTATTGATTTCTTTAAAAGATACTTTTGGAGTCGTGGCCAATGCTAAACTAATTAAGCTACAAATTTCGGAAACGAAAACCAATAACCTAAGCTTTTACACATTAATTGGCTTCCTCTTTAATCACAAAAAAACCATCATTTCCTTGGGCTTGATATAACGGCATAAAAATGCGAGCGTTCCATTCGCTTCTTAATTCGTTTCCATTTTGAATGGCCAGCAAATCACCTTTTTTAATCTCTTGGAAGTTTTCAAAACCGGGTTCCATTTTAAACTCGTCCTTGTCTTTAATTCCGTGGCGATATTCAATATCAAACACCTTTTGCGCTGGTGCATTTTTTTGGGTAAAATCTTCCACGCAAGTAGGATAACCAGAAAGTTGGGTTAGATCTAATCCGCAGGCTTCCTTTAAACAAAGCCAAATCATACCTTCGTGATTCTCTATAGAAGTTTTACTTTCGTGCTGACCGGCTTCAAAAACAAAACCGGTAAGTCCCGTTCTACTTAGGTAATGATCAAAATCGCCTGTAATAATATCGCTAAATCCTCTTACAATATAGGTAGGGAAATGACGTGACCAAGCATCGTTATCGTTCACATTTTGTACAGAAAGATAAGGGGCACTATCTGAAGAAGTGGTGTGGCAATCCATAAAATAGCGCTTGGTAAAATCGCTTTCAGGATATTTTTTTAGCACGTCGACAATCTCATACATCTCTTTTTCTTCGTGAGTTTTAACTTGCCCTTTTTGCATATTTTCTTTCGTCCACGTGCGGTTGAGGTCCTCATCTATATATCGTTTATTTTGATGAAGAGCTTCCAGATTTCCAGAAACGCCTATAAGCGTACCCTTAATTTCGGGTTTTGTTTTTTCTAACTCTTGAAACACTTTTTGAAGTGCTGTAACGCCGCTAGGCTCATTGCCATGAATTCCTGCACTTACAACTAGTAAAGGTCCCTTTTTATTTGAAGTATATTTTCCTATAATTCTTGAAATCTTCTCTTTCATAATCTTTCTTTTTTATACCAATTTAAATACGATTATCTGTTTTATTTGGTATTATTCCATAGTGGCCAACACTTTATTTGAAAGCTCGTGACCATACATTTCTTTATAATTTAATTTCCTTTCGATAGCATCAATGATCTCGTTGCCAAAATCGGGGTGGTCTATTTCACTAAAATAATTTAGACCGCCGGGACTAAGCACATTAATTTCAATAAGCTTGTCTTTCACTACATCTAAGCCCACAAAGAACAATCCGTCTTGTATGAGCTTGGGAGCGACTACTTCTATAATTTTTTCAAAATCTTTGGTGAGTTCTACTGCCTGTGCGGTGGCGCCTTGACTGAAGTTACTTCTAAATTCTCCTTTCCCCATTTTTCTTCTAATCATAGAATATTTCCCGTCGCGTTCAATCAGTCTTCCGTTCATCAACAAAATCCTTACGTCTCCTTTACTCACATCGGGTAAATATTCCTGTCCAATGACGTAACCTTGATTCAGTAAGGTTTCTATAATTTGGTTGAGGTTTTTTTCATTCTCATCAATGAGGTAAACATCTCTTCCTCCAGATCCCTCTAAGGGTTTAAGCACCATTTTTTTATTCTGCTTTTCAAAAAATTCTAAAATATCTTCCTTTTTTCGAGTAATGATAGAATCTGGTTTGATGCTTGCTGGAAGCTCTTCAAAGTAAAGCTTATCAATAAATGCATGCGATAACGCGTAGGCATCATTCAGCACCAAAACCCCTTCTTGCTGCATCATTTTACCAAAAGCGATTCCGGCGTGTTCTGCCCATTGCCGATCTACTTCCTCTGTGGGATTATTTCTAATAAAAAGTACATCTACATTTTTGGAAGACATCTTTTTCTTTTTAAGCTTAGCCTTTTTGATGTCTTCAATAAATTTTTTCGCCGATTTTGTTTTTATCGATGTGGGAACCTGAAGCACGTAAATACTTAGCGGTTCATTATGGGTGAAATTAAAATCTCCCACATCCATCATTAAAACGGTGTGGCCGCGTTGATGCGCCTTGTGCATTAATACTACAGAACTGTTGTAGTTTTCTTCGTGCACGTCATTTAATACGAAACATATTTTCATGGGTTGATCATTTGTGAAATGGGTAAACCATCTCTGATTAGTTGTAGTCTTTTCTTGGCACTTTCACTCGTTAAATAACTAGGGCTTAATTTTGGCGGATGTAAAACTTGTCTTTCGGTAAGTTCTTTTACAACCTCCAAATGCTTTAAACTAAATTTCCCTGCCAGTAGCGGTTCGTAAGCTCCTCCTTCTTGCAAATAATTTCGTAAAAGCACTAAACCTTTTAAATAAATAATATCTTTTATAAATCCGCCTCCTTGCAT
Source organism: Mesonia profundi (assembly GCF_031085155.1). Lineage (GTDB taxonomy): Bacteria > Bacteroidota > Bacteroidia > Flavobacteriales > Flavobacteriaceae > Mesonia > Mesonia profundi. The sequence goes on along the minus strand of NZ_JAVHUL010000006.1, from coordinate 69,931 downwards.
AATTCTAGAGGTAATGTTGAATGCATTTTCTGCGGAAAAGCCTTTTTCACTTGTAAGTAGTCTAAAAATAGACTGAAAATCGCCTCCATTCATTAAAGCTTTTCCTGCAACAACTCTTCCTGCCAACGTACGTAAACGGTTGGCGGTAAGTCCTCCAATTAAATACTCGGCCATTACAGCAAGACCTTCTTGTAGCGTGTCATAATCTGCCAAGCCTACACTTAATTGCTGCAAAGGTTGCTTTCCCCCATTGTAATAGGTAAGCACGTGTGTTCCCACCTCATGTTGAATTAAGGCTTGGGCTTCTGTAGCGCTCATTTCATAATCGCTGGGAATATAGAGTTCTCCTTGAGAAACCATCATGATATTTACGTCATCTCTTAAATGAACTTTACTTTTAAACTGAGAATCTTGTGATTTAAAATAGTCAAACTCTTGAAGCGCTAAATCCCGAAAATAAGTGGCATCGCAACTATCTTTGCTTGGTGTTTTTTCTGTTTCTGAAATGTCTTGAAGAATTAACTCTGCTTGTTCACAGATTTCGTTGTCAATTCCTTTATAAAGCCTTATGCTGTTGTAGAAGAAATTCTTGCTTCCTCTTTCGTTGAGCATGGTAATTTGTTGGTCTAGCTCTTCTCTTTTCTCGTGAAAGATATAAGACATGGCAGGATCGTTAATGTCTTCAATTCTTAAATTGTACAGTTTTCTTTTTAGAATATCGGGGTCTATGGGAAGTAATCGATAATGATAATCCAATACTCTTTTATAGTTACTTTTAAAGAAAGTATGCTTTATGTTTTGAATATTTACGGGAGCCACCAACCACAAAAACTGAAAAGATTTTTCAATTTCTGCCAGTTCTTTATCAATCTCAAATACTTTGTGTTTTAAACTTTTACGTCCCAAAGCGTAATAGCTTTTAATAGGATCTGTAGTTTGAACCCGTATAAAATCGTACACCGCTTTCTGTACGGAATTGACCAAGAAATCTCTGAATTTTCTATAAAATAGAGGGTATAAATGGTATTCTTGATCTCTAAATATAGGGGGGATTTCTAGTCCAACCCATAAACTACCAGTGTCTTTGGCATCTTTAATAGAAATAAGAGGAACGTCTCCTTCCGCTTGACGGTCTTCTTGATTTTTTATTTCAGCCGAAAGCGTGATTTCTTCAGACAAACCCGAAGACTTAAGCAATTCTTTTTTTAACAGCTCTAAGGTAGTGCTGATTTTTTGGGAAGGTCCTTTAATATAAAAAGTTCTACTTTCTATGGGGCCCAAATACATTTCGAAAAGCATGTAAGACCCAAATTTACTCGACAGTTGGTGCGAAAGTGCCTTTAAGAGTCGTTGATAACCTTCAAAATCCTCGTTCCCAATAATGAGATAGGCTCCGCCGCTGTTGATCATCTTTTTGATCCCAGTGTCTTCGTTTACTTGTCGGTAAACCACAAGGTAGGGGAGGTTGTCTTCTATGTGCATCCATCCATTTCCCGGCAGTTCACAATTTACATTAGAATCACCTTCAAGTTTTGCTAAAATCTTTTGTATGGACTCTTCTGAAAAACTTGAAATTTGAGGCATGGGTAAACGTATTTTATTTTTAATTCGTGAGGTAAAAAATAATCCACAGCGATAGGAATCATTTTCTTCTATTAAATTAGAAATAAAACAGCGGTTAAGGACCAAGTAAAATCAACTTTGGCATTAATTTAAGAGGAAGCCAAAGTTTCTTAAGCTTTTATTTAGAATTCCTTACGGTTCTACTTATTCGAAGAGTGCTTTTAACTCGGTGGCATCTTTGGGATCCATTTTACCCGCCAACACTAAACTGAGTTGCTTTCTGCGTAAAGCAGCTTCATAGCGAATTTTCTCAATTTTGGTTTCGGGTTCTAAGGGTGGGACCCCAATGGGAGATCCACCGTCGTCTACAGCCACAAAAGTATAAATAGCGTCATTAGCTTTAGAGCGAACTCCACTTTCGCGGTCCTCGATCCAAACATCTAAAATGACTTCCATAGAGCTTTTAAATGCTCGCGAAATGTTCGCTTCTACCGTGACTACACTTCCTAAAGGAATTGTCTTTTTAAAAGCTACGTGATTTACAGATGCGGTTACGACAATTCTTCTGCTGTGTCTTCTCGCCGCAATACTTGCAGCTCGATCCATTCTGGCAAGAAGTTCTCCTCCAAAAAGGTTGTTTAAAGGATTGGTTTCACTAGGTAAGACTAAATCGGTTACTATGGTTTTGGAATCTTTAGGGTGTTTTGGCTCCATCTATCTGTTTTTTTGTGCAAAGATAGGATTATGAATGTTAAGAAGGCATTAAAGTTCTTTAACTAAAAGCCAGGCGCCAGTATTGTGTGTTCTTTTAATTTCATGAAGTTTGTTGATGGCTTCTCGTCTTGATTCAAAACTTGCATAAACCACTTGGTGTAAACCATATTTGTTGGCGCCAATTTCTCGCGGAGAAAAACCTTCTTCTCTTAGTTGAGTTACTTTTTTAAGCGCATTTTCTTTTTCTCTAAATGCACCCGCTACGATGTGGTAGTTTCCTACTTCTGTCTTTACTTTAAAAACAATTTCGGGGAGCGGATTTTGTATGATAAAAGTAGCTTCCTGTATCTGTTGCTCTACTTGCTTGCTTGCTTTTTGCTGTTCTACCAAGTTGTGCTCTTCTACATTTTGGCTATACCAATTGGCACCTATTAAACCGGCAACACCTAGTGCAATTATTCCTACTGCGGCGTATTTTACGAACGCATACTTAGAGGTGCTTCGCTGAACAATCGCTTCCTGTAAAGAAATTTCTTTGATAGGAGCTTCAAGGTTTTCTTCCTCTTTTATAGGTTCTTCTACAAGTTTTTCCTTAACGGAATTGGCCGCAGTAGCTTGCAAACCAAAAGAATCTAATAAGAAATTCTCACGATCATTTACAAAAAATAAGACCTTGTCTTCTCTTTGATAAAAAGTACCTATCTCACTTAAGGTGATTTCTTTTTGTTTGGCTAGAGATTGCGAAAGCTGCGCTACAAATACATTGATTTTATCTACGGCTTCTTGGTAACTAATGTCTTCCGCTTTAGCGATATAATTAGCTAAAATTCCGTCGTTTTCAATGAGTTGTCTATTGAAGGAAATACGCTTAGAAGGCGCTACAAATTGCTGATTTTGAATGTCTAAATACGCCGATTTTCTTTGGGTTAGAAAACCTCCAAAACCAGGTATCACCACACATTCATAGCGGTATAATAAATCTTTTATGTAGTGCTCCATTCTCATTATAACAAAAGTAAGCGTTTTTTTCAAGAAGAAAAATAACATGTCAAAAGTTTATTAACAAATGTTTTTGCGTAATTTTAGAGAGACACCTAAAAGACTATGAGTGAACAAGAATTGATTTATTTACTAGCGCTACAGAAAGTCCCGAACATCGGAGATATTTCTGCCAAGAAATTATTGAGAAAATTGGGTTCTGCCGAAGCAATTTTTAAAACCCCCAAAAAGCAGCTTGAACTTATTGAAGGTTTTGGTTCGCTAAAAATTAAAAGTTTACACGATGCTTCTCTTTTGGAAGAGGCAGAAGAAGAGCTTCGGTTTATTAAAGAGGAAGCGGTTGAGGTTTCTTATTTTGAAGACAAAAATTATCCTAGCTATTTAAAACATTGTATTGATGCGCCTATTTTATTATTTCAGAAGGGGAACATAGATTTAAAACACAAGAAGATCATTAGTATTGTTGGAACTCGGAAAGTAACCAATCACGGAATTGCTTTTTGTGAACAACTCATTGAGGAATTGGCGCCATTAAATCCTGTGATTGTTTCGGGTTTTGCATACGGAGTCGATATTTGTGCTCATAAAGCAGCTATGGCCAATAACTTGCAAACCATAGCTTGTTTGGCACACGGCCTAGATCAAATCTATCCTAAAGTACATGCCAAATATGAAGCTGAGGTCATGAATCACGGCGGATTTATGACCGACTTTTGGAGTGGTTCTTTTTTTGATCGAAAGAATTTTTTAAAACGAAACCGCATCATCGCCGGAATGAGTGAAGCGACGATTGTGATAGAAAGCGCCGAAAAAGGAGGTTCGCTCGTCACGGCAGATATTGCCAATTCTTACGACAGGGAAGTGTTTGCGGTGCCCGGCAGAGTTACCGATCAACTAAGCAGAGGTTGCAATAACCTGATAAAAACTCAGCAAGCCCGACTTTTAAGCAGTGTCGCCGATTTGGTATATGTACTTAATTGGGATATTGAAAATAAAGAAAAGCAGCAAGCTCAACTTTTTGTAGACCTCTCCCCACAAGAAGAATTGGTGTTGGAGAATTTGCAAAAATCTGGTAAATCTGAAATGGATGTCATCGCAATAGCTTGTAACATGCCTACGTTTAAACTCAACCCTATTTTATTGAGCTTGGAGCTCAAAGGATTGGTAAGACCCTTGCCCGGAAAACAATTTGAAGCGATTTAGTTTATTTTTATTACTATTGTGATCATTTTAAAATACCAGGATATGAAACTTGTTTGCTCCAAATCCATTTTAGTTACTTTTTTACTGTCGATCATGGTTCTATCCTCTTGCAGTAGTAATGATGACTCTCCTATACAAGAAATAATTGATCCAGAAGAAGCCATTGTTGGAAAGTGGAGCTTACTTGCTAGAGAACCTGATGCAATCAAAGGTTGTGAGTTTGGAACAACTATTACATTCATTGAAAATAATAAACTTTATTATCGTTTATCTTACGGAGATGATTTTTCAAATTGTGAAGTCGACGAAATTAATGGCAATTGGGAATATTTAGGTGAAAATCAATTTAAACTTACTTTTAATGATCAAACTAGAGTGGTCGTAATAGAGATTTATGATGATTATGAAAGATTTAAACTCTATTCGTTAGATGATCTCGATGCTATTGAATTTTATGTTAGAGGTAGTTAAAAAACAATTTCAAATTTTCTAACTGCCCTTCAATTTTAAAACATTTATGAACTTTTTATCCATATACTAGGTAATTAAAAATATAGAGGTCTGTAGTTAAATACCTAATTTTACCGTAATCTAACGTATTGGTTTTAATATATTTAAAATACATTCTATTGTCAGTTCGAGCGGAGTCTAGAACTTTTCGGATATTAAAAGTAGGTTTCGACTGCGCTCAACCAGACATATAGCTTATATTTAAACAGTAATCCATTCAACTAACTACTGACCTCTAAAAATATAAAAGAAGAAGTACAGTTCCCAAAACCTATAAAAAGTAATAGATGAATAAAGTATTATTTTTAATTCTAAGTTTAATCATGGTGCAAGGTATAACTGCACAAGATAGTAATGATAGCAATTACACTGAAAATGTATTACGTATAAACTTTTTAAGCCCAGGAGTAGAATACGAATATGCGGTATCTAATACCTCCACGCTTTCTGGTGGTTTAGGTGTAGCTTACGGCGGATCTTATCCAGATTTATCTGGAAATGGTTCTGGTTTTAGGTATTTGTTTACGCCCTTTTTAGATCTACAATACAAGCATTTCTATAATTTTGAAAAACGTTTAGCCAAGAATAAAAATACGGCTTACAATTCTGGTAATTTTATTTCTGGAAGAATTTATACCAGAGGAGAAACCATAGAAGGTAATTTTGATAGAACCTCCAATTATGATTTTGCTGTGGGGCCTACTTGGGGAATTCAGCGTTCTTACGGAAAGTTTCATTTGCTTTTTGATGTAGGAACTATTTACTATTTTGACACCAAGGGAAATGGGAATTGGTTTCCTATCATGATTCAACTTAATTTAGGATTTAACTTGTAGTTTTTATTTTCTAAAAATAAGAAAGCCGCTTCAATTTTACTGAAACGGCTTTCTATCTAATTTCTATCTTCTAAAAGCGAAGCGGTCTAACCTCTATTTACTAATATCCCAATTTTGTTCTCACTCTATTCAACACTTCATTAGCAGTTTGTTGGGCTTTTTGAGCTCCAGTTTCTAAAGCGGCATCTATTTCATGAAGGTTATTCATATAGTACGTGTACTTTTCTCTTTGTACCGCATATTTTTCAACAAGGACATCAAATAAAGCTTGCTTGGCGTGACCGTAACCATAATTTCCGCCTTCATAATTAGCTCGCATTTCTTTAATTTGTTCCGCGGAAGCGACTACTTTATATAAATTAAACACGTTACAGGTGTCGGGGTTTTTAGGTTCCTCAAGAGGAGTACTATCGGTTTCTATGCTCATCACCTGCTTGCGCAGTTTCTTATCGGTTTCAAAAAGGTTGAGGTAATTCCCTCTAGACTTACTCATTTTTCCGCCGTCTGTCCCCGGAATGTACTTGGTGCCTTCCTGAATTTTACCTTCTGGCAAGACAAAAGTTTCTCCCATTTGTGCGTGAAAACGAGTCGCAACATCGCGTGTCATCTCAATATGTTGCATTTGGTCTTTTCCTACAGGAACCAGCTCTGCATCATATAATAAAATATCTGCCGCCATCAACATAGGGTAACTAAACAAACCAGCGTTCACATCGTCTAACCTATCTGATTTATCTTTAAAAGAATGCGCTAACGTAAGGCGTTGGTACGGAAAAAAACAACTTAAATACCAAGTTAATTCTGTAGTTTGTGGCACATCGCTTTGTCTGTAAAATACGGTGTTATGAATGTCAAGACCAAAGGCAAGCCAAGTTGCCGCTACCGAATAGGTGTTGTGTTTAAGCGTTTTTGCATCTTTAATTTGAGTTAACGTGTGCATATTCGCAATAAACAAATAGGATTCATTGTTAGAATCGTTTGCCATTTCTATGGCTGGGATAATGGCCCCTAAAAGGTTTCCTAAGTGAGGTGTACCTGTACTTTGCACACCCGTTAGTATTCTAGACATAATGTTTTTTTTTGTAAAGGTACTTTATTTATAGAGTTTGCTGAATACATTTTTATATTTTTGAGAAATGAGGATTTTAAAAAATGCAGTGATTTTGCTTTGGCGAATTTGGTTTTATGTGCTTATGGGAGTACCCATCATACTCTTATTTCCACTTTTATTATTATTTACTTCGAAAGAGAAATTTTATCCTCAGTTCTTTGTTGTGGCTAGGTTTTGGGCTAGAATCATTATCTACGGGATGGGGTTTAGGCCTAAGATAGAAAGAGAAGAAAAGCCTCAAAAAGGGCGTAGTTATATGTTTGTTGCCAATCATACTTCTATGATGGATATTATGATGATGTTACACGCGGTAAAAAATCCGTTTGTCTTTGTAGGAAAGAAGGAGTTGACAAAAATTCCTTTATTTGGATTTTTCTATAAACGCACGTGCATCTTGGTAGACCGCAATAGTATGCACAGCCGAAAAGAGGTGTTTAACCAAGCCCAACGCAGGTTAAGCCAGGGGGTGAGTATTTGCATTTTTCCTGAAGGCGGAGTCCCCGATGATGAAACAGTAGCTTTAGATTCTTTTAAAGATGGTGCTTTTAGATTGGCTATAGAACATCAAATTCCTATTGTTCCCTTGGTGTTTTATGATAATAAGAAGCGGTTTTCTTACACTTTTTTTAGCGGAAGTCCAGGTAAGATGAGAGCTAAAATTCTTTCTTTTTTCCCTACAGAAGCTTATGCTCCAGAGGATAAATCAAAATTAAAGCAAGAGGTAAGAGAAGCAATCTTAACCGAATTGGAAGCTAAACCCATTTAAATTGACTAGAAAGCAAAAAGCTCATCCTATATAGGATGAGCTTTTCTCATCATTGCTTCAACTTCAATTAACTTAACTAAAACTTAAAGTTGATTCCTGTGTAAACCCCAAAATAGTAAGGTTTAAAACCATTGGTATTACCTGAGAAGGTATTGAGTTGATACTTAAACGTAGGTTCTACATTAAAATCTAATTTTTTTGATATCTCGTAACCAAAGCCTACTCCCAGATTGGTGCTAAAACTTAGTTTGTTAAGATTGTTTGCCTCTCCAAGATTAGTAACTCCTTCTGCAGAAGTTATAGCCACTTCATTTTCACTTAAAATCAGGCTACTGGCACCTCCAATAATCTGAATTCCAAAACGCGTGTCTAATAGCGCATATTCAATCTCTATAGGTACTTCTATAAATCCAATTTGTTGTTTTAAGGCCCCAGAAGTGTATGGATTAATGTTAGGTCTTAGAGAGTTAATTTGAATATCTCGAGAAGGGCGGGAAACCACTTGTATGTTTTTTGTCTGTGCATTAGCATCGAGGTTAGTAAGGCCTACCGGATCTACAGAAGAAGTGAAAGCCACATCATTGGTGTTATAATTAAGCTGCACTTTGCTCACTCCTGTACGTACTTTTATTTTTTTTGATATCGCATAAGCAAAATTTACGCCATACGCCATACTCACTTCGCCTGAAGCATCGTTATTAGAAAACTGAGAATCTATAGGACTACCTGAATCTCCTAGGTTTCCATAATATACAGGAGAAACATTAGGCCTAATATTCCAGCGACTAAATTTCTCACTTTCAGTACCTTTTTTATCGGTTGTATTTTCTTCTTTGAGTTCTTTTTCGCGTTGCGCCAAAGCATTTTCTTCTTCTAAGATTTCTTTGGTGAGACTGCTGTCTTTCTTGATCTGTGTAGCGGCGATTTTATTCGAGTCTTGGAATTCCTTTTCTCGTTGTGCCAAAGCATTTTCTTTTTCTAAAATTTCTTTGTTGAGATTGTTGTCTTTCTTAAGGTCTAAGTCGGCGATTTCACTTGGGTCTCTTTTAGATTTCGGGTCTGCGTTAAGAGCATTTTCGTTTTTGGAGTTTGTAGAGACTTCGGTTTCGGTTTCTTTTCTTTTTGTTGGCGCTTCCGCGGAAGCGATATCTTGTTGGTTTGCTGTTAAACCCGACTTTTCTTTATCTGAAGAAGAATTAGAAGCGTTTTCTACAAGTTGTCGCTGATTCTCTAGCTCTTTTTCTTCCTTAATGTTCTCATTTTCTTTTGGAGAGGCTGGCTCAGTAAAAACGATATTTTCTTTCGCTTCTTCTTCCGCAGAATTTTGCAAGGAATTTTCGGCTTCATTCTCTAAAATCTTGTTGTTTTTAGGAGACGTATTTACTACTTCTACCTCTTGATCTTGCCAGAAAGAATTTCCTAAAAAGATAAGTAAGCTAATGGCAGCAGCAACTCCCGCAACTTTATACCATAAGACAGGAATAAGCCTACGCTTTTTATCTTTCTTTAATTCTTGTTCAATATTTTTCCATACCCGCTTATGTGGAGAAGCCTCGAAATCTTTGAACTTCTCTTGGAATAAACGATCTATATTTTTCTTTTCACTCATCTCTTAAACAGACTGTACGTTATTTTTTTTTTGACTTTCTTCAATTTTTTGTTTTAAGATCCCTCTTGCTCTTGCAAGGTTCGATTTGGAGGTGCCTACAGAAATACTCATGGTTTCTGCAATCTCTTTATGGGAGTAACCGTCTAAAGCATAAAGGTTAAAAACCATGCGGTAGCGATCTGGTAACTCTTGTATAATTTGAAGTAAAAACTTTAAAGGAATTTCTTCCTCTTGAAGCTCTACTTCGGGTTGTTGTATGCGTTCTTCATGAACAATTTCAAATACATGTTGCTGTTTACGGTAGCGCTGTAGAGCCGTATTGATTACAATTCTCTTCATCCATCCTTCAAAAGAACCTTTAAAACAGAACTGCTTCATTTTTTTGAAGATGGTGATAAAGGCATCTTGTAAATTGTCTTCCGCTTCAGCGTAATTTTTAGAGTATTTTAAAGAAACGGCAAAAAGCTTATGCGAGAAAAGATGGTATAACTTCTCTTGCGACTTTAAATCTTGCTTTTTGCAATTCTTTATAAGCTTCTCAATACTCATAAACCCTTATAACTGTATCATTACTTCTTTGGTTAAATATACTTCATTTCCTTCTTGGTCTAGTCCTTCATAGATTTTAAAAATATAGTAATCTTCTCGCTCTACGTGAAATTCAAACATCTCAGATGCGGTCACATTTTCTAAGTCTTCACAATTAGAGCCGTTTTGTATTACTGTATTTAAGATACTTAGTTTAATCTCATGCTCATTTTCAATAAGGTTAAAACCGGCGAATGCGTGACAAGTGGAAGGTCGCAGATAACTCAAGGTAATAAATGAATCTTCGCCATAGGTTAAGGTATCTGGAATATCTACCAAGCTAACCGGCATTAATTCGTACGTAAAATCAATATCATTGATGTCATCACTGCTACAACTTGTGAACATCACAAGAAGTAAAAGAAATAGGGTAAAATTCTTCATAAAATAATAGTACTCTTTGTAAAATACAGAGTTAGGGTTTTATCTATAGATGTTTAATTATCAGAATGGTTGCGTATGAAATCAAAAAATCTCGCCAAGAGCGAGATTTTTTAATCTGAAGAATAAAATTCTTTTAAGCTTTAGCTAATTTAATAGCTTCGGTAATTTTGGTTTCAAGCTCATCCATCAAGTCTGGATTGTCTTTTAAAAGTGCTTTTACCGCATCTCTACCTTGACCTAATTTGGTGTCTTCGTAGCTAAACCAAGAACCGCTTTTCTTTACGATTTCATAGTCTACTCCTATATCTATAATTTCTCCTACTTTAGAAATTCCTTCGCCATACATGATGTCGAATTCTGCCATTTTAAAAGGCGGAGCTACTTTATTTTTCACGACTTTCACTCGGGTTTTGTTCCCTAAAACGTCGCTATTGCTATTTTTAATTTGGGTAGATCTCCTAATGTCCAATCTAACCGAAGAATAGAATTTTAGTGCGTTTCCTCCTGTAGTGGTTTCTGGGTTTCCAAACATCACCCCAATCTTTTCCCGCAACTGGTTAATAAAGATGACAGTACATTTAGTTTTGCTAATAGAAGCCGTTAATTTTCTTAAGGCTTGAGACATTAATCTGGCGTGAAGCCCCATTTTAGAATCTCCCATCTCTCCTTCTATTTCACTTTTTGGAGTTAAGGCAGCAACTGAGTCAATAACAATAATATCTATAGCGCCAGAGCGAATAAGATTGTCTACAATTTCCAAAGCTTGCTCTCCGTGATCGGGTTGAGAGATGATCAAGTTTTCAATATCTACTCCTAAATTGGCAGCATAAAAACGATCAAATGCATGCTCTGCATCAATAAAAGCAGCAATACCTCCTGCCTTTTGAGCTTCTGCAATAGCGTGAAGCGTTAAGGTAGTTTTACCAGAAGATTCTGGTCCGTATATTTCAATCACACGACCTCTAGGATAACCGTGTACTCCTAAGGCTAAATCTAAGCCCAAAGAGCCCGAAGGAATGGCTTCTACATCCTGTACGGCTTGATCGCCCATTTTCATTACGGCTCCTTTCCCGTAAGTCTTATCTAACTTATCTAAGGTTAGTTTTAAGGCTTTTAATTTTGCTTCTTTTTCTTTTTCGTTGTTTTTTTCTTTGCTCATAATCTGTCGCTTTCTGTATTAACTTCAAGTGCTGCTAAAGTACTATAAGTTTTGCTTCGTGACAATCTTATATCGGTTTAATTATGAAGTATATTACAGAAAACGAACGAGTTTGAAGGTGATATTTAATTGCTAAATGGGTATTGTACGCAACCTTTTTAGTTTTCTTGCATCTACTATAAAAGCAAGGAGAACATCTATGAGATCTCTTAAGAAAAATATGATTTTGAATTCCCGTCACGGCGGAGCTACGGTAAATTTTATGAGTAGCTGTAAAGTGGACGGTGGCTAGCGTTATTGATATTTTTAGATTTTTTAAAAAAATTAATAACGAATTAGCCGTTCAAAAAAATGCCCCAAACAAAAGTTTCGGGCATTTTTTTTATGTTCTATTTGTAGTATCTTTGCTGCTTTCAAAACTTTTGTAAATCTTAAAATTAGTATAGCATGCAACTGTACAATAAGCTAAGTGCACAAGAGAGAGCGCAGCTTTTAGACGAAGCCGGCGAAGACCGTTTAACGCTTTCTTTTTATCAGTACGCCAAAATTGGCAATCCAGAACTTTTTAGAAACCACTTATTTGTGGCTTGGGACCAACTTGAGGTCTTGGGGAGAATCTACGTGGCCCAGGAGGGGATTAACGCGCAGCTTTCGGTGCCCGCGAAACAATTTCATGAGTTTAAAAATTTCCTTGACGGAATTTATTTTTTGGAAGGAGTACGATTGAATATCGCCATAGAACATGACGTAAAATCTTTTTTGAAGTTGAAAGTGAAAGTGCGAGATAAAATTGTAGCCGATGGTTTAAACGATGAAACCTTTGATGTCACTCAAAAAGGAATTCATGTCAACGCCCAAAAATTTAATGAACTTATTAACGACCCCAATACGGTGTTGGTAGATATGCGAAATCATTATGAAAGTGAGATTGGTCACTTTCAGGGAGCCGTTACCCCAGATGTGGATACCTTTAGAGATTCTTTAGATCTCATTGAAGAAGATTTAAAAGAACACAAAGAAGATAAAAACTTGGTGATGTATTGCACGGGAGGAATTCGCTGCGAAAAAGCCAGTGCCTACTACAAACATAAAGGCTTTAAAAATGTGTTTCAGCTAGAAGGCGGAATTATTGAATACGCCAGGCAAGTAGACAATTTGGAGCTAGAAAATAAATTTATAGGAAAGAACTTTGTTTTTGATCACCGCCGAGCGGAAAAAATTAGCGAGGATGTGATAGCGAAGTGTCACCAATGTGGTGAAGCCTGCGATACGCATATCAATTGTGCCAACGAAGCTTGTCACTTATTATTTATACAATGTAAGGCTTGCGCCGAAAAGATGGATGATTGCTGTTCAGATGCATGTAAAGAAGTGCATGCGCTTCCTTATGAAGAGCAGAAAGCCTTAAGAAAAGGAAAACATAACAGCAATAAGATCTTTAAAAAAGGAAGATCTGAAGTGCTGAAGTTTAAAGCATAAGTATCAAAAACCTCCAATAACAAAATCTTGTTATTGGAGGTTTTATTTTTTAGGCCTTCTTTCATCTAAATAGAAGCTGACTCATGCGGTTCATTTTTATTTCTTGCAGAGGATTTCTAGAAGTCTAACCGTGTCTTTCGAATAGGCTTGCCTGCAAATTCTTGATTCTACCCGCGATATAATTAAACATCTTCTTAGAGAAAAGAAACTTGCTTTTCTATTTCTTAACTTTATTCAGTTTCACCTGTTTTTAGGAACGAGAAAGACCGATGATTCTTAGTTTTTTATGGATAATTTAAAATCAATTGGAAAGCTTTTTCCCCTGCCATGATTGCTATATTGATGGCGTTAGCTTTAATTTATTTTCCCATTAAGACTTCTGTGTAAACATATTATCTCATTATATTTTCTCAGGTTTACCAGCCTCACAATAAATTGGTATATTTACCCTTTTAAAAGAAGTATTAATTTTTCAATACACGTGGTGTAGAGTGCTGCGATGTATTTCAATATATAGAACATATGGGGTGTGGAAGTTGCTCGACCGGAAAAGACGGTCAGCCAAAAGGATGTAAGAATAATGGGACCTGCGGAACCGATGGATGTAATAAACTTACTGTTTTCGATTGGTTATCAAATATGGCTTTGCCCAATGGGCAAGAAGCTTTTCAATGTGTAGAAGTACGTTTTAAAAACGGAAGAAAACACTTTTTCAAAAATACAGAAAAGCTTACCTTAAGTATGGGCGATGTGGTAGCAGTAGAAGCTTCATCGGGTCATGATGTGGGCGTGGTTACTCTTACGGGGGAATTGGTTCGCGTACAAATGAAAAAAAAGCGAGTAAAAGTAGATAGTGAAGAAGTACTTAAAATATATAGAAAAGCCTCTCAAAAAGATATTGATATTTGGCAAGCGGCAAGAGAACGAGAAGAGCCTATGAAGGTTCGTGCTCGTGAGATTGCAATCCGTCTTCAGTTAAAAATGAAGATTAGTGATATTGAGTTTCAGGGAGATGCTTCTAAAGCCACTTTTTATTATACAGCCGAAGAACGCGTAGACTTTAGACTGCTAATTAAAGAATTTGCACAAGAGTTTAGAACGCGTATAGAAATGCGACAAATAGGTTTTAGGCAAGAAGCTGCCCGTCTAGGCGGAATTGGTTCTTGTGGTCGGGAATTGTGTTGTTCTACTTGGTTGACAGATTTTAGAAGCGTGACTACTTCTGCGGCTAGGTACCAGCAGTTATCTTTAAATCCGCAGAAATTAGCGGGACAATGCGGAAAGTTAAAATGTTGTTTAAACTATGAGTTAGATTCATATTTAGATGCGCTTAAAGAATTTCCTAGACAAGATGCCAAATTACAAACGCAAAAGGGAACCGCAGTTTGTCAGAAAATAGATATTTTTAAAGGCTCGTTGTGGTATGCTTACGAAGGAGAGTGGATGAATTGGCACGAGCTTACCAAAGACCAAGCTAAAATCATTATCCAAGCAGCAAAAGACAAAAAACCTGTTGCAAGCTTAGAAGAGTTTGCTACTCAGCTTCAGCAAGAAGTAGAAATCGACTTTAGCAATGTGGTGGGTCAAGATAGTTTAACGCGTTTTGATAAGCCAAAATCATCTCAAAATAAAAAGAAAAGAAAAAAGAAAAGAAAGCCTCAAAAAGCGAACGCAAACACGAATAATAATCCAAAAGCTGGACAAAAAAAGCCACAGAAAAAATCAAATCATAAAAAAAATAATACCTCTAAAGATGCGTAAATTAGGAGTATGGTTCTTAGGGGTTGTATTCGCAGTAAGTATGGTTTCTTGCGATTCTAATCAGGTTTATGATCAATATAAAAGTATTCCTGAGGCCTGGTCAAAAGATTCACTTGTAGAGTTCGAAATAAAAAATTTAGATAGTTTACAGACGTATAACCTATTTTTTAACGTTAGGAATAGTAGTGCGTATAAGTACAATAACCTGTTTTTAATTTCGAATATGAAATTTCCCAATGGGAAGCAGGTTACCGATACCTTAGAGTATGAAATGGCTTATCCGAACGGAAAGTTTATGGGAGCGGGCGCTGGAGAGATTAAAGAAAATAAGCTTTGGTATAAAGAAAAGGTAAGGTTTTTGGAAGAAGGAACCTATACGGTTACTCTAGAACAAGCGATGCGAGAAAACGGAGAGGTAGAAGGAATACAACAGCTGGAAGGAATTTTAGAAGTAGGTTTTAGAATAGAAAAAACAACTCATAACACACATAAAAGTGGCAAAAACACAGTCAAATAAAAAAGAGAAGAAGGAAAAAAATTCTTTTAGAAAGTACATTGGTATTTTTTGGAAGCTTTTTGCTTTGGGAATTGTTTTAATTGTAGCGATTTTCTTGATGGCAGGGTGGGGAATGCTAGGAGAGATGCCAAGCTTTGAACAGTTGGAGAATCCTGAAACCAATTTAGCAACAGAAGTTTTTTCCTCAGACGCGCAGACGCTGGGGAAGTATTATAATGAGAACCGTACACCTATCAAGTACGAAGAATTGCCTTCTAATTTAATCAACGCTTTGGTAGCTACCGAAGACGTAAGGTATTATAACCATTCGGGAATTGATGCCAAAGGAACCATAAGAGCGGTTGCTTATTTGGGAACTAACGGAGGAGCAAGTACCATTTCACAGCAGTTGGCAAAACAATTATTTACAGGGATAAGGTCTAGAAATATTTTTGAAGCGGTCACCCAAAAAGTTAAAGAATGGGTAATTGCGGTTCGCCTAGAACGCAGTTATACCAAACAAGAAATCTTGGCGATGTACTTTAACATCTACGATTTTAACAATAACGCCGTGGGAATTAGATCTGCTTCTCGAATTTACTTTGGCGGTAAAGATCCACAAGAGTTAAAAGTAGAAGAAGCTGCTGTATTGGTGGGAATGTTTAAAAACTCCTCTCTTTACAATCCGCGTAGAAATCCTGAAGGAGTAACCAACAGGAGAAATGTGGTGTTGAAACAAATGGAAAGAGCAGAGTTTATTACAGAACAAGAAAAAGACTCACTTCAAGCACTTCCTTTAGAAATCGACTACCGTCCCGAAAGCCATCAGTCTGGATTAGCAACCTATTTTAGAATGTACTTAAGAGACTTTCTAAAAGGTTGGGCCAAAGAAAATCCGCAAGCAAACGGAGATACTTATAATATTTATAGAGATGGTCTTAAGGTGTATACCAGTATTGACTCGAGAATGCAAACTTATGCCGAAGAAGCGGTAGAAGAGCATATGAGAAACCTTCAGCGGGAGTTTGATAAGCAAAATGTGAAAAATAAAACGGCTCCGTTTAGAAAAATCTCTTCAGATGAAAGAGATCGCATTATGGAGCGCGCGATGAAAAATAGTGTGCGTTGGTGGGAAATGAAAAATAAAGGCATTTCAGAAGATAAAATAAGAGCCTCTTTTGATAAAAAGACTCCGATGTCTGTTTTCGCCTGGAACGAGAAGAAAGAAAAAGACACCATTATGACGCCTAGGGATTCTATTCTTTACTACAAATCTTTTCTAAATGCAGGAATGATGTCTATGGAGCCTCAAACTGGCGAAGTAAAAGCTTGGGTAGGAGGAATCGATTTACGACACTTTAAATATGAACACGTAAAACAAGCGCGTAGACAGGTAGGTTCTACCTTTAAGCCTTTTGTGTATGCAACGGCCATAGACCAATTACATCTTTCGCCGTGTTACGAACTTCCCAATACGTTACACACGATTCCTGCAGGAAAACATGGGGTGACTAAAGATTGGACACCAAAAAACAGTGGAGGAAAATATGGTGGTATGGTAAGTCTTAAGTACGCTCTAGCCAACTCTTTAAACACGATTACTTCGAGATTAATAGATAAAATTGGACCAGAGCCAGTCATCGATTTATTGGATAAGTTGGGAATGGATACTAGAAATATAGATCCTGTTGCCGCAATAGCATTGGGTTCTGTAGATTTAAGTGTTTTCGAAATGGTTTCGGCCTATAGCACCTTTGCCAATAAAGGAGTCTATGTGAAACCCGTGATTGTAACGCGTATAGAAGATAAAAATGGAACGGTGCTTTATCAACACGTTCCAGAAAGTAGAGATGTGATGAGTGAAGAAGCGGCTTACGTGACCATTAATTTGATGGAAGGTGTAACCCAAGGCGGATCTGGAACCCGATTAAAAACGACCTGGTCTCCTCCTTATTATAAAGATGTCGTTACAGGACACCCTTATGCATTTAAGAATCCTATTGCGGGTAAAACAGGGACTACACAAAATCAAAGTGATGGATGGTTTATGGGAATTGTTCCTAATTTAACTACTGGAGTTTGGGTAGGTGGAGAAGATAGATCGGTTCACTTTCCTGGGATAAGATACGGGCAAGGAGCAACGATGGCACTTCCTATTTGGGGACTTTATATGAAAAAAGTCTATGAAGATGAAGACTTAAAAGTTTCTGATGGCGCTTTTGAAAAACCAGAAGAGCTTACGATTGATATCGATTGTGATACCAGTTCATCAGAAAATGCAGCGACAGAAGCTGGAGAAGAAATTACAGAAGAACTAGATCTATAAAAATATATTCTTATGATAAGAAAGACAGTAAATAATGTAGAAGAAGCCTTAGAAGGCATTCAAGATGGAATGACTTTTATGCTTGGCGGATTTGGACTTAGCGGAATTCCTGAGAACTCCATTTCAGAATTGGTAAATAAAAATGTAAAAGACCTCACTTGTATTTCTAACAATGCAGGTGTAGATGATTTTGGATTAGGTTTATTGCTGAAGAAAAATCAAATCAAGAAAATGATCTCTTCTTATGTGGGAGAAAATGCCGAGTTTGAGCGCCAGATGCTTAGTGGAGAACTGGATGTAGAATTAACTCCGCAAGGTACTTTGGCAGCAAAATGTCAAGCGGCACAACAAGGTTTTCCTGCAATTTTTACCCCTGCAGGATATGGAACCGAAGTAGCCGAAGGAAAAGAAGTACGTGATTTTGACGGAAAAATGTATGTATTAGAAGAAGCTTATAAAGCAGATTTTGCTTTTATCAAAGCTTGGAAAGGAGATGAAGCCGGAAACCTTATTTTTAAAGGAACGGCAAGAAACTTTAATCCTTGTATGTGCGGAGCTGCAAAAGTGACCGTTGTTGAGGTAGAAGAATTGGTAAAACCGGGAGAGTTAGACCCAAATCAAGTTCATATTCCAGGAATCTTTGTACAGCGTATTTTCCAAGGAAAAGATTACGAAAAGAGAATAGAGCAGAAAACGGTGAGGGAAAAATAATTAATTTGAAAATGTGCTAATTTGAAAATTTTTTAATGTGGCAATGTGTTAATTAGAAAATGCGCTAAAGCGACGATTTGAAGATGCACCATTGTGTTGATTTGAAAATTAGGTAATTTGAAAATCGAGGCATCATAGATTAATTTAAAGGAGCTAATGATTGAATTTGAACATGAGAAATGACAAAGAAAATATAATTGTCAAAAAGAGTTTCGATTTTTCATTGGCCATAATGGAGTATACCGAAGAGTTAAGAAAACTTCACAGGTACGAACTTTCTTCTCAACTTTTTAAAAGTGGGACCTCCATAGGAGCAAACGTGTGGGAAGCTCAAAATGCGGAAAGTAAGAGAGATTTTATTCATAAATTAAAAATTTCGGCTAAGGAAGCAGATGAGACCTTGTACTGGTTAAAACTTTGTGAAGCCTCTTCAAGTTATCCTGCTCCGTCAAAATTTTTAGTAGAAGAAATAGAAGTAATTATAAGAATACTTTCGAAAATTATAAGCTCGAGTAAAGCTTTATAATTTTCAAATTATTAAATTGTATAATTTTCAAATTGAAAAAATGTTAGATAAAAACGGAATAGCGCAACGCATAGCAAAAGAAATAAAAGACGGGTATTATGTCAACTTAGGAATTGGGATTCCTACTTTGGTGGCCAATTTTGTAAATGACGATATAGACGTAGAGTTTCAAAGTGAAAACGGGATTCTAGGAATGGGGCCTTTTCCTTTTGAAGGAGAAGAAGATCCAGATTTGATCAATGCTGGGAAACAAACCATCACCGCATTACCAGGCGCTAGTTTCTTTGATTCGGCGATGAGCTTTGGGATGATTCGTGGAAAACACGTTGATCTTACTATTTTGGGCGCAATGGAAGTGGCCGAAAATGGAGATATCGCCAACTGGAAAATCCCCGGGAAAATGGTGAAAGGAATGGGAGGCGCGATGGATTTGGTCGCTTCCGCGGAAAACATTATCGTTGCGATGATGCATACCAATAGAGCTGGAGATTCTAAACTATTAAAGCGTTGTTCGTTACCGCTTACAGGGGTAGGATGTGTGACAAGAATTGTGACCAATCTGGCAGTTTTAGAGGTGACCGAAAACGGATTCAAACTATTAGAAAGAGCTCCGGGAGTCAGTACTGAAGAAATTCAAAAAGCAACGGAAGGAACATTAGTAATCGAAGGAGAAATTCCCGAAATGAAACTTTAAAGATGGGATTATTCAATAGCATTCTAGGAAATTCCAGTGAAGTTTCTGTAGAGAAACTTCTTGAAAAATACGGTCGTTTATTGGTAGAAGGAGAAGATATAGAAATAGGTTTTAAACTGTTTCGAGATACTTTTATGTTTACCAATAAACGTTTGGTGCTAATTGATGTGCAAGGCCTTTCGGGGAGTAAAGCCGAATACAAATCCTTGCCTTACAAAAACATCTCTAGGTTTTCTTTAGAAACCGCAGGAACCTTTGACCTAGATGCCGAACTTAAGATTTGGATTTCTAGTGAAGACCTTCCTTCCGTAAGTAAAAAATTTAATAAAAGTATTGATGTGTACGAGGTGCAACGTTATTTGGCACAGAAAGTACTTTAACAAAAGCCTCTAGGTAAGACTAGATTTCATTTTTTCTCTTTCTCCTATGAATGAAAACGCAATACATATTCGGGTTTATAGAGAGAAAGACCAACCCGCTTTAGTAGCACTTCTAAAACTCAATACACCTACCTACTTTTCTGTAGAAGAAGAAAAAGATTTCATCACCTATTTAGAAACGGAACGCGAAGACTACTTTGTGGTAGAACTTGCTCATAAAATTGTAGGCTGCGGCGGAATAAACACAGAGGGCAATATAGGCATTTTAAGCTGGGCTTTTATTCATCCCCAATACCAACAGCAAGGCATAGGAAATCAATTGATTACTTACCGAATAAAGCATCTTCTTCAGCAAAAGAAAAGTTCAAAAATTATCGTCCGCACCAGCCAATTGGTGTATCCTTTTTTCGAGAAAAACGGATTTAAAGTGATGGAAGTGAAAAAAGACTATTGGTCTAAAGGTTTTGATTTATACTTGATGGAATATCAAAACTCTTGCATAATTTAATCAAACGTCATTAAATAAGGTGGCTCTAGTCTAATAGTGCGTTGATAAGATTTTGGTTTGTCATTTAGAATGAAGAATCTTTATGCTAAAAGAAAAGATTCCTTCTAGGTCGAAATGACAGAAAAATGGAAGGCTAATTGCTTTATTAAACTACAGCCAATACGATTTATTCATACTTCTTTAAAGAGCTAGGCGATTGAAATAAAATAAGCGTTGCTTTTTTAATACTCCCGGCTCTCTTCATATTCTTAAAAATATCTACCCACACGTGAAATACCAGTTTCACCGGATTGTAGTGTTTAGGCTGTTCTAAAATTCCATAGACGGCTTGTTCATCTTCCGGTTGAAAAGTCCCAAAAATTCTGTCCCAAAAAATAAAGGTAGATCCGTAGTTTTTATCTAAATAATGTTCGTTTTTTCCGTGATGTACGCGGTGGTGAGAAGGCGTTACAAAGATATAACTGATCCATTTTGGAAGCGTTCTTATATACTCGGTATGAATCCAGAATTGGTATAAAACCGCAATTTGGTGACATATAAAAAAGATGACGGGATGAAATCCTAAAAAACTTATCGGGAGAAAGAAAACCACTTTTATTTGTTGCGTCCAAGAAAGTCGGAAAGAGGTAGATAAATTATACTTTTCTGAATTGTGGTGCGTCACATGTGTCGCCCAAAAAATACTGGTTTCATGTCCAAATCGATGCGCCCAATACCTAAAAAAGTCTAGCACGATAAAACAAAGAATGGAAGTCGCCCAATTAACGGGAATACTCCAAGGCACAATATTATACACCCAAATCACCGATCCAAACAGCAAGGTTTTGATAAACAGGTTTTGAATCACAGATACGAGTCCGATGCTTAGGGAAGCAAAAAAATCTTTCTTCTCGTAAAGCTCTTTTTTCTGTTTCCAGCTAAAATAAAACTCAAGTAGCGCGAGCGCAATTAAAACTGGCGCAGCGTATAAAATTAAATCTGGGGCACTAGACATCACTTTGTCTAGCGTAATCTTCTCTTTCATAATTATAATCCTTTTGGTATCGCATCAATCAATTCTTGCGTATACTCTTTTTCTGGGTGTGCATAAACCTTGTCGGCATCACCGCGTTCTACAATTTCTCCTTTATTCATAACTAAAAGTTGGTCGGCCATATATTTTACTACTGCCAAATCGTGAGAAATGAAAATATACGTAAATCCAAATTTCTCTTTCAACTCATTTAACAAGTTTAACACTTGCGCCTGCACCGAAATGTCCAACGCAGAAACCGATTCGTCACAAATAATGAGTTTGGGCTCTACCGCAATGGTTCGTGCAATTCCTATCCGTTGGCGTTGTCCGCCGCTAAATTCATGCGGGTATCTATAAAAATGCTCTTCCTCCAAACCTACGCGTTTTAATAACTCGAGTGTTTTTGCTTTTCGCTCCTTTTTGTTTTTATACAAACCATGCACTTCCATAGGCTCCATAATCGCTTTTCCCACTGGAATACGCGGATTTAAAGAAGAAAAAGGATCTTGAAATATCAACTGAATCTCTTTGCGCAGTTTTCTAAGTTCTTTTTTAGGAAGCTGTGTAATGTCATTCCCTTTATACCATACTTGCCCAGCCGTTGCGGGAGTTAATTGTAAAATCACATCTCCTAGCGTAGATTTTCCGCAGCCAGATTCTCCCACCAAGCCCAAAGTTTCTCCTTCGTAAATTTTAAAACTTACGCCGTTCACCGCTTTTACGGTATTTGGTTTTTGAAAAATCCCAGCCTTAGAGATAAACTCTTTTTCTATATTTTTTACTTCTAATAATGCAGGCTGACTGTAAATCTTTTCGTGTCTATCTTCTCTTTCTTGAAGAGTTTCTAAAACACTTTGGTCTTTTCTATCTATAAAATCTTTTACCGTAGGCAAACGTTTTAAGCGTTCCTTAGTATTCGGTTTTGACGCCAATAAAGCCTTGGTGTATTCCTCTTGTGGATGATGAAAAATCTCTTTGGTCGTGTTTTGCTCCACAATAGAACCGTTTAACATGACTAAGACTCTGTCAGCAATTTCAGAAACCAAAGCCAAGTCGTGAGAGATAAACAAAATACTCATTCCGGTTTCTTTTTGCAGCTCCTTTAAGAGGCTTAAAATCTCTTTTTGCACCGTTACATCCAAGGCGGTTGTCGGTTCATCTGCAATGAGTAATTTGGGTTTGCAAGCGATGGCCATCGCAATCATTACCCGCTGTTTTTGTCCGCCGCTAATTTGATGAGGATAAGATCCGAAGATACTTTCTGGTCGGGGTAATCTTACTTTTTCGAAGAGTTCTAAGGTTTTTTGTTTCGCTTCCGCGGAAGTGATTCCGGTATGCCTTAAAAGAATTTCTTGTACCTGAAAGCCACATGTTAATGAAGGATTCAAAGAGCTCATGGGTTCTTGAAAAATCATGGAGATTTCATTTCCGCGTAAGCTTTGCATTTCTTTTTCTGGAGTAAGCGCTAAATTTTTTCTTAGAAAATGAATTTCTCCTTTACTGATTTTCGCAATGGGAGGCAATAATTTTAAAATACTCAAGGCCGTAATCGATTTTCCAGAGCCAGACTCTCCCACGACGCCTAAAATTTTATTTTTATACAATTGAAACGAAATATTATGCAGCACCACCTTCTCTAAATCATTAGAGGTAAAGCTAACTTCCAGCTCTTTTACGTTAAGTAATTCTTGTGGGTGCATAAAGAAATCAATCGATTTTAAAGTAAACCGAAAAATACAAATTATTTGAAGTTAAGCGATGCTCTTAAGGGTTTTTAACGATTAAGATAAACCGAACTAGAAGTAGATGGAGAACTCACATGCCACTGAATTCTATTTTTAAAAAGAAACTTTGTAGACTCTTTTCAGAAGAATCGTTAGATGAAAAAAACTTTTTATAGAATTAAAGACAAAATTTTTTAAAGAAAATGAAGAGAAATAAGTCTCTGAGTATGGAATTTCTAAATTTAATTGTTAATTTGGCTTATGGGTTTATGTAAGACCCCATAAATTGGCTTTCGGGCGGTGTTTATATGCTATATCTAGGAATGGTACTAAGGTCTATTCCTGTTTGAGATAAAACATGAAGCATCAATTTTTCATATGGGTAAAGCTCGGGGTGGTTCCCGGGCTTTTTATTTTTAGTGGCATCTTTTTTTTTAAACTGAAGTAATTTCAGATTCGTTCAAGAGTTTTTCTTGACGGAATTTCAAAAACACTTGTGCAATGGCTATGACATCTTTTTCGCAATAGCTCACAATGCGTTCCACATCCTTTTCTTTGTAAAAAACATCCCGCACTTGGGAGCCGTCAATATCATCTTTGGGAGAAGGAACTCCCAATATGTTGGTGAGTAATTTGAGAGAGGTGTAATGTTTATAATCACCAAACTTCCAAAGCTCGAGCGTATCGAGATGAGGAACTTCCCAAGGTTTCTTCCCGAATAAATCTAATTTTGAAGGCAATTCTATCTCGTGAATAATCATTCTGCGAGCGATGTAAGGAAAGTCAAATTCTTTTCCATTATGAGCGCAAAGCAAGTGCTGAGCCTGATTAAAATAGGTGTTCAATAAGTCTTTAAAATCTTGTAAGAGCTGCTTTTCTTCTCCGTAGAACGTCTTGATTCTAAAACTACGCTGATTTGCTTTAGGCGCAAAATAACCTACAGAAATGCAAACGATTTTACCAAATTCAGCCCAAATGCCGGCACGATCATAAAAATCTTCGGCGCTCACATCTTCTTTACGTTGGTATTGGGATTTGTGTTCCCAGAGTTGCTTTTTAACTTCGCTCAATTCCGCGTAAGCAGAAAATTCGGGTACGGTTTCAATATCTAAAAATAGAATATGTTCGAGTTGCAGTTTTTTGAGCATGCTAAATGGATTTACTCTTAAAGTTACAAAAATTATGATAACTGATATTTGTGATCTACCAAGACTTAAAACTTCAGACTAAAAGCATAGGCAATCCACTATCAAATACGTTGATTGCCTTCAACATTTCTATTTATACCAATCCTATTTTAAGGTAAAATTGGTATTAGTTGGTTTTAGTTTCAATAAGTAGATAGCCATCTAAATGAATTAGGCTAATAGAAGTTTTACTCGTTTTATTAAATCTTAAGTTTTTTAAAATCAATTTATAATTTCCTAAATCATTAGTAAAGCTATAGGACAATTCTTCTTGCGGCGCCTTATCTAGATCTTGATATTGTTTGATACTTTCAATTAAAGCGGCATCAATATCAAAATCTATCAAGATATTTTCTTGGTCTTTAATCACCAAATGATTTGCGTTGTGGGACATTTGATAGCGATGATCTTCGCTTCTTATTAGATGCATTTCTACCAAAGTCTGGTAACCCTCTATATTTAAGTAAACCTGTTGGTTATAATCGTGTTGATTGTAATAGTAATAATCGTTTTGATAGGTATTATGACTGGTAATGCTTTTGGCTTTGTCACCCCCGTAAAGAGAGTCCAATAATCGTTTACCAGCAGAATAACTATTTTCTATATAACTGGTTTTAAAGCCCAGTGTGGCGTCTAACTCGTGTAATTTATCCCTTTCTTTTAAATAGGTTGCAATATTTCTAAATTGCGAAGCTTCATCAAAAGAAATGAGCTCTTCTGGTTGAGATTTAATTTTGTTAACCAACTGTTTTAGTTCTCCTGCTTGAGCTCTCACCGATACATTAAAAGCACTCCAAGGCCCATAACTGGCAAGGATGCATAAAATAAATAGGGAAATGGGGATGAGACTTAATTTTTTCTTTTGGCTAATAATCATATACAAACTGATGCCCAAAATCCAAACAGCCAATACCACTAAGAAATACCTGTTTTCTGTAAAGTTATAATCGGTTAATCGTGTGTAGATAGCCACAAAAAGTAAAACCAGCAAAGGCAATAATAAAAAATAGAAGTAAGGATAGAACTTCCTAACCAAAGCGTTGGGATGTGTTTTTCTTACGGGTTCTATAATGATCTGAATGATAAAACCAATAATGGCGAGAATGGTGATGAGGTAAGAAACCCAACCCTGAGGGAGTTCCCAAAGCAATACAATTTTAACCGTGTATGCATACACAATAACTACATAAAGTACTAATATAGGAATGAGGATAAATTTTAAAAATACATCTAAAGCCTTGCTGTACCTAAGTTCTTGAGTGTTGTGGATTTTTTTTGGAAAATCTGACAAATAGATAAACGTGTTCACCACACCCAAACAAATTACATACAATTGGCCGTAAATATCATCGTTGATCGAGATGTTGAATAATTGATCTACCGCTAAAATAGCCAATGCCACACCACCAAATATTACAAAAGAAAACAACGCAGCTCTAGCGATACTAATTACAATATTTTGTAAATAATTCCAATAGTCTATTTTATCCCATTGTCTTAAAAAAGGTGCGAAAAACACAAAAATATGTCCTGCCAAGAAGAGCAAAAACCAACGGATATAAATAATGGGGTTGGATAAAAATTCTTCTTTGGGAAATGAAAAGTAATAGGTCGCCAACAAGCCAATGATCACTAATTTTACGAGCCAACCTATTCTTTTATCGCGCAAACTTTCTGAAAAGAATTGAGCACCAATCAACCAACTTACACCTAAGATTAAAGTGAGCATTTCTGCGGTATAATCGTCAAAAATGCGTGCTTCTGTGGCAATTAAAAGAACCACATAAATACTCCCCAATATAGACCACGTAATGGTAATGGGAAATCGCTTAAATGCGGCAATCGTTTTGGAAGGTAATTCGTTAAAGTATTTCATCGTTTTGTGTTAAAGTTGAAGCATGCTATAGGCTTCTTCCACGTAAGTGTAAAAATCATTTGTAAAAGGTCGGTCGTTTGAATATCCTCCGCGTTGGTGACCTAAACGTACCACAATTACATCATCTTCGGGAATGCTAATCACATATTGGCCCAAAATACCGCGCATCACAAACATTTTTTTGTTGAGGTGATTGCTTAACCAAAAGCCGTAACCATATTCCGGACTTTCTTTAAACCGGGGTTTTAAAGAAGTCGCCACAAAACTAGAATGCAACAAGGTTTCTTCGTTCCATTTTCCATGTTGCATGTAGAGTTTTCCAAATTTGGCAAAATCTCGTGCGTTACTGGCAATGCAGCAGTAGGCTTTTTCTTCTCCTTCTTGATCATCGTCCAATTGCCAAAACGCATCGGTTTGCATTCCCATAGGTTTCCAGAAACTTTCGCTTAAATATTTAGAAAGAGTTTTTTTACTTGCTTTTGCGATGATCATCGATAAAAGCTGCGTGTTTCCGCTAAGGTATTTATACGCTTTACCCGGTTCTTCTTCTACTTTTAAGGATAAAATCAAGTCTTTGATATCGTCATCTAAATAAGCCCGAGCAGTCATAGAAAACGGACTGTAATAATTTTCTTCCCAATTAAGCCCCGAAGACATCGAAGACAAATCGCCTACGCTAAGGCGAGTATCAAACTGCGGATAGAAATCTGCCACGGGTTGATCTAAGCCTTTTATAAAACCGTCTTGGATGGCTTTTCCTAAAAGTGCCGAGGTGATGCTTTTCGCCATGGAAAAGGAATTGGTATGCGAAGTTTTACTGTAACCTTCTGCGTAATGTTCATACCAAATGCTATCGTTTTTAATGATTAGGAATGCAACGCTGCCCAGTTCTTCGTTGGTAGATTTTAATTTTTGTGTCGCTTCCGCGGAATTATAATCGGAGTGTTGCGGCCAAGCTTGAGTTTCTTCTGAAGCTTTAATGGTACGATTATCAAACTCGGTATAATCGTCGATGTAAGCGGTTTTATAGCCTTTTAAGTAGGTGATTCTTACGCCTCGTAAAATATATTCCGCATCAAAAACGTACAATAAAAGAACGGCCAAGCCTAAAATAAAAACAAGACTGAGCAGAAGTTTTTTAAGAAATTTCATAAAAGCGTGCGAGGATTAGCATTAACATTTAAAGGTATTAAAAAATTAAAATTAACTTGGTGCTTTGCTGAGGTTTTGTGTTTGCTTCGCTTCTTTTTACCATTATACTTTTCTCTCACTCATTTTAATTCATCAGAAAAAGCCTTTTCCACTTCTCCGTAAAAAGAGTCATTTTAACAATAGAAAAAATGATAGTGGGTCTTTCTTAAGTCCCGCGTCTAAGAATCTCTTTAGTATAGAATTTTTCGGCTTATAAACATTTAAAACTACTTATTTTTTAACTATTACGACCACCTCATTTCTGCCCATTTTTTTTGCTCTGATGGAGAAAGAAATGTCCAAGCGATGATTCTACTGCTTTTATTCCCCGTTCCCATAGGAATCTCTTTGATTTCCTGAGCCTCTACTTTTTCTAATAATTTATGGAATCCTTTAAGGTGGGCTTGTTTGGAAACTAAAGTGGAAAACCAATGAATGTTTTTAGCAAACTTTCTACTTTCCCAAATCATATTCTGAATAAATTTAACTTCCCCGCCTTCATAAATTAATTCATGGCTAATCCCAGAAAAATTTTGTTCAGGGATTTCCATTTTCTTACCCGATAGGTTTTTTACTTTTCTCCGAGTTCCTTTTTGAGCTTCTTCCATCGAAGAATGGAATGGCGGGTTGCATACTACCACATCAACTTTCTCCTCTTCTTTAAGAATCCCTTGAAAAAAATTACGCGGATCTTTTTGTAACCTGCAATCAATATTTCCTTTAAGGGAAGGATTGGAATTGACAATGTTTTTCGCCGACGCAATCGATGTAGGGTCAATATCTGTCCCAATACACTTCCAGCCATATTCTGTAATTCCTATAATGGGATAAATGCAACTTGCGCCTGTACCTATATCCAAGCAGGTAATGTTGTCGCCTGTAGGTATTTTTTCCGAATGGTTTTTTGCCAATAAATCGGCGATATGATGAATGTAATCTGCTCTTCCAGGAATAGGCGGACATAAATTTTCGTCGGGGAAATCCCAGTTTTTTATGCCGTAATTATGATGAAGTAAGGCTTTATTTAAAAGCTTCACCGCAGCGGGATTAGTAAAATCGATAGATTCAACACCAAATTTATTGGGTTTGAGATGTGTTTTTAATTCAGGTTTTACCTTGATTAATGCGTTTAAATCATAGCGTTCTCGGTTTCTATTTCTGGCGTGTAATCTTGTTTTTTCCTGTTTTTGTTTTTCTGAAGGCATGATTTAATTTTAATGAGATGTTGATACTTATGAACATAAAAAATTGAATAGGAGTACTTAATAATTCCGTAAAGAAAAGTAGTTTTTCTATTTATAAGCTTACTCGGTAAATATACTGCAACGAATTATATGAACTCAAGTATCTATTTAAAAATCCTAAAACAAAGACTGTTGCTTTGCAGGACTTTCGTGTTCTAGGAGCCATTTTTTTCGCCAAAGTCCGCCCGCGTAGCCGGTAAGGGAACCGTCACTTCCTATTACACGATGGCAAGGAACGATAATCCATAAGGGGTTTTTTCCGTTAGCCGAAGCTACCGCTCTAATGGCTTTAGGGTCGCCCAGTTGTTTAGAAAGTTCTAAGTAAGACATCGTTTTTCCGTAAGGAATGGTGAGTAAAGCTTTCCATACGCGCTGCTGAAAATCGGTTCCTTGAGGTTGAATAGGAAAAGTAAACTCCTGAAGCTCTCCTTTAAAATAGCTTTCCAATTGCTGACCGGCTTCCAATAATTCTTGATCTTGAATGAGTGGTTGCGGAGCTTCAGACAAGATGCTAATTTTCTCTATGCCGTTCTCATTTCCTTCTATGAGAGCGGTTCCTATAGGAGTAGAAAGATGGTATTTATTGTTCGCTTTTTTCATTAGTGTCACCTGTAAATAATCCCATTTGCTTGGCGCGCTTTTCCCAATTTTTGCGAGCTAAAAGCTGCATGTCTTCCACATTATCACTCTCATCCATAATTTCGAGTCCTAAAAGCGTTTCAATAATATCTTCCATAGTGATGAGGCCTACCGTATTCCCAAATTCATCGGTGACCATGGCTAGATGGGATTTTTGGTCGATAAACAATTCAAAAAGTCTAGGAATAGGTGTCTCGTAGTGTGCGATTAAAACGTCTTTTTTTAATTGAAGCAGGGTATCGTCACCTTTTTCATCAATCATATGTTCTAAAATTTCATCTTTTAATACAAAGCCTGTAATGTTATTGGGGGTGGACTTATAAATAGGAATTCTAGAAAATTTTAAGTTCTTATGTGCCGAAATGAAATCTCGAATGCTAGTGTCTTCTTCCACCGTAAGCGCAACAGAAAACGGAGTCATCACATCTTTTGCTAAAACCGATTTAAAAACGAGCATGTTTTTAATGTAAGTAGATTCATTTTCTTGAAAAACCCCTTCTTTCTCGGCTGCATCGGTAATGGCCATAAATTCTTCCCGACTCATCGTATTCGCGTGTGCCGATTTTCCAATGAGTTTAGTCGTTAATAAAAGCAACCATAAAATACCGGTATACTTGAGCGGAAAAATAATAATTCGCAGTGTTTTTGCTGTGAAATTCCCTAAAGATTTCCAGTAACTAGCGCCAATGGTTTTAGGAATAATTTCTGATAAAATCAAAATGAGAATCGTCATGATAGCCGAAACTAGACCTACAAAATTGATTCCTAAAAAAGAATAATCAAAACCGCCTTCAATCGCCAGCTTCCCAGCTTGGTTTCCTACTAGGATAGCTCCTACGGTGTGTGCAATCGTATTGAGCGTTAAAATAGCCGTAAGAGGCACGTCTACATCTTTTTTAAATTCGGATAAGGTTTTAGCATAGCTTTTCTTTTCTTTAATTTTTATACGTACAAACGTAGGCGTAAAGCTTAATAAAGCGGCTTCAAGAATAGAACATAAGAAGGAAACGAAAATAGAAATAAAAGCATAAATGAGGAGTAGCGTCATGAGAGTATATTAATTTAGAACAAGGTAAAAATTAATATGACTGCAAGACTTAATTTTTATTTAAAATTTAAAATAAGCCGTTTAGTGTCCAATGTAATCAAGTAATAGTGCTAATGTCACGTCGAGCGCCAGCCCGAAAGAATTCATTCTGGCGGGGAGTCGAGACGTTTTGTTTAACTTTTCGACTGCGGCCTCCTGAAGCTTCGGGAGTGACAGAAACTAATTTTAGGAAAGAAAGCAGGTATACAGAAATTTAAAATAGGCTGCCTAAACGCTTTTTAAAACAGCCTATTTTTAAATACTAGCTCAATTTAGCTTGCCACTTTTGGGCGAGTTCGAGTTGTTCAACGGCAGAGGTTTCCGTATCCTCTTCCTCGAGATATAAATCAAATTGATGCGTCTCTTTTGGGGATTTAAACACCAACGCAATGCGCTCGATAGACTTGTCTTTTTTTCTTTTCTCTAGAAGTTCTACACTGTAATTTTTTAAGTTTAGAATGTGAATTTTTTTGTCTAGGCTCTCTAAATGTCCGTAAACAAGTTGTGCATGTTCCTCGTCAATGCCAATAAAAGCATTAGAGAATAGATCTATTTCTTTTAAATTGATTTGATGTGTGGCTGCTTTCTCTTTAATATTTTTTAAAGATGCTTTTTTTCTTCTCGATTTGCCCATTACGGCGTATGCCACGGGAGCTGTAAATAAGATAAGGAACAGCATTCCCAATTCTATAGATTGAATATCCATTATTGTATATTTTTTTAAGATGGTATTATCGCTTCCGCGGAAGCGAACTTTTTTTAATTCAGTAAGACGTCGCTATTGCGAGTAAAACCGAATCAATCAATAAAAAAAATGGAAGGGAAAGAGGTGTTCGTAAATTTGAGCTCTATGGTCTATAGAAATATAACTGACCAGTGGAGGCTCCACATAAGAAAATGTTTTTAAACTAAAATAAGTACTCGAGTAAGCATCAACATCCCATTGATTTTCAATATCGTAAGAAGGGCTTGCTACCGAAATTTCTTCTACCGCATAAAATTTTTGTGCATTAGAAGCCGAAGAAACTGTTTCTTGAACCGTATTTACAGCATCAAAAAGAGCATTACGATCTTTTGCCGCACTTGTTAAGGATAACAAAAGCACACAAAAGACCGTAAAAAATCTTAACGAATGTAAATACGTGGCGTTCATAAATTGGTTTTATACCAAATTAGATGTCTAAATTGACATAATCTAAAATCTTGCCAAAGATACTAAGAAATTAGTTTGGCAGCATCTTTTGCGAAATAAGTAGCAATAAAATCGGCTCCAGCTCTCTTAATGGCAGTAAGTTGCTCCATCATAACAGCGTCATGATCTAGCCAGCCTCTTTCTGAAGCGGCCTTAATCATCGCATATTCTCCGCTCACTTGATAAACTGACACGGGTACATTGACTTCATTTCTAATGTCACGCACAATGTCAAGATAGCATAAACCTGGTTTTACCATGACAATATCTGCTCCTTCTTCAATATCCATCAGGGTCTCTTTTACCGCTTCATCTCTATTGGCAGGATCCATTTGGTAGCTGTTCTTGTTTTTAGGAATGTCTTTGGCGTCTACCGGAGCAGAATCTAAAGCATCTCTAAACGGACCATAAAAAGCAGAAGCAAATTTGGCGCTATAACTCATGATTCCGGTATTGATGAAGCCTTCGGTTTCTAGCGTTTCACGCATCACCAAAATACGTCCGTCCATCATATCACTTGGCGCCACAAAATCGGCTCCTGCTTGGGCGTGAGATAAAGCCATATGTGCCAAGGCTTGCACCGACTCGTCGTTAAGTACGCGTCCGTTTTCAATAATTCCATCGTGACCGTACATCGAATAAGGATCTAAGGCAACATCGGTCATCACCAACATTTCTGGCACGGCGTTTTTAACGGTTTTAATGGCGCGTTGCATCAATCCGTCTGCGTTGACAGCTTCGGTTCCTTTATTATCTTTTAAGTGTTCTTCTACTTTTACAAAAAGTAAGACAGATTTTATGCCCAAATCCCAAAGCTCTTTAACTTCTTTAGCCAATAAATCTAGGCTAAATCTATAATAACCAGGCATGGAAGCAATTTCTTCTTTTTTCTGCTTTCCTTCAGTCACAAATATAGGAGCTTGAAAGTCCTTCGGACTTAAGATGTGTTGTCTTACCAAACTGCGAACCGCTTCGTTGGTTCTTAATCTTCTATTTCTTCTTAGTGGAAACATTTTTTTTAGCATTTAGCTATTGGCTTTCAGCCTTTAGCTTATTATTGATTTTACTTCTTCTACATGAAAAAGGATTTGTTATCCTTTGGCACTTTTTATAAAAAAAATTATTTGTGAGCGTTTTGCATTCCAAAATATTTATTTTTACTAACTACTAACTACTAACTACTAACTACTAACTACTAACTACTAACTACTAACTACTAACTACTAACTACTAACTCACCCAATCTTTCGGTTTCATCAATACCTTCAATAACTTCTCTTCTTCACTGCCCTCTTCGGGATGATGATTGTAATGCCATTGCACGTGTGGCGGTAAACTCATAAATATACTCTCAATTCTTCCGTTGGTTTTTAAGCCAAATAAAGTTCCTTTATCGTGAACCAAATTAAACTCTACATACCTTCCTCTTCGTATTTCTTGCCAGTCTCTTTGTTCTTTGGAATAATCGATATTTTTTCTTTTTTCTGCGATAGGAGCGTAGGCTTCTAAAAAGCTATTGCCTATTTCGGTTACAAAAGCATACCAGTCTTCAATAGATCTTTCATCGGTGCTTTTTAAGTGATCAAAAAACAAACCTCCAATGCCTCGGGCTTCATCGCGGTGTGAATTCCAGAAATATTCATCGCATTGCTTCTTGTATTTAGGATACAAATCTTTTCCGTGAAGGTCGCAAGCCTTTTTACAAACGCTATGAAAATGCTTGGCGTCTTCTTCAAAAAGATAGTAAGGCGTTAAATCTTGTCCGCCTCCAAACCATTGGTCGATGGTATTTCCTTCTTGGTCATACATTTCAAAATAGCGCCAATTGGCATGAACCGTGGGCAGCATCGGGTTTCTAGGATGAATGACTAAACTCAATCCACAGGCAAAAAAGTTGACGTCTCCTACTTTAAAATATTGTTGCATCGCAGGATCTAGAGGTCCGTGTACCGCCGAAATATTGACGCCGCCTTTTTCAAATACGTTTCCGTTTTCTATAACGCGTGTTCTTCCGCCACCGCCTTCATTTCTTTCCCAAAGATCTTCTTGAAATTTGGCTTTCCCATCAATTTCTTCCAGTTTTTGGGTAATTCGATCTTGTAATCCTTCTATGTAGTTGTAAAATTTATCTTTCATGAGCAATATAAATCAATTGTTGAGGTGCTTTTTTTGCATCTTCGGGAGATACAATTTTTAAAGCTTTCTTCATTTTTTGCTGAAGAACCGAGACAATTTGTTCTTCCTTAATTCCTTCTTCAAAAAGGACTCTACCTTGCTGATTGTTGTGCAAATCCATCGTTTTTGCAAGTAGCTCGTTGGGAGAAAGTCGCTCGTGTAAGTCGGTGATTCTTTTTGCCCAATTTACAGATTTCTTTACGGAATCATTTCCGCGGAAGCAATATTCAGCAATTAAAAAATTCCATAAGGCATGCCTAAAAGCATTCGTCTCATTGTCTTTGTGATGTGCGTTTCCGAATCGCCTGTCGCAAATCGCCATGCTATTTTTGGTCGCTTTATAGGTAGGTAGAATTGAGGTAGGATGTTGTATAGAAAGTTGGGCTAGCACCAAAAGTTGCTTGAACTTTAAATTTTTAATGCGAGCCCAAATTGCCATTATTCTTCCCATTCTTTTACGGCGTCCACAAATGCTTTTGCATTATCTACTGGAATATTAGGTAAAATCCCGTGTCCTAAATTTGCAATGTATTTGTCTTTTCCAAACTCGTTAATCATTTGGTGCACCATCTTTTTGATTTCTTTTGGTGGAGAAAATAATCTTGACGGATCAAAATTACCTTGCAAGGTGATGTTTCCACCACTTAAGTAACGCGCATTTCTTGGAGAGCACGTCCAGTCTACCCCTAAAGCCGAAGCTCCAGATTCACTCATTTCTTTAAGTGCAAACCAACAGCCTTTTCCAAAAGCAATCACGGGAGTTTCATCTTTTAAAGCATCAATTATTTGCTGCATGTATTGCCAAGAGAATTCTTGATAATCTACAGGAGAAAGCATTCCTCCCCAAGAGTCAAACAATTGTACGGCATCTACACCTACTTCTACTTTTCCTTTTAGGTAAGCAATCGTGGTGTCGGTAATTTTTTGCAAAAGCTGATGAGCTGCAACAGGATTGGTAAAACAAAACTCTTTGGCTTTGTCAAAATTCTTAGAACCTTGACCTTGCACTAAATAGCATAAAATCGTCCAAGGAGAACCCGCAAAACCAATTAAAGGAACCTCGTCGTTTAATTCTTGCTTGGTCATTTTAATCGCTTCGTACACGTAACCCAATTCTTCGTAAACATTGGGAACAACGATATCATCTACTTGCTTAGCCGTTCTTATAGGATCGGGAACCCAAGGCCCAACGCCGGGTCTCATTTCTATCTCTACGCCCATCGCTTGCGGAACTACCAAAATATCACAAAATAAAATTGCAGCATCTGTTCCTACTTGATGAATAGGCATCACTGTAATTTCGGTAGCCAGCTCTGGAGTTCTACAACGTGTAAAAAAGTCATACTTCTCTTTGAGCTTCATAAAATCTGGAAGGTATCTTCCCGCTTGCCTCATCATCCAAACTGGTGGACGTTCTACAGTTTCTCCTTT
Source organism: Mesonia profundi (assembly GCF_031085155.1). GTDB lineage: Bacteria > Bacteroidota > Bacteroidia > Flavobacteriales > Flavobacteriaceae > Mesonia > Mesonia profundi. Next base: position 34,847 of record NZ_JAVHUL010000006.1, on the reverse strand, counting down.
TAAGGCTCTTAAAAATAAATCGTTTTTAATCATTTTTATAGGTTTTTACCACTTGTACAATAACATTCTCGATAGTGGGTTGGTTCGCAATGATGATATTCTTGGTATACTTTTCTGCTTCTTTTGCTGTGGTGGTGCCAATGCAAAATGCCGTGGCCGATTTTATATCGTTGACCGCACAAAAACTTTTTACGCCACTGGGACTAAAAAACAGGATGCCATCAAACTCTTGAGAGAATTCTCTGTGATTTTCTAGGGTGTCGTAAACTTGTGTTTCCGTAAAGGAAATATTATTTATCTTTAATTGGGTAGGCAGTTCGTCTCTTCGTTGTTTTCCGCAGAAAAAATGAAATTCCTTAGCGGAATGAGTACTGCATATTTTTTGAGCTAAATCTTTTCCATAATCGGTAGATTCTATAATCTCTATGCCACTTTCTTGAAGTAGCTGTGTGGTTTTGATGCCCACTACAAAAGCATTTTTGATAGAAATTTTATCTTTTATGGCTTGCCAAGTATTTTTACTGGTAACGATGGCGTTTTCTACTTTTTGAGGAAAGAGAAGTTCTTTGTAAAAAGAAATACGGATAGCATCATACGAAACAAAGCTAATGTTTGCATTTAGCATCAATTGCTCTTGATGCTTGTCAAGTTTTTTAGTGCTGAGTATCGTTGGCATGATCAACTATTATTCTAATTCGGCTTTTATAGAGCGCATAAGTTCTCTACCGCCGTTATCTAATACTTTCTGAGCTAAAATCGCACCAATTCTTTGGTAATCATCTGCTTGAAAAATAGCTTTTTCTTCTATTTTTTGTGTTCCGTCAAGGCTATAAAGGTTTCCTGTAAAGGAGATATCCTTTTCATTTTTAAATTCGGCTAAAGCTCCAATTGGCGCCGTACACCCTCCTTCTAATTTTCTTAAAAAATCACGCTCTACGTGAACGCATTTCGCTGTTTTTTCGTCATTAAGCTTTTCTACGGCTTCTTTGGCGAAGACGTTACTTTCATTCACCACAATAAGCATCGCGCCTTGTGCGGGAGCCGGAGTCATCCAATCTAATACTTGGTGAGTTTCTGGCTTTAGGTTGATACGTTCTAAACCTGCAGCGGCAAAAATAGCTCCGTTCCAGTCTTCGTTATCTTCTAATTTTCTTAAACGGGTATTCACGTTTCCGCGTAGGTTTACGATTTTGTGCGATGGATGATGGTGCAACCACTGTGCTTTTCTTCGTAAACTTCCGGTAGCGATAGTTCCGCTAGACTTGAGAAAATCTAAGCCTTTGTGTAGTAAAATATCATGCACGTTGGCACGAGGTAAAACGGCCGCTTGCACAATGCCCTTAGGTAAAGCGGTAGGAACGTCTTTCATAGAATGCACCGCAATATCTATGTCTCCCTTGATCATCGCGATATCTAGGGTTTTGGTAAAAATACCCGTAATTCCCATCTCGTATAAAGGCTGATCTAAATTAAGATCACCCGTAGATTTTACGGGTAACAATTGGGTTTTATAGCCTAAAGCTTCTAGTTTATTTTTTACGTTGTTGGCCTGCCATAATGCTAATTCACTATCGCGGGTACCAATTCTTATGGTTGTGCTCATGTAAGCTTATTTCGATAAATCTTCTAATTGAAAAACTTTTTGGATCAGGGCCAAACTTTCATCTGTAGAGTCGCTGTCTTGCTTAAGATGACTTGCAAACTGGTTCATTATTTTTTGAATAATGCGGTTGCTTACAATTTCGGCGTGTTCATTATTAAAGTCGTTGAGCTTTCTGCTTTGAAAGTCTAGCTCTTCGTCTTTCATATGTCTTAATTTGTGCTTTAAAGCTTTAATGGTTGGCGCGAATTTTCTCGTCTCTAGCCAAGCATTAAAATCTTTTTTTACTTCTTCTATAATCTCTTCTGCCTGCGGAATAAAGGTTTTTCTCTTTTCTAGTGTGGCATCAGTCATTTGAGAAAGATGATCTAAATGAATGAGTTGTACGTTTTCCAAATCGGCTACATCGTTAGCCACATTCTTAGGAATGGACAAATCTAAAATCAATAACTTTTTATCAGAATAAATAAGTTCTTTAGAGATGGTAGGGTTTTGAGCTCCCGTAGCGACAATAAGAATATCGGTGTCCCGAATTTCACTCTGCAAATCGGCATGATCTTTTACAATAAGGTCAAATTTGCCAGCTACTTTTACTGCTTTGTCTTTAGTTCGGTTAATTAGGGTAATGTGATTGTTCTTGGTATGTTTCACCAAGTTTTCACAGGTATTACGTCCAATCTTCCCAGTTCCGAAAAGTAGAATTTTCGCATTGGAAACATTTTTATAACGATTTAAGATGTATTGTACCGATGCAAAAGAAACCGAGGTGGCACCCGAAGAAATTTCGGTCTCGTTTTTAATTCGCTTACTGGCTTGAATCACCGAGTTTACCAATCGCTCTATAAACGGATTGGCCATACTTAGGTTCTTAGAAATGTTGAAAGCGTGTTTTAACTGACTTATAATTTCAAAGTCTCCCAAAATCTGACTGTCTAATCCTGTTCCCACTTTAAACAAATGCGAAATCGCTTCTTGGTTTTTATACACGTAAGCAACTTTTTCAAACTCTTCTACCGTACCATTGGTATGTTGACAAAGCAATTTGATGAGTTGAAAAGGATGTTGAGCAAAGCCGTAAATTTCGGTACGGTTACAGGTAGAGGTAATTAAAATGCCATCTACACCATCGTTTTTGGCATCGTTAATTAAGTTCTTTTTTTGCTCTTCGTTAAGGCTGAAATTCCCCCTAATGTCAGCGTCAGCTTTTTGATAGCTTAAGCCAATGGCATAAAAAGAATTGTGTTTAGATATATGATAGTTCTTCATAGAAGAATAAGGTCCTAAATATTTAGACTACAAAAGTAGCTGCTATGTTTTTGTAAAAGTAACGTTAAAAGTACTTTTATTGTCGTTAGAAGTTATTTTAAAGTAGAATCTACGCTAATTCGTTGAAATAAGCTATTTTTGTGGGGTCAACGAGGATTTCGGATTCATTATTTTAGAATGATTCTAAATAAAAACAGAATTTTAACCATGAATACTACGACAGAAAATAACGCTCAAAGTACTTTCCATAAACTGCTTGTAGAGGATGGAATTCATATTCTTACTTTTCAGAACGATACGTCTGATAATCAGTTTTTTGAGAAGGAAATGCACAGTGATTTTATTCAGTTTCATTTTTGTTTAAAAGGAATGGGACAGTTTAGTTTTAATCAGGGAAGTTATGCACTTCATCTAGGAGAAGAGAAATCCTTATTGCTTTACAATCCCACCAAAAATTTACCGCTTAGCGTTACTGCAAACGCTAATTCTTGGATGGTGAGCATCATTATTTCCATCCAAAAATTACACTCTCTATTTTCTGAAGAGGCAAATTACATTGATTTCTTAACGGATGATAACCGGGATAAAAAATATTATCAGGAACAATCTATAAGTCCGTCGATGGCGGTCGTTTTAAGTCAGATTCTCAATTTTAACTTGCATCCTTCCGTAAAGAAAATTTACTTAAAAGGAAAAGCTTATGAGTTGATGGGACTTTATTTTAACCGTCCCGAGGAAGCCGATATAGAGCAGTGTCCTTTTTTAATCGATGAGGATAACGTGCGCAAAATCCGTAAAGCGAAAGACATTATGATTCAGCGTATGGCAGAGCCTCCAAGTTTGCAAGAACTCGCCGATGAGATTGGCTTGAGCCTTAAGAAACTAAAAGAAGGCTTTAAAGAAGTGTATGGTGATACCGTTTTTGGGTTTTTATTTGACTATAAAATGGACTTTGCCCGTAAGCTTTTAGAAACTGGACGACATAACGTTAATGAGGTAGGATTAAGAGTGGGTTACAGTACGGCAAGTCACTTTATCGCTGCCTTTAGAAAGAAATTTGGCACCACCCCAAAAAAATATATTCAGTCGGTCAATTTAATTTAACTATCGAGAGATTGATAAATTGGAAAGCCCAACGCATACTATTCTTAGTATAAACCATTATTTTTGAAAAAAAATTGAAATGAAAGGAGTTTTACTCGTCAATTTAGGTTCTCCAGAGAGCACCAATCCCAAAGATGTAAAGAAGTATTTAGATGAATTTCTAATGGATGAACGCGTTATAGACGTGCCTTGGTTGCTTCGTGCATTTATTGTAAAAGGAATCGTTTTAAATACACGTCCTAAGCAATCTGCGGCCGCTTACCAAAAGATTTGGTGGGAAGAAGGTTCTCCTCTTATTGTTCTCTCAGAACGTTTACAGCAAAAAATAGATAAATTTACAGAAGTTCCCATCTCCCTAGCCATGCGTTATGGAAAGCCAAGCATAGAGCAAGGCTTAAAAGAATTGCATGTAAAAGGAGTAGACGAGGTGTTGTTATTGCCCTTGTATCCACAATTTGCTATGGCAACGACCGAGACGATTGTGGTCTTGGCAGATGAGTTGCAAAAAGAGCATTTCCCTGAGATGAAAATAACTACCTTACCTCCATTCTATAACCGACCAGATTATATCGAAATTCTTTCGCGAAGTATTGCCGAAAAGATAGAAAAATTAGATTACGAGCATTTGTTGTTTAGTTATCACGGTGTCCCGGAAAGGCACATTAGAAAAAGTGATATTACCAAATCGCATTGCCAAATAGATGGTACGTGTTGTCAAACTGCATCGCCAGCGCATCAATTTTGTTACCGTCACCAGTGTTATGAAACCACGCGTTTGGTAGCCGAAAAATTAGAATTAAATCCTGATGCTTACAGCACTTCGTTTCAGTCGCGTTTAGGGTTTGACCCATGGTTACAACCTTACACTGATAGAACCATTGAAAAATTTGGCCTTAACGGAATGAAAAAAATGGCCATTGTAACTCCGGCTTTTGTTTCTGATTGTTTAGAAACCTTAGAAGAGATTGCGATGGAAGGAGAAGAAATTTTCCATGAAAATGGAGGAAAAGAACTTACCGTAATTCCTTGTTTAAACGATCGGGAAGATTGGGTGAAAACCTTAAGTAACTGGATTAACGCCTGGGTAGAGGCAAAACAAGAAGAAAGTGTAGGCTCATAATGGCAAAAGTAAATTCGGAGGCATTAGGAAAAGAGCCTATTGGAAAACTGCTTATCAAGCAATCTTTACCTGCTTCCATCGGGATTTTGGTCATGTCGCTCAACATCTTGGTTGATACCATTTTTGTTGGGAACTGGATAGGACCTAATGCGATTGCCGCCATCAACGTGGTCTTGCCGGTCTCCTTTTTTATTGCCGCTTTAGGAATGGCGATTGGGATTGGAGGATCTTCCATTATTTCTCGGGCTCTAGGCTCCAACAACTATAAGAAAGCTTTAAAAACCTTTGGAAACCAAATTACACTCACCTTGGTTTTGTGTATTTTGTTGGTGGTTTTAGGCTTATGGTTCATCAAAGAATTAATTCCTGCCTTTGGAGGAAAAGGAGAGATTTACGCCCCGGCAGAAATTTATTACCGCATTGTACTTTACGGGGTTCCTATTCTGGCTTTAAGCATGATGGGAAATTCGGTGATTAGAGCAGAAGGGCAACCTAAATATGCGATGATTGCCATGATCTTGCCTTCTATTCTTAATTTAGTTGCAGATTACTTTTTTATCTACGTGTTTGACTGGGGAATGGCGGGTGCAGCGTGGGCTACAACAGGTTCATACTTTGTATCTTTTTCTTATGTATTGTGGTTTTTCCTTTCAAAAAATTCAGAGCTTAAACTAAATAAGGCGCACTTTAGACTTGATTTTCCTATTTTAAAAGAAATAGCTTCGTTGGGATTTGTCACCTTGGCAAGACAAGCGGTTGTGAGTGTTACGTATTTATTACTGAATAATATTTTATTTAATATAGGCGGCGAGGCATCGGTGACGGTCTATGCTATTGTAGGAAGAATGCTCATGTTTGCACTATTTCCAGTATTGGGAGTGACCCAAGGATTTTTGCCTATTGCCGGCTATAATTACGGCGCTAATCAACCCGAAAGAGTTAGGGAATCGATTAACAAAGCCATTTTTTATGCCGGAACTTTAGCCTTGGGAGTATTTGCAATCATCATGATTTTTCCAGAATCTATTGTGGCCATTTTTACCACAGATGAAACGATATTGGCAGAAACCCCATCGGCCATGCGATGGGTTTTTGCGGCATTACCCATTATTTCGCTTCAATTGATAGGTTCAGCGTACTTTCAAGCAATTGGGAAAGCGACTCCCGCTTTCTTGTTGACGCTAACCCGACAAGGTTTTTTCTTTATTCCACTGATTTTAATTCTGCCAGAGTATTACGGAGAACTGGGGGTTTGGATTTCTTTCCCGCTAGCCGATTTTCTTTCTACCATTGTTACAGGAATCTTTTTAAATAGGGAAATTAAGAAGAATTTGATTCCTTTGAAAAACGAAGAAGTAGCTGTATAAATTTTTTAAAAGCTTTATGATTATATTTGTAAGAAATGAGGTGTTATGAAAAAGAAGGAGTTGGATCAGTTAAAAATTGATGTGTTGCAAGAAGTTATAAATTGCAATGATGAGAATAAACTAAAAGAGGTGAGACTTCTGTTGGAGGAGGCTTCGGTAAGAGAAGAAAAGGAAAGCTATGTAACTCAAGATGATTTTTCGATTCCAAAAGAACATTATCAGGCTTTAAAACACGATGTAAAGTTATACGAGGAAGGCAAACTAGAGACCCATACCTTAGAAGAATTAAAATCTAATATGAAGACAAAATATGGCTTTTAAAGTGAGGCTTTCTTCTAGGGCAAATCTTGAAATTTATGAAGCTGTTTCATGGTATGAATCACAACAGCTCTTTTTGGGAGAAAGTTTTTTGAAAGATTTGTACAAAAATTTAGAAAGAATATCCTCTAAGCCTCATCAATTTATAAAGAGGCAAGATTTTTGGCATGCACTTTTAAATCGTTTTCCGTTTGTGATTGTTTATCAGGTTAAAAACGAAACCATACTTGTTTTATCTATATTCAACACCCACCAAAACCCGTCAAAAAAACCTTAAATGGAATACTACAATTACATCAAATCCCTTCACTTAATCTTTGTGATTACGTGGTTTGCGGGCTTGTTCTATATCCCGAGGTTATTTATTTACCATATTGAAGCCCAAGATAAAAATGAGCTAGAAAGAAAAATTTTAAGCGATCAGTTAAAAATTATGACCAAAAGGTTATGGACTATTATTACGTGGCCTTCGGCAATTTTAGCTACGCTATTTGCGGTGTGGTTATTGATTTTACAACCTGCGTGGCTATCACAACCTTGGATGCATATAAAACTGGCATTTGTTTTGTTGTTATTTATATACCACGGGAAGTGCCATCAGATTTTTAAGCAACAACAAAACGATATTTTTAAGTGGACTTCTAATCAAATGCGCTTGTTTAATGAAGGCTCTACGCTGATTCTTTTTTCGGTCGTGTTTTTGGTAATTTTAAAAGGTACTTTTAATTGGATTTTTGGCGTAGCGGGCATTTTTGTGTTGGGAATTTTATTAATGCTAGGCATTAAAGTGTACAAACGAATTAGAAATAAAAATAAGTAAGATGAGGTGGCTCAAACGCTCTTTACGAACACGTATTTTTTTGAGCATGATATTTTTGGTGTTAGGAGCTTCTGTCCTAATTGCCGTGGTTACCATTTATCAATATAAAAAAGAAGCCGAAGCCTACCAAATAGATAAACTGAAGCAAAAGGAGGCTTCCATACGGGCGAGTATCAATTATGAAATACAAACCACCACCTACGAGGTTACGACCGAGAATATTCCGTTGATTTTTAGAAAAAAAATCCACGAACTTAAGAACATTCACAACACCGAAATTAATTTTTATGATCTTCAAGGACGTTTGCTCAAATCCTCTAAAGCGACCTTTTTTAAAGATACTTCAGTAACCAAGATGCCAAAACAGGCCTTGTTGCTTTTGGAAGGATCTGAAAATAAAAAATACGTTCGTTTTTATAAAGAAGACGGGAAGAAGTATCAATCTTCCTACACTTACATCACCGATGCTTATTTTAAGCCCTTGGCGATTCTCAACCTTCCTAAAATTGATGACGACGGATTTATAGATATGCAGTTGAAGGATTTCTTGAAAATCTTAGCTCAAGTCTATATATTACTCATTTTGGTTGCTATTTTACTCTCTTACTTTTTGTCTAAATACATTACCTCTTCCTTAAAAACGGTAAGTGAGAAAATCCATGCCACGCGATTGGATAAAAAGAACAAGAAGATTGCCATAAAAGACACTTCAGAAGAGATTAAGTCGCTTATTAAAGCCTATAACTCTATGATAGATGAGTTGGAAGAAAGCGCGGTGAAACTCGCCACAAATGAGCGAGAGCAAGCATGGCGGGAAATGGCAAAGCAAGTGGCGCACGAGATTAAGAATCCGTTGACGCCTATGCGATTAACGGTGCAGAGTTTTGAGCGGCGTTTTGATCCTGAAGATCCCGAGATTAAAGAGAAACTTCGGGATTACACCAAGACGCTTATTCAGCAGATTGATACCATGAGTTCTATCGCTTCGGCGTTTTCTAATTTTGCCAAGATGCCGGCACAGCAAAATGAAACGCTTAACGTTCCCAAAATCGTTAAGTTAGCGCTAGATATTTTTAATGAAAGAAATATAGAATTCTTTCCGGAAGAGGAAGAAATTCTTGCCATCTTTGATCGTACTCAATTGATTAGGGTAGTGACCAACTTGGTGAAAAATGCCTTGCAAGCTTCAGAAGAAAATCCGCAGCAGCGTGTAGAAGTTTCGGTAAAAACAGATGAAGATTCGGTATGCATTCTTATAAAAGATAACGGAACAGGTATTTCAGAAGAAAATAAAATCCATATTTTTGAACCTAAGTTCACCACTAAATCTAGCGGAATGGGGCTAGGTTTGGGAATTATAAAAACCATTATTGAAGCCTATAAAGGCAGTATATCTTTTACTTCGGAAGAAGGAGAAGGAACCACATTTAAAGTTAAATTTCCTAAAATATAACACATGAGTTACCAAAATATTTTATTAGAAAAAGAAAGCGGAATTGCAAAATTAAGCATTAACCGTCCTAAAAAATTAAACGCCTTAAACAGAGAAACCTTAGGCGAAATCCATAGCGCTTTCGCGGAATTGGAAACCGACGATGAGGTAAAAGTAATCATCATTACTGGAAGCGGAGAAAAAGCATTTGTTGCAGGGGCAGATATTTCTGAATTTGCTGATTATAGTGTAGAAGAAGGGAAAAACCTTGCTGCAAAAGGGCAAAAGGAAGTCTTTGATCGTATCGCTAACTTTAAAAAACCAGTCATCGCTGCTATTAATGGTTTTGCGTTGGGTGGCGGATTAGAATTAGCCATGGCTGCACACTTTAGAATCGCCAGTGATAATGCCAAAATGGGATTACCAGAAACTTCTTTGGGAGTGATTCCTGGCTATGGAGGAACGCAGCGTTTGCCACAATTAGTGGGTAAGGGAAGAGCGATGGAAATGATTATGAATGCAGGAATGATTGATGCAAAACAAGCCTTACAATACGGTTTGGTGAATCATGTGACTAGCGCTGAAGAATTGATGGAGCTTGCTAGTAAAACCGCTCATAAAATTATGCGTAATTCTATGGTAGCGATTTCTAGAGCCATTGAGGCGATTAATGCCAATGATGAAGATGGCGTAAATGGTTTTGATAAAGAGGTAGAGAACTTTGGAAAAAGCTTCGATACCGAAGATTTTAAAGAAGGCACGAGCGCATTTTTAGAAAAAAGAAAAGCAGATTTCCCAAATAAGTAGTCGTCTGCGACTAAGATCTAAGACCGCTTCCGCCCGTATCATTCGGGCGGAGGCTAATAGACATAAGACTTGATTTTGCATTGCTTTGATGATTTTTAAGTCTAGTGTTATTTCATATTAGGGTATTTAGAAAATAAAGGAGAGAGTTTGATTTGTACTTACATTTTAAAATAGAATATCGTTTTTATAGGAAATAATCCTTAAAAGAGGAATTTATCCAATTAAATAAATTAACTTTGACTTTTTTATGTCTACTTCTTATATCAAAGGTCGGGGTGCGCAGAAAAATGCGCATAACAAATTTCAGGAACACGAGCATACCGTAGATCCCGAATATTTGGAATACTGCCATAAAGAAGGAGAAGAGCCTCAAGATCAACAAACCCATTTTCAGGAAGTCTTTCCCAAGAGCTTTGTTAACAAAGTAAAAAGTCCAGATGTGGGTATGGGATATTCAGCCAATCCTTACCAAGGTTGCGAACACGGTTGCATTTATTGTTATGCGAGAAATACACACGAATATTGGGGTTATGGTGCGGGTTTAGATTTTGAAAAACAAATCTTAGTTAAAAAAAATGCGCCGCAATTATTGGAGCAAAAACTAAAGACTAAAAACTGGCAGGGTGATGCTATTGTTTTTTCTGGAAATACGGATTGTTACCAACCCATAGAACGCAAATTGCAAATTACTCGGCAGTGTTTGGAAGTGATGCTTCAATATAAGCATCCTACAGGAATCATCACTAAAAATAGCCTTATTTTAAGAGACCTAGATCTTTTAAAAGAATTGGCTCAGCTTAACCTCATTAGGGTGAATATTTCTATCACTTCTTTGTCTGAAGAAACACGTAGGTTGTTAGAACCTAGAACGGCGAGCATAAAGCAACGTTTAAAAACTGTGGAAGAACTTTCTATGCACGGGATTCCTGTAAGTGTAATGATGGCACCCATTATTCCTAGCATCAATAGTCATGAAATTTTGCCTTTGGTAAAAAAAGTAAGCGAGTTGGGAGCTAGGTCTGTGGGATATACAGTAGTGCGTTTAAATGGCGCTATCGCGGAAATTTTTAAAGATTGGATTGAAAAAGCATTACCCGATAGAGCCGAAAAAGTCTTGCATCAAATTGAAGCTTGCCACGGAGGAAATCTGAATGATAGTCGGTTTGGAACTCGGATGAAGGGAGAAGGGGAGTTTGCTAAGCAAATTGCGCTTCAGTTTAAAATAGCTAGAGGTAAATACTTTTCTTCCGTAAAGGAAATTCCAGCATTAGATAAAAGCCACTATTTAGAACTTAAAAATCCGCAGTATACATTGTTTTAACGCTTTCCTTCCCACTCAGCGTAAAACTGCTCTAGATACAACTCCATAAATTCGTGGCGTTGCTTGGCCATTTTAGTACCCGTTTTGGTATTCATGCGGTCTTTTAACAGTAAGAGTTTTTCGTAAAAATGGTTGATGGTAGGATTTTCTCCTTTTTTGTATTCTTCTTTGCTCATATCTAGTTTCGGAGCGATGGAAGGGTCGTAGATTTTTCGGTTTTTAAAACCTCCATAATTAAAAGTACGTGCAATACCAATGGCGCCAATGGCATCGAGTCTATCGGCATCCTGAACCACATTAAGCTCTGGAGAAGTAAAGGTTTGTTGAATGCTTCCGCCTTTAAAAGAGATATTTTTAATAATTTCTTTTACGTGCGTTATCACAGGTTCTTTAAGATGTAGGCTTTTTAAAAAAGTGCTTGCTTTTTCAGGTCCAATGCTTTCATCTCCATCATAAAATTTAGAATCGGCTATATCGTGTAAAAGCGCACCCAGAGATACAATTTCTAGGTTCACTTTTTCTTGTGCAGCAATTTGTAAGGTATTTTTGTAGACACGTTCTATGTGGAACCAGTCGTGGCCACCTTCGGCATGTTGTAATTCATTCTTTACAAAAGCTTTGGTGGCTTGAATGACTTTAGATTCTTTTTGCATTTATTTAGTAAGTGCAGGGTTTACCCATTTAAAGTGAGTAATCTCATCAGAAATTTTTATTCTGCTTTGGATGCGCTCCATTCTTGCAGGAAGCTTGGTTACAAAATCTCTAGCTTTTTCGGCTTCTTCATTAAGACCGGTTAATTTTTCGATATCCCAACGCACAATCAATCGCTTCATAATATCAATATAATCGTTCCCTGTATACACTCCAATACGTTGTGCACAATTAGAAAACTCATCAAAAGCACCGCCCATACTATCGCCAGATTCTCTTAAGAACATCGCAGGCATCACAATTTTATTCTTCATCATATCCTTAAATGCAATCATCATATTGCTAGGATCTATTTTAAAGATTTCATCTACAAACGTACTGTAAGCATTATAGTGGCGCATTTCATCTCCGCTAATGATTTTACACATTTTTGCCAAAGATTTGTTTCCATAATTACGAGCCAATTTGGCTACGCGGTTGTGAGAAACATAGGTTGCTAATTCCTGAAAACTCGTGTATACAAAGTTTTTATAAGGATCTCTATCGGTTCCAATATCAAAACCATCATTAATCAAGTGTTGCGTAGTACGCTCTACTTCAATCATATTTACTCTTCCCGAAAGGTAGAGGTATTTATTAAGCACATCCCCGTGACGATTCTCTTCGGCCGTCCAATAACGTACCCATCTAGACCAAGAAGTTCCGCCATCTTGTTGGCTTACACCATCTACATCCATCAACCAAGATTCGTAGGTAGGCAAAGCTTCTTCGGTAATGGTATCCCCTACTAATACTACCCAAAAATCATAAGGAAGTTCTTTTGCAAGCTCCCTAATTTCGGTTACTTCGTCATAAAAGCCATCTCCTTGAGAGTTAGGCAGAAAATCTGTAGGCTGCCAAATCTCTTCTACAGGAATAAGGAATTGGTCAATAAATCCATCGACCTTACTTTCCAATTGCTGCATTACTTCTAATCTTATATTTTTTTGAGGATCCATGTGAGTTTGTATTTATAAATTTTTAATATCTCTAGTGATGATATGTTCTACTTTTTTTATCAAATCTTCCGTAGAATAATCACTTACCTTTAAGGTGGGTTGAACTTTGCATTTTAGGTGTACTCCCAAACTTAAGGGAAATTGACCTCTTTTCACAATTTGCCAAGAGTTATTTATGGTTACTGGAACTACAACAGCCTCTGGGCAAAATTTAAACAACATTTTTAATCCGGTAGGAGAAAATTCTTTGGGTGCTCCGTCTTTAGTTCGGGTGCCTTCCGGAAAAATAACTGCGGCTCTATTAGTATCCAACAAATATTGTGCAAATTTCTTGATTTCGGGTAAAGATTGTCTTGGGTTTTTTCGATCAATCAAAATAGAGCCCCCGTGGCTTAAGTTATAGGAAATACTAGGAATCCCTTTCCCTAACTCTTTTTTACTGATAAATTTAGGGTGAATTTCTCTTAAATACCAAGATATAGGCGGTATATCATAAGGGCTTTGGTGATTGGCAACAATAATATGCGGAACGTCTTTATTAAATTTTTGATCATTCTCAAACGTAATTCTAGTTCCTAAAACATTAAGGCAACGCAATAAAAAAAAGTTGAGGTAATCTACACTTTTTTTATGGGTTTGATAACCAAATACATTGAAGCAAATCCATTGAATGGGATGAAAAATCAATAACACCAATCCAAAACAGAAGTAATAGAGCACAGAAATGGGGTAGGATAAAATAGTATTCATAACTAAAACAACGTCTAAAACGCAAAAATAAGTTTTAAATTAGAGCCATGCTCATTATTTTTTTAAAACAATTGTGCTTGCATAACAAAAAAAGGTCGTTCATATTTTGAACGACCTTAGATTTTCTCTTTTAGTTTCGCCTAGCAGTATTCGTTGTAAGCGTCTTTTAAGTTTTCTGCAATCATTTCGGCAGGTCGTCCCTCAATGTGATGACGCTCTAGCATATGCACTAATTCTCCATCCTTAAACAAGGCCATACAAGGCGAACTTGGAGGAAAAGGTACCATATGAGCACGTGCTTTTTCTGTAGCTTCTTTATCTACACCGGCAAATACCGTAGCCAAATGCGATGGTTTTTTACTATTCTCTAAAGACATTTTTGCTCCTGGTCTTGCATTTGATGCAGCACACCCACAAACCGAATTCACAACCACTAAGGTAGTTCCTTCTTGTTGAATAGCTTGATCAACGGCTTCTGCACTTTGTAATTCTTCAAAACCTATAGAAGTCAATTCTTCTTTCATAGGTTTAACTAAATCTGCTGGATACATATTTCGATTTTTTTTGTTCAAATTATAAAGTCCAAAGATACCAAAAACTACGCACATCCTATATCTCATTTATGAATACATGGATAGGTTATTTTTATTCTTAGCCATAAAACCACAGAAGCTTATATATTTGCATTTCAAAGTGAAAAGTATGATTAAGTGGATTGGAGCCATTTTAGGAATGGTTTATATGCGATGGCCGGGAGCCATTCTTGGTTTTTTATTGGGCAGTCTTGTGGAAGCTTTCTTAAAAGGAAAGCGGGTAAAAGGAAGCGGTGGAGGCTTTCAAGATATCTTTCAGCAGCAAAAAGCACAAAATGTTTCTATGGGAGATTTTGAGCTGAATTTGCTCACCTTGTGCTCTGTCGTGATTAAAGCCGATGGGAAAGTGAATCAGCGGGAACTGGATTATGTGCGTTCTTATTTTGTACAGTCCTACGGTAAGGAAAGAGCCAATGCGACTTTTAAAACCTTTAATGAGGTGATTAAAAACAGGCAAATTGAACCTCAGCGAATTTGTGCTTATATGCGTTCTCGAACTAGTTACGAGGTGCGCTTGCAAATTCTTCATTTTCTCTTCGGAATTACCCAAGCAGATGGTCATATCTCTTCGGCAGAATTATATGAATTGCAGAAAATTGCGGGTTACTTGCAAATTAACCGACGTGATTTTGAAAGCATCCAAGCCATGTTTGTAAAATCTGCCGATGCTACAAGTGCTTATAAAATTTTGGAAATCGAGAAAAGCGCTACCGATGCGGAAGTGAAAAAAGCGTTTAGAACCATGGCTAAAAAATACCATCCTGATAAGTTACAAGGAATGGATGAAGCCTATAAAAAAGGAGCCGAAGAGAAATTCTTAAAGGTGCAAGAGGCTTATGAGCAAATTCAGAAAGAAAGAGGAATGTAAATCTGATTTTAAATTTGATAAGGTGTTGATTTAACAATTTTATCCTTGTACCTCAAGCTTCCCGATCATAAATAAAATTGGCCCCTTCTATAAAGTAGGAGCCAATTCATGAACAACCAAAGTTTGGGATCAACAAAACTTAAGTTCCTCAGATTTACTTAAAATTAATTTCTCTTAAAATTTGCTTCAAATAATTGATTTTAGAAGTTTGTTCAAATTAATGAGTTGAATTTTGATGCTTTGCGTGATGACTTCCGCGGAAGCTTAAGAGAATTTACTTCAACTTCTTTTGTCTTTTAAGCTATAGGTTTTTTTGTTTTTCTAAAATACTCAGCAGCTGCTTTACATTTAGGTATTGAAAATGGCGCGCAGTAGCTTTAAAATTTTCATCTAAAAATACCACGGCGGGCAGCGAGAAAGCTATGTTCTTTTGTCTAGCCATGAGCAGTGGAATTTGATGAATGGGGTTTCTCCTATTTCCTCTTTCATTCACAAAAGATTGGCCTCCAAAAACTATAGTGTCTTCTGTTTCTACGTTCATCTTAACCGCATAAAAGTTTTCTTGAAGCATTTTTATTACTTTCTTATCTGGGAACACCTCTTTTTGCATTTTTAAACACGGCTCACACCAATTGGCGTAAAAGTCTATAAAAACCTTTTTAGGGTGCACGGCTAATGAATCTTCCAATTGTTCAAAGCTAAGCCAGTTGACCGCTTTCTCTTGTTGCGAAAAAGCGGTTTGGACTAACATAATCAAACAAAAAGTAATGCTATAACTATTCAGAAATTTCAACATTTATAAAGAATTTATTTTTAGTCCTACAAAAAATGTACGTGGCGCTGCGGGCCCGTATATATAATCGCTATCTCGGTTTTTCCCCAAATCAAAATCATTTTGATAACTGTTAGTGATATTTTTAATACCCGCATAAAGCTTAAGTCCTGTACTTAAATTTGGAAGATTAAAGTCATAAGAAAGTCTCATCCCAAGTTCCGTGAAAACGGGGGTAACATCATATTCATCTACATCTTGTCCGGTTCCTGGACCTGAAAAATGGATAATATCCATAGCACCCGTATAGAGTAAATTTGCACTTGCTTTCAGCTTTTTAGTAGGACTGTAAGTAAGGGTCGCGTACCCATAATCATCAGGGGTTCTTAGGAATTGGCGTTTTGCTGGAAGGCCCTCAATATTTTCAACAGCGTCATTAAATGAACTAGATTGAAGGGTAAACCCAGCTTCCAATTCAATCAAATAGTCATAATTTAATCTAGCTTCTACGGTAAAACCTTTGACGGTTGCACCGCTTCCATTTCTTTTTTCAAACCGTTCTCCAAATTCATCTTGACCTAGAGGAGCTTGATAAAAAGCATCATTAAGTTTGGTGTAGAAACCTTCTACGGTAAACCCAGCGATAAAATGCTCTGTGGCTTTATCATAATTTACAGAAGCCGTAAAACTATTGGATCGCTCTTCTGTTAAATCATCGGCTAAAGAAATTCTTGAAACTCCCCCACCTGCAAAAGCGATATGTAGGTCGGTGTCGAATGCTTGAGGCGCACGAAAACCTGTTCCCCAACCTAAGCGAAACTGAGTGTTTTCTTGAGGCTTGTATAGCAGTGAGAGCCGCGGACTAAATACAGCATAATCTAACAGATTGTGCTTATCTAATCGAAATCCAGCAAGAAAATTAATGCGTTTAGAAACATCCCAATCGTTTTGTAGAAAGGCTCCCAAGTTTTTTGTGGTCTGATTGATTTCATAATTATAGGTTTCAATCTCATCAAAAACATGGTCATACACATATTCCACACCACCTGTAAGTACGGTTGTACCTCCTAAGAATTGATCAAATTTATGATTTAATTGGGTACCTCCTTGATGAGTAATCACTTCAGAAATTCCATAAGGGGGAGCAGCAAAAAAAACCTGTTTTTCTTGCTCATCATCGGGGATGATCCCTGTATAATGATCACGGTCTGTACGTTGACCTCCATAATAGGCAATAAAAGAGGATTTATCTTCATTAAAATTAAGTTGATAATCTACACTTCCCATCAATACATGATGATCTCGCTCTTCACTCTGTTGAGCCAAATAAGCTGGCTTATCTATCATTTCGCCCCCGTAACGGTATTCGTATAAACTGCTAAAACTCACTTCTAATTTTGAATTCTCAGAGGGAAGATAAAAAGCATTCATTCCAAAGGAATTATCTTTTAGTTCTGGGAGTTCAGAAAAATTATCTCCATTGGCGTCAAAAGCTTCTCTTCTTCTGCTGCTTACAAAAAAAGTTGCTCCCGCATTATACGCTTTACTGACTACGGTTGCATTTCCGTTAATAAGACTTTGGTTAGTCTTGCCATCTATGTTTTGATAGGTATAACTGGCGCTGTAACTATTTTGCTTCGGAGTTTTAGTAATTACATTTACCGTTCCGCCAATAGCGCTAGATCCATAAAGTGCAGAAACACCACCGCGAACCACTTCTATGCGCTCAATCATATTTACAGGGATTTGTTCTAAGCCATACAAACCCGTAAGCGGACTAAAAATAGGACGTCCGTTAATGAGGATTTGTGAGTAACCTCCTTGTAAACCGTTCATACGAATCTGGCTGTAGTTACAGGTTTGACAATCTACTTCTACGCGCAAACCTGGCTGAAATCGTAAACCTTCAGATAGGTCTGTTGCGCTTACTTCTTCAAGCGTTTTACTATCTATCAAGTTGACAATTACGGGAGAATCTATGCGACGTTTTTCTGTCCGAGTACCAGTCACAACCACTTCTTCCAAGCCTAATAAATCTGTCTTTAGACTAAAATTAAGCGATGTATGGATATACTCTTCCGTATTTATGTTTTGCTGAAGGCTCTTAAAACCAACTGCTTGCACTTGAATGGAGTAATTCCCTTTCGGAATTTTTAATTCATAGGCTCCATTAATATCCGCGGCAGTTCCAATGAAGGAGTTGGTTACACTAATATTCGCAAAAGGTATAGGTTTATCGCCATCGGTTACTTTCCCATGAAGGCTCATCTTTTCTTGAGCCAGGCCTAGCATTGGGGGAAATAGAAGTAAAAGGAATAATTTTTTCATGGTTTTATTGTTTTTAGGCAAAGCTAAAAATAATATTTAAAGTAATGAAATATATAATTTAATATAGCTTAAAATTAAATATAGCTGTCTGAATAATTTTATAGATAAGCTATATAATATGAATCTCCGTTAGCTATAAAATCACTAAAATAGGAGTGATATGTACAATAAAAGCTTTACGGAAGTCTTCTTGAAAAGGATTTATTGTCTTGATTAATTGGGAGGTAGTTCTTGTTTAAATTTTATTTAGGATAAGCTAAAAGTTTATTTCAAAATATATAATGTATCTTTGAGCTTTATTTAAATTATATGTTTACACAGTCTGAAGAAAATTATTTAAAAGCGATATTTCATTTGCAGGAAGAAACCAATGATGGAGTCTCTACCAGTAGTCTTTCTGAATTATTGAATACCAAAGCAGCTTCCGTAACCGAAATGGTTAAAAAATTGGCCGATAAAAGTCTGGTGGATTATCGAAAATACTATGGCGTACAATTAACCGAGCTTGGTAAAAACCAAGCCTTATCGGTGGTGCGAAAACACCGTCTATGGGAATCTTTCTTGGTAGAGCGCTTAAATTTTAAGTGGGATGAAGTTCACGAAGTGGCAGAACAATTAGAGCATATAAAGTCGGCCAAATTGGTAGAAGAATTGGATAAATTTTTGGGCAGACCCCATTATGATCCGCACGGAGATCCTATTCCAGATGCCAATGGAAACTTACCCAAAGCCGCTAAAAAACGATTGTCTCAATTAAAAGCAGGAAATCGTGCCGTTTGTAAAGGTTTTAACGACACCAGTTCTTCTTTTTTGAAATATTTAGACAGACAGGGAATAGGTATGGATACATCCATTGAAGTCTTGCAGATAGAAAGTTTTGATGAAAGCATGACCATTAAGGTTGATGAAAAGGAGATTTCACTTTCAAAAACAGCAACAGATCATATTTATGTGGAAGATTGAAATCCGCATCTAATCTATTAATTGGCATACCAAAATACCTATGAAACACTTTCTTTTACTTTTTTGTTGCAGCCTTCTTTTTACAGCTTGCAAAGACGCTCCAGCTAATGATCCCAATAAACTCAATATCGTAACCACCACCACGATGATTACTGATTTGGTGCATAATATTGGAGGCGATGCGGTTGAGGTGCAAGGATTGATGGGAAGCGGCGTAGATCCCCACTTATACAAAGCAAGTGAAGGAGATGTTTCTAAATTAACGCGCGCCGATGTGGTTTTTTATAGCGGTTTACACCTAGAAGGAAAACTGGTAGATGTGTTTGAAAAAATGGGAAGAACCACCAATACCATTGCTTTAGCTGAGGTCTTGGATAAAAAGAAATTAATAGGGTCTGAATATTTTGCTTCTAGTTTTGATCCGCATATTTGGTTCAATATTGAATACTGGAAACAAATTACAGTCAATCTTACTCAGCATTTAAGCGAATTAGATCCAAAGAATGCAGAGCTGTATAAAAAGAATAAAGATATTTATTTAAAAAAATTAGAGGGGTTAGAAATAGAGGTACGAGAAACTATTGCTAGCCTGCCTAAAGAAAAACGCATCTTGGTGACGGCGCACGATGCCTTTAATTACTTTGGCGAAGAATATGGATTTAAGGTGGTGGGCTTACAGGGATTGAGTACAGCGACCGAAGCAGGCGTACAGGATGTGCAAAACTTAGCCGAATTAATTATTGAAAAAAAAGTAAAAGCCATTTTTATTGAAACCAGTGTTCCTAAAAGAACCATTGAAGCTTTGCAACAAGCGGTAAAGTCAGAAGGTTTTGATGTGCAAATTGGTGGCACCTTATATTCAGATGCGCTTGGAAACGCAGGAACTGACGAAGGGACTTATATAGGTATGTTTTCTTACAATGTAAACACTATTGTTAACGCATTAAAATAAGAGCAAATGAAAGATCAACTTCCAGCCATACAAATAGATGACCTTACCGTAGCCTATGATTATAAACCTGTGTTATGGGATATTGATCTCGTCGTACCAGAAGGGGTTCTTATGGCCATTGTTGGTCCTAATGGGGCCGGAAAATCTACGCTCATTAAATCTATCTTAGGAATTATAAAACCCATCGCGGGAAGCGTTAAAGTGTTTGGAAAACCTTATAAAAAACAAGTAGACAAGGTCGCTTACGTGCCTCAAAAGGGAAGTGTAGATTGGGATTTTCCTACGGTCGCATTAGATGTAGTGATGATGGGAACATACGGTAGCTTGGGTTGGATCAAGCGTCCCGGACAGAAAGAGAAGAAAGCGTCCTTAGAGGCTTTGGAAAAAGTAGGAATGTTAGAATTTAAAGACCGTCAAATAAGTCAGCTTAGTGGGGGACAGCAACAACGTATTTTTTTAGCGCGGGCTTTGGTGCAAAATGCTTCCATATACTTAATGGATGAGCCTTTTCAGGGCGTAGATGCGACCACCGAAAAAGCCATTATCAATATTTTAAAAGAATTAAGAAAAGCGGGAAAAACCCTTATTGTGGTACATCACGATTTACAAACCGTACCCGAATATTTTGACTGGGTGACTTTCTTAAATGTGAAGGGAATCGCTTCCGGAAAAGTAAAAGACATCTTTAATGATGATAACCTTACCAAGACTTACGGGATTAATTATAAAGTAGCCGTTACTCAGTAATCGGTTTTAGCACGAGAATAAATTTCAGAAAGAGAGAGAAATTTTAGCATGGAATTAAGCGATTTTTTTACTAATTACACCTTGCGTACCATTACCTTGGGAACTACGGTTTTGGGTGCGATTTGTGGGATGCTGGGTAGTTTTGCCGTCTTGCGGAAACAAAGCTTGCTGGGAGATGCCATTTCCCACGCTTCCTTGCCTGGGATTGCCCTAGCTTTTATTCTTACCGGCGTTAAAGATGCCAATCTTATCTTGATAGGCGCTTTAATTAGCGGACTTATAGGAACCTTTTGGATTAAAGGAATTGTAAGAAGAACCCGATTAAAAAGTGATACGGCTTTGGGCTTGATTCTTTCTTTATTTTTTGGTTTTGGAATGCTGCTGCTCACCTTTATTCAAAAAATGCCCAATGCCAATCAAGCGGGATTAGATAAATACTTGTTTGGGCAAGCCGCCACTTTGGTAGAGCAAGATGTTTGGGTGATGGCGACTGTAACCGGAGTAAGTCTTATTGTTTTACTGTTGTTTTGGAAAGAATTAAAGTTGCTGCTTTTTGATGCCGACTACACCAAAACCTTGGGTTTTAATACCAAATTCTTAGATATTCTTATTACAAGTTTTATCGTATTAGCCATTGTAATGGGGCTTCAAACCGTTGGCGTGGTTTTGATGAGTGCTATGTTACTTGCTCCAGCAGCGGCAGCGCGGCAATGGACTAACAGTTTAGGAACCATGATTATTTTGGCTTCTATATTTGGTGCTTTTTCTGGTGTTTTTGGAACCGCGATTAGTGCAAGTCAAGACAACCTCTCTACAGGACCAGTCATCGTATTGGTAGCAGCAGGATTTGTATTGATTTCTTTTGTGTTCTCTCCAAGTAGAGGAATATTGTTTAGGGAATTAAGATTTCGTCAAAACCGAAAGGAATTACACCTTAAAAAGACGCTCACTTTTATGTACCGTATCGTAAAGAATCATGACGATATTACGCACCCTCACGCCATAAGAATTCTAAATAATTTTCAAGGCTTTACCAAAAAAACCCTCACTAAGCTAGAGGAGCAAGAATTGATCAAGATCGCAGGTAATGAATGGTCTATGACGCATAAAGGTTATGATCAGGCTTCAACGATGTATAATGAATTAGGGAAAAGTCATGACTAGTATACAAGTAGAAATTCAACTTATTGCAGCATTAGTGGCTATGGCTTGTGCGATCCCGGGTACTTTTCTTGTCCTTAGAAAAATGGCTATGATTAGTGATGCCATTAGTCATTCCATTTTGCCAGGAATTGTATTGGGCTTTTTTATTACCCAAGATCTCAATTCGCCTTTACTTATTTTATTGGCTGCTTTAACGGGAGTCATCACGGTGGTCATGGTCGAATTTATTCAAAAGACAGGTTTGGTAAAAGCAGACACAGCCATAGGACTGGTCTTTCCAGCTTTGTTTAGTATTGGGGTAATTCTCATCGCTAAAAACGCCAATGATGTACATTTAGATATTGATGCGGTTTTACTAGGAGAACTGGCCTTTGCGCCTTTTGACCGATTAGAAGTTGGTGGTACAGATATAGGACCTAAATCACTATGGGTTATTGGAACCATTTTACTAATTAGTATCTCGTTACTCATACTTTTCTTTAAAGAATTAAAACTAAGCACGTTTGATAAAGGACTGGCAGCCACTTTGGGTTTTTCGCCAATGATTTTACATTACGGCCTTATGACCGTTTCTTCAGTAACTATTGTGGGTGCTTTTGATGCTGTAGGCGCCGTTCTGGTTGTTGCATTAGTTATTGCGCCGGCGGCAACCGCTTATTTACTTACCAATGATCTCAAAAAAATGCTGGTCTTGGCATGTTTATTTGGGGTGTTTTCGGCTATTGCAGGGTATTGGATGGCTAACCTTTTGGATGCTTCCATTGCAGGTTCGATGACAACAGTCTTAGGAATCTTATTTTTCCTAGTGTATCTCTTCGCTCCCCAGCAAGGTGTTTTTTCGGTGTATTTTAGGGAACGTCAGCAGCGGAAAGAGGTTTCTTTATTGGTGTTTTTACTGCATTTGCAAAACCATTCAGATTCCAAAGAACGCCACGTGAATCATTTACAAGATCACATCAATTGGCAAAAAGTACAGGCAAGAACGGTTTTAGATCTTGCCAAAAGGAATAACCTGATTCAGATTTCTAATCAAATTGCATCTCTAACTCCAAAAGGCGAGGAGTTTACACAGGAAGCTTTAAGGTATATCACAACCAATAAAGAAACGGCCATTGAGGAATTGAAAACTAAGTTTTTCTTATTTAGAGGGTAGCGATCCGTTACAGCTTACCTTCGCGATAAGCTCTTCGCGTTTTTATCTTTTGTAGCTGCCGCTGAATAATCAGTTCTGCCAAAACTTCTCCTGCGGAAGTAGTTTCATTTTTTTCAGCTAAAGCAAGACTCGCTTTTTCTTGAGGAATGTCAATGCGATACAAGAGGCTAATCAGCAAACTAAAATCATCTATAATCAACCGATCTATGTACTGCACCAAGGCTTTTTTTAAGTCTGCTGGAGATTGATTTGTTTTAGGATTAGAATTCTCTAAAGCTAGGAGTTCAAAACTCCATTGTAAAGCTTCTAAACGATCTTGATCTGGTGCCATTTGATTTGGATGTTTATTTATACCTGATTTCAAGCTAAGAAAAATGTGTCAATTCGATTGGCTCGAAACTTCGAGGTGTATCGAGAATAACATTTTTCCTCATAAAATAGTCTTTCTCCACGATTGGATAGGCGTGTAAAATTTTTCATCAAAAATCATCGAAGCACCATTAAGCAGGGTTAACACTGGCATTAATTAACGATCTATTTTTAGAGCTATTTATGATTATGATTCCACTCTTTTTACCCCCCCCCCTGTCCCTCCTTTTTAGAGGGGAAAGAGCAAGATGATTTTTTAAAACTTAAGCCTTATTACGGATTTGATTTTGGATATAATCATAGACAAGTCTTACACCAACTCCAGTTCCGCCAGAAGGAAGCGATCCTTTAGCCTCTTTTAAGAAGGCTGGTCCAGCAATATCTAGGTGAATCCAATCATAATCTGTGAAATGCTCTAAAAATTTACCAGCAGTGGTAGCGCCACCTACGGGACCTCCAATATTTTTAAGATCGGCGACCTCACTTTTTAAAAGATCTCCATATTCTTTCCAGAAAGGAAGCTGAACCAATCTCTCATAAGTGGCATCCCCTGATTTTTTTAAGTTATTCATTTTCTCTTGTTGATTCCCAGCCATAGCAATCCCAAACGAACCTGTGATAGCCGCAGCAGCTCCTGTTAAGGTAGCGATGTCAATCACTAAGTCTGGATTATATCTTTTAGCGTAAGTCAACGCATCGGCGAGGATTAATCTCCCTTCGGCATCTGTATTTTGAATTTCTACGGTGGTGCCATCCATCATGGTAATGACGTCATCTACCAAGAGCGCTTTTCCGTCAATTTTATTATCGGTGGCAGGAACAATTCCTATCACGTGATACGGAAGCTGATTTAAGGCAATCGCAGCCATAATTCCAACGACGGTGGCGCCTCCACCCATATCAGATTTCATGGTAGTCATAGAACCACCCACTTTTAGAGAATAACCTCCGGTATCAAACGTAACTCCTTTTCCTACCAATAGTAAGGGTGATGTGTTTACCGCATCTTTAGGTTGATACGTCATAATATTAAAGGTAGGAGGAACCTCAGATCCTTGGTTAACGCCCAATAATCCGCCCATGCCTAAGCTTTCAATTTCTTCTTTGTGAAGCGTTTCGGTTGTGAAACCGCAGTTTTTCCCAGCTTCTATAATTCGTTCAGAAAACATGACAGAATCCAATTTATTTGGCGGCTCATTCACTAGAGTCCGTGTAAGCGCTACTGCTTTGGCTACCTGCAGCACTTCATGTACGTGGGCTTCGGTAAAGTCGTGGCTCGGTACGTTTACGGTTAATTTCTTTTTATCTTGTTTTTTGAGGTAAGACCCAAAATGATAACTTCCTAAAACCAGTCCTTCTAAAAAGGCTTTGCGTTGCTTTGGAGAAAGGTTTTTTAAACCTTGCAGGCGTGAAGTCTCCACATTCTCTTTGCTTAGAGCTTTGTACAGAGCAATTCCTAGGGTTCTGTTTTTTTCCACATCTGTAGAGGTGAGGCTCACTAAAAAATTTTGAGCCTCATCCACATAACTCATCACTTTATCCTTTTCTTCTTGAAAAGCGGTTTTCACTTTTTGAGTTAGAATCGGATTTAATGATTTTTCCTGAAGTTGTTCTGCTGCGGAAACAAGCAAAATGGTATTGTTTTTTTCTGAATTGTTTTCAGTTTCATCTAACGACACTAAGTCGAGATATAGGTGGTAAGAGTTCAATAGATTAAATTTAGGGTTAAAAAAATAAGGTACGATTCTTTCTATAAAGCTGAAAGTTAAAAGGGAGAAATTAGTGTTCAGTGTCTAGTAATTAGAAGGGAGAGGTGAGAAATTGAAATTGAAGTTGAACTCGAAACTGAAATTGAAAATCTCCCATCGTTAATCTGCATTTTCCAATCCAAAAAATCCCTCCTTCATCGGAAAGACAGTAGCTACAGTGATACTATTGTAAAATTCAAAATTAGGAATTAAAAACTATCGAATAAAAAAGACCGTTTTTCTTCTGAAAAATAAGAAGGTGAAAACGGTCTAGTTTTGATTCAAAATGAATGGGTTTATCTAATCATCAATCGCTTGACAACCTTTTTCCCATTTTGAGAAACCTGTACAAAATATACGCCGCTGCTTAACGGATTTTCTGGTTTGATACTTACTTTGGTGTTACTAAATTCTTGCTCTGCTTGGTAGACTCTTTTTCCGAAGATATCGGTAATGCTTACTTGTACGCCATCTCCTTCAAAGCTCCCGGTGGTCATATAAAAAGCATCACCAGGCTTTGTTGGGTTTGGATAAAGCTCAATCCCATAATTTAGGGTTGCATTTTCTACAGTAAGTCCATCCTCTGCAAAATAAATACTGAATCTGTCGCTGGATAAACTCGCTTCAATTTCTTGACTTACCGAAAAAGCATACACATTATCTCCATTCTCTAATGGAACTTCTGCCTGAGTGTAATTGTCTTTTAAGAAAACGTTAATGTCTTGCATTTGCTCAATGTTCAATAGAAGAGTATAATCGCTATGATTATAATTGTTGCTAAAGAACTGAATCTCTTCCTCTTCTACCGGAAGAGCTCTACGCTCGATACTAAGAATCTCCTCTCCATTTACAATTCCAAGATTTTCGGTGAAGTTGAAAGGTTTTACAGCATCATCTTGAGTCACTTCATTGCTGAGCTCTTCAGAAAAATAAATTCCGAAGCTGTCATGGGTAACACCTCCCGCCGTGTAATTTTCTGTTATAAAAAGCTGCCCAATAATCTGTGGATTTTCAACCGCAGGCTTAGTATTTTTAAATGTTGAAGTATGGTTACCCGGAGCTTTAGCATTTTCGTTAAAAACAATAGAAGTAGGACCATCATTTGCAGTGGCCACCTGTAATGATTGTCCAGGCTGTAAAAATCCATTTGCATAAGAGCCAGCGGTATTGCTGCCATTTGAAAGAGTTATAGTTACATAAGTTCCATTGGTTCCTAAAGTAGGATCATATACATAGGCGAAAATGCTGTTCAAGTTTTGAGAATCTGCAATTACAGTATTGATGTTCACTGCACTTTGATAAGGGTTTGCAATTAAATTGAATTCTCCCTGAACATTGTTTACGAGAGAGTTTTCTGTAAAAGTGCCAGTAAAAAGTATGCCTTTAGTACGCAGCGTAGTGGAAGAGTGCGAGTCATTGCTTCCTAGATCTATGCTTCTATCCCCACGCACAAAAAGTAAGTAGCCTTCTCCAGCATTTACCGTATTCACATTTGTATTAGTAACAGCCACAAAAGATTGATTGACTGCATCTAACCTAAATAAAGACGGGTTTCCGGTTACTGTCCCATCAAAACCATTTTGTTGGTCGGTGGTGCTTCCAGTAATGTGTGTTCCAAAACCTGGTGCTGGATTATCGGTAGCACTTGTTGCTCCTTCTTGCCAGTTGTCGTGAATAGAAGTACTTGTCGTTACAGGACTACTTACAAAACGATAAGCTCTATTGGCACTCGTGTAACGCTCTACAGTAAAAACTCCTGTAATGGTAGAACTTGCAGGGACTGCTGCCAATTCTCCATCGCTGGTAGCGGTACTCTTAAAGACCATATCTCCGTCGTTGGTAATGTCTCCTGCAATCGTAAGAATGCCTTCAATTTCTAAGCTTGCTCCTGTATTGATAGTAATATTATTTACCGAATTGTTGATAGATAAAACGGCTGTACCATCTGCGATACGTAAATCATCAGTGTTCAGGGCAACGCCATCAGGATTAAATGGAGTCCAGGCTCCATTAGAATACACAAATTGTCTATAGATACTAAAATCCCTGAAACGAATAGAACTTGAGCCTCCCGTCATTTCAAATTTAATGCGGCCGTTGGTTCCATTTAAAGAAGATAGGTCTATGGTGTACTCAAATGTTAGGTAATTTGAGGGAGTGAGAAAATTTTCGATAGAAGTATAAGTAGAGCCATTGTCGTTGGAAACTAAAATACTAAGTTCTTGTTCGTTATCTCCTCCAAAAGTGCTCATATCAAAAGACACGCTAAGCACATCATAAGCAGAGAAATCTATAGCTGGAGAAACGATGCTTCCGTTTTCGATTTTCATATAACCCCCCGCAGAAGTTTTTAGTGTGGTATTATTAAATTCGAAACCAAAATCAATAGCCTCATCCAAATCATTTTGATCTCGTAATCCATTTACATAAGGAATGCTAAAAGGGATTGGATCCTTAACGGTATAACTTTGTTCTGAGCTAGTGATCGTTAGCGGAGTAGCGTTGTTGTCGGTGGCCTCAATTTCATAATATACAATGGTACCGTCTGCATGTGCAGGAATAGCACTTGTCGTAGAATAACTGTCTCCGGTGTCTAATATCATCCCAATGCTGTTGCTTAGATTTCCACTAGTAGTACCCCAATGCACTTCTGCCGAAGCAATCCCGTCAGCATCAACTATATCAGCAGAAACCAATACGTTGTCTGAAGAAGTAACATTATTATTACTTGGAATTTGTTCAATATTCGCAATAAAAGGACTGGCGTTTGCTCCACCTCCTCCGAAGCTTGTCCA
This sequence comes from Mesonia profundi, assembly GCF_031085155.1. GTDB lineage: Bacteria > Bacteroidota > Bacteroidia > Flavobacteriales > Flavobacteriaceae > Mesonia > Mesonia profundi. Next base: position 6,841 of record NZ_JAVHUL010000006.1, on the reverse strand, counting down.
TGTAATATTATCTACAATTACCTGCTTGCTAGTAATATTTTTAATTTCGATAATAACCCCTCCAGATTCATTAATATTATTGACTTCAAAAAGATGTGCGTCAAAATCATCAAAAGGAGTTGAAGTCCCGTAAGAAGTCCCATTCACAAACAATTCTACTTGGCGATCTCCACTACCCGTAAACCCCTTATAGAGCTTTACGCTGAAGTTTCCTATTCCATTAAGAATGGTACTTGAAGTTACTTTACTATCATCTGAGGATCTTCGCAACATTAAGGCGGGAAGGTTTATTCCTGCACTATTAGCATCTCCATTGGCATTTCGAGACTCAACATACGTCCAGGTGATGCTATTATTTCCTGTAAAAGAATTGTTTGAATAACTACTGCCAGCACTTGAATTGGTGAAATCTTCAAATCCTTGTGACCAGCTTATGAAGGTAATTAGTGAAAAAAAGGTCAATAAAATACGAGTCTGAAAGTGTTTGTGGGTAGAAGTGTACATAATATATTTTTTAGTTAATTAAATAGTAACTCCTGTATTTATTCAGCAGTTTCCATACCTAAGCTGTGTTAAAAATACCATAATAAATAGATATATATGTTAATATAGTAAAATTAAAGTTATTTATTGTGAATATGAATGTTTATTTTCGTATCCTATGTCAGTTGGAGGTTTGTTTGTGTGAAAATTTACTGAGGTGTAAATTTGAAATCATTCGATTTATCACTTAAATTGAATCCAATAAAAAGAATTTCTTTTTTTTCTCTTTGTAGACATTAAAATTACCGAAACATTGTAGAAACCGAATTTACATTAACTTCTTAGATTGAATTCTGGGTTTTGGTAAATGTTATGGATAAGCTAAAAGAGGTAGGAATTAGGATCTTCTTTGGGATGATGTATCGCATTAAAATTTATTCTATATTTATGGCTATGAAAAAAATGATCCTTCTTATCGGAATTATAGGTATGAGTTTTTCTATACAAGCTCAACAAAAAGTAACACCACCTGTTATTGTAAAGAAACTAGAAATGGGGAAGTCCTTACAGGTGCATGAGGATTTTAGCTTTGATTTTGTAAAAGTAACTGAAGATTCTCGCTGTCCTACGGGCACCGAGTGTGTTTGGGCAGGGCAGGCTAAGGTCGTAGTGATGTGGTGCAAAGACGGCAAAGAAATAGGTCAAAAGGAGATTACCTTCAAGGGGAATTCGCTTCAAAACGACCCTATAGAGGTAGCGATTGCTAAAACGAAGAGTATTTTTATTTATCAACTGAATCCGTATCCTGCTTCTTCAGAAAAAGAAAACCTGACCTATTCTCTTCAGGTGACAGAACATCTGCCTAAAGAAAAGAGAGAGGTTAAGAACATCCGCACCCACTAGAATCACTACCACAATCGCCAGATTTCACCTTCTTTTTTAGGAAAGGAGGCGTCCAAACGAGTTTGGTAATCAAATAAATAAGAGCGACTAGAAAAGTAAGGATAACTAAAATTTCTTGTAACATAATTTCTCCATTTAATTTACTCACGAGGTGAGGATTAATTATTTTGGGAGCATTGCCTTTAAATCAACCTACATTTTTAGGATCGATTTCTTACGAACCTGCTCCGTTTGAATCTATTTTAAAACCTGAAAGGCTACCAACGCGGCTATATAGGCAATCGCAGTCATAATCACCAACTGCAGGGTAGGCCATTTCCATGAATTCGTTTCTCTTTTTACAATCGCTAACGTACTCATGCACTGCATAGCAAAGGCATAAAAGAGCAATAAGCTTATTCCACTGGCAAAGGTGAATAAAGGTCCGCCAAGGATAGGATTCACCTCTGCTGCCATTCTATTTTTTATGGTTTGTTCGTCATCACTTCCAACGCTATAAATGGTGGCTAAAGTACCTACAAAAACCTCTCTGGCGGCAAAAGAACTTACAATGGCTATGCCAATTTTCCAGTCGTAACCTAAAGGCGCAACGGCGGGTTCTATGGCTTTGCCCATAATCCCAATATACGAATTCTCTAACTTTACAGAAGAAACATGCTTGTTAAATTCTTGCTCAGAGAGTTCATTTCCATACTCTTGGGTAACTACCGCTTCGGCATTATTAAAATCTTCTCCTGGTCCATAACTGGCCAATACCCATAATACAATAGAAATGGCTAAAATAATTTTACCCGCGCCAAAAACGAATGCTTTGGTTTTTTCTATCACGTTAATGGCTACGTTTTTAAACAAGGGTAGCTTATAATCTGGCATTTCGATGACAAAATAGCTTTTGCTTTTAAGGCTCATAATCTTATTCAAGATCCAAGCCGAAAATATAGACATCCCAAAGCCAATAAGGTAGAGCAGCATTAGGGTTAGGCCTTGGTAATTAAAAATTCCTAAAACGCGTTCATCGGGAATTACTAAGGCAATAATAATAAGGTAAACGGGTAACCTAGCCGAACAGGTGGTGAAAGGAACCACTAAGATGGTGATGAGGCGCTCTTTCCAGTCTTCAATATTTCGTGTGGCCATCACCGCGGGAATCGCACAAGCGGTTCCAGAAACTAAGGGAACGACACTTTTTCCGCTAAGGCCAAAACGCTTCATCACTTTATCCATTAAGAATACCACTCGGCTCATATAACCACTTTCTTCTAGCAGCGATATAAAGAGAAAAAGAAATGCAATTTGGGGAATAAAAATAACCACTCCGCCAAGTCCGGGGATAATCCCTTCAGAAATCAGGTTGGTAAAAACGCCAGAGGGAAGCGCCTCTTTAGACCATTCGCTTAAATTGGCGAAAGCCATATCAATAAAATCCATGGGGTAACTGGACCAATCGTAAATCGCCTGAAAGATGAGTAATAAGATGGAAAAGAAAATCACGTAACCCCAAACTTTATGAGTGAGAACGCGGTCTAATCTCGCACGTAAATCTGTTGCGGCATTAAGATCTTTGGTAAGCGTTTCTTTAAGCGCGGCATTAATAAATTGATAGCGCTTTATGGTTTCTTTTTGCTGAAGACGTTTGAGTTCACTTTCCTTTTTTAGACTAAAATCTGGGGAAGCACTAAGCTCCTTTCGGTTAAGGTTTCCAAAATTCACATCTTGGGTAATCACCAGCCAAAGCTTGTATAAAGATTGGTTAGGGAAGGCTTTTCTAAGAAGCTCAAAATATGGAGGATCTATAGAAGAAGCGTTTAAGCAAGGCTCTGTAGGGATTCTCCCGTGATTGATGATGAGCTCCTTTAACTCCTCAATGCCTGTTTTTTTACGAGAGCTCACCAAAGCTATTTTGGTGTTTAGTTTTTCTTCAAGCTTAGGAATATCTATGCTGATACCTTTGCGCTCCATACGATCTGCCATATTAATGACTAAGATGGTAGGAATACCCAAATCTTTAATTTGGGTAAATAAAAGTAAATTTCTTTTTAGGTTTTCGACATCGCTAATCACTGCAGCAACATCTGGATAATCTTTATCGTTTTTATTAAGCAGGAGCTCAATGACTAAATTCTCATCTAAAGACGAAGCATTAAGGCTATAGGTTCCCGGCAAGTCAATAATGTGAGCTTTTAAGCCGCGCGAAAGTTTACAAACTCCTTCTTTCTTTTCTACGGTAATTCCTGGGTAGTTTCCTACTTGTTGATTAAGGCCTGTGAGGTGATTAAATACAGAAGTTTTACCAGTGTTAGGGTTTCCTATAAGAGCAACATTTATTTGTTTTGCCATGTTATTCTATCAAATCAATTTCTATTTTTATAGCGGTTTCCCTTCGTATTGCCAAGTGGCTTCCGTTAATATTAAGGTATAGGGGATCCTTAAAAGGAGCTATTTGCACCAATTCTACATCATTACCAGGCAAGCAACCCATTTCTAAAAGTTTTAGAGGGATGGAGTCATCGGTAAATTCTTTGATGATTCCGTGTTGTCCACGCTTTAAATCGGCTATCGTTACTTTCAAAGTTTATTTAGATTGAATTTAAACAAGCAAAAGTAAAAGAAAAAAACGACCTAGTAAAGCCTTAATCGTTAAAACCTTAATCTTGGCCGCTTTGAATCTTTTTTAGGGTCGCAATGTCTTCGATTAATTCGTCGATAGCATCTGGGCTCGTACCATCATAAAACTTTCTGATGCGACGTTGATTGTCGATAAGCGCAAAATTCTCGGTATGGATCATATCGTAGGCACCGCCGCTACCTTGGGTTTTTACCACGAAGTAAGATTTACGGGCGAGTTCGTAGATTTGTTTTTTATCGCCGGTGACCAAATTCCATTTTTCATCGATAACTCCTTTTTTAAGTGCGTATTTTTTAAGTTGAGGTACGCTATCAATTTCGGGAGTTACGGTATGAGAAAGTAAAAGCACTTCGTCATCATCTTTAAATTCGTCCTGAATTTTCTTCATATGGTCTGTCATAATGGGACAGATGGTCTGGCAGGTGGTAAAAAAGAAGTCGGCTATATAAATTTTATTGGCGTAATCTTCTTGGGTGATCGTATCTCCGTTTTGGTTGACGAGCTTAAAGTCGGCGATCTTATGGTATTTCCGCACATACTGCATGGTAGAATCTACCAACTCGGCATTTACCATACTGGGTTGGTAAATAGGCAGGTTAGGAGCGGGTTTAAGTTGTTGATAGATGAGGGAAACGATGATGGCCGAAAGCACTAAAAGTACAATCGCTAAATACTTATATCTGGCAAAAAATTGTAACATGAGAACTCTTAATTTTAGGTAGTGCAAAAATACGCTCTTTGACCGAGAGCATGAAATGAGTTGAGGTTTTTGTTTTGCGTTAAGGATAGTAGTGGCATCCTTTTATGACGCTTTTGCGGAAGAAAAGACCTGCCGAAAGGGGGCAGGCAGGTATAACGGATAGCCTGGTAGGGCTTTTTTGCCCTAAACGCCCAAAGAATCTTAATAATTTTTATGTTTCTATAGTTTTAACACGAAGGAATGCGTGGCTGTGTTTTTGTAAGCGGAAAGAAAAGATTACTTTTGTGCGATTTTAAAAATCAAGAACCTCCATGCAAACAGGGAGGTGTAAATTAAAAAACTATTTTAAGGTTTCGAGAAAAGCTAGTCCTAACGGCACGAGCGAACCTCGGAGAATTAAACCCTAAATGAGGGATTAAGAATTACGACTATGAGTCCATTTGCGATAAAAGCCATACAATTATTATTAAGCTTATCTTTTTTGATCGTCCTGCACGAGTTAGGGCACTTTATTCCTGCGAAACTTTTTAAAACGCGGGTAGAGAAATTCTACTTGTTTTTTGATGTGAAATTTTCACTTCTGAAAAAGAAAATAGGAGACACTGAATACGGAATTGGATGGTTGCCCCTGGGTGGATATGTAAAAATATCTGGAATGATCGATGAGAGTATGGATAAGGAACAAATGGCACAGCCGCCGCAACCATGGGAGTTTAGAAGTAAACCCGCATGGCAGCGCTTAATTATTATGTTGGGAGGAGTGACGGTAAATGTTCTTTTAGGATTTTTTATCTATATGATGGTGTTGTTTGTTTGGGGAAGCGATTTTGTAACTAAAGATGATATTCCAGACGGTTTTGCCGTGGCGGAACCTTTACATGAATACGGGTTTGAGGACGGAGACCGTATCTTGGAAGTGAACGGAGAGGCGTTTGAAAATCAGGTGGCGATTAGTCAGCATTTTATGGTGCGTAGTGTAGAGACGGTAAAAGTGTTGCACCAAGATGGATCTGAAGAAGAACTTAGTGTGCCAGAAGATATCGGTTTACAATTGTTTAAGGCAGGACATATGAAGCCCTTTAGCAGAATGGCTTCCACTACCATAGATTCTGTGACCGAAAATTCTATAGCTCAGCAGATAGATTTAAGAAAGGGAGATGAGGTGATCGCTTTTAATGAGCAACCGCTTACAAAGTGGCACGAGTTTCAAAAAAAGAAAGCCGACTTAGAGTCTTTAAGTGGTACTCTAACGGTGATGCGCGATGGTAGTAAAATGGAAATTCCTTTTACCTTAGATGATGAGAAACAATTTGGCGTTTATCCTAAAGGCAAACCTATCAACATCCAAACGAGAGAATATAGCCTAGGAGAAAGCATTTCTAAAGGTTTTGATTACGGGTATTGGACGTTACACGATTATGCAGCTCAGTTTAAATATGTATTCACCAAGAAAGGAGCTACGCAAGTAGGTGGTTTTGGCGCGATAGGAAATCTTTTTCCAGACGCTTGGGATTGGAGAGCTTTTTGGGGAACGACAGCGCTTATTTCTATGATTTTGGCCTTTATGAATATCTTGCCTATTCCGGCTTTAGATGGGGGACACGTGATGTTTTTATTGTACGAAATAATTAGCGGAAGAAAGCCTAATGATAAGTTTATGGAGTATGCGCAAGTGGTAGGTTTCTTTATTTTGATAGCTTTGGTATTGTTTGCCAATGGAAACGACGTCTACCGTTGGTTATTTGAATAAAAAAGTTCAAAAAATGTTTGCACAAATTAAAAAAGCGCTTATATTTGCATCCGCTAAGCAATCATATGCCTAGCGAAAGACATAAACTCCTCTTTAGCTCAGTTGGTTAGAGCATCTGACTGTTAATCAGAGGGTCCTTGGTTCGAGCCCAAGAAGAGGAGCAAAGCCGAAAAGATACGTAAACAGTAACTTTTCGGCTTTTTTGATTTCAATATTAGCTTAACTATTAACACCACCGTTAATAAAATAGTTAATAATTTGTAGTCGAGTACAAGTTATGGAATGCGATACTCCCAAAACATGGATCAAGTCAAAAAGTTGTGGGATTTTAGTTTTATGCAAAAATTGTGGATAGTCTAAATAGGAAAAAATCTACTTT
>NZ_JAVHUL010000059.1 GCF_031085155.1 Mesonia profundi | reverse complement strand
GAAACATTCCCTTCTTTCTTCTGAAAAATAACTATATCATCATTCGCTAAAAGTTGCGTTTATGAGTTGAATTCAAGCTCTATTATTATCATATATAAAATAAGTATTCCTGAAACAACAGCATTTAATTGAACATTCCCCAAAAAACAAATTCTTCTACTCAGATATAATTTTGATACCCTTCTCTTCAATACTTATGAGTTTTTGCTTGTAAAGTGTCCCTATCGCACGCTTAAAACTTTTTTTACTCATTTCTAAGTGAGACTGAATTTCTTCTGGAGAAGATTTATCATGCAAAGGTAAAAAGCCATTTTGCAGTTCTAATTCATTTAAAATAGCTTGGGCGTTAGGCTCGATACTTCTGTAACCCGGACGCTGAAGACCGATGTCTATCTTATTATCTTTTCTGGTTTTTTTAACCCATCCTTTTAACTGATCTCCTGTTTTTAACTCTTGGAAAATCTCATCGTGGTAAATTAACCCTTGGTGTAATTCATTTACAATCACATTAAAACCCAACTCTGTTTTATTGGTCACAATAAGGCGAACTTCTTCAAAAGGCTCGATGCTTAATTCTTCATTATCCAAAAAGTGATTCACTTTACTAGAAGCCACCAAACGCTCTGTTGCTTCATCTAAATAACAAAAAATAAGGTACCAATGTCCTTCTTTCATAGGGTAAGCCTGCTCTTTAAAAGGAACAAACAAGTGTTTCTCTAATCCCCAATCTAAAAAGGCGCCAATATTATTCACTTCTACACAACGTAAATAAGCAAACTCATCTAGTTTTACATAAGGCTTTAAATTGGTCGCTACAGGCCGTTCATCGTGATCTAAATATACAAAAACCTCTATCTCATCCTCCAGCTCAAACTGCTCTGGTTTATATTTATTAGGTAATAAAACCTCATTCTCTTTTTTTCCACTATCATCTTTAAGAAATAAACCTGGAGGCGTATCTCTATCAATCGTTAAGGTGTGTAATTGTCCTATAGCTAACATAAGCGTGTTTGTTTTTTTGCAAAGGTAATACTTTAAAATTTGTTGAGACTATATAAGAAGCTAGACCCTGCCTATTCCGGCTCGTCCGAACGTTTTATCCGGGCAGGCAGGTAGGCGCTTCCCGCCAGAACGAATTCTTTAGGGCTGGCTCGCCCGTGCCGTTCGAGCGCTATTAGATTTTAGAAGTTAGACTAAACAGCTATTTTACTTTAAAACTGAATAACCACACACAGAAATTAAGACATAAAAAAAGTCGTCTCCAAAATTCGATTTCAATATTCTAAATCGGAGTTTGGAAACGACCTGTTTATTTCTAATCGGGAATTTACAATTAACTGTAAATTCCTTCTTTTTTGTAATGCTTTGTTAATAGGTAATACACTACCGCTCTATATTTATTGCTTCTAGATTTACCATATTTTTCGATCACGGCATCCATCCCTTTATTTAATTCATCGCTATCAGCTAAGCCTAATTTTTTAACTAAGAAGTTTTTTCTTACGGTTTCTAATTCTTTAGGATCAGATCCAGATACCGTAGAGGCATCTTTATTATAAATTGAAGGTCCGCAACCTTTGGCTACTTTCTTTAAAAGCTCTAAATCGTATTTTACCCCGATTTCATCTAAATGCTTTTTGTAGTCTTCCATTTTTTCATCAAACTTACTCATAGTGGTTTCTGTTTAGTATTATTATTAATCCTAAAATTAAACTTTTTTATAGAATTAAAAAAAGATATAGGTTAAGGTTTTATGAATTAAGGCAAGATAAACTTAAAATAATCTTTTAAATAGGTATCGTTGATGTCACTAGGCGTAAACACCTCTAATAACTGAGGTTTTTCATCTTCCGCGTAAAGCGAAGTTAAGCCGGCTTCCAACTCTTTTTCGTTACCTGCGGTTTGGTAAGCAAAACCATACATCTTACATAAATGTTCTGCGGTAAGTTCATGCTTGGTCTCAAAAAAGGTCGTGAAATTTTCGGTTTCTTTGGCGCCCGGTAATATTTTAAAGATTCCGCCTCCTTGATTGTTAATGAGGATAATTTTAAAGTTTTTAGGAATGTAATTATTCCATAGGGCATTGCTATCGTAAAAGAAACTCAAATCTCCGCTTACTAAAGTGGTAGGAAATTTAGAAGCTACCGCCGCGCCCACGGCTGTAGAACTGCTCCCATCTATTCCGCTCGTGCCGCGATTGCAATACACATATTGGGCTTCATAAAATTTAAATAATTGAGCGTACCTAATAATACTGCTGTTAGAAAAATGAATCAACTGTTGCTTAGGAAAATGCTTTACAATCTGACTAAACACCTTTAGATCACAAAACGGAATTCTCTCAATATATTGGTCATGGTGTACGTCTCTGCGCTCTTTTACGCCGAGCCAGAAATCACGGTACTCACTTTTGGGCGAATCTACTTGCGGTAAAAAATGCTTTAAAAATTCATTCGGCGCCACATCAAAATGCTTATTCAAGCAAAAATAAGTGTTGAGCGCCGTTTTAGCATCTACATGCCAGTGTTGCTGCGGACTGTAAGTTCTTAAAAAGGCTTTGATTTTTTTTGAAATCACCAAGCCGCCAAAAGTGAGGAGAATTTCGGGTTGCAATGCTTTAAAAGCTTCTTCAGGGTTTTCGCTCACCTCTAAGGGCGCGATTAATTTATCTATTCTCGTGACAAAATTCTCATGGTGCAAATTGGAAGTCGTTTCCGTAAAGATTAACACCGAAGGATCTTTGGCCAATTCATCCAATAAAGCCTGCTCAATCTGGTTGGGTTCGTGCACGCCCACCAACACCAGTTTTCGTTTGGCTTGGCTCCATAACGTAGTATATTTTTTTAAAGCTTCCGCGGAAATAGTTTTAGGCTCCCGAATGGGTTCTATCTCCAATGGAGCCACCAATATCTCGTCTACCACGCCATACAAAGGTTCGTAAAATGGCACATTGATATGCACGGGACCATTTTGCTCGATCGCCGTATTTAAGGCTAGATTAATTTCTCTCTCATTAAGTTTCTGTGCTTCAGAAAATTTTTGCTGCACTTTTTTGTCTTTAGGAAAAGAATCTAAAGCCACTTCTGAATGTAGATTGGCCGAATATAAAATATGATTCTGAAAAACATTTTTCTGCCGAATCGTTTGTCCGTCGCCAATATCAATACGTTCTATAGGTCGGTCTGCCGAAATCACCACCAAAGGAATATCGCTATAAAAAGCTTCGGCTACAGCCGGATAATAATTGAGCAAGGCACTCCCCGAAGTACAAACCAAAGCCACCGGTTTTTTTAACTGCTGTGCTAAACCCAGCGCAAAAAAAGCAGCGCTACGTTCATCTACCACACTATACGCCTCTATTTGCGAGTGATTGGAAAAACTTATGGTTAAAGGAGCATTTCTAGAACCTGGAGAAATAACTACATGGTGTATATCTTTGGAAAGACACAACATCACCACTGATTGTGCCAAAGGAATGCTGGAAATCTGCATAAAAATAAGGTGTTTATACCAATTATACCTCAAAATGAGCTATATAATTGAACATAATTGGTATTATTCCTACAAAAATAAACTTATTATTGACGAATGCTGCTTTTTAAAGTTAGGGTTTTCACAAAACCTTCTGCATGGTTTCTGCTTTTCGCTGCGTCTCCTCCCATTCTGCTTTGGGAATCGAATCTTTCGTGATTCCGCCGCCCACATAAATCGCTAATCTATCTTTAAACACTTGCATACAACGCAAATTGACGTACAAATTAGTTTGCGTAGAAACCGATTGGTAAGCCGAATTTTCTACATTTCTACGCCGCGGATTCCTATTCTTTTGGTGTTGCATATTTAATTCTCCCAAATAGCCCGTATAATAGCTTCTATCGTAATTTTCTTCGTTAAGAATGTAATCGTAAGCCATTTGGTATGGCAAACCGCAAACCGCAGGCGTAGGATGCAATTCTTTGATGATCTTCCCTAAACATTTGGGCTCAAAGTTAGCGGTGATATTGGTTTTAAGATGCAATACATTCCCCGCTCTTGCGGTGCTGGGTTCTCCTACCTGTAAATTGCTCACCGCTTTAATACAAGACAAGCCGTCTACAATGGCGCGAGTGACCATCGCTTGTTCTTCTTTTTCCTTTTCTCCCCAAGAGACTTCGGTGGTTTCGTGGTAAACTTGAGTTCCTGCCAAGGCCATAGATTTTAAACGTTTTCCTTCGGTTTTTACTAAGGTTTCTGGCGTGGCGCCTATCCACATGCCCACTAAGGGATGGTACCAGCAATAGACCATAGCGTCTGGATAAAGGCTTAAGAGGTTTCTAAAATAGGTGAAAGCATCGGTTTTTTTGATGATTTCTTTCTTTCGGGAAACCACTATTTTATCGATTCCCGTTTCTCGTATGGTTTTTATGGTTTTGGCCACCAATTCTTCATAACGCTCTTGCTCTCCGCGCTCTTCTTTGCACAGGTTCATGCTTAAATCTAAAGTTAAAGATTCTTGCGTACACGATATCGCTTCCGCGGAAGCGTAAGAAAAAACAATCGGCTTTTTAGACTCATTAAAAGGGGCGAATACAAACCCCTTTTCCTGAAAATCGTTTACATATTCTAGCGTATTATTAGGTTGCAACTGCGCCTTCACCTCGTCTTCGCCCGGCTGACGGTACATGACAAATGGCAATTGCAGTTGAAAATGTTGTTTTAGATGATCTTGAAAAGCATAAAAGTCCATAAGTTATTTTTTAGGTAAAGCAATGGTGGTCAATTTCACCGCCGAAATTAAATTCTCCTCTACATCTGTAATTTTAATGTCCCAAACCTGCGTGGTTCTTCCTTTATGAAGAAACTGAGCTTTAGCAAACACCTCTCCGCTAGCGATACTTTTAATGTGATTGGCAGAGATTTCTATCCCTCGAATGTAAAAATGTTCACCGTCTAGAAAAATAAAACTCGCTGCGCTGCCTACACTTTCGGCCAAAGCCACCATCGCACCGCCATGCAAAACTCCGTCGGGTTGATGCACTCTAGGCGTCACCGGCATTTTGGCGATAAGAAAATCTTCTCCTACCTCCACAAACTCGATGTCTAGCGTTTCCATTAAGGTATTTTTGCACATCTTGGCACAAGCGGCAAGAATCTCTTTTTTGCTATATTTCATACATTTTAGTTTAAGATTCCCTACTGAAAAATCTACTTTTGTAAAAGTACAAAAAACCCTTTAATATGGCTTCTAAAGAAAAGCAAGTAACCTACGACACCACCAACTCCTACTCCACCCTTAACTCCCTCACTTCTAAAACCAAAAATATATGGATTTGCTGTCACGGCTTGGGGTATTTGAGTAGGTATTTTATACAGTACTTTAAGCGTTTAGATGCCGATGAGAATTACATCATCGCCCCGCAGGCGCAAGCAAAATATTATCAATCATCTGACTTTAAGCATGTGGGTGCCAGCTGGCTCACCAAAGAGGATACGGCGCTAGAATTACAAAATGTAATGGCCTATTTAGATGCGGTCTTTACGGAAGAAGTTATAGGAAAAGACAAGAATTTAATCTTATTTGGATATTCGCAGGGGGTTTCCATCATCACGCGATGGATGGCGTCTAGGCAATTGCCTGCAAAAGCACTTTTTTTACATTCGGGAAGCATTCCGCCAGAATTGGAGGCCGAACAGTTTGCGTATTTAGCACCAGATACCCCTATTTATTTACTTTATGGAGATGAAGATCAATACATCACCGAAGAAAAACTAGCCGGACAAAAGAAAATCGCTACAAAGCTTTTTGGAAACCGATTACAGTTTTATCCTTTTAAAGGCATCCACGAAGTAAAGCCTCAATTGGTAGCTGATATTGTGAAGAAAGAGGGGTTTTAAACAAAATACTCCCATAAAAAAAGAATATTATCACAAAAAAATGTGATTATTCCACAAATTTTAGGACTAAAAGTGTATGTTTGAGATGATATAACGATTTAGTTGTACTATTGAACTTAATTTAAAAATAAACTTATACCTATGAAAAAATCGACTTATTTAATTATTTTAACTCTACTGATTTCAAATTGTATTAATGCTCAATCTACTGATAGATTTATTAGAATAATTGGAAATTCTAATAAAGAAATAAAAGCAGATAAAGCAAAAATATATTTTTCTGTTAGTGAAATAAAGGAAAGTAATTACAATAAGTCCGAAAGTCAAACCTACGATGAAGTTTATAAAGATGTAATTTCACAGTTTGAAGAAAACGGATTTAATACAAATCATATTAATGAACCTATTGAAAACCTAAGAAGAAATTACGGAAACAATTCTAAAGAATTTTTCATTATAGCCAATTATGATGATTTAAAAAAATTCCATAATATAAATAATCCCGGATTTAGAATTAAAAAGACAACATATCTTTTCAGTCTGACAAATAAAAACCTTGAATCGGAATTAAGTTTACAAGCCATAAATGACGCTAAACAAAAAGCGAAAAGTATTTGTCAAGAAATTGATAAAAAAGTCGGAAAAATTTTAAATATCGAAGTAAAAGAAGGTGATTTATTTTCTAATAAAACAGAAAGCAAAAACGATAAGTTTATGATAACATATAAAGTAACAATCACTTTTAAACTCATCGATTAATTATGAAATTAGTATTAATTTCAACAATCTTTCTTACCTTTTTTATTTCTAAAGCTCAAACTACAACGTTAAGAGTTTTGGGTCAATATAATTACGTCGAATATGCAGAAACAAATGGGGTAAATATTGCTATTAGTGATAAAGAAATTGATGTAAAGAAGAAATTACTTTTAAACAAAATTGACTCTTTGGGAATTACAAATAATCTTACCCAGATAAACCATCCCGTAAACTTTCAAAATAAAACACTACATTTTAAGATTGAAGAAAAAAATCGAAATGTTTTTGATCAGTTACTCATTGTAATTAATGATTTACAAATTAATATTCAAAAAGTCTATTTCAAAATCCCCCCTCATCAACTTGAGGATGAATATCTAAGTGCAACTATGGCTTTAAAGAATGCAAATTCTCAAGCTAAAATTGTTGTTCATAATCTCAATTATAAAATAATTGAAATTTTAAATATTGACGATGAAACAACTTATGCTTCACCAATTTATGACAATATAGATTTAGATAGCAAAAGAGGGAAATTAATGATAAAGATAATAAACTTATTGAGTGATAATAGTTCATTATATGAAAAAGAATCTTCCAAACCATCCAGACAAGGTGGTTATAATATTTGGGTTACCTATAAAGTAAAACCTAAATAAATACTACCGCCACGCCAATAACTAAGCATTCGTGAGACCAAAACGCTCAAACTTGTACTCATTTTTGACTGCTTGCCCAACAAAGGAGAAAACCAGCGCTTTGTCTATTGTCCATTATGTGGTGATTTTTAGAAGCTTTTGAAGGTAACTAGCCGTGGCTTCTATCTTAAAAGTCTTTCTAAAACGTATTGTAGACTTCCCCTTTTTAGGACAGTGCTAAATTAGAAAATATTATTCATTTAGACGTTGATTTTGGTTCAAATGG
>NZ_JAVHUL010000058.1 GCF_031085155.1 Mesonia profundi | reverse complement strand
TATAGCTAAAACAAGTTACTGATTATCAGTAAGATGAACAACTTTTTTCTTTTAAATCATAATGCACAACGGGTTAACTTAATAAGTTATCATGTTTTTTGATGACAATAATCTGATTTGGTTCAATAGCAAAATCCGAATCTTTGTTGATTAGTTTTCGTACTTGTTCATATTCTTGCGGACTTATTTTTCCAAATTGATGCTTGTAGAATATTTGAGAAAATACGATACTATCTTTTTTAAAGGATAAGCAATTGTACAGGTAACTAGAATTACATCTCTTTTTGAATTCTTGTAAACTGATTTTTTCACCGTTTTGATCTAAATATAATTTTGTTTGAGCGTTTACATCTCTTGAAATAAATAAAATTGCAAAGAGAAAAATAATTTTGAGAGAGAAATTTTCCATTAGTGTGGGTTTTAGTTTTTGATTTTAAAAATTGAATGACAATAATAGGCTTAAAAACAATGTCGCTCATGAGAACGTTTGGGTTTTCGCTTAAATAAGCCTTTGCCCATCATATTTCCGTAAAGTGATTTTTTAAAATCTTCTTTATAATTGCTCCAATCCTTATTTTTTAATAGTTTTTTTAAAATTTTGGTATTGCTGTTAAAATGATAATTTGAAATGAAGTATTCCCCATTGGGTTGAAGAACCAAAAATCGAACTCTTTTAGTCATTGAAGGATCTTGCATATCACTTTTGATAAACGCAGTGTTGATAACTCCGCGGTCTTTTACCCACTCAAAATTAAGATATTTTTCTTCTAGAGCTATATCATCTGGATGCATAAAAAGTACATTTACCTTAAATTTCCTTTCCAAATTTCTTCCTACATTTATTTTTTTCTATACTGAAGTCTTCTATTTTCTTGTCAAAAATCTCTTTATTAAATTTCACAAAGTACTCTATCTCCTCTTTTCTGTACTCCTTTTTGTATAGATTCATGTAATATTTATAAGATTTGATAAACTTTTTTTCTAAAGAATCGTGCATCCTTTTTGAAGCTTTAAAATCTGCCAAAGAATCATAGTAACTAATAAGTAAAGTTTTCTCATTCTAATTCTCTGCCGCTATCTTTACGAAGCAGTTTTCTTATTTGATTCATTTCTTGCGGACTAATCTTGCCAAATTTTTGTTTCAACCGTATTTGTGAAACCACAAGTTGCTGGGTTTGCTTAACGACCAAACAATGGAAAAGTAAATTAGAATCACATTTTTCATCAAAGATTTTGGCGGAAACCTCTTTTCCGTTTTCATCCAAATACACATAGCTTTGAGAGCATGCATACCCTGAAATAAAAAAAAATGAAATAATAGCAGCGATTTTGAACGCGTGTCTGTACATAAGTGTATTATTTACTATATTTTAGTAGTGCTAAAATAAATAAATAATGATTAGTCAAGAACAGTTTGAAAAAGAAGTGAAAATTATTATAGAAAACGCTATACGTGAGGATGTTGGGGATGGAGACCACAGTTCTTTAGCTTGTATTCCGCCAACGGCGACAGGAAAAGCCAAACTTTTGGTGAAAGATGAAGGAGTTATCGCAGGAATAGAGTTTGCTAAAAAAGTATTTCATTACATCGATAAAGACCTGAAAATAGAAACCTTAAAGAACGAAGGAGACCCTATAAAATATGGAGATATTGTTTTTTACGTTTCAGGAAAAAGTCAGTCAATTTTAAAAGCCGAGCGTTTGGTGTTAAATGCGATGCAGCGCATGAGTGCCATTGCTACCAAAACCAAAGAATACGCAGATAAGATAAGTCATACCAAAGCAAAAGTTTTGGATACGCGTAAAACGACACCCGGAATTCGCGCCATAGAGAAATGGGCCGTGAAGATTGGAGGAGGGGAGAACCATCGCTTTGCTTTATACGATATGGTGATGCTTAAGGACAATCACATCGATTTTTGTGGGGGAATTACGCAAGCCATTGAGAAAACACAGCAGTATTTAAAAGAGAACAACTTGGACTTAAAGATTATTGTGGAAGCAAGAAATCTAACCGAAATACAAGAAATTCTAGAAACCAAAGGAGTGCATCGCATCTTGATAGATAACTTTAATTATGAAGATACCAAGAAGGCAGTAAATATGATTGGGGATCAATGTCAGACAGAATCTAGTGGAGGAATCACCCTAGAAACCATTAGAAACTATGCAGAATGTGGTGTAGATTTTATTTCTAGTGGCGCATTAACGCATTCGGTTTCAAATTTAGATTTGAGTTTAAAAGCAGTTGAATAAATGCCTAAAGATGTAACAAAGGAAGGAAAAATACAATCTATTTTAAATTGGCTAGAAGAAAAAAGCAAAGCTATTATTCTTCCTGGTTTGGAAGGGCTGAGTCTTTATGACCTAGGTGAGATTTACACTGTAGGGATCGTGAAGGGAACCTTTTCTACTCGCGCCAGTTCGATAGCTTTTAGCTTTTTTATGGCTATTTTTCCTTTTTTGTTGTTTGTCTTAAACTTGATTCCGTTTGTATGGTTTATAGATGATTTTGATATTAAGCTTCTTGCTTTTTTAGATTCTCTCTTGCCTCCGCAAACTTCCGAATTTTTTAATGAAATCTTTGCCGATATTGTAAATACCCCTAGAGCAGGCCTTCTATCCTTTGTGTTTATATTATCTATTTTTTTAATGACCAATGGGATTAACGCTATTTTTACGGGGTTTGAATATTCTTATCATACCCATATT
This sequence comes from Mesonia profundi, assembly GCF_031085155.1. Taxonomy (GTDB): domain Bacteria; phylum Bacteroidota; class Bacteroidia; order Flavobacteriales; family Flavobacteriaceae; genus Mesonia; species Mesonia profundi. Next base: position 5,334 of record NZ_JAVHUL010000058.1, on the reverse strand, counting down.
AATCGCTCTATTATAAGACAATACTTTGTTGCTTTAGGAGTTTCTCTAATCATCGCAATCATGCTCTTGACCGCCGTGGTTCTAGTATTTTATCTTACTTACATCATCGATAACTTAGAAGCAATGGGGGTATTTCCAGAGAATGTGATGTGGGCGCAAATAGGTAGATTTTCAGTTTTTTTACTAATCATATATAATGCGGTAGCTACCTTATATTATTTTGGAACCAAAGAAGGGAAGCAGTCAAAATACTTTTCAATCGGTGCCTTTTTTACCATGGTATTAATTTTGATAACTACTTATATGTTTACCATCTATATTGAAAACTTTAGCAGCTATAATGAGCTGTATGGATCTATAGGAGCTTTATTGATTTTAATGCTTTATATATGGATAAATGCTAACATTTTATTGTTAGGATTTGAATTAAATGCTTCAATTTATAGATTAAAAACAAAAAAAATAATATCTTAAACCACGAATCAAACATTTTAGTTATGAATAAAATAGCCATTATCTTAGCAGTAGTTTTTGCCGTCAACTTGTCATCGGCGCAGACTAAGAAGGTTGGGGGAGTAGAAATACCAACTTCTGAAACCTTTGGAGAACACACCTTAAGCTTAAACGGAGCCGGAACTAGATCGAAACTTTGGATAGATTTATATGTAGGAGGTTTGTACCTTAATGCAAAATCTTCTAACGCCAAAGAGATTATGAATAGTGATGAAGCGATGGCGGTAAAATTGCAAATCGTTTCTCGATTAGTAAGTAGCAGTAAAATGGTGAGTGCCGTAGAAGAAGGATTTGAAAGTTCTACGAATGGAGATGTAGCTCCGTTGCAATCTAAAATAGACCAATTTATAAGCTTCTTTGGGGAGGAAATTAAAAAAGGAGATGTTTTTGATATTACCTACCAACCAGGAAAAGGAGTTGTTTCTTATAAAAACGGAAAAGAAAAAGGAGTAATAGAAGGAATGGATTTCAAAAAAGCCTTATTCGGGATCTGGCTTTCTAAGAATCCTGTAGACGATGGTTTAAAAGAAGACATGTTGGGTAAATAATAGCCTACACTTAACGAATAACCTCTAAATACATTTCTTTTTATGAAGTACCTATTTCTTACGTTTACTTGTTTATTTCTTTCTCAGATTAGCCTAGGCCAATCGGTGTTGGGGAAATGGAAAGTGATGAAAGACGAAGAAACAGGAGAAGTTCGTTCCATTATAAATATTTATGAAGATGAAGGTAAAGTAAATGGAGAATTGATAGAGATTATGGACAAGAGTAAAGAAAATAATCTTTGTTCAAATTGTGAAGGAGAAAATAAAAACAAAAGAATATTAGGGCTTATCCTATTAAAGGACTTTGAGAAAGACCAAGATGAATATGTAGATGGGACCGTTCTAAATCCCAATGATGGTAAGATTTATAAATCTAAGATTTGGATAGATCAAGACCATCCTAATGTATTGAATGTTCGTGGTTATATAGGTATATTTTATAAAACCATGAAATGGCGCCGACTATTAGAATAATTTTTTAAAATAAATTAGTAATGTCTGATTAAATCTTTAAAACACTCCTCTTAATTATTGATGGAAGTAAGAAGCGAAGTATTTGTATATTTGACCTTACTTTTTATATCAGGTTTGTAACTGTAATATAAAAGTTAAGACTCTGTTTTTAGGTAGTTGAAAATAAATCTAATTTCTATTATCTAAAAGTGCTCACCCAGATGAAACGTTCGGAAGGGCAGCGTCTGCCGACAAAGGCAGGGTCTAATGTCTTAGTCGGACACGATTAAAAACAAATAAAGATCCTACGATATGCTACAAGTATCTCGTAGGTTTTTTTATTTCAGATTTCATAGAATTTTAAACTCTTGAATAAAAATGAATCACTATATAGACGTAATTTTACCTTTGCCGATTCCTACTAGGTTTACATACCAAGTTTTAGAAGAAGATGCAGTGGTTTTGCAAGTAGGAATGCGGGTGGCAGTCCCTTTTGGTAAAACAAAAGTCTATACTGGTATTGTGGCACATATGCACCACGAAGCTCCAAAAGTCTATCAAGCGAAGCTGATAGAGCAGTTACTGGATGAGCAGCCCGTGGTAACCCCCATACAACTAAAATTTTGGAAGTGGATTTCCTCTTATTATATGTGTACCGAGGGCGATGTTTTAAAAGCGGCTTTACCCAGTGCTTTTTTGCTGGAGAGTGAAACAGTAGTAGAGCTAAATACCAAAACAACTATTGATGAAGCTAACCTCACCGATGAAGAGTATTTGGTGTATGAAGCTTTACAGCGACAGTCGGTTATTAAGATAAAAGAGATCAGTCAGCTTTTGGGAAAAAAGAATGTGCTCAATTTATTACAAAAGCTAGTCGCAAAAGAAGTAATTATTGTGAGTCAGGAGTTATACAAGCAATATAAACCCAAGCTGATACGCTACATAAAGTTAGCCAACACCTATGATGAAGAAAAAGAGCTGCAAAGTCTTTTAGAGAGTTTAAATAGAGCACCCAAGCAAAGTAGTGTTGTGCTTACGTTGTTTTCGCTTCGGGCAAAATCTAAAAAACCCATTAGTGTAAAGGAGCTTACCAAAGAAAGTGGTGCTTCAGCGGCCATTATAAAAACCCTGGTAGACAAAGCGATTTTAGAAGAGTATTATTTACAACAAGATAGAACAGATCAGCAGCAGGAAATAGAAAAATTTCAGTTGGATCTAAATGAACATCAGCAGCAAGCTTACGCGGAAATCAACGAACATTTTGAAGAGAAAAAAGTAACTCTGCTACACGGAATCACTTCTTCCGGTAAAACCGAAATATATATTCAGCTGATAAAAGATACCATAGCTAAAGGAAAGCAAACCTTGTATTTGTTACCCGAAATAGCCTTAACTACACAACTTATTTCTAGGCTACAAAAGTATTTTGGCGATGATGTCTTGGTATTTCATAGTAAATATTCTTTAAATGAAAGGGTAGAGGTATATAAGCACGTATTGGAAGGAAGCAAAGGGAAAATTGTGATAGGTGCAAGGTCTTCTATCTTTTTACCTTTTCAACAACTAGGGCTTATCATTGTAGATGAATCTCATGAAACCACGTTTAAACAGTATGATCCTGCGCCTAGATACCAGGCGAGAGACGCTTCGGTGGTGTTGGCGAATTTTACCCAAGCTAATTTGCTACTGGGATCTGCCACGCCGAGTTTAGAAAGCTATTTTAATGCGCAACATCATAAATACGGCTTAGTGACGTTGAATAGAAGGTATGGAAATGTGTTGCCTCCTCAAATTGAATTAGTGGACATAAAAGATAAGCACAAGAGAAAATTGATGAAAGGTCATTTTTCTGATACGCTTTTAGGGGAGATGAAAAAGACCTTATCGGAAGGAAAGCAAATCATTCTTTTTCAAAACCGAAGAGGCTTTTCCCCTATTCTAGAGTGCAATATATGTGGTAATTCTCCGCAATGTCCTAATTGCGATGTGAGCCTTACTTATCATAAACATAACAACTCGTTGCGATGTCATTATTGTGGCTATCATATGGCGATGCAATTGCAATGTATGGCTTGTAAAAGTACCGAGATAAGTACGAAAGGCTTTGGAACAGAGCAAATTGAAACCGAACTAAAATCTTTATTTCCTGACAATAAAATAGGAAGAATGGATTTAGATACGACAAGGGGTAAGCATGGCTACGAAAAAATTATCACCGCTTTTGAGCAGCAAGAAATAGATGTGCTAATAGGAACACAAATGCTTAGCAAGGGATTGGACTTTAGAAATGTAGATTTGGTAGGGGTGATGAATGCAGATAGTCTTCTCAACTTTCCAGATTTTAGAGCCCACGAACGAAGTTTTCATATGTTGGTGCAAGTGGCAGGAAGAGCAGGAAGAACTCAGCAGCGAGGAAAAGTGCTGATTCAAGCTTACAACCCCAATCATCAAATTTTACAACAAGTGACCACGCATAGTTATGTAGAAATGTATAAGGAGCAGTTGCAAGAGCGTCATAATTTTAAATATCCTCCTATCTATAGGCTGATTAAACTCACTTTTAAAGGTAGAGATTTTAATGGGGTAAATGAAGCCTCTTCATGGTTTGCAAAAGGATTAGCACAAGGCTTGAAAGAAAATGTTCTTGGCCCCGAATTTCCTCCAGTTGCTAGAATAAGAAATGAGTACTATAAAAACATCATTATTAAAATCCCTCCGGAGCACTCTATCTCAAAAACAAAAGGCTTTATAGAAAAAGTGAAAAAAACCTATGATTCAATAGGGAGTTTTAAAAAAATAAGAGTGATCATTAATGTAGATCCTTATTAGTTTTGGGTAATAATACCAGATAATACATCTTCTAATTTTTTCTTCCTATTACGACTAATAGGCATTTGGAAATCATCTATCCAAATCGTTTTTGCATCATAATGCTTAACTCTAAATAGGTTAATGATGTAAGATTTATGCACGCGCATAAATTGATTTTCGGGTAATTTTTGCTCAAAACCCTTCATGGTGGACAAAACAATATAACTTTGATTTTCAGTAAAAATATTCACATAATCTCCAAAGGCTTCTACGTATTTTACATCGTCTAGAAAAAGCTTGTAATTCTTAAGCTTACTTTTTATAAAAATATAATTTCTATCTTTGGAGGGGGTTTTATTATTTTTTAAATGATGAATGTTTAACACTTTTTTTATAGCTACGTCAAACCTTTCTTTATCTACAGGTTTTTGTAGAAAATCTACCGCTTCATAGTTAAATGCCTTAAAAGCGTATTGTGTTTTCCCTGTAATAAAAATAATTTCAGGTCTGTCCTGAAGTTTATCTAACAAATCAAATCCAGATAATATAGGCATTTCAATATCCAGAAGAATTAAATCTATTGTATTTTTTCTAAGTGCTTCTTTCGCTTTTAAAGCATTATTATACTCTCCTACAAGCTCTAAGTTGGAATGATCTTTAACTAATTTAATAATAGATAATCGTTGTATGTTTGAATCGTCTACAACGACGCATTTTAACTTAATGTTCTTCAAAATTCGTTTTTTTGTTTAGTTTTTATATTTAATTCTTTATCTAAAAATAGCAATTTATTTACAATTAAGACATACTGCCTAGATAAAAGGTTGCATTTTTTAGTTCAAAGTGTTATTTTTTTGCACTAATGGCCTTTATAAGGAGAATTGCTTTTACCGTTTTTGATCTTAATCACCATGCATACTATTATATATAGTTAACCCGTTGTGCATTATGATTTAAAAGAAAAAAGTTGTTCATCTTACTGATAATCAGCAACTTGTTTTAGCTATAA
>NZ_JAVHUL010000057.1 GCF_031085155.1 Mesonia profundi | reverse complement strand
TTTACTTTGTTTCATAGTTGACAAATTTAAAATTAATTATAACTTCTATTTGTCCTAATTTTGGGGAAGCTTACAAAAAAGAAAGACTAAGTCTTAATTCTCCTCTTCTTCAGGTAAAAAACGTCCCAATCCTAAACGTCTCAACATTTTCTTCTCAAAACCCCAAAAGAATTTAAATTGACCAAAAAGCCATCCGAAGCAAACCAATAAGATTTGGTAAATGGGAAATATTATAGAGATCCGCAAGAGATAATATAGTAACCCTCCCCAAAAAAAGGCATCAGGAAACTGTTCACGATTTAAGTGAATAAAACTTAAAAAAGGTTTCGCCGCAAAAACGGCTGAAGAGCCGGTAATTGAAAAAACGAAAAATATAATGACGAGCTGAAAGTTGGTTTTAATGCCCCAACGTTCTTTCAGTTTCTTCATAGTAGATTTTTAAAGGGTTTGCTTGTATTTCTCTTGAAAGTACAAGAAGTATTGGTATAACGAATAATTTACTTCTAAACCATACGTTAGATTAGGATCATAGTTAATCTCCCAAGGATACAAATCTTTGTTATAATTTTCTTTGTCAACCCTGTTATTATAAGAAGTCGCGAAGAACGCATTTTTCTTTTCTAAGAAACTTAGTTCATAATAACTTTTGGGCTGCTGTTTTTTAAGCCAAGAATTAAAGCCAGGTTCTTCCATAATAACCTGATAGGTTAAACTGTAATTCAAGGTATCGTTGATTTCCTGAGAAGTTACTTCTTGATGAGACTGATTTATAGCTGAAGTGCTGCTGCAACTGTAAAGCGTTATAAGTAGAATACAGAGAAAGAATATATTTTTCATAAGGGTAAGGGTTTTTATTAAAATTTAGAAAAATCTACGATGAAACTTTCAGGATATCTTTTAGAAACTTCAGTTTTAAATTTTTCAGCTTTATCTCTGGTTTTAAATTTGCCAACCACTAGCGTATACACTTTGATGTCTTGAATCACCTTAACTTGAACGATAACATCTTTCTGGTAGCTTCCTTTTAAATTATCTGCCAAACGAATTAAATTCGTAAGTTCCTGAAAACTGCCTATTTGTATTCCAAACCAATCTGGCTCAACTCTATTAATGTTTAACTCATAAAACTCTAAAGGTTCTACTTGAGCGACAGAAGCATCAGGATTTGCATTAGGCTCAGGATTAGTACTAACATTAGAAGTGGTAGGTTCTCCATTATCTATATCTGCCGGAGTAGAAACATCTGCAATAGCATCGCTATCACCTCCAATTACTTCAATAGCGACATCGGTAACTCCCATTCCTAAATAGCCCAATTTCTTTGCTGAAGACTTAGAAAGGTCAATAATTCTTCCGCTTACAAAAGGTCCTCTGTCATTAATTTCTACTACCGTGGTTTTATTGTTAGCCAAATTGGTGACTCTCACTTTGGTTCCAAAAGGTAGGTGACGGTGTGCCGCGGTTGCCTTATTATGGTGGTATTTTACTCCACTTGCAGTTCTTCTTCCTTCAAATTTATCAGCATAAAAAGAAGCTTTCCCAGTTTGAACTTGAGCGAAGCTAAACGCAGTAAAAAGTAAAAAGATACAAGCGAAAAGGTATTTTTGCATGATAAAATAGTATTAATTATTATTTTGCGAATATATTAATTATTTGATTACTGAGCTCTACTGCGCTCTTATCTTGGGCTTCTTGCGTAGAACCCGCAATATGCGGACTTAAAGAAATGGCGGGATGCATGAGAATTTGAATTTCTGGATTGGGTTCCTTCTCAAAGACATCTAAGCCCGCAAAGGCTATTTTTTTATCGTTTAAGGCTTCTACCAAAGCAACCTCATCTAACACGTCACCTCTAGAAGTGTTGATGATCCCTGCGGTAGGTTTCATAAGTTCGAGTTCTTCTTTTGTAATTAGGTATTCATTTTGCGCTGGCACGTGAAGTGTAACAATATCTGCCGTTTTTAATACTTCTTGCAAAGAAGCAGAAGGAATAGTAAAAGAAACCTCTTGTCCGTCAAAAAAGTTAAGCTTCAGGCTAATTTCTTCTGAATTCTTACTGCTCACAAGTACTTTCATTCCTAAACCTAGAGCAATTTTAGCCACTTCTTTCCCCGTTCTTCCAAAACCAATAATTCCTAAGGTTTTCCCTTGAAGTTCTGACGCATTGCTATAGCCGCTATTTAATTCTTTAAAACGAGAATCGCCCTCCAACGGCATATCTTGATTGGTGTTTTTTAAATTACGAATGTTACTAAAAATATGAGCAAAAACCATTTCGGCAACACTACGAGAAAATGCATTTGGCGTATGAATAACTTTAATGTCCTTTTTTTCCGCGTAAGCGACATCTATAGGGTCTAATTCAATACTGCTGCAGCCAATAAGCTTAAGTTGTGGACATTGGTCTATCAATTCTTTACGGATTTGTGTATTGCTTCCAACCAGGATGATCTCAATAGTATTCTTATTGATATAGTTGGCCAATTGAGACTGTGCTACCTTAGTTTGAAACAACTTGAAGTTTGCTTTTTCTAAGGCCGCTATTCCTGCCGGGGAAATCCCATCGTTGATTAAAATGTTCATCTTATGCTTTTCTTTCTAATTCGTTCATTACTTCTACCAAAACCTCTACACTAGAGAGAGGTAAGGCATTGTACATAGAAGCTCGATAACCGCCAACACTACGATGACCATGGATACCATTAATATTAGCCTCTTGGCACATTTGATTAAATACAGATTCTAAGTTGTTATCTTTTAAATTAAAGGTGGCATTCATCATAGAACGGTCTTCTTTGGCCGCAAAACCCTTAAATAAAGGATTGATATCTATTTCTGAATATAAGAGTTGTGCTTTTTTCTCATTTACTTCTTCGATTTCCTTAATTCCGCCTAAGGAATGTAACCACCTAAGATTAAGTAAGGAAACGTAAACAGCATAAACCGCCGGAGTGTTAAACATGCTCTCTTTTTCTATTTGAATTTGATAATCTAAAAGAGAAGGAATTTCTCGGCTTACTTTGCCAAGAATAGCTTTTTTTACGACCACTAAAGTGGTTCCCGCAGGACCCATATTTTTTTGAGCTCCGGCATAAATTAAATCAAAGTTGCTAAAGTCTAATTGACGCGAAAATATGTCACTACTCATATCACAAACCATAGGAATTTCTACCGAAGGAAATTCTTTCATTTGCGTACCATAAATAGTGTTGTTGCTGGTACAGTGAAAGTAGTCTGAAGAATTATCTACGGAATAATTTTTAGGTATATAACTGAAATGTTTGTCTTTAGAGGACGCTACTTCAACTATTTCTCCAAACAAATTAGCTTCCTTAATTGCTTTAGAAGACCAAGTTCCTGTATTTAGATAAGCTGCTTTTTTCTCTAGTAGATTATAGGCTACACTTAAAAACTGCGTACTTGCGCCGCCGTGCAAAAACAAGGCTTGATAACCTTTATTTTTTAAACCTAAAAGCTCTAAAACCAAAGCTCTTGCTTCTTCAATTACACTTACAAAATCTTTGCTGCGGTGAGATATTTCTAAGATGGATAAACCAGAATTATTAAAATCTAACACCGCTTGTGAAGCTTCTTTAAAAACCGAATGAGGCAAAATGCAGGGACCTGCACTAAAATTATGCTTTTTCATCACTTTTCGTTTTAACTATAAGTCAATTAAAAATTTCATGGTATCCACTTGATCTGCATAGTCGGTTAAACTTGGTTGCTGGGTTTTTCCGAAGGGAATATGCTGGGGATCTAATCCATTAGAAACAATGCATTGTATATTTTCTTGCTCTTTTTCTAACTTTAATTTTAAGGCTTCGAGATCATCATATTCTTCATAAAATAAAGAAGCGATAGGAGAGGAGAAGGACTCGTCTTTCTTCAGGATTAAGAATCCATTATCTAAGATCTTGAACTCGCTCATTAAGTAAACGGCCTTGTTATAGTCGTAATTGTTGGCATATTTATTAGAGTCAATAATAGGGTGCCAATCGTAAACCGCTTCAAAAAAGTAATCTAACTTTTGCTCTTTGGGAACATACATTTTGGAAACATTGCGACAGCCTAATCCGTAGTAACGAAAAATATCTTCACCTAAAGGCGCTAGTTCTTCTTTGGACTCATTTCCAGTTAAGATGGCCACAGAATTTCTATTCTTCCGAATAATATGTGGTTTCTTAGAGAAATAGTATTCAAAATAGCGAGCGGTATTATTGCTTCCGGTAGCGATCACCGCATCAAAATTTTCTAAGCGATCTTTGGTAAAGCTAATTCTCTCTTTAAATGCGGGTTCTAGCTCTTCTAAAAACTGAGTAATAACGGGTAAAATCTGATCGTCGTTAGAAGACTGTTTGATTAAAACCTTGTTTCCGCTAAGTAAAACACAAAGAAAATCGTGAAAGCCTACTAAAGGGATATTTCCGGCCATAATGATGGCAACCGTAAAGTTTTTATCTTTTGGAATCTCATAATGAGAAAGCCAATCTTCTAGTTTTTCTTTTTCTAAAGCTTCACTCCATTGTTGTAAAGAAAAAAGAATATTCTTTTTGGTGAACCAACCATTGTAATGTATGGCATTATCTACTTTCTCGTTTAAGAGATTAAAAAAGTTTTCTTCGGAAGTGGAGGAGGCTTTTTCATGCTTTAAAAATCGTTTTAACGAATTCCCTAATAAATAAAAAGATTTGATACGTGCTTCTACATTCATATTATTTGGTTATCTACGTGAATGGCTTTATTTTTGTACAAAGTTACATATATAAAAAGAATAAAATGGCTATAATTATAACAGACGAATGTATTAATTGCGGAGCTTGCGAACCTGAGTGTCCAAATACCGCCATTTATGAAGGTGCTGATGATTGGCGATATGCCGATGGCACTAACCTTAATGGTGATATTGTACTCCCTAATGGAAAAGAAGCAAACGCAGATGAGGCACAGGAGCCTATAAGTGACGAATACTACTTTATCGTAGCTGATAAATGTACGGAATGTAAAGGCTTTCATGATGAACCACAATGTGCTGCGGTATGCCCTGTAGATTGTTGCATCCCAGATGACAACAATGTAGAAACAGAAGAGAAGCTGTTAGAGAAACAGGCTTATATGCACGATTTATAAAGTAAAAAGCCCATTCGAAAGAATGGGCTTTTATTATTATTGATAAGTGATAGAATTATCTTGTAGGTCTATTAATTTTATACTTCTTTAAAATCACGGCATCTGCTTTAGGATCATAGTTTCCTACTACAAAATTACCTTCTTTGTCAAAGTACCCAAAAGAGTCATACTCTTTAGTATGTAATACATACATTTCTTTTTCTGGCATTTTTCTTATCACTGCATATTGAACTTTCCTTTTTCCATCCATCTTATATACTACATAGCCTTTTCTGTCTGGAGCAATCATGAAACTATCTTCTTCACTCTCAAAGGAAGTAGAACTAGAAATTTGAGGTTTATATCTTATCACCGTTTGGTTGGTCTTGTTATTATTTTCAACTCCTAGTTGCTGTTGCGCCCTAATTTTTCTTTTTTTGATAGCTACTTCTTCCCCCTCATGATTCTTTACAGTGGTCTTTGTAGTAACTGTTTTCTCTAATTTATCTTTGGTCTGGGCGTAATTGGTTAAACCAAAAGTTAAACACAATGCCGTAATTATTATTTTTTTCATCTCTGGTCGTTTTAATTCTTTTTCTGATTAAATCAAATATACCTCTATCAAATGTTAATTTTTAATAAGGTCTAGGTAATATTTACTTAAAAAAAGATTGCAATGATGCCATATTTCTTCATTCATGAAGAAACTTGGAGTAAGCCTGTATAAACAGTAGGTACAGACTTCCCGAACGCTACAGATAGGTTCTCGAGATAAGAATCAAAAAAATATTTTTAAAAATTTAAGGAAAGCCCGTCTTTACGGAACTTGCGGACTTCCGGAATTAACCTCTCAATGCAGGATTAAACAAAATCATTCTGTATATTCGCGGCTCGAAAAATGTATTTAAAAAAACTATGAAAGCAGGAATAGTAGGATTGCCAAACGTTGGAAAATCAACCTTATTTAATTGTTTATCAAACGCTAAAGCACAAAGCGCCAATTTCCCATTTTGTACTATAGAACCTAATATAGGAGTAGTTAATGTACCTGACTCTAGATTAGAAAAATTGGAAGAATTAGTAAAACCAGAACGAGTTTTACCAGCCACTGTAGATATTGTAGATATCGCAGGATTGGTAAAAGGAGCGAGTAAGGGAGAAGGTTTAGGAAATCAATTTTTAGGAAACATTAGAGAAACCGATGCTATATTGCACGTTCTTAGATGTTTTGATAATGAAAATATTATACATGTTGACGGAAACATAGATCCTATTCGTGACAAGGAAACGATAGATATAGAGCTTCAATTAAAAGATTTAGAAACAGTTGAGAAGAAGCTTGAAAAAGTAAAAAGAGCAGCAAAAACCGGAAATAAAGAAGCGATAAAAGAACAAGACGTTCTTTTAAAACTTCAAAAAGGCTTAGAGTCGGGGATTTCTGTAAGAGCAATTGACTTAAATGAAGAAGAACGCAAAGAGTTTGTTGCGCCTTTACAGTTTATTACCGATAAGCCAGTGATGTATGTATGTAATGTAGATGAAGATGCTGCCGTTAACGGAAATGCTTACGTAGAAAAAGTAAAAGAAGCGGTGAAAGACGAACATGCCGAAGTTTTAGTGCTTGCAGTAGGAACAGAAGCAGATATTACAGAGCTTGAAGATTATGAAGAGCGTAAAATGTTCTTAAATGATATAGGTCTAGAGGAAGCAGGTTCTGCTAAACTGATTAGATCTGCTTATAAATTATTAAACCAACAAACTTACTTTACCGCTGGGGTAAAAGAAGTGAGAGCTTGGACTATTCCTGTTGGCGCAACCGCTCCGCAAGCTGCAGGAGTTATCCACACCGATTTTGAAAAAGGCTTTATTCGTGCGGAAGTGATTAAGTATGACGATTTTGTTTCTTTTGGAAGTGAAGCGAAAGTAAAAGATGCTGGAAAACTAAGTGTAGAAGGTAAGGAATATGTAGTAGCAGATGGAGATGTAATGCATTTCAGGTTTAATGTTTAACACCTACCTAACTAACCGATATAAAAAGAGTCGAGAATTTTAATTCTCGACTCTTTCTGTTTCTATATAGTTTAAACTACTTTAGAACGTATATCTAAAAGTCATTCCGCTGTAGCGATCTCCTGTAAAATCATTAATTCCTGAAGTAGGATAGACATCAATTTTTTCGTTTTTCGTTTTGTGAAGTTCTGGAATTAGAATACCAGCTCCAGCTCCCAAGGCATAGCCCAAAAGAACATCGGTTAAAAAATGTTGTCCAGCTTTTATTCTAAAGTAACCAACACTTGCTGGTAAAATAGCAGCTCCAGCCCAGACATAAGGAAGCGCAGGAGAATCTGGATGATAATCATTAAATACCTTAGCCGTGAGAAAGGATGCTGAAGCTGTCGCTGCCACATGACCAGAATAAAAGGAGCGCTGTCCGTTATTCTTTAACCTCTTTCCTAGAACTATTTCTCCTTCATTATACACATAAGGTCTTGAGCGATTTACCAATCCTGCAGTAATAGTATATAAAGCCGCTGTAGTAGAAAGACTTTCTAGATAAAGCCCCATCACTAATGCGGCATCATCATTAATTTTATCATCAAATAATAATAGGGCGGGTGCTGCAAAAGCAACCCCAAAAGGGATGTAGCTGTGGGTAATAGCATCCTCAGAATAATTACCTTCTAGCCAACGGTCCATAAAATTGATATCATCTTTATTAGCTACGATTTCAGCTAATTCTGTTTCTGTAATATCATCCTTATTAATAATTAAAGAATAACCACCAACCGTTCCTGCAATAGCAGCACCGGTCCAAATCCCGTCTCTTATCCAATCCCATTTGTATGGAGAAACTGATTTTTGAGCAACAGTAGTTAAACTAAAAAGGACAAAAATGCTAAGTATAGATATGTTTTTCATAGAAACAAATATATGTGAATACAGAAGTTGCAAAATAAATTTTAACATTCAATTAATATCTATAATTCGTTTCTAAAGAATTAAAACATACTTATTCACTCCTTATTTATTGGAGTTATTTGAGATAAATTCCTTCTTTTAGCTGTTAATTTTTCTATAAAAAGGTTAAATTTACCCTTTTAAGAAATTTTATTTTTGAATAAAAACATACTCTACCTTTTTTTCTGTCTTATAAGCCATTTCTCTGTGGCCCAAGGACAAAATATGAATGGAATTAAAGAGAATTCTCATTTACAAAAATTACTGGATGATAGCTTAAAGAAGTATTCTGATTCAGATTTTAATAATTCAAAAAAAATTGCTCTTCAGCTGTTAGAGGAATCCTTTAAAAGTAAAAGTCCTTTTTTTTCTGCCAATGCTTATAATGTTATGGCCATGAATGATGAAGCGGTAACTGATTATGTTTCCGCTAAGGAAAATATATAAAATCCAAAGAAATTTGTTTAAAGAACAATTACCCCGAGCTTTTAATGCTCAATTATAACGGCATAGGTAGTACTTGGGTTTTGGAGAATAAAGATTATGAAACTTCAAATAAGTTTTATGAAAAATCTTTGCATCTAGCAGATTCTCTAGAGCACGTATTTAAACATGATGTTATTGTAAACATAGTTTGGAACCAATTAGATAATGAGAAACTCAAAAGTGTAAGCTCTTATATAAATGAGTTAGAATTCATCACGACTTTAGACATCAAGAAACATAATTATAATCGGACTTTAGTTTCTACAGCTTATTTATTACTAGCCCGTTATTACGCACAAATAGAGCAATTTGGCTTAGCAGACTCTAATTTTAATAAAGCAACAAAAACACTTAATAAATTGTCTTTGTATGAGCAGTTAAGCGAAATTTATTTTTATAGAAGTAGATACGAAGAAGCTAAAGGAAACTATAAAGAGGCTTATCATTACCTCAAAGAACACATAAAAAATAAAGAGATCTTCATAGGTAAAGACTTAAGAAAAAATTTAATGTTAGAGAATGCGCGCTATAGGCTGACAGAATATGAAAGAGCTTTAATTGATTCTAAACGTGAAAGTCTCTTGATGGAAGATTTGGCACAATCCAAAACTAAAACAGCTTGGTTATACTCTATATTATCCATTTTTTTATTGTTAGTCATCATCATGATCTACAGGGAAAATAAGATTAAAAATAGATTAATTAAACCCGTTGTGCATTATGATTTAAAAGAAAAAAGTTGTTCATCTTACTGATAATCAGTAACTTGTTTTAGCTATAA
>NZ_JAVHUL010000056.1 GCF_031085155.1 Mesonia profundi | reverse complement strand
TATAACTTCAATTACTGTCATGATTTGGATTTTATCCCAAATATAGGATATTTGCCGCAATGTAGGAAATTACCCTTCAATTAGGGTAAAGTCGGCGTTGTTTATTATCGCATCCAGGTTGTGTTTATGTCCCGTTGCAAAATTATCGAGACAGGTAACTTTGGCATTTTGGTTTAAAAGTTCTTCACATAAGTTGGAACCTATGAAGCCGGCTCCGCCGGTTACTAATACTTTTTTATTTTTTAAATTGGTATAATTCATTTGTTGTGTTTAATTATACGTTTGTAAGTAGCTTCCAAACATTTTTTTGCTTCAACGTCCTTAGCAATTTTAACACGGCTTCGCCTCTTCGGTCCCAGGGACCAAATCTAAATTAATTGATAAATAGGAGAAAAATTAGCTTGTTCTTCCTATTTCATTTTTGGGCAAAGTCACTTTAAAAGCACAGCCCAAGGCGGGAATACTCAGCGTAACTTTAGTCTTATCGTTTTTCAACACCACCGCTTTCCGGTGCTGCAATTTTCCTTTTTGAATATATACTTCCTCTCCTGCGGTAAACGCCTCGTAGCTAATGTTAGCAGTTTTGTGTTCACTAAAAAATTGTCTTACCTCCTGCATCTCTCTTTCATAAATAACCCCGGGCTGCCCCAGCCAAAACAGTCGGCGTACCACCCCCGAAGTTGCTAAAACCGTTGGGGCTTGCTTCTCTTCACATTGCACAAACACATAGGATGTAAAATAAGGCATTTCTACTTTCTTGATGCGATCAGACCATTGACGTTCCTCTATCTTTGTAGGACAGAACACCGTGAAACCCTGCGCTTCTAGTCGAGTGGCTACCTTTTTCTCGGTTCTGCTCTTTACATATAATACAAACCAGTTCATCCTTCTATCTAGTATTTTTTATAGCTTACAAAGCTAATCAAAAAAATGCTTCTCTGGTTTTTGTTTACTAATAATCGATAGGTTTTCTTTTTTAAAACTATCATCATTTACTCACGTAGCCAATTCCTTGTTTTTTTTAACATCTTTTCATTCTTTTATCAAATGAACTATTTTTTTTAACTTTTAAGATTAAACCCCTTTCCTAATTTATAGTTTCGCTTCCGCTTTATCTCCTAACACACCCTTTACATCATAGACCACCGCCTTATCGGCTTTGAGTTGTTCTAAATTCAGTTCTAAAAACTGGTTATGGGCTACGGTAAGGACGATGGCGTCGTACCCTTCAAGAGACCCTTCGACTCCGCTCAGGGTGACATGAGAAGTTACCCCATATTCGTGTTGTACTTCTTTGGGGTTTGCCCATGGGTCGTAGATGGTGAGGTTGGTTTCGTACTCTTCTAGGTGTTTGATCACATCTACCACCTTAGTATTGCGCACATCTGGGCAGTTTTCTTTAAAGGTAATCCCTAAGACTAAGATGTTGGCGTTTTTTATTTTAATATCGTTCTTGAGCATAAGCTTAATCACTTCACTAGCCACGTATTGCCCCATGCTGTCGTTCATGCGACGACCTGCCAGAATAATCTCGGGATGGTAACCGCGTTCTTGTGCTTTTTGCGCCAAATAATAAGGATCTACGCCAATACAATGTCCGCCTACTAGGCCAGGTTTAAAAGGTAGGAAATTCCATTTGGTGCCTGCAGCTTCCAAGACCGCCTGAGTGTCTATATCTAAAATATTAAAAATTTTGGCTAGCTCATTTACAAAAGCAATATTGATATCGCGTTGAGAATTTTCAATCACCTTAGCGGCTTCTGCCACTTTGATGGTTGGTGCCAAGTGCGTTCCCGCAGTAATCACCGCCTTGTACAAATCGTTTACTTTTTCTCCTATTTCTGGAGTACTTCCAGAAGTTACTTTTAAGATTTTTTCTACGGTGTGTTCTTTATCGCCTGGATTGATACGCTCTGGAGAATAGCCTACATAAAAATCTTGGTTAAACACCAAGCCCGAAGCTTGTTCTAAGATAGGAATGCATTCCTCCTCGGTTGCTCCCGGGTATACCGTAGATTCGTAAATCACGATATCACCTTTCTTTAAGACTTTCCCTACCGTTTCACTGGCTTTCTGCAAAGGAACCAAAACAGGACTATTGTTTTTATCTACCGGCGTAGGGACGGTAATGATGTAATAATTACAGGCTTCGAGATCTTTTAAGTTGGTGGTGCAGAAGAGACCGTTGTCTCTTCGACTATGCTCGCTCTCTGAGCGATCAAGCTCAGTGCAGGCTCCTTTTACAGGGTTTTGCGTCTTGATGACGGCTTGTAGCAGGTCATCTTCGACTTCGAGTGTGTCGTCGTGACCCGCCTGCAGGGCATCTACGCGAGGTTGATTAATATCAAAGCCTATTACCGGAAATTTAGTGGCAAAAAGACGTGCTAAAGGTAGACCTACATATCCTAGGCCAATGATGGCTATTTTTTCCATATTGTTGTTTTTATTGTAAATTCTCCCAATACCAATCTGTCGCTTCTTTTAAGCCTTCTTTGAAGATGTGGGTGGGTTGGTAATTTAAATTATTTTTTGCTTTCTCTATAGAGGCTAAGGAATGCGGGATGTCGCCTCTTCGGTTGGGTCCGTGTTTGATTTCTACTTCTGCTATTTTAGGATCATAGGCTGATAAAAAAGTGCGAACCTCCTCTGCCATAGACTTGATGGTGGTTCGATCCCCTACCGCAGTATTGTACACCTCGTTTAAAGCTTTTTCATTGGAAGTACTTATCGCCAACAAGTTCATCTGTACTACATTATCTATATAAGTAAAATCACGGGAGTAAGCCCCATCCCCATTAATAACAGGGCTTTCGTGATTCATCAACTGAATGACAAATTTTGGGATTACCGCTGCATAGGCTCCATTAGGATCTTGTCTGCGTCCAAACACATTAAAATAACGCAAGCCTATGGTGTCTAGATCGTAGGTTCTTTTAAAGTTATCTGCATACAATTCATTCACGTACTTGGTGATGGCGTAAGGCGATAAAGGTTTCCCTATCACCTCTTCCACTTTTGGCAAGTTTTCTGAATCGCCATAGGTAGAGGAGCTTGCCGCATAGATAAAGCGCTTTACCTCTTGATCGCGAGCTGCCACGAGCATATTTAAAAACCCATTAACATTTACTTCATTACTAGTGATAGGATCTTCTATAGAACGAGGAACAGAACCTAAGGCTGCTTGATGCAATACGAAATCGATTCCTTTACAAGCTTGCTGACAAGTTTCTAAATTTCTAATATCGCCTTCAATTAACGTAAAGTTATCTTGTTCTAAAAAGGGAGCAATATTGTGACGATGTCCGGTCGCGAAATTGTCTAGACAGGTCACCTTTGCGTTTAAGCTAAGTAAAGCTTCGCATAGGTTAGAACCAATGAAACCCGCACCTCCCGTTACTAATACTCTTTTTCCTTCTAATACTTTAAATTGTTCTAAATTCATTCTTTATTTTCTTGACCTGTGAAATAAGATTTGAGGCGATTCCCCAAATACATTTTTCCGTAATGTGTTTTCAAATATTTTTCTCTTCTTAGAGCATCATCTTGCGATAAACATCCTTCAAAATAAATCAGTTTCAAAGGTCTACGATGCTTTGTAGAATTCACTTTTCCTTTTTGATGAGCCTCAAATCTTAATGGCAAATTTGACGTATAGCCAGTGTATTTGTTACCGTCCTTTTCACTTTGAAGTATATATACATAATAAAAATCCTCCATTTTGCCATTATTTCACGGGTTCACCCCATGTAATTGAGCTCCATTACACGGGGTAAACCCGCACCTCCCGTTACTAATACCCTTTTTCCTTTTAATACTTTAAATTGTTCTAAATTCATTCTTTATTTTCTTATGCATTTCTCACCCCACAATAATCCAACACGAGTTGGTGCTTTTGGATGCTTAGGCTTTTAAACTCTTGATGGGCCACTAAAAAAGCGATGATATCTGCTTTTTCTACCGCTTCTTTATAGTCGGTAATCTTAAACACCTGGTGGTCTTGAATGTTGGGCTCTACAATGTAGTAGTCTTCGTCTTGCGCATCTTGCAGTACTTTTTGCACGATGTATTTGGCTGGGGACTCCCGTAAATCGTCTATATTGGGTTTAAAGGCTAAGCCCATTAAGGCGATGGCAGGTTGACGCCCGTGTTGTAATTGAAAGTCGTGTTTTGCTTTTTTAATCTGCTCGGCACACCAAAAGCTCTTGTAGTTATTGATTTCTCGTGCTTTTCCTATAATCTGTGATTCCATAGGAAACTCAGACGTAATAAAGTAAGGATCTACGGCGATACAATGTCCGCCTACCCCACAACCGGGTTGCAATATATTTACTCTAGGATGCTTGTTAGCGAGCTTTATTAACTCCCATACATTAATGCCAGCTTTATCACAAATGAGCGATAGCTCATTGGCAAAGGCAATTTGCACATCTCGGCTAGAATTCTCGGTAAGCTTGCACATCTCGGCTGTACGCGCGTTGGTGGCGTGTAATTCTCCTTTCACAAACTGCTTATAGAAGTCGATGGCTTTTTGGGTACTCGCTTCATCCACTCCGCCGATCACGCGGTCGTTATGTACCAACTCGTGCATCACATTGCCTGGCAATACGCGCTCTGGACAATAGGCGATGTGTATTTCTCCTTTCAACTCTGGACGCTCATTATAAATAAGCTTTTCCATCTTTTCGGTCGTTCCCACAGGGGAAGTAGACTCGATGATGTAGAGGTCTCCTTTTTTTAGTAAAGGAATAACCCCCTTGGTAGCGGCTTCTACAAATGAAATATCGGGTTCGTGATCTCCCTTAAAAGGGGTTGGCACTACGATTAAATAGGTGTCGGCTTGTTGAGGCTGAGTTCCCGCTTTAAAATCGCCTTCCTGTACCGCTTTTGCGAGCAGGTGTTCTAAGTCAGGTTCTACGATATGTATTTTCCCTTGATTTAGGGTTTCTACCACTTTTGGATTGACATCCACTCCATACACCTTTAAGCCTTGTGAAGCCATGAGTGCCGATGTGGGTAAGCCTATATAGCCTAAGCCTATGGTGGTTACGTCTATTTCCAAAAAATGATTTCTTTTTAGTTAATCTGCAAATGTAGGAACTTTTGCTTAAGAAAGAGTGTTTTTTGTTAATTTTTAGTTTGTTATTAGGTTTTAGTCTTTAGCGATTAACGGCTAGGTTTTGGGGTTTCGTTTTTCACTTTCTAAATTTTAAAAAGTTCGATGAATGAGATTTATCCTTTCGTCAGAAGCCTAATTCAGTGGTTTGACGGTGTCAATGAGAGGAAGCGACTGAGTATTAATGGGAATCTTCCTACTTCTAACTTTTAATGTATATGAATTGCTAGTCGATAATCATAAATGTTTTAGATGTAAGTTTTTCTTCTTTTCCATTACCGAAAAGAAGCAACCCGCCCGTGCCGGTCGGGCGGGAAGTCTAGGCTTACGAGACTTTATCTAAATTTTTTGTTCTGCACCTAAATTTCAGAAACTCGCCAATAGTGGTATGTAATAGCTAGAATAAGAGAACTTGGCTCAGACCCGCCCGTACCGGTTCGGGCGGGCAGTCTGAAATTTTACGGTGCTTTCACTTCAAATTTTACGATAAATTCTCGATAGGCCGGGTTTACTTCACTTTCATGTTTTGGTTTTCTATTTAAAAGATGCTCGATTGTTGTCACACAGAGTGAAGTGGAGCGAAACGAAGCATCTTTTCGTTTTGGAAATATGAGATTTCTCCTTTCGTCGAAATGACAGCATAGCGAGGAGGAGTTAATTGTTTAGTACTAATCGACAATCATTAAGGTTCTATATATATTCTTTACTTTTTCCCATCGCTGGAAAAAGTAACAAAAAGATCTAGGCTTACGAGACTTTATCTAAATTTTTTGTTCTGCACCTAAATTTCAGAAACTCGCCAATAGTGGTATGTAATAGCTAGAATAAGAGAACTTGGCTCAGACAGTCTGAAATTTTACGGTGCTTTCACTTCAAATTTTACGATAAATTCTCGATAGGCCGAATCGCTTTCTTTTCATGTTTTCGTTTTCACTTTTCACTTTTCACTTTGTTTAGTCTAAGCGTCGTACGTCTAAAAGTCTTTGGTCTAGATTCTAGACTCTAGGTTCTATTTTCTCCCGTCTCACTACTCACCTCTCCATACTAAAAAGGTGGCTGAGTGATTTTTGCAAACCCTGAAACTTCGGGATGTATCGAAGCCTCACTCGTACTCGAATACTCTTTTATCTCATTCGTCTAAAAGTCTTAGGTCTAGAGTTTAGATTATATTTTAGTTTTTGATGATTGCTGAGTACTAGCTGAGAGTCACTAAAGGTTTCTATATATATCTTTCTTTTCCATTGCCGAAAAGAAACAACCCGCCCGTGCCGGTCGGACGGGAAGGCTAGGCTGATTTTCCTGCTCTTGAAAACCAAAGAAAAAATTATATCCTCCGTATGGCGATCGCTCCGCTAGGCCATACTGCTTCAGCCAACGCTAAATTTCTTCTTGGTTTTACTACGCACATGAAAAGTAGGCCGGATTACTTTCTTTTCATGTTTTCGTTTTCACTTTTCACTTTGTTTAGTCTAAGCGTCGTACGTCTAAAAGTCTTAGGTCTAGAGTTTAGATTATATTTTAGTTTTTGATGATTGCTGAGTACTAGCTGAGAGTCACTAAAGGTTTCTATATATATCTTTCTTTTCCATTGCCGAAAAGAAACAACCCGCCCGTGCCGGTCGGACGGGAAGGCTAGGCTGATTTTCCTGCTCTTGAAAACCAAAGAAAAAATTATATCCTCCGTATGGCGATCGCTCCGCTAGGCCATACTGCTTAAGCCAACGCTAAATTTCTTCTTGGTTTTACTACGCACATGAAAAGTAGGCCGGATTGCTTTCTTTTAATGCTTTTATTTTCACTTTAAACTTTCCTAAGTCCTAGGTCTTATCGTCTTAAGTCTAAAAATCTTGGCTCTAGACTCTAGTTTCTATTTTCTCACCTCTCCCATCTCACCTCTCCCATCTCCCCTCTAATTACTCCTTGTTAATTCTTTTCCGGTAATTCCTCAAACCCCATATTCCAAAGGGTGAAGCCGTAGATGTCGGCGTATTGTTCTATGGTTTTGCTAACGGGGGTTCCGGCGCCGTGTCCTGCATTGGTTTCAATCCTGATGAGGGTAGGGTTTTCTCCGCTTTGCTTGGCTTGGAGTTCGGCGGCAAATTTGAAACTGTGTGCAGGAACTACCCGATCGTCATGGTCTCCCGTGGTGATCATAGTTGCTGGATAGCTTGTCCCTTCTTTTACATTGTGTAGCGGAGAATAGCCTTTTAAATACTCGAACATTTCTTTAGAGTCTTCGGCAGTTCCATAATCGTAAGCCCATCCTGCTCCCGCTGTAAACGTATGGTAACGTAGCATATCTAAAACCCCTACCGCAGGCAAGGCTACTTTCATCAGCTTAGGACGCTGTGTCATGGTCGCTCCTACCAACAAACCACCGTTGGAACCTCCACGGATGGCTAAATAATCACTAGAAGTGTACTTTTGAGCAATTAAAAATTCCGCGGCAGCGATAAAATCATCAAACACATTTTGCTTCTTCATTTTAATTCCTGCATTGTGCCATTCTTTCCCGTACTCCCCGCCACCACGTAGGTTAGCGACTGCATAGATTCCGCCTTGCTCCATCCAAACGGCGTTGCTGATGCTAAACGAAGGGGTTAAGCTGATGTTGAAACCGCCATAACCATAAAGAATCGTGGGGTTCTTCCCATTAAGCTCCACTCCTTTTTTGTGGGTGATGATCATAGGAATCTTCGTCCCGTCTTTGGAGGTGTAAAACACCTGCTTGCTTTCGTAATCTTCGGACTTAAAGTCGATTTCTGGTTTTCTATAGAGCGCTGAAGTCCCTTTTTCGATATCGTATGTATAAATACTGCCGGGCGTGGTGTAGTTGGTGAAGGAGTAATAGAGTTCCTTTTCCTCCTTTTTGGTGCCAAAACCTCCCACACTTCCCAATCCTGGAAGTTCTACTTTTCTAATCATCTTTCCTTGATCGTCGTATTGCTGGATTTCGGAAACGGCATCGACCATATATTCTGCAAAGAAGTAGCCTCCTCCCGTAGACGGACTTAGGACATGTTCCGTTTCCGGAATAAAATCTTTCCAGTTTTCTGGCTGCGGATTCGCTGCCTCTACCGTAACAATCTTTTTATTGGGCGCTTCTTTGTTGGTCACCAAAAAGAGCTTGCTTCCTTTATTTTCGATCACATAGGTGTCGGTGTTGGTATTCCCGATGATGGTTTTTAATTCGCTGTTAGGCTGTGACAAATCTTTTAAAAATAATTTATTCCCCGAAGTGGAAGTACTCGCCGTAATCATTAAGTACTTGTTATCTTCGGTAACATTAGCGCCTACATAACGGTGTTTTTGCGCTTCGGTTCCCCCAAAAATAAGCTGATCTTCGTTTTGTGGCGTTCCCAGTTGGTGGTAATATAATTTATGCTGATCTGTTTTTGCTGAAAGCTCACTGCCCTTAGGTTTGTCGTAACTAGAATAGTAGAAGCCTTCGTTGGCTTTCCAAGACATGCCACTAAACTTGACATCGATCAAGGTATCTTCTACGATTTCTTTGGTCTCGGTATTCATGACCAAAATCTTTCTCCAATCGCTTCCGCCTTCAGAAATAGCATAAGACAAGATTTTACCGTCATCAGAAAAGCTCATTCCGCCTAAAGAGGTGGTGCCATCTTCACTGAACTGATTGGGGTCTAGAAAAACTTCTGCCGTAGCGGGTTCTTCTCCTGTTTTATAGCGGTAAATCACGTATTGGTTTTGTAGTCCGTCGTTTTTACTGAAGTAGGTATAGTCTCCTTCTTTGTAGGGCGCCCCTACTTTTTCGTAGTTCCATAAGTTAGAAAGACGTTCTTTTAGGGCTTCGCGATACGGGATTTGCTCTAAATAATTAAAAGTGACTTTATTCTCTGCTTTTACCCAAGCTTCGGTTTCGGCACTACGGTCGTCTTCTAACCAGCGGTAGGGATCTTTTACTTCGGTGCCAAAATAGGTATCTACCGTATCTACTTTATTCGTTTTGGGGTACTTCAAGGCGATTTCTTTTTTTGCGTGTTCTTCTTCTTTCTTGTTTTCTTGATCTTGACATGCGATAAGAGACATGAGGACGAAGGGGAGTATGATTTTTTTCATGGGGTATCGTATTAGTGGTAGTCAAAGGTAATTAATCTATTCGAGTTGGGGAAATGAAGCTTAAGCTGAAGTTGAAGCTGAAGTTGAAATCGAAATTGAAAACTCTCTTAAGTATTAAAAAATTCTATGCATGAGATTCCCCGCCCGTTCCGTTCGGGCAGGCCCGCCTTGATTGTTCGGGCAGGCCCGCCTGAATGCTAGTCGGGCAGGCCCGCCTGAATGACTAGTCGGGCAGGCCCGCCTGAATGACTAGTCGGGCAGGCCCGCCTGAATGCTAGTCGGGCAGGCCCGCCTGAATGACTAGTCGGGCAGGCCCGCCTGAATGCTAGTCGGGCAGGCCCGCCTGAATGCTAGTCGGGCAGGC
>NZ_JAVHUL010000055.1 GCF_031085155.1 Mesonia profundi | reverse complement strand
ATATAAGCCAATATTATCAAGATGTTTTGATACCCTGTTAAAAATAATAGCCCTCTTAAAATGGCGCTATTAGAATAATATTTTTTAGAATTACGGGGTTGTGCAACGGTTACTAGTATTAATGACAGTTAATAGAATTCTAAAATTTACGAATTAATTGGGGTTTAGCCTTAATAAATTAACAACAAAAGCCGTAAATTTCTTTACGGCTTTTAACTTTTACTAAATAAGTAGGTTCTTGATTTACCTATTGTCTTGTAAGGCAAATACTTTTCTTAAAAGATCTGTAGTTCTAGACGAGTAGTTATTTCTAATTTCTACTTCTTCTTTAGCAATCATTGTAAACACCCCTTCCAGCGCTTTTGAAGTAACATAATCGGTAAGATCTGGGTTTACATTTTGTGTAAGCGGAATCGAATTATATTTCTGAATAAGATTACTCCAAATTTGATCGGCTCCCACTTTATTAAAAGAGTTTTTAATCACAGGATTAAATTTTTGGTATAGCGTATTGGTGGTTTTACTTTCTAAATATCCTGTAGCAGCGCGATTATCTCCCATAAGAATATTCTTAGCATCGGTAAAAGTCATTTCTCTTACTGCCGAAACAAAGATAGGAGTAGCTTCTTTTACGGCATCTTCGGCAGCTCTGTTTAAAGCTTTTATGCCTTCATCGGCTAAGCTATTTAAGCCAATGTCTCTCAAACCTTTTTCTACTTTTCGAAGTTCTTCTGGCAGTAAAATTTTTACAGCAGAATTTTCATAAAAACCATTTTCTTGAGTCAGTTTTTGTACTTGTTCATCAATTCCTTTATCTAGGGCTTGTTTAAGTCCGTTGGCAATATCATCGTTACTTAAGCCATAACCTTCTTGAGGTAAATTATCGGCGATGGTTTGTAATTCGGCGCAAGCACTAAGGCTTAGGATACCTATAAATACTAAAATTTTCTTCATGATTTTACAATGAATTTATAATTAATGAACAAAAATAAAGTTTATTTAGTTTAAACTAAAATTTGTACAGAATTATCGAGATATAAATAAGACTTAAGACCGCTTCGCTTTTTGACCTAAGAGCTAAGACTTGATTGTAACAAACGATTCAACACTTAGCTTTTTTTTAAGTTACAAAAACTAAAAACCAGAAGATTAAGGCATAAAAAAAGACAACGATTTTATCAATGAAGAAAAATCGTTGTCCAAACAAACGTAATTTGTTTAAAAGTCAAATTATCTACCCCTTATAAGATAATATTGATAGTGTAAAGATACACTATATGAGATCTCTACATATACCCATAATTAGGTATATTTTAAATCATGAGAAGTTAATTTATTCTATAAAAAAAAAGATTAAGAGGTTTTACATTTTTAATTACTTCATCAGGCTTTTATTTTTTACAATTCACAATAGTGTTAGAGGTATTTAAATATACCTAATTATGGGTATTGTCAAGATTTTTTTTTAGAGTTTACTTTATGATGTTGAATAACTAAAACCTTGAAATTATGAAAAAAGATCAAAAAGAACATGGATTAAAAAGAATTTTACCTGTACTTCTTCTATTATTATCGTGCAGTTTTTTTATGAGCTGTGAAGAAGAGGATGAGGATGATGAGAGAGCTACGATGTGTTATGAAGTGAGTGGGAATTACCTTACTGTTAATTGTATGTATAATAGTTCGGGCTCTTGTGAATCTGAAAATAAAAACTCATTAGGTAATTACGATACTTGGCAGGCTTGTTATAATGATATGAGTGATGTTGTGGACAATTATGCAGCTACGGGGAACATTAGCCCTGGTCCTAATTCGAATGGAGGAGGGGGAGGAAGTGGAGATGGTGGCGGAGGCTCTTCTGCAAATTGTGATCTTGCTTACTATAACGGACCTGAGTTTGATATTCAAGTAGATTCGCAATGTAAAGCTGCGTTTGTATACGATTGTGTAGGGGAAATTGAGGCAAGAAATGCATCTTGCGATCTTTATTATGAATATGGAAATGCTGTTTGGACAGGGCCAGGTTCTCTTCCAGATTGTCCTTATTGTAATTAAATAAAATTTTGATGATGAATAAAAAAATTACAAGACTAGTAGCTGTGGCAGGATTATTTTTTTTGCTCTTGGGAACAATGTTTTTCTTTGGGTTTAAAGTTGATAATAACTCCGCAAGCACTTTGCCACTTAAAAAAGAACCACCACGCTTATCTTTTTTTCCGCAAGGGAATAATCCAACATTAGGAGTGGATTCAGCGAATGTGAAGATGATAGTTCTTATCGATTATCAATGTGCTTATTGTAAGTATTTTACGCAACAACAATTACCAGAGCTTATGAAAAACTATGTTGATAAAGGTAAGCTTCAGATTACCTTTAGAGATTATCCTCTAAGCTTTCACGAAAATGCCGAAAAACTAGCAGAAACTGCACATCTTATGTATGTTGAGAATAATTTTGATACATTTTTAAAGAAGGTCTGGAGTATTAATCCTACTGCAACTGAAGAGAAAATAGATGCTGTGCTTGGATTAGGTTTTAGATCTTCTAAAAATAAAGATGCAATTAGAGACAATATAAATGAAAGTAGATATCTAGCGGGTGTGGCAGGAATTACAGCAACACCTACTTTTATTATCAACAATAGGATGTTAGTGGGGTTAAAAGAAATCACAGAGTTAAAATCCCTTATAGACTATAGTATGAAACCCCAAGAAAGAAACGCTAATCAAACAGATGGAACTTGTGGAAAATAGTTTTTTTTGAATTAAGCTTGTTTCTACTAAATATTAAAACAACCTGAGAGCTCTCAAGTTGTTTTTGTTTTAGGACTGCTGAGTTGCAATTCAGAAGAATCGATTTTTTTGAGTTCTAAAATAGATTATTTCTTCCAAGAAGCTAAAAATAGGTTGTCGTATAAGTTTTCAAGAAAGAATTGATTTCAAAACTGTTATAGCTTTCACTTCAAATATGCAAGTTTTTTAGTAAATTTACGCTTCAAAAATTCAGAACAGATCTATGCAAGAACAAGCACCATATAAGCCAAAACATAAAGTACGAATTGTAACCGCAGCTTCTTTATTTGACGGCCACGATGCCGCCATTAATATTATGCGTCGTATTATTCAATCTACCGGGGTTGAAGTTATTCACCTAGGTCACGATAGAAGTGTAGAAGAAGTGGTTAACACTGCCATACAAGAAGATGCAAATGCCATAGCCATGACTTCTTATCAAGGAGGTCATACCGAGTATTTTAAATATATGTATGATTTACTGAAGGAGAAAGGCGCAGAGCACATTAAAATCTTTGGCGGCGGCGGCGGCGTGATTCTTCCAGAAGAGATTAAAGAATTAGAGGATTACGGAATTACCAGAATTTACGCTCCAGATGATGGGAGAGAACTTGGTTTACAAGGAATGATTAATGATTTGGTGGAACAATCAGATTATGCAATTGGAGAACAATTAAATGGAGAAGCAGATGATTTAGCTTCAAAAAACGATAAATCTATCGCTAGAGTAATTTCTTCCGCAGAAAATTTCCCAGAGATTGCTAAGTCGGCTTTAGATCAAATTCACAAGAAAAATAAAGGAGTTAAAACTCCGGTTTTAGGAATTACAGGAACAGGAGGATCAGGGAAATCTTCTTTGGTAGATGAGTTGGTTCGTCGTTTTTTAGTAGATTTTGAAGATAAAACCATTGGGATTATTTCTGTAGATCCTTCTAAAAGAAAAACGGGCGGTGCTTTATTGGGAGATCGTATTCGTATGAATGCTATTAATTCTCCTAGAGTTTATATGCGCTCATTGGCGACGCGTCAATCTAATTTGGCACTTTCAAAATATGTGCAGGAAGCGATTGAAGTACTAAAAGCAGCAGAATACGATTTAATTATTTTGGAAACTTCAGGAATTGGGCAGAGTGATACCGAAATTTTAGACCACTCTGATGTTTCTCTCTATGTGATGACGCCAGAATTTGGTGCTGCCACACAGTTGGAGAAAATTGACATGCTCGATTTTGCCGATATTGTAGCGATCAATAAGTTTGATAAACGCGGCGCTTTAGATGCTTTGCGTGATGTAAAAAAACAATACCAGCGTAATCACGGATTGTGGCACGAGGATCCTAAAACGCTTCCGGTGTTTGGGACGATTGCCTCTCAGTTTAACGATCCTGGAATGAATACGTTGTATAAAAAAATTATGAATACCCTTTCTGAAAAAACAGAAACTCCGTTAAAAAGTGATTACCATATTTCTGATGAAATGTCAGAAAAAATATTTGTAATTCCGCCAGCACGAGTGCGTTACTTGTCAGAAATTGCCGAAAACAATCGGGGTTATGATGAAAAAGTTGCAACGCAAGTAGAAGTAGCTCAGAAGCTTTACGGAATTTATAAAACGATAGAATCGGTTACTGGAACTAAAATTGAATTGACTAAAAATGGTCTTAGTGAAGATGCTTTAACAGAAAGCACTTCCGAAGATAATCAAGATTTAATAGGATTATTGAAAAAAGAATTTGATCGTGTAAAAATGGATTTTGATCCTTATAACTGGGAAGAAATCTTAAAGTGGAGTCATACGGTGAAGAAATACCAAGACCCTATTTATACATTTAAAGTTCGAGATAAAGAATTAAAAATTGAAACGCACTCGGAGTCACTTTCGCACCTACAAATCCCAAAAGTAGCACTTCCAAAGTATAAAGCTTGGGGAGATTTACTGCAATGGATTTTACAAGAAAATGTACCAGGAGAATTCCCTTACACGGCAGGATTGTATCCGTTTAAGCGTCAAGGAGAAGACCCAACCCGTATGTTTGCAGGAGAAGGCGGGCCAGAACGTACCAACCGTCGTTTTCATTATGTGAGTTTAGGATTACCTGCAAAGCGTTTGTCTACTGCATTTGATTCGGTTACACTTTACGGAAATGATCCAGATCCTCGTCCAGATATCTATGGTAAAATTGGAAATGCAGGAGTTTCTATTTGCTGTTTAGATGATGCTAAAAAACTATATTCTGGTTTTGATTTGGCACACCACTTAACCTCGGTGAGTATGACTATTAACGGTCCTGCGCCTATGTTGCTTGGTTTCTTTATGAATGCGGCAATCGATCAAAAATGTGAGCAATACATCAAAGAAAATGGCTTAGAAAAGGAAGTAGAAGATAAAATTAAAGCTATTTATAAAGAAAGTGGTTTGGAAAGACCAGAATATAGAGGAGAACTTCCTGAAGGAAATAATGGTTTAGGATTAATGTTATTAGGGGTAACGGGAGACCGTGTGTTGCCAAAAGAGGTGTACGAAAAAATAAAATATGACACCATGGCCGTGGTAAGGGGTACGGTACAGGCAGATATTTTAAAAGAAGACCAGGCGCAAAATACCTGTATTTTCTCAACAGAATTCGCGTTGCGATTAATGGGAGATGTACAAGAATATTTTATAGATAATAAGGTACGTAATTTCTATTCAGTTTCTATTTCTGGATATCATATTGCCGAAGCGGGAGCAAATCCGGTAACGCAATTAGCTCTAACCTTAGCGAATGGATTTACTTATGTGGAATATTACTTAAGTAGAGGAATGGATATCAATAAATTTGGTCCTAACCTTTCCTTCTTTTTCTCTAACGGAATTGATCCAGAATATGCGGTGATTGGTCGTGTGGCGAGAAGAATTTGGTCTAAAGCTTTAAAACAGAAATATGGAGCCAACTCTCGTGCACAAATGTTGAAGTATCACATTCAAACTTCAGGGCGTTCATTGCACGCACAAGAAATTGACTTTAATGATATTCGTACGACGCTGCAAGCGCTTTATGCGATTTATGATAACTGTAATTCTCTACATACCAACGCGTATGATGAGGCGATTACTACGCCAACAGAAGATTCGGTGAGACGAGCGATGGCTATTCAGTTAATCATTAATAAAGAGTTAGGATTGACGAAAAATGAAAACCCAATTCAAGGTTCATTTATTATTGAGGAGTTAACAGAATTGGTGGAAGAAGCTGTTTTAATGGAATTTGATAGAATTACCGAAAGAGGTGGGGTTCTTGGCGCGATGGAAACTATGTACCAACGTTCTAAAATACAGGAGGAAAGTTTGTATTACGAAACTCTGAAGCATAATGGAAATTTCCCTATTGTTGGGGTGAATACCTTCTTAAGCAGTAAAGGTTCTCCAACGGTTACTCCAGGGGAAGTGATTAGAGCTACCGAGGAAGAGAAGCAATTTCAGATTAATACCCTGAAAAAGTTGCATAAAACTTATGAAGATAGTGCCGATGAAGCCTTGGAAAAAGTACAGCAAGCGGCAATTCATAACAAAAACATTTTTGCAGAGTTGATGGAAGCCACCAAGGTGTGTTCATTAGGACAAATCACCGAATCACTCTTTGAAGTAGGCGGACAGTATAGAAGAAATATGTAAGCCTTTTCTTTAATAGAATTATACTAAAAAAACCCTGTGTACGCAGGGTTTTTTTGTTTTAAACCAATAATTTTAAGCAATACTGAAAAGAATGGAAATCAAGCAATCTTATAAAAAAATAAGATAATTTTAGGAGCCGACTCTGTTTAATATTTTAATTTTGACAAAAAACAAAACATGCGTTGTCGCTCATTTATAATCGGTCTCTTTTTAGTATTTAGTTTTCAGTCGACTTTTAGTCAGGCGACTAAAGAAGCAAAAGCTTTTCATGAGAAGTTGAATAAGGAATTTAAGGAAAAAGAAACTTCCCCATTAAAGAAAGAAGACCTTAAAGAGTTTCAGGAATTATCAATTTTTGAAATAGATACCAATTATATTGTTTCGGCTAATTTTAAACGCACTCCATACGAGAAACCTTTCTTTATGCCCACTACGACAGATCGAAAGACTATGTATGTAAAGTATGGAGAAGTAAGTTTTGTTTTAAAAGAAAAGAAAGTGGTTTTGGAGGTGTATCAAAACCAACGTTTAAAAACTGAAGAAGAGTTTGAAGATTATCTTTTTATCCCTTTTAATGACCTTACCAATGGCGTTTCTACCTATGGGGGAGGAAGGTATTTGGATTTAAGAATTCCTAAAGGAAATAGAATGATGCTCGATTTTAATCAGGCTTATAATCCGTATTGTGCTTATAATGAAAATTACTCTTGTCCCATTCCGCCAGAACAAAATTTTATAGAATTAGAAATTGAAGCAGGGGTGAAAAGCTTTGATAAAAAAATCTAAATCGTTTTAGTAAGCCACATTCCTAAGAATACTGCTGCAAATCCTAAGATGATACTTGCTAGCGCATAA
This sequence comes from Mesonia profundi, assembly GCF_031085155.1. Lineage (GTDB taxonomy): Bacteria > Bacteroidota > Bacteroidia > Flavobacteriales > Flavobacteriaceae > Mesonia > Mesonia profundi. Next base: position 3,675 of record NZ_JAVHUL010000055.1, on the reverse strand, counting down.
ATACCAAAATTTAAAAAGTCGCTGTTTTTCAACAACACATGGCTTTCATAAACAAAGGTAGAGAAGGTGGTAAAACCTCCGCAAAATCCAGTGGCTAATAACAGCATGGTGTTTTGTGAAATCGTGTTTGTCTTATAAAAGTACCCAAGAATAATTCCGATAAGGAAACTTCCCAACACATTGGCTAAGAAAGTTCCATAAGGCAAACCAGAAATAGGGTTATTCAACCATTTTGAAAGTAAATAACGAGCTACGCTTCCTGTTCCTCCGCCTAAAAATACAATAAGTACCTGCTTCATGAAGGGGGTTTAAATTTCTATCTCATTTTCTTCTTTGATGATACTTTCAGGATCTACGTCATCGCTTTTTTGCTGAATGGGAATATAAACTTCGGTTACCCAATCGGCAGGGTTAGGATAATCTTGAGGCTGATTAATGTAAATTTCAAAAGCTTCTCCATCTTCCCTTTTTTCTATATTATGCGTTCTAATGTATTCATTTGCAGCGGCCCAAGCTTCTATTAGATTGCTGTGATTTCCTTTTAAGGTAGTTTTTAAAACCATTTGAGATTCCATAAAGCCACATAAAATATCGCTATCCAAAGGCGTGATTACTCTGCTATTTGTAGGAACTCCAGAAGAAATGATAGCCGTGTTGTTTTGCTCATCCACTTCTTTATAAATCATTAATGGGGCTCCGCTAATATTAATGTTGTTAGTGCTCATAAAATTAGTCACCGATGGAAGTAGTTCTTCTCTTCTTTTAGAAAGTGCTTTTCCATTATTTTTTGTAGCCGTAGTTCTATACATATAAAAACCTCCGCTATATTGGGTGATTCCATCTACATGAATGTCGTAAGCTTCCATTTTTTTACTGACGATCTGATCAATATCAATTAAACCATTAGTAAGAAAAGGCTTCCAAGTCTCTGTAATGGTTTCGCTTTTTGTAAGTCCGTAAGCTTTTTCCCAAAAAGTTTTATCTCCTTTTACGCCCCAAACTACTTTAGTTTTTCCATTTTCGATAGGTTCAAAAATCCAGTACGCATCACTTTTAGATTCTCCCATAGGATTTTTAAGGATTACCTCTTGATGAATTCTTCTATTGGGAATCACTTCCGTAGTAGAAATCTCTCCATCAGCAGCGGTATCTCCTTGCCATGAGTAACCAGCACCAACTCCGCTCGTCTTTTCATTATAGCTAATCACCATATTAGGATCTTCCTTTTTCCAAGGTCCCCAAGTTTCCCAGTTTTCATAATTATTTACTTCATTAAATAGCAGAGAAGCTGGCGCATCAAGGGTTTTGGTCTCTTCAACTTGATAATCTCCATCTAGTGTAGCAATATAAACTGCACCTCCAATAATGACGATAAGAAGGAGTAAAAAAATATATTTAAAGATTTTCATAGAAGGTTTGTTGGTTATATTTAGCTAATATAGTTATTTTACAAATTGTTAGGATTAACAAAAATAAAAACTTAAAATTAAACCGCATGAAATTTAAAATTATTCCTTTTGCATTGGCAGCTACTTTAAGCTTTGTCTCTTGCGATGATAACAAGAAGGAAGAAGAAGAACCTGTTCAAGAAGAGAAACTTACAGAAGAAACGAGCTTTGATTATACCGCAGGAGAATTTGCAGACATAAAAGTCTTAAGGTATCAAATTCCTGGTTGGGAAGAACTTTCTTTAAAAGAACAAAAATTGGTGTATTATCTTACTCAAGCTGGACTTTCGGGCAGAGATATTATTTGGGACCAAAACTACCGCTATAATTTAAGTATTAGAAAAGCGCTAGAAAATATTCATCAAAATTACCAAGGAGATAAGAATAGTGAAGATTGGGGAGCTTTTGAAGAGTATTTAAAACGCGTTTGGTTCTCTGGAGGAATTCACCACCATTATTCTATGGATAAGATGAAGCCGGATTTTGATAAAGCTTACTTAGAAGGTTTATTAAAGGAAACCAAAACAAAACTTGCTCCCGAAGCTTTGGAAGTGATTTTTAATGATAAGGATATCAAAAAAGTAAACCTTAAAGAAGAAAAAGGTTTATTAAAAGGATCTGCAACCAATTTTTATGGACCCGATGTTACTGCAGCCGAGGTAGATGCTTTTTATGCTAAAAAGAAATCTCCTGATCCTAAAAAACCACTTTCTTACGGACTTAATTCTAAGTTGGTAAAAGAAGGTGGAAAGCTGGTAGAGAAAGTATGGAAAAGTGGCGGAATGTATGGAGAGGCTATCGATAAGATTACGTATTGGTTAGAAAAAGCGGAAGGCGTTGCCGAAAATCAAGCCCAAGCAGATGCATTAGCCTTGCTAGTAAAGTATTATAAAACCGGAGATTTACAAACTTGGGACGACTATAATGTCGCTTGGGTAGAAGCTACCGAAGGGAATATAGACTACATCAATAGTTTTATTGAAGTGTATAATGACCCTAAAGGGTACCGTGGTTCTTATGAAACCATTGTGCAAATTAAAGATTTCGATATGTCTAAAAAAATGAAAGTTTTAGAAGACAATGTACAGTGGTTTGAAGATAATTCTCCTATTATGAAAGAACATAAGAAAGAGTCTGTAGTTGGAGTTACCTACAAAACGGTAATCGTTGCGGGTGAAGCAGGAGATGCTTCTCCAAGTACACCAATTGGAGTGAACTTGCCTAATTCAAATTGGATTAGAACCGCTCACGGAAGTAAATCGGTTTCTTTAGGAAATATCATTAATGCTTACAGCCACGCTGGTGGATCTGAAAAACTAGATGAATTTGCCTTAACGGAAGAAGAAAAAGAACTGTCTAAAGAATATGGAGAAACAGCAGATAAATTGCATACCGCATTACACGAAGTGGTAGGTCACGCCTCAGGAAAAATTAATTCTGGCGTTGGGGAAACCAAACAGACCCTAAAAAGTTATGCTTCAACGATGGAGGAAGGAAGAGCAGATTTGGTGGGACTCTACTACCTGATGGATCCTAAAATTGAAGAGCTTGGTCTAACCGATGATATTGAGAAATTAGGAAAAGCAGCGTATAATGATTACATCCGTAACGGATTAATGACACAGCTTACACGTCTTAATATAGGAGATGAAATTGAAGAATCTCATATGAGAAACCGCCAGTGGGTGAGTGCTTGGGCTTTTGAAAAAGGAAAAGAGGGCAATGTGATCGAAAAAGTGAAGAAAGATGGTAAAACCTATTTAAAAATCAACGATTACAAAAAACTTAGAGAGTTGTTTGGGGAGTTGTTAAAAGAAACGCAGCGTATCAAATCTGAAGGAGATTATACAGCAGCTAAAAACTTAGTGGAGAACTATGGTGTAAAAGTAGACCAGGAGATTCATAAAGAAGTTTTAAAACGAAGCTCAGAGTTTAAAGCAGCACCTTATAGCGGCTTTGTAAATCCTGTATTGGTTCCAGAAATGGATGATGCTGGAGAAATTATAAGTATAAAAGTAACTCAACCAGAAAGTTTTGAAGAGCAAATGTTGAGGTATTCAAAAGAATTCGGATTCTTGCCAGTGATGAACTAGTCCACTTTCGTTAGAATGGAATTAAAAAAGCTGTGATTTTTATCACAGCTTTTTTTGATTGCTAGATTCAAGTAATAAACGCAACTTCTGTGTTAAACAAAATTTTGTCCATCATTTCTAATGGTGTATCAAAT
>NZ_JAVHUL010000054.1 GCF_031085155.1 Mesonia profundi | reverse complement strand
CAATGAAGTCATTGTTCAGCTTTAAATATTAAATTTAATCCTTTATTAATCTGTATCGATTATTTAGGACTAGACAAAAAAAATTATTTGGACAGCCATAAGACCTATACCGTAAAAGAAGCTACCCTAAAGCTCATGAATTATTGCGCCTATCAAGAGCGCTGCCACCAAGATGTGGAGCAGAAGCTGATCGAGTTACGCATGATTCCCGAAGCTAGGCAGCAAATAATACATACGTTACTAGAGGAAAATTTTCTTAATGAAGAACGCTTTGCCCAAAGTTTCGCCAGAGGAAAGTTTAGAATTAAAAAATGGGGAAGAATACGCATTCAACGAGAACTAAAAAGACGTAAAGTCTCTAGGTTTAATATCATTACCGCCCTCAAAGAAATAGACGACACTGAATATATTGAAACCTTAGATCAACTTTTCAAGAAAAGATTAGAAAGCCTAACGGAAAAAAATCCGCAAAAGCTAAAAAAGAAAATAGCAGACTACTTATTATATAGAGGTTGGGAAAGCTACCTCATCTACGAAAAACTAAACGAGATTTAAGGCTCAAAATCTAGGTTTTTGTTATAAATCACTCTTCCTCATTGCTTTTTCGGCGGTTTCCACGGCTTTATTATTCTTGTAATCAATCCAGTTTTGCCCTCTTAACTTGCGCATTATATTATCAAAACGCATCGTAAACAAAATGCTTTTTAAAAATTTTACTCTCTTCACAAATGAGCTAGGAAAGCATCTTAGTGTTATTAAAATAAAGATAACTATTTATAAGAATGTAGGGACCATAGAGCCGCCACACTTACATACTTTTAAATCTACCTGTTATCACGCTGCAGTCTCCGTTACAAATAAAGCTATATCAAGAACATTACAACTTGTTTAGTAAAATAAGTGTATCATATTCTACTAAGGTTTTAGAAAAATGAATATAGATTGAAATATACCCAATAATGGGTACATGAATCATTTAATTATTAAACTACTTTTAACGAACTAATATTTAAGTAAAAAAACTCAAAATGATGAACCAAAATTTTAAAATCTTCGCATTGCTTGCCTTTATCTTTCTAGTAGGATGTACAAAAGATGATAGTGTAGAAGAAGAGGCAACGGACGTTAATCCAGTTTCTAGAGGTTGTACCGAATGGAGTTACAATGGGAATTTTACCTCTAATAGTCCAGATGGTTTTGGAGGGTTTTCGGCTGGTTTAAGAAGTAGAGTTTGTGGGATTTCAGAAACATCTACTACGATTACAGTAAATGCAATTATTGAACCTACCAATGGAGGAATCGATGTTTTTAATTCCAATCATTTCAATGGAGTGGAAATAACTTATTATGGAGGTGAACGACTTGTTATAGGCAAAAATGACTTTAATAATGGAGGTACTATTGAAAGAACGATTACAGCCAATAAAGCAGATTTAGATTCATATGGATTAAATAATTGGTCGATTACTCTTGTTTATGATTTTGTTTATGCAACAGCTACTGAAGAAACAACAGATACAACTGTGCAGCAATTAATTGACATGGGTGTCTCTCTAAGTGATATTGCACAAATACACGGGTTTAGCCTTGCAGATATTTATGGAAAAAAATATTTGGACGGAATGATAACTCATTTAGAACAAACAAATTCTGGGGAAATATTAAATGGCACTGTAATGGCATTTCAAAATCATCCACAAAAATTAAATTGGGATGATGCTATGAATATGTTCCCCTCCTCATGGGAGTCCAGTTCAGATGGCTTATGGTCCATACCCATGGCTTATGATTTTGAGTATATGACTTTATCCATTATCGCTAGCACAGAGACTCATCCAAGCTGGATTAGACCAGATGGGGGATACTGGTTGCCAGGTAGTAGTGGAGGTGAATTTGATGCATATGGGGATGCCTACTATTTTTATTCAGGACAAGGCATGTGGACCGAAACATTGAAAGGAACAGAATTAAATATTAGACTAGTAAAAAATTTCTAACGACCTTAAACATCTTTCTCCTTATGTAAGATTGATCACAAAAAAGGAATAATAAGAAAATAGCTTAGGGGACTTACTCCAAGCTATTTTTTTATTCATTCTGCATAAATTAGATTAGCTTATTAAGCTTACTGCGATGTGTATTGTAGGTAATGTATCCTAAACATCTTAAGCTTGATCTTAATTCACCTTGCGATAACCGCTCATTTTGCAAGAGGTAATATAGCTCTTTATAATGCTTTTCTTAGAAATACATTTTAATCTCAGTGCTTCTCTTCCAATCAAAAGCCTCAATTATACCTCCCTCGCATTGCTTTTTCTGCGGTTTCTACGGCTATCTTATTCTTATAATCAATCCAATTTTGTCCTCTTAACTTGCGCATTATATTATCAAAATGCATCGTAAACAAAATGCTTTTTAAAAATTTTAATCTCTTCACAGATGAGCTAGGAAAAGATCTTAGTGTGAGGGAAACACTTGGGGTTTTATAACGAATATAATGCCAGTATCCACTAGGAATATAAAGCATATCCCCTGGTTTTAATAAGACTTTAAAACCTTTAGCATATTTTAAAGCGGGAAATTTATCATAATCTGGATTATCAAATTCTATACTTTCCATAGAAACGATTGAATGCGGCACGTGGTATAAAAAAGCTTTTTGATCATGCGGAAATAAAAATACTTCCTTCTCTCCTACAAAGTTAAAATGCAAGTTATTGGCAAAATCCATATCGTAATGCAATAAAACCTTAGACCCCGCTCCTCCAAAAAACAGTACGGGTAATTTTTTAAAGAATTTAATGCCTAGATCAGGATACTTAAAGTCACCCATTAACTCTGGTGCTTTTTGTAATATATTAAAGAAAAAGATACGAAGATCTGTGGGTCCTTTTTTAAGAAGTGTTACATAATCTTTCATGAGCATCCTTGCAGCCGTAGTTCTTGATGACTCTTTCCCTTTTGCAGGCTCACTATTATATAAAGGTACCTCTACCTCTCCTACTTCTTGAGCGAAATAATCTAAGCTCCATTTTTTACTTGCAGGCCAATCTTTAGACAAGTTCCTTACCACCAAGGGAATTAAGGCCTTGACATAAGATTCTTTAAAATGGTTAGCCTCTATAGCATCGACATGTTCAATTTGTTCTAACTGCATTTTTGAATCTTTCAATTAATTTGCTTTTTTTGTCCAGCCCTATTCTGAAACCCTATACTTCGTATTCCAAAAATAAGAAATGAAGTGGATTTAATATCTAAAAGAAATATACTTTAGTATAATTAACTGCTTTTAACTAATTTGAACTAACAACTCTAAACCGAAATTTTCAATTTAAAGCAAAAAAAGCTCTGGCATATATACCAGAGCTTCTAATAAAAATTAGGTTACCCCAGAAACCTAACTTTCAGAAAAACATCAATCACCAAATTTGCATAATCAATAATAGTTAAATTAAGTTAAACAAAGGAGTATTATTGATGTATTTTATTAAAACAAGTTGATTTATTTAAAACATGGTTGCATTTTAGTAAGAACAAGTCAACCTATCTACTAAAAAATAGGTAAAAAAATCGAGTCGGTTTCGCTAATTAAATAGGGACTATAATTTTTTGAATGTAGTGTTGCACTTGTCGCAACGGTATTCGTAGGCTGTATAAAAAGGCAAAGCTGCCACAAGCCAACTTCCCAAAAAAGCTAAGAATGATTTAAGGTCTTGTATGGTGGTAAAGTAATGAATTTGCGTGCTGTTGCAATTAGGGCAATGCACTTTCTCGCCGTCATTGGTCAAGGAGTATTTTGGCATTTTTTCAAGAATTTCAAAAGCGAAATCTTTGTCTTCTTTACGCACTTTTAATTTCACACCGCCAATGGCATGACTCATGAGAGGATCTGTATCTATGGTGTATTCGTCTTGTAGGTGTACTTGAATTCCTTCGGCTTCCAACCTTCCTTTAAAAATTTGAGCTTCTGAAGAATACTGATAATTTGCTATAACCACCCAACTTGAATCCATACGCACTAGTTTTAAAGTTATATTGGCTTCTCTACTTCTGAAATATTATAGGTATAAGATAGACTTTCAGGAGAAAATAAATTCTGAAATTTTCTTAGCTTTCTAAATTCTAAACCACATATAATGAAATAGATTACTTTAAGGAGTTTCTTCCGCTTTAAGCGAAATAAAGAGCCTCTAAGCTGCTAAAAAAGCTTTCTAACAGAAATTAATCCTTCTCTTTCTCCTCCTTTTCTTCGTCATCTCTTAGATCGTCTCCGCTATCTAATTTATGAGAGAATTTTTTATATTTCCCTTCTAACTCATCCATCACCGATTTATCCCACATTTTAACTCCCAAAAAGTAGGAAGCTCGTCCAATTAAATGGGCGCCCACGGGAGCCGTTAATATGATAAACAGAATAATCGCAAGAACGCGCGAAGTAACCGAGAGATCATCAAAATAGATGGCTGCGCTAACTAAAATAAGCCCTACGCCCAAAGTAACCGCTTTGGTGGTCACAGAGATTCTCAAATAGGTATCTGGCATACGCAAAAAGCCCACGGCTGCCAATAAAATAAAAATCGCGCCTAAACTGGATAATATGATAATTAAAGCATCCGTCATGGTTTTTGTTTTCTCTTTTCTTCCTCTAGCTTCGTTTTATTTCTTTTCTCTAAATAATAGGAAAAAGCCACCGTACTCAAAAAGGCAATAAGTCCTAAAATAAGCGCAATATCTAGAAAGGTAGACTGATCATAAACAATACTATAAACAGCAATAATAGTAATCCCAACGGTGATTAATAAGTCTAAAGCCACTACCCTATCTGCAATTTTGGGGCCAATCACAAATCGACAAAACACCAATAAAACCGAGACAGCTAAAATGGGCAATATGATATAATATAAGTATTCTTCTACGGTCATCTTAAAATTTCTAGTAAGCGTTTTTCAAAGCCTTGTTTAATATCTTGTATAAATTCTTCCTTATCGGAAATATACATAGCGTGCACATATAAAACTTTACGATCGTCCGAAACATCTAAACTTAGTGTACCAGGCGTAAGTGTGATTAGGTTGGCCAAAAGGGTGATTTCCAAATTTGTTTCGGCATCTAGAGGCACTCTCACAATACCTGGTTTCATATAAAATGTAGGAGTTACCACATCGTATGCTACCTGCAAATTCGCTTTTAGCAATTCATATAAAAAGAATAGAACAAAAGAAATAAGCTTAGGCACGATTTTAAAATACTTGGCATTGCCCCTTCCTTGGGTAATCACATAGAGTATAATAAAACTCAATATAAAACCAAAGACATAATTAGAAAACTCAAAGCTTCCGGTGATGGCTACCCAGATAAATGTTAACAATATGTTTGATAGAAACCTATTCTTCATGATTTAGCTTTTGGGCATTACTGCATCTATATATTGCTGTTTATTCATTAATTCGCCTGCAATTCGCGTAGAAAGTTGTTGTACACTTTCTGCGCCAAAACCAATATACAAGGAAACTCCCGTTAAAAAAACAATGGGAAGCAGCATTTGAAGCTTCCGTGTAGTGGTCATTTTATCAAAATACAAAAAATGATCTCTTTTAGGTAAATCTACCGGATTTTTCCAAAACACCTCCGACCATAATTTTGCCATCACAATTAGGGTAAGCAAGCTAGCGAAAATAACAGCTCCCAATACCACATAATTTTGGGTATTGAAACTAGCGATAATCAAAGATATCTTTGGCCAAAACCCAGATAATGGCGGAATTCCTATTAAAGAAAAGAACGGAATGGTCATCAATAAACTCAGCTTAGGGTATTCTTTATATAAACCTCCCAGTGATTTTATATTGTTACTTCCTTTAATTCTATAAATAAGACCACTAATCATAAACAAATTGGTTTTCACTACAATGTCATGAATTAAATAGAATATCGCTCCGGCGATTGCCAACTCTGTAAACATTCCCAAACCTGCAATCATAAATCCAATATGACAAATGATAAGGTACGAAAATACTTTTCGCATATTCTTTTGCACCAGAGCTCCAATCGCACCGCTAAACAAGGTTAGAGTGGCAATAACAATGAATACTTCATCTATAAAAACATCGTCTACAAATAGAAGTGTAAACACCCTAATCAACGCATAAACCCCTACTTTAGTCAATAATCCACCAAAAATTGCGGCTACCGCAGAGGGAGGCGTATGGTATGATGCTGGCAACCAGAAATACAAGGGGAAAACGGCAGATTTAATCCCGAAGCCTACTAAAAATAAGATAGCTGTGACCTCTACTAAACCTCTATTCTCAATTTTTGGAATGAGCACCGCCAAATCGGCCATATTTAAAGATCCTGCCAAACCATACAAAACAGCAATCGCCGTAAGGAAGATAATGGATGCGAGAAAATTTAGGGTAAAGTATTTTACAGCACCTTCAATTTGAGCTTTTTCTCCGCCTAAGGTAATTAGTACAAAAGAGCTAATGATAATAATCTCGAACCAAACATATAGGTTAAAAATGTCTCCTGTTAAGAAAGCACCAATGAGACCTAAAAGTAGAAAATGAAATATCGCAAAGTAACCAAACTTCAGTCTGGCGGGAATAATGGATGCCGAGGAGAAACTAGACACCGCCAAACCTGCAATAGACGTTAATAAGACTAGGGTTGCAGAAAGGGTATCGGCTACAAAAGTAATTCCGAATGGAGCTTCCCAACCTCCGGCCTGTATAGTCTGCGTTCCATAGACCAAGACTTTGTAAAACAACATCCCAGAGAGAATGAGTCCTATCACACTTCCCGTGATACTCATGACACGTTGCACATTAATGTGTCGCCATGCAAACATCAATACAATACTCATTAGTAATTGCCACAAAAGCGGATATAGTAATAATTGCTGCATCATATTTCCTCGTCTGTTGTGTTCATTTCATCCAAGTCATCTGTTTTTACTACTTTATAAGCTCTTTTAACCAAAATAATAGCGAATGATTGCAATCCAAAGCTAATTACAATAGCGGTAAGGATTAAAGCTTGCGGAACCGGATCTGCATAAATTTCGGTAAATACATCTGAAGATTCACTAATAATAGGAGGATGCCCTTTGGTGATTCTTCCCAAAAGAAAAATCAACAGATTGGCGCCGTTCCCTATCATAATCAATCCTATAATAAGCTTTACCAAGCTACGTCTAAGCATCATATACAGTCCGGCTGCATAAAGGACTCCCGTCATAATTGCTAATAAAAACTCCATATTAAGCTGATTCTGAAATAGTAAAAATGATGGTTAATGTAACTCCTAAAACAACGATATAAACGCCCACATCAAAAAATAAAGCAGTTCCTATAGAACCGATTACTGGAATGGGGTCTTGCATCCAAAGTCCTGTCATAAAAGCTTGATCAAAAAAGATTACTGGCAGCAAACCACTTAAAAAAGCAAGTGATAATCCTACAGGCATCAAAAATCCTGGATGAAATTTTAAAAGTTTTTTGGTATCTTTTAATCCATTAGCGAACGCATGAAGTACAAAAGCAATAGACGCAATTAAGCCTCCCACAAATCCGCCGCCAGGCAAATAATGACCTCTCAACAATATGAATATAGAGAACAGCAGCAATATAGGTAGCAGGTAGTTAGAAGCCGTTCTTAATATGATTGTTTTCATTTATTCTCTTTTCAAAAAATTACTTTTGTTTTCTTTCAGATGATTTTAATCTCAATTTTAAAAGTCCGAACACTCCAATGGCAGCAATAGCCAATACCGATATTTCTACCATGGTATCTGTTCCTCTAAAATCTACTAAAATCACATTCACTACATTCTTTCCGTGCGCTAGAATATATGCATTTTCTGCATAATAGTTGCTTATTTCTTCATTTACCGGTTGTGCTAAAACTTCTAAAGCGAGGATTGTAATTAATCCGCCAAAGGCGATAGAAATCACCGTATCTTTTACTCTTGTTTTATAATCTGATAGTTTTAAATATTTAGGTAATTTATAGAGCACTAATACAAATAGGATCACGGTTAAGGTGTCTATCGTAAATTGTGTCATCGCCAAATCTGGAGCCGAGTAAAACACAAAGAACAAACAAATAGAATATCCCATCACTCCCGTGGCAGCAACCGCAGCCAATCTAGACTTGGTGAATACCGCAAAGCCAATAGACATGATCATAATGGCCAAAGTGACTACTTCGTAGATTGTTAAACGTGAAAATGAAGAATAATCTATGCGGTAAGTTGTGTTTTCTAATAAGGTGAGCGAAACCAATCCTACTAAGAACACGATAATCACCGAAATGTAATTACGTAAATAACCGTTTTGGAATATTCTCGTCCATAAATCTGATGCTTTTTCAAAAAGAACAGCAAGACTTTCCAAAATATGTTTTGGCGAGAATTTTTCGAACCTTTCAATAAAATCTTCTTTGCTTTTGGTAGGTTTCCATAAGAAATAAACAAGCAAACCAAGGCTGATGGTTAAGACACTTAAACCTAATATAGGCGTGAAACCGTGCCATATTTTTAAATGCACTTGAGAAGGATCTCTCCCTACGGAAGTCAAAATAGGTTTAATTAAACTTTCTTGAACTAGACTAGGAAACATCCCAAATACAAAACCTAGCACCCCTAAAATGATGGGAGGCAACCAGATTAATAAAGGTGGATAATCTACATGTTCCATTCCTGTGGGTAGTTTTCCTATAAATGGTTTTACACCTGTCACATATCCTGCGTATGCAATCAAGACATTGGTCGCCACTGCTAAGCCCGTTAAGAAGATAGCCGAGTGGTTAAAATTTAAAGTACTTTCATAAATAAGATCTTTTCCTAAAAAACCGACACTTGGCGGAATTCCTGCATTAGAGATGGCGGCTAAAATACCAGCAATGGCAATAGGCAACATCACTTTTCTAAGTCCGGAGAGGACGGTAACATCTCTTGTTTTTGTTCCTTGATCTATAGCCCCTGTCATGAGAAACAAGGTAGCTTTATATAAGGCATGCACCAGAATAAACATCCCTGCCGCCAATAAGGCTTCGTGTGTTCCTAAACCTATTAAAAAGGTTAATATTCCCAAAGCTGCTATGGTAGAATAAGCTAAAATTCCTTTTAAATCGGTTCTAAAAAGGGTATGAAATGCCGCATAAAACATAGTTACCGCTCCTACAATAAGCAAAGTGGTATTCCAAAATTCTTGTCCGCCTAAAACGGGGGTTAATCTAAAAAGTAAGTAAATTCCTGCTTTTACCATCGTTGCGGAGTGCAAGTAAGTAGAAACCGGCGTGGGTGCTTTCATCGCTCCCGGAAGCCAAAAATGAAAAGGAAATTGTGCCGATTTGGTAAAGGCTGCTCCAAAGATAAGCGCTACTGCCAATACATAATGAGCGTTTCCAGCTATCATTTCGCTTAGCGGAATCATTTCTGAAATTTGATAGGTTCCGGCAATGCTTCCAAGAATTAAAGCACCTGCCAAGAAAAGCAATCCTCCTATTCCCGTTACGGCTAGCGCTGTTTGTGCAGAACGCCTTGAGTCTGGGTTGGTATTATTAAATCCGATAAGGAAAAAAGAACTAATACTTGTGAGCTCCCAAAATATAAATAAGCTAATGATGTTGTCTGAAAGTACCAAGCCAAGCATAGATGCCATAAAAACTAGCAAATACGCATAAAACCGATCTAAATATACGTGGCCTTTTAAGTAGGAGGAAGTGTAAGCAAAAACCAAGGTTCCAATCCCTGTAATCATTAAACTAAAAAGCATGGCCAACCCATCTAGGCGAAAATCTAGATTCACGCCAAAAGAGGGAATCCACTGTTGACTTTCGGTCACAATCTGATTGCTCGCAATATTGGGAATGTATTGCAAAAAGTAGATAAAAAGTCCTAAAGGAATTAATGAAATAAGTATAGAAAGCTTGCCTTTAAAAAATTTTCCTGCGAAAGCGAGAAAGAGTGCAAAGACAAATCCTATTAAAATTGCTATTAGCATAGGTTCTCAAAAAATACTGAACCGCAAATATAAAAAGGAAAAGTGTAGAACGCTTACAAAAGTATTGCTTTATCGAAAGCTTTAACACGTTCATAACAATCTAAGGGTTTATAAAAAAAGCATTCATTATCGTTTATCAATAATTTTACTATATTTGTTATCGTACAACGATAATTTATGAAAACACTAAATCTGCTTAAATCATTAATAGATTTCATTTGGATCATTACTGGAATTCCTTCGTTAATATTAGGGATAGCTTTAGTTCCCTGTCTTTTTATTTACCCGTCTATTTTTGAGATTTTCAGTTTTCTTTCGGGAGAAACTTCGATTGCGAGCAGTTTCTCTGCTCAATTTATTCTATTGATTTTAATTCTTTCTTTTTTATCTAGCATCTATGGTCTTTATCTATTTAGAAAAACATTACGTCATTTCCAAAAAGGGCAAGCATTTAATCTATATGTTATAAATACTTTTCATAAAATTGGATGGATATTTACCATCGCAGCTATTCTCAGCTCAACAATGCTATTTCTTCTTAGGCTTACACTAGAGTCTACCTTTAGCATTAATTTTGGCATAACACCTTATTTAGTTCTTATGTGCTTAGGTTTATTTTTTATGGTATTAAGCGAAACCTTTCGTGTAGCTAGAATACAAAAACAAGAAAATGATTTAACCATCTAACCCATGCCTATAGAAATTTTCTTAGATGAAGTACTCGAAAAACGAGGCATGAAGTCGGTGGAGTTGGCCGAGAAGATTGGCATTACCCCTGCTAATTTATCGATTCTTAAAACTGGGAAAGCAAAAGCTATTCGGTTCTCGACTTTAGAAGCGATTTGTAAAGCTTTGGAGTGTGAGCCAGGAGATATTATTAAAATAAACAACTAAAATATAAATTTGTACCTTTAAGTAAATCAAACTAAATGATAATGAAAACTCCTAAACTCTTAATTTCTCTGTTTATAGGTTTACTATTCATGGTATCCTGTAGCCAAGATGACACCACACCAACGATTACTGAAGATGATAACACAGAAGACCCCATAGAGGAAGAAGGCGATGACGAGGAAGAAATTCCTACCGAACCCAATTCTTTAAAATCTTTTACGGTTGACAAAAACGGAGATTTATATTCTTTTTATTTCCATTATGACAACAATAAAATTGATAAGCTCGCTTATGTAAATAAGTTAGATGAAATCACTTATTATTCTTTTGATTATAACAATACTGAAAGAATACAGGAAACTACTAAATATACTGCTAACCCTAACAACACTAGCGTTGACTTTTCCAATTCAAATAATTTTAGCAATGCTGAAAGTTCGCTAACTCATAGTTATCATACTAATAATAAACTTCAGGAAATCGCCGGCTTTGGTTATGCCTATACTAATGGTTTAGTAGATCAGATTATGTCTACAACTATGTTCCCAACAACCAATATATTCTACGATGCCAATAATAAAATAGAGAAAACGGAAACCTATCTAGACAATCATGATACGGGTTCTCCAAGGTATTTTGAATTTGATAATCAAACCAACCCCTTTTATAAATTATTTGATGAATTTGGATTTGTTGTGGACAGAAATCTAAGCATTCCTGACAGCGGCTTCATAACTTCAGACATCAATAGAATTTTAAAAGACTTGTATTGTATTAGTCCCTATAATATTGATCAAAAAAGAGATGAGAATAATTATCCTTCTTATAATGTAGAATACACTTACAACGATGATGATTACCCTTTAGAAGGTGTTTTTACTGGCGAGATAGAGGGCCAACAAGAAATCATTTTATATACTATTTCTTATGATTATTATTAAAAAGCAAAAAGAAGTCATAAAAAAAGCCCGATAAAATCGGGCTTTTTTTTTATATAAGATGTCCCGTCCTAAAATAGCGATACACAAAAACCGGGTGTATATGAAAACATCAGAAAAGAGTGGGTACCAGAAGAAA
>NZ_JAVHUL010000053.1 GCF_031085155.1 Mesonia profundi | reverse complement strand
TGATAATTCTTCTTTCCTTGCATACAGTAAGATACGAAAAAAATGTACCTTTAACAATACTTGTGCAACAGGCACACTATATAGGGATAATCACCAGTATCTTTGTATAAAAACAAGGAAGATGATAGACTTGATAAAGAACAAGACAAAAATAGAGCGATTAAAAGAAAAATATTGCCAACTTATGAAGCGTGCCTATCTTATTGCTCCAAGGAGTAAATCAAAAAGCGACGCGCTTAATAAAAAAGCAAAAAACGTTTTAATAGAACTTAAGAGATTAGACCTTAATCACCTGCATTAAAATAACTTCATTCTAAATTTACCCTATGAATCTACCTTTATCAATTTCTGAAAGAATAACCAATTCCCTTCATAATTATTATGATTATTTAATAGGCGTTATTCCCAGAATTGCTCTAGGTATTTTTATCGTTATTGCCGGCGTTCTTTTAGCCAACCTCATTACCAATTTCTATAGAAAAAGATTCTTAAAAAAAGCCAACGATGCCTTGATGGCTCGATTTTTAGCTCAAGCCATTAAAATTATTCTTGTTATCATTGCGGTAATGATTGCGCTAGAAGCTGCAGGCTTAAGCAATATTGCTACAGGTCTTTTAACGGCAGCAGGAGGAGCCGCGATTGTTTTGGGATTTGCATTTCAAGACATTGGTAAGAATTTCCTTGCGGGAATTATATTAGCTTTTAACCGTCCATTTAACGTCAATGATACCATTATGATTGGAGATATTTTCGGAAAAGTAAAAGCACTCAATTTTAGATATACACATCTCAAAACTTCAGATGGAAGAGATATTTATATTCCCAATAGTGACGTTCTCACCAAACCTGTAGAAAACTATACGGCAGATGGTCTCTACCGAAATGAGTTTATCGTAGGAATAGGTTACGAAGATGATATTGAAGCTGCCAAGAAGCTCATCTTAGAAATTATTAATGCGAATGAAGATATTGTACACGGAGAACCGGATCATGAAAATTTTGTTGTTGAAACCGAATTAGCCGCGAGTACTGTGAATTTAAAGGTATTCTTTTGGGTGAACACGCTAGACTATCGTGTAGCTTCAAGAATTTTAAGAGGGCTTGTGATTAAGAAAGTAAAAGAAGCGTTAAGCGATGCTGGCTTTAACCTCCCAGCAGATATTACCGAATTAAAACTTTACGGAAACGAAGAAGATATTCCTCTAAGAGTAAGAAAAGACCCTAGAGATATGCTGCCACCCAGTAAAGATTAATTCTCGGTTTCGTGCCATTTAGAAAAATAAGAAAAAGCTTTTTCTAAACGCGATCCATACCAACTAAAATATTCCCCATCCACAAATTTTATTTTCTCTTTGGGCACATATTCCTCAAAGTATTTACTGTGTTTTTCGCTAAACGGAAAAGGTTCTGAAGACAGTAAAAGATAGTCTAAGTCTGGCAAATTATGAAGTTCTACTTCGGGGTAACGAGCAGTTTTATGAAATACATTTTTAAATTTATTCTCTTGTAGTAAATAATCGATAAACGTATCTCCGCCTGCTACCATATAAGGATCTTTCCAAATAAAGTAAGCCACTTTTTTTACTGACTTGTTTGCTATTCTCTTCTGAAAGTTGCGATGCTCTTGCTGAATAGATGTAATTAATCCTGAAGCTTTCTTTTCTACCTGAAACAATTCCCCATATTGTTCAATCAACGCATAACTCTCTTCTAACGTATTGATATCTGAAACATGAACAGGCGCAATCTTTTCTAACTCCTCCACCATCTCTGCCGTATTCTCCTCCTTATTGCATAAAATAATATCGGGATTTAAAGCTTCAATTTTATCGAGATAAACCGATTTGGTTCCGCCAACGATTTCTTTTTCACTTCGCAAATGCGTGGGATGAACGCAGAATTTGGTAATCCCCAACACCTTTTTTTCCAAACCTAAATCTATTAGCAATTCGGTTTGACTAGGAACTAAAGAGATGATTCGCTGCGGAGTTTTCTCTAGGTGTATTTCTCGTAAAAGTTGGTCTTTAAAAAGGGGCATTAAGATGTTAGTTTTTTAGAAAGTTTTCAATTTCGGTATTATAATCTTCTCCGTAATATTTTAAAAATTTTCCATTAGGTTTAACAACAAAAAATGCCGCACAATTTTCTTCTAGCGTAAATATTAATTCTTTAAAAAAGCCAGGATCTAATTGAAATTCTGGAAGATTCTCATAGTGATCTTTATTAATTGCATTATCACTATATATAAAAAAATCTTCTGTATTATATGCTGCACTTATTTTAGTTGAGAAATTAATACCATTATTAGATACATTAGATTTAAATTTTCTGCCTTTTCCTTTTAGAAAACAATTTGCACCAAATTGCCTATAATGTACTAATATAGATTTTCCAAGAGGAATTTTCACTCCCAATTCTTTCTCTATTTTAGTTTTAAGCACATCATATTCCTGCCCACTCAAATCTCCTTTAAATGATTTTCTACTCTTTTTATAGTTAGAATCAAAAAATGTGTTTACTCTTTTTGTTTCTCCGTTTTTTTGACTTCCACAAGAAATAAAGAGAAAGCTAATACATAAACAGCAAGCTTTTAGTAAATAATTCATAAGTTTAGATTAACGTGATTAAAAGAACTGAAATTTACTTTTTAAACTAAAATTTTCTATCTAAAATCTCCTGCATTTCTTGTTGCAATTCCTTTGCTTTTAAAGCTGCAGCCTCAGTGAAGTTCGCTTCCGCGGAAGCGTAAATAATTCCTCTAGAAGAATTTATAAGCAAGCCTACCTCATCATTAAGACCGTATTTACAAACTTCGGCTAAACTTCCGCCTTGAGCGCCCACACCGGGAACCAATAGAAAATTATTTGGAGCTATCGCTCTAATCTCTTTAAAATATTCGGCTTTTGTGGCTCCTACCACATACATCAAATTGCGATTGTTCTTCCAGGTTTGGGAGGTTTGAATCACTTTTTTGTACACTTCTTCTCCGTCGACCTTTTTGGTCTGAAAATCGAAGGCCCCACGATTAGAGGTTAGGGCTAATAAGATGGTATGTTTATTTTCGAATTCTAAAAATGGCACTACAGAATCTTCTCCCATATAAGGCGCCACGGTAATCGAATCAAAATTTAAATCGCTAAAAAAAGCTTTGGCGTAACGGGAAGAAGTATTTCCTATATCGCCGCGTTTAGCATCGGCGATGGTATACAATTCGGGATAATTTTCATTGAGGTAATTAATGGTTTTTTCTAAGGCTTTCCAACCCTTAAGTCCGTATGCCTCGTAAAAAGCCGTATTGGGTTTGTAAGCCACCGCTAAATGATGGGTAGCATCAATAATGGCCTTATTAAAAGCAAAAATAGGATCTTCTTCTTGCAGCAAATGTGAAGGGATTTTCGCAAGATCGATGTCTAAGCCTATACATAAAAATGATTTTTTTTTGTGAATCTGAGTTACGAGTTCTTGAGTGGTCATAAGATGGAATTAAAAAGCCCGCAAAAAGCGGGCGTTGTGGGGTTAAAAAATACCGGAAGATTCTTTAAGTTTTTCTGTATTAGCTACTAATTGTAACTCATCAATAATTTTTTGAATGTCTCCGTTGATGATGTTTTGCAAATCATATAGAGTCAAGTTAATTCTATGGTCGGTTACCCTACCTTGTGCGTAATTGTAAGTTCTAATTTTCGCACTACGATCCCCGCTGGTTACCATAGAACCACGTTTTGCAGCATCTTCTTCTTGCTTCTTAGCCAACTCCATATCATACAATCGAGAACGCAATACTTTAAAAGCTTTCTCTTTGTTTTTATGTTGCGACTTTTGATCTTGACATTGAGCTACCAAGCCTGTAGGCTCGTGGGTTAAACGAACGGCAGAATATGTAGTATTCACCGACTGACCTCCTGGTCCCGAAGAACAGAAATAATCTATTCGCACATCTTTCGCTTCAATATGAACATCAAATTCTTCTGCTTCTGGAAAAACCATCACAGTGGCAGCACTGGTATGCACCCTACCTTGAGTTTCGGTTTGAGGCACCCGTTGTACCCGGTGTACACCAGCTTCATATTTTAAAGTTCCGTAAACATCGTCTCCAGAAACTTCAAACTGAATTTCCTTAAACCCGCCATTGGTTCCTTCGTTAAAATCTACCGTACTTACATTCCAGCCTTTGCTTTCACAATATTTGGTAAGCATTTTAAAAATATCACCGGCAAAAATACTAGCTTCATCTCCTCCTGCTCCTGCACGCACCTCAACCACAGCATTTTTCGCATCTTCTGGATCTTTTGGCACCAACATCATTCGTATTTTCTCTTCTAAAGCCGGCAATTGATCTTTAGCTTCATCCAACTGCATTTTGGCCATATCTACCATCTCGTCATCACTGCCATCAGCGATAATTTCTTCTGCTTCGGCAATGTTCTCTGTAAGCTCTACATAGACTTCTCTTTGAGCCATAAGGGCTTTAAGGTCTTTATATTCTTTGGTAAGCTCTACGTATCTTTTTTGATCTGAAATAATATCGGGTTGAATGATTAGATCATTTACCTCGTCAAATCTTTGTTTTACTATATTTAATTTATCTATCATAGTGTTCTCCTAATCCTACAAATTTACGATAATTTTAGTGAATTTTTATAGGAAAATTTACTTCGATAATTTTTTGTACTTTAGACTTATGCAGAGAAAAATTTTATTGCTTCTTTCTTTTTACCAACAATTCTTATGGTTTTCTATGCTTTTAAACCTATTTTTTCTCCTTGTGAGCACCCCTATTCAACTTGCTTTAAGTCTTAAATTAGTGCTTATGGCTTTTCTTATCTTCAGGAAATCCTTCAGTAGAAACAGTTCTTACTTCTTATTTTACATGCAAACGGGTTTAAGCAAAAGAACACTTGTGATCTCCTCTATGCTTATTGACTTATTTATTCTTTACGGATTTTATTCCGCGAAAGCTGTATTATTATGATTCTTGAAGTAGATAATATAGAACTGAGTTATGATGGAAAACCGATCTTGGATGCGGTATATCTAAAGGCGGAAACGGGTAAAGTCACCGGTATTTTGGGCAGAAATGGAAGTGGCAAAACGAGTTTGCTTTCTATTATTTATGGTTCTACTTCTCCTAAATATAAACTGATTCGTGTAGATGGCCGACCTATCACAAAAAAAATGTATAAAACGGGACTCATCGCTTACCTGCCACAGTTTTCTTACCTGCCGGCTCATATGACGCTCAAAAAAGCTTTTTACCTTTATGAAATCTCTTGGAAGGATTTTGTTGCCAAATTTCCTTCTTTTAAACCTATGGAAAGATTCAGGAAAGCTGAAATTTCTGGCGGAGAACTGAGGCTGGTAGAGACGTATTTAATTTTACGTTCTAAAGCTAAAATTTTATTGCTAGACGAACCTTTTTCTAATTTATCCCCTCTATATATCGCTCATTTGAAAGAGATTATTCAAGAGATTAAAAACCAAAAAATTATTGTGCTCACCGATCATTTTTATAATGATGTTCTAGATGCTGCTGATAAGATTTATTTGTGTAAAAATAGAAAGTTACAATTGATGAAAAATCAGCAAGAATTAATTGATCAAGGTTATTTGCCCTTAGATGCTAAAGTTCTACAATAACCCCAATTCCCAATTGCTGTTTCCATTGCACTCTAGGACCAACTTCCACCTGTTCTCCTTCTGCATTTTCTTGCTTTGCCTTAATATCGTCGTCATATTTTAAATGAGAACCTATTTTGGCCAAGACATAGTTATTCACCCTAAAGTTAAAATTGAGCTCCCAATTGATGTCAACATTTCCAAAATTATTGAGGTAATCGGTGTAAAGCTTTAGTTTATTGGAGACTCCAATATTTTCAAACAACTTGGTGTTAAACTCGCTGGTTAGTAAAATCCCGACTTCTGTCCGGGTGTTTTCACCCTTTTGTATCACATTACCGTTTTCATCTAAAATTGCTGGAGTTACCCCAAAAGAACCTGCGTTTGCCAAATCTTGATCCCCTACAATGGTAGACTTTACAGTTAATGGAGATGCGTATAAATTAAGAAACTCTAAATTCCCTCCATACTCCGACCCAATTCCTACAAAGACATAAGCTGGGGACATTAAAGTAGAAATTTCATTGGAAACATCTGGATAATTGTAACCGTTAGAAAATTGGGTTTGAAAGTTTAATTTTGCCGAATAAAACCAATTAGAGAGGGTATCTCTTCGATAACCAATGGTGGAGTTGATTTCGAAATTATCATCGGTTTTTTGAACGATTTGCTCCTTTTGCTTCACGATACCATATCGTGCGATGAGTTCATTGTTCCATCGTATATTTGCTCGTTCGTAAACCCGCTTCAATTCTACATTTAATAAGCCAGAAATAGAATTACTTCCCCCTGCATTCCAATTGACAAAAGCGACTTCACTTACATCTAAACCAATGGCATTTCTATGCTTCCAAAAGGTTTTATCTGGATGCTTTTCCGTAATTTTCTTTGACCTTTTAGGGAGTTTATTAAAAAAAACAATCTCTTTTGGCGCTAATTTTACCGCGTAAACAGAATCTCTAGGAAGACTAAGCGTATCTTGTTGAGCCCACCCATTTAAGCTAACTAAAAGGATGCAAATGAAGCTAAGAAATTTGCCCATGTTAAAATTTGATAAAATTGAGACTTTGATCTTTAGTATTCGAAACTTCCTAATTCGCTTTTTATTGTAAGTTTCTTCCCTTTTTCTATGGTTTCAACTCTTCCCACAATTTTTGCTTCCACTCCAAAAGATTCAGATATTTTAATCACTTGTTGCGCATAAGCTTCTGGAAGATAGATTTCCATACGATGTCCCATATTAAATACTTGGTACATTTCTTTCCAATCGGTTTTACTCTCTTCCTGAATCAATTTAAAAAGTGGTGGCACTTCAAACATATTGTCCTTAACAATATGCAAGTTCTCTACGAAATGTAAAATTTTAGTTTGCGCTCCTCCACTACAATGCACCATTCCGTGAATTTCCTTCGGCGTAAGCTGCGCTAATATTTCTTTTATAATAGGTGCGTAAGTTCGTGTAGGCGAAAGTACCAATTTTCCTGCATCTAAAGCAGAACCTTCTACCTCATCTGTTAATTGTTTACTTCCTGAATAAATTAATTCCGAAGGAATAGAATTATCAAAACTCTCTGGATATTTGTTTGCCAAATCTTTATGAAAGACATCATGACGTGCAGAAGTTAAGCCATTGCTTCCCATCCCGCCGTTGTACTCTTTCTCATAGGTTGCTTGTCCTGAAGAAGATAAACCTACAATTACATCTCCTGCTTTGATATTGGCATTATCAATTACTTTATCTTTTTTAATTCTTGCAGTTACGGTAGAATCTACAATAATGGTTCTCACCAAATCTCCTACATCTGCCGTTTCGCCTCCGGTAGAATAAATCTCTACTCCAAAACCTTTCAATTCTTTAATCAGTTCTTCTGTACCATTAATGATAGCTGAAATCACTTCTCCTGGAATTAAATTTTTATTTCTACCAATGGTCGAAGAAAGTAAAATATTATCTGTCGCGCCCACGCAGAGTAAATCATCAATATTCATGATTAATGCGTCTTGAGCAATTCCTTTCCAAACCGAAAGATCTCCAGTTTCTTTCCAATACATATAGGCCAAAGAAGATTTGGTTCCAGCGCCATCTGCGTGCATAATTAAGCAGTAGTCTTCATCTTGGGTAAGGTGATCTGGAATAATTTTACAAAATGCTTGAGGAAATAATCCTTTGTCTACATTTTTAATCGCGTTATGCACATCTTCTTTTTCTGCTGAAACTCCTCGTTGCGCGTATCTTTTACTAACTTCTTGACTCATGATATATGTATTGTACTGCAAAAGTAAGGAAATATAAAAGAGACTGTCTCAAAAATATAACTGAATGTCAATTCGAGCGCCAGCCAGAAAGAATTCATTCTGGCTGGCGCTCAATGTGACATCTTTGAAAATTAATTAACTTTTAAGACAACTCTTTACCTCACTATTTTTTTTATTTGGTAAATAGTAACTCTCTATATTTGGTTAGTGGCCAAACTTCATCGTCTACCAATAACTCTAATTTATCGCAATGGTAGCGAATGATTTCAAAATAAGGTTTCACCTCATTGCCATAAGCGAAAGCTTTCTCTTCTGAATCTTCTAATTTATTTGCTTTTTTGCGCTCTTCAATCATATCGGTAATACCCGAATTAATTTTTTCAATATGATTAGAAATATTTTCAATAATCATCAATTGCTCCTTAGCATACTTCTTAAAGTCTTTTCCATAAATTTCTTTAAGTCCCTTTACGTTTTCAATCAGTACATTTTGGTATTTAATAGCGGTTGGGATAATATGATTTCTTGCGATATCTCCTAATACACGTCCTTCAATTTGAATATGCAACGCATACTCTTCTACTTCAATTTCGTGTCGAGATTCTACCTCTACTCTATTCATTACTCCTACACTTTCGTAAAGGTCTATTGTAGATTGAGCTTTTTTAATTTTTAAAGCTTCAGGTGTACTTTTATTGTTACTTAGTCCGCGTTTTTTTGCTTCTATCTCCCAAGCTTCTCCGTAGCCATCCCCTTCAAAACGGATGCGTTTAGAGTCTTTTATATATTCTCTTAATACGTTGAAGATTGCGTCATCCTTCTTCATCTTCTTTTTCTTAATCAACACATCTACCTCTTCCTTAAACTCTTTTAATTGTTTAGCTACAATAGAGTTTAATACAGTCATAGGATTCGCACAGTTGGCGGTAGAACCTACGGCTCTAAACTCAAATTTATTTCCGGTAAACGCAAAAGCAGAGGTTCTATTTCTGTCGGTATTGTCCAAAAGAATTTCAGGTATTTTCCCTACTACGTTCAGTTTTAATTCTGTTTTTTCTTGCGGAGAAAGCTTCCCGTCGGTTACTTTCTCTAATTCATCTAAGACTTCCGTTAGTTGTGAGCCAATAAACACCGATATAATTGCTGGCGGCGCTTCATTTGCTCCCAAACGATGATCGTTAGAAGCTGTAGCAATCGTTCCTCTTAACAATTCTTCATTATCATTTACCGCTTTAATCGTATTGACGAAGAAGGCTAAAAACTGAAGATTTTTCATAGGCGTACTCCCAGGACTCAATAAATTGACTCCAGTATCTGTCGCTAATGACCAGTTATTGTGCTTTCCACTACCGTTAACTCCGGCGAATGGCTTTTCGTGAAAAAGTACTTTAAAGTGATGTCTTTCGGCTACTTTCTCCATCACATCCATCAATAAAGTATTGTGATCTACGGCCAAATTCGCTTCTTCAAAAATAGGCGCCAATTCAAACTGATTAGGCGCTACCTCATTGTGACGTGTTTTAACGGGGATTCCCAATAACATACACTCGTTCTCCATCTCTTTCATGTAATTTAATACACGAGAAGGAATTGAACCAAAATAGTGATCGTCTAATTGCTGCCCTTTTGCTGGCGAGTGTCCTAATAAAGTTCTTCCAGACATCATAATATCTGGTCTAGAGCTCGCTAAAGCGGAATCGATTAAGAAATATTCTTGCTCCCAACCTAAGGTAGCCGTAATTTTAGTTACCTTTTTATCAAAATATTTTGCCACTTGCGTTGCCGCTTGATCTAAGGCTTGTAATGATCTTAGCAGCGGAGTTTTATAATCTAAAGCTTCTCCAGTATAAGAAACAAATACGGTAGGAATACAAAGTGTTGTTCCAAAAATAAATGCTGGTGATGTAGGATCCCAAGCGGTATAACCTCTAGCTTCAAAGGTATTTCTAATTCCCCCATTAGGAAAACTAGAAGCATCTGGCTCTTGCTGCACCAAAGCACCTCCCCCAAATTTCTCTATAGCTGAACCGTCTTCTACGGTTTCAAAAAAAGCATCATGCTTTTCAGCAGAAGAACCTGTTAAAGGCTGAAACCAGTGTGTGTAATGTGTAGCTCCTTTAGATATGGACCATTCTTTCATTCCTGTAGAAATATGATCGGCTAAATTTCTATCGATTTTAGATCCGTTTTGAATCGCATCCATAACGCTCTTGTAAGAATCTCTCGTAAGGAATTGGCGCATGGCTTTTTCTCCAAAAACATTCTTTGCGAAGATCTCAGATCGACGTGCTGGTTCCTGAAAAGGGATTGGTTTACGGTGAGAACTTTCTTTTAATGCTTGAAATCTTAATATTGCCATCTATTTGGTTTTGTGTTGCGTGACAAAATTAATCATTTCTACAAAGCCCCATACATTTTAATGTTAACATATTAAAAAAATATGTTATTTTTATCAACACCCCCCATATAAAGGCTATTTCGCAAAAGTTAATGCAATAAAAACAGCATAAGCAGAAAATATGATAATTCCTTTATACCTACTGAATACGAATTTTTTAGGTAAAAACACCAGTGGCAATAGGATAAAGGCAAAGCCTAGCATCCAGAAAATATCATGGGTCAAGATTTCTTGGGATTGCATAAATATAGGTTTTATGATGGCGGTGATTCCCAAAACCGAAGCAATATTAAAAATATTGGACCCAATAAGGTTTCCTAAGGACAAAGCTTTCTCTTTCTTTAAAGCAGCAATTACAGATGCAGCCAGTTCTGGTACACTCGTACCTACAGCAATCATCGTTACTGAAATTACACGCTCACTTACCCCTATTTTAGTAGCTATATCTACAGCTCCCTTTACTAAGAAATCTGATCCAAAATAAAGTGCAGCTCCTCCTATAAGTAACCATACTATAATTTTAAAGTAAGAAACCATCTGCAAGCTATCGTCTACATCTTCTATAGCCACCTCATCATGTTTTCTGGCGCGTCGAATTAAAACAACCAGGTAAATAAGAATAGCAATGACAAAACCAATTCCTTCGGTTCTAGAGATATTTCCTCCTGTATATAAAAAGAAATACAGCATCACCGAAAACAACATCATCACCGGCCAATTGAATTTATAAAAATCTTTATCTATCTCTAAACTGCTAATAATCGCGGTAATTCCTAGCACCAATCCTATATTAGCAATGTTGGATCCTATAACGTTTCCTAAACTAATGTCTGAAAAGCCGTTTAACGCAGCTTGTAAACTCACCAAAAGCTCTGGCATAGAAGTGGCAAAAGAAACCACCGTTAATCCAATCACCATTTTAGAGATATTCAGCTTAAAAGATAGCGCAACAGCAGAGCGCACCAAAAACTCTCCTCCTACTACCAGTAAGATCAAACCTAAGAAAAGAAATAAAATAGACATACGTTATTTTTTTGCGAAGATAAGCGTTTTCTTTTTCTGAGAAATTAAAAGATGAACTAATAAAATAGATGTTAGAGGATAGACTACAGATTTTATACAAAAGATATAAGACAAATAGAATATAGAATATAGAGGATAGACAAAAGATGAAAGACAATAGAATAGACTCAATGGAAAGGACGGTAGAGTATGAGAAAAATACTAACAAAACTGTCATTGAAAACTTTTTTTGCTTAGATCAAAACAGACTAATATATGATTCGAAGAATTAATTTACTACAACTTAAACTAACGAAATAGCTACATAACTACAAAAATAGTTGTTTAACTTCTTTTGTAGTTGTAAGTTTGATTTGTGTTAGGGCTGTCTGCTATATCTTTTTCTTGTTTTCTTTCTAAACAAGAAAAAGATATAGCAGACAGCCCGACCTGAAAGGGAACGCCCAAAAACGAATTCTATGGAAAAATTAACGAATAAAGAAGAAGAGGTGATGCAGGCGTTATGGAAGCTAGAAAAGGCTTTTGTGAAAGAAATTTTGGCCGAAATGCCCAACAGCAAGCTGCATTACAATACGGTGTCTACGCTGGTGAGAAAATTGGAGGATAAAGGTTTTGTGAGTTACGAGGCTTTTGGGAAAACTCACCGCTACTACCCTAGCATTAGGAAAGAAGCCTATAGCGCTCAGTTTATGAAAAATGCGAGTCAGAAGTTTTTTGATAATTCTTATAAAAAAATGGTTTCTTTTTTTGCGGAAGAAGAAAAAATAAGTGCGCAAGAGCTTCGGGAGATTTTAGAAATTATTGAAAATAAAAAGTAATGGAAACACTTTTCTATATTCTTAAAAGTACAGCCATCTTAAGTTTATTCCTCTTGGTCTACAAATTGGTGTTACAAAAAGACACTTTCTTTAAAAGCAATCGCTATTTTTTACTGTTGGGCTTAGTGTGTGCCTTCACCTTTCCTACATTAGAATTTACACAAACCACAATTATAGAAGTGGCACCCATTTCGGAGTCGGGGGTATTTTCTGGAGAAGCCTTAAATTATTCGGGCGAAAGCCTCGTTTCTAAAGAAGAAAATAGGTTTAATTGGCAAGGATTATGGCTTCAGCTTTATTGGATAGGCGTCGCTTTTATGGGCATTAGATTGCTGTTACAAACTTTGAGTTTGCTAAAAATTTTAAAGCACCCTAAACAACGCGATGAGGAAGGTTTTTATCATATACAACTTCCTCAAAAAACGGCTCCGTTTTCATTTTTTAAGCTCATCGCTTATCATGTTAAATCATACCAAGCCAAAGAATTCGAGTTAATTATTTTACATGAAAAAGTCCACGGAAGACAAAATCATTCTATAGACGTGATTCTTCATCAATTGATGCTCTTGTTTTTTTGGTTTAATCCCATGGCTTGGTGGTATAACAAACAGATGTTAGAAAACCTAGAGTTTATCGCAGATCACGAGGTTGCCAAGAGAAACAACATTCATCAAAAGGAATACGAACTTACTTTATTAAAAACTGCTATCTCTTATTCATCGCCTAGTTTGGGCAATTCATTTTATCAATCTTTAATCAAAAAACGAATTCTTATGCTACATCAAAAGCCATCATCTAAATACGCTTGGGCAAAATCATTGCTTATCCTCCCTTTATTAAGTCTCTTTTTATGGAGTTTTAATGTGAAGGAAGAAGTGAAGATTATCCCCTTAGCGGAAAACGAATCCTTGATAACTCATGATTCTGAAAATCTAATACATCTTGAATTGGAGTCTTCTGAATCAAATTCAACTAAAAACAGAATAGAAAAACATACTTCTGAAGCTCTTTTAATTCAGAAAGAAAAAAGTTATGAAATCACTAAGTTTACAACCAACAGAGAGCTGAAGAGCATTAGAATAAAGCTTGAAAACGATTTAGAAGGAACAAAAGTGAAATTTAGCAACCTTAAAAGAAATAAGGAGCTAGATTCAAGTAATAAACGCAACTTCTGTGTTAAACAAAATTTTGTCCATCATTTCTAATGGTGTATCAAATTTA
>NZ_JAVHUL010000052.1:3568-16216 GCF_031085155.1 Mesonia profundi | reverse complement strand
AATATATCAATAGATTTATATTTAATAGAAACATCAATAACATAAAAATCAGTATTATTTAAAATGCACAACGGGTAGAGGTTATTCGTTCGTTGCTTAGATTACTGTTTAACTATGGGCTATATGTCTGGTTGAGCACAATCGAAACCTACTTTTAGTATCCAAAAAGTTCTCGACTCCCCGCCAGAATGAATTCTTTCGGGCTGGCGCTCGAACTGACAATAGTATGTATTTTAAATGGATTAAAATCAATACCTTAGATGACAATAAAAGTAAATATGTAACTACTGACCTCTATTAGATTAGTCTGTTTTTTGAAGCTGAAGAACTTCGTTGTCATCTTCGTCATACAACCTTAGCTTAAGGTTTTCTCTGTGGAAACCGCGTACCGAAAGCAATGCCTTGTTAAAAACGCTAGGAGTTTTCATATCACGACACATTTTTCGAGTCAGTGCGATGTTTTCAAAGCTTATTTTGTCAACACTAAACGTAGTAATATCTCCTGATAACTCGTTACAAGAATCATTTCCATAAATTTTCATCTTGGAAAGATTGATTTCTAATCGCGGATGCTCGTCTCCTTCGGCTATGGGATTTTCATTGATGTTCTCTACCACCCAAATATCATTTAAGCCAAAGCGAATATCCTCTTCTTCTTTTAGTGTCTCTATAAGTCGGTATTGAATGCTAGAAGCATCTGCAGGGACACTTTTTAGATCCAATTGAGTTTCTTCTACTTTTATTTGCTGAAAATATCCCGGTTTAAACCTAAAATCTTTTATAGAGGAATAGAAAAACTCCCAAGAAGCATCTTCTAAATTTTCACTTTTAGAAATAAGTAAACAATGCATTTTTCCCGCTCCGCCACTGCATTCCTTTTTATAGCTATTCACCCAATAGGTATTCGTTGTGATATTTGAATCGGTTTTCTTTTCTTCTTTTTTTCCCTCTTGACAAGCGCTGGTGGTTAACAATATGGCAAAAATAAAGAATGAAGTTATTGTTTTCATGAAATTTGTATTTTATGAAGTGTGTAATCCTAAACAACGCAAAACAACCAATAACTGACCCGTATGGTAAGCGGTGTGCTCAACTACCAATAAAGATTCGCGCAATAAAGTTTGTTCGTCTTTTCCGTTTTTTACAGGTTGGGTAAGGGAATTGCTGGTATCTTCTATAAAAGCAGTTAGACTTTTTAAATTAGAAGTATATTCATGTTGTAAAGTCTCCCAGTCTTCTTCACTCTTGGGCTGCTTGTGTTCTGGCCAATACTCATTGGGCCAGTCGGAAGTTTTATAATTTGTCGACACACAAAATTCTAGAATATCTTTTTGTGTGTACATAATATGATAGAAAAGCTCATAAAAAGAATAAGGCAAGTCTTTGGGGCGCTCCCCTAGTTGATGAAAGGGAATCTCCTGAAGCATTTTGGAGACAGGCACAAAAGCTTCTCCTCCATGTAAATGCTTTACCAATTGTTTTCTTACAGCTTGATCTATCATGTTTTTTATACTCTTCCTTTTAAGGCATTAAATACCCAGGCGATGGCAAAGAAGCCTATTCCCACAGCGGCAAATCCATAACCAGCGACTTCATTATACCTAAATGCCCCTAAAGCTATTAATCCTATTCCTACGACAATCATGATAAATGTGGCCCAAGCCAAAACGGTGTTTTTATTCATACTCATTTCTTATATACTTTAATTTTTACTAAAATTGAATGTTGGTAAGTTTACAAAAATACTATCTATTCTAGAAAAAACTAAGATTATTACAAATCTTTAGGGCTAAAATATGTTTAGGTTTTTGTATTTTCGCTACCCAACTGATGCGTTAAGGATTGAGCGGCCTGTTTGAGCTCTCCCAATGAGAATTGGGAAGCGAGTAGCGAAAGCCTGACCCATTGAGAAATGGGGAACGCCCAAAAACTGAATAACTTTTAAGCATGGATATAAAATTTAATAAAAACGAAGACCATAATAAATTATTGGTTTCAGACTTAAATAGTAAACTGAAAGAAGTTTACCTAGGTGGCGGGGAAAAGCGAATTGAAAAGCACCACGCCAAAGGAAAATTAACCGCAAGAGAGCGAATCGACTTTTTATTGGACGATCCTAAGGCAGCCATTGAAATTGCTGCTTTTGCTGGGGACGGAATGTATGAAGAACACGGCGGATGTCCTAGTGGTGGCGTAGTGGTAAAAATAGGTTACGTTTCTGGAAGGCAAGTGATTGTGGTGGCCAACGATGCTACCGTAAAAGCGGGCGCTTGGTTCCCTATTACCGGAAAGAAAAACCTTAGAGCACAAGAGATTTCTATAGAGAATCGCCTACCTATTATTTATTTGGTAGATAGCGCTGGGGTGTATTTACCGATGCAGGCCGAGATTTTTCCAGATAAGGAACATTTTGGACGCATTTTTAGAAACAATGCGGTAATGAGCAGCATGGGAATTACCCAAATTGCGGCGGTGATGGGGAGTTGTGTAGCCGGTGGTGCTTACCTTCCTATTATGAGTGATGAAGCTTTAATCGTTGAAAAAACGGGAAGTATTTTCTTGGCTGGAAGCTATTTGGTGAAAGCTGCGATTGGAGAAAGTATAGATAATGAAACGCTTGGCGGAGCGACTACACATTGCGAAGTTAGCGGGGTAACCGACTATAAAGCGAAAGATGATAAGGATGCCCTTACCAAGATTAAGAATATTGTAGACAAGATTGGCGATTTTGATAAGGCTGGTTTTAACCGAAAGAAAGCGGTGAAGCCTAAATTAGATCCGCAAGAGATTTTTGGTCATTTGCCTGCCAAGCGAAGCGATCAATATGATATGATGGAAATTATTAACCGCTTGGTAGATGATTCAGATTTTGAACCTTATAAAGACGGTTACGGACAAACTTTGATTACGGGTTATGCCCGAATTGATGGATGGGCCGTTGGAATTGTAGCCAATCAAAGAAAAATTGTAAAAACCACAGCGTCTAAAACCAAACCGAAAGAAATGCAGTTTGGAGGCGTAATTTATTCGGATTCTGCCGATAAAGCCACCCGTTTTATTGCGAATTGTAATCAAAAGAAAATTCCGTTGGTATTTTTACAAGATGTCACCGGATTTATGGTAGGAAGTAAAAGTGAACACGGCGGAATTATTAAAGACGGCGCCAAAATGGTAAATGCAGTAAGCAACTCGGTAGTGCCTAAATTTACGATCGTCATTGGAAACTCTTACGGAGCAGGAAATTATGCGATGTGCGGAAAAGCTTACGACCCTCGTTTAATCGCTGCTTGGCCAAGTGCTGAATTGGCGGTGATGAGTGGAAATTCTGCTGCAAAAGTATTGTTGCAAATTGAAACCGCTTCCTTAAAAAAGAGAGGCGAAGAAATTACTCCCGAAAAAGAAAAGGAACTTTTTGATAAAATAAAAGCAGATTATGACGAGCAGGTAAGTCCGTATTATGCGGCTTCGCGTATTTGGACAGATGGGGTGATTAATCCGTTAGATACTCGTAAATGGGTTTCTATGGGAATTGAAGCTGCCAACCACGCTCCTATTACTAAAGATTTTAATCTAGGCGTAATTCAGACTTAATAGACTGTAGATTGTAGGTTATAATTCTATACCTACGTTCTTTCCTATTTCCATCCATAAGAAGGCTGATAACCTTAAAATTCTATTCGGATATCCCGATTATATATGAAAAAAATAAAAATGCTATCCATTTTGTATAGCATTTTTATTTTAAAATGATTAGTTTTAGGTACTCACCAACTTCCTTACACTTTATGACCGTAGAATTTTTACTTATTTTTCCTATCATTTTTTCTTTACATAATTAACAATCTATCCTGCAAAATAGCTCCCAAGAAGTTTAGCTAAAGAACTTATTTAATTGAATTAACTTCAGCTATTTTAAAAATTAATAAGAAAAAAAATAAATTCATCAACTTGTATCTATGAGAAAAACCATTACATTATTCTTCGGGATCTGGAGCTTTATGTTCTGCATTTCGGCTTTTTCACAAAATTATTATGAACAACTACTGCCGTCTCGGCTAGATTTTTCTAACGAAAAGCCTAAAGACTTTAAAGGTAAAATACTTGTATTAGAAGAAGACACTTTGTTTGCAAAGAAACACAGTGCAAAAGATCTCAGCTTTTTAAAACCTTCACAATATAACTATCAAGATATCATAGAACAGTATCAACTAATCGCATTCTACCCTGTCTTTACCGATACCAAAAACAGTTACTATTTGCCTCAGTGGAGTAGCGATATTGTTGTATATCTAGATCCGAAATTACCTGAAGAAGTAAAAGTTAAGTTTGAAAAATTTTATTCAGACGTAAGTCTAAAAAACGTCAAAAATTTAAAAATTAGCTTTACTAATCAACTTAAGAATGCCAACTATCAGATTAAAACTACAGAAGAAGATATTAACGGATACGAGAAAGATTTTGAGTTTAAAACGGAACAAGATAGAAGAAAAAATATGTATACAGGAGCAACGTATAGCTTACATAGTGATAAGAATCGTAAATACTACGCAGCTACTTTATACATTAACCCTAAAAAAATAGGTACGAATGAATTGGTTCTAAAAAGATTAAAACGAGTATTTTATTACAGTTTAGGAAACTTTAGCACTGCTCTTGTTCAGGAAAATAAAAATAGTTTACTCGACCAAGAATACAATAACTCCCATAAAATTTCCACATTTGATCTTAATATTTTGAGCATACACTATGGAGTTTTATATGATCATCTTGTAGATTATCATATTCATAGAAGACTCACTCAACTCGCCACTCAACATGATTAAAAAATTATTTTTTTTTCTATTTCTTATAAGTTATGGGTCTAATTACACCCAGGTGCCTAAGAATAAGAACGTCGACGCCCAAAAAACACGAACACAACAACGCGGTTCCTATATTCCAATATCTTACTATAAGAAAAAATATAAAAACCCTTTGACCGCCAAAGATTCTGCTTCATTTATGATACGTGGTAACGACACTTTGGTTTATGTAGAAAACTACCCAAAAGCCAATGGCGTAAGAGTTGAATATGAATATAAAGATTCTACTTTTTTACATTACTATAAAGACGTAGCTTTCCAGTATAAGGTAGATAGTTTAAAGTCCAAAGCTAGTATGAGGTATTGGAAAGAAGGTCTTAGAATTTATCTTTCAAAAAGTATATTTGGCAAGCCTAAACGAGAATTCAAACGTTTTGCTAAGGAAATTGGTGAGGTATCAGATTCCTTAAAGGTCTCATTTGTTTCTAAAGTGGAGGAGTCTAATTATATCATTTATGCACAAGGTGATTTTGAGTATGAGTCTAGCCTTATTAACCAAAAATATAGTGATTTTTATCTTTTCTGGAATGGGAAGAATCAGATTTATAAATGTGCCCTCAAAGTGAATAAAAAACAAATGTTTAATAATGAACTCCTCACTTATAAGCTGAAGGAATTGTTTTTTAAGAGTTTGGGCTACTTTAGCCTCTCTGATGAATTGAGTTGCGATAATTATTTTTCGAATTGTTTTTCCAAAAACAAAAAGCTAAGTCGGTTAGATAAAGCACTATTAAAGTATCATTACTCCTATGGAATTTGTAAAGGAACTACTTTGAGCGTTTTTGAAGAGCAACAACAACTCATGAAAAAAAGTTTAAAAGAAAATCCTAATGCCAAATTATACTTTTTACATTCTGATTAAAGTCTACTTGAAAGCCAAAATATAACTTATAAATTATTTCCCATCATTTGCTTATTAGCGCTTACAGCTTGCCAAAGTGAACAGAAAAAGAAAGTGCCTGTTAAAGACTACAATCTTAAAATAGAGTTGAAAGCTTTAAACCTGCAAGTAGACAGTATTGCGATGGCAGATACTTATATTTATAGAAATAAGGAGAATTTAAGCAAGCTACAAGATTAAAAAAACATCTTAGAAAAGCAACCGAAAATTTAAAAACCTAATTAAAAAAAACTCCACCAAATCTGATTGGTTTTAGGATTAGGGAATTAGTAAATATGATCTATTAAAAAAGGGGGATTGGTTTAAAATATTTCTAAAAATTTTATAGGAATGACACTCCTATTTTAAATTAAAAAATAATATCTTCTCCTAAAAATAAATCTTTGAAGAATAAACTGTATACTCTTATTAGTAAAGACATTAAGCTTTTTGAGTTTATAGAAAATTATGCTTTATTTGGTTATCTATTTTATGAAATCGAGCATCAAGAGAACTTTTACTTAAATCACCAACTCCTTCAGCGTCTTAAAAAACATCAAATAGACTTCTCTACATTTAATTTTAAAGTACTGGATAATCTCAATCAAAATTCAGAAGAAGTTGTTGAAATAGAGCTACATATTCAGGAGAAAAAAAAACTTCTTAAAAAAGCTAAAAAGTTAGTTGTTTATGGAGAAGGTACCGCTTATGCAATCGTGGCTTTTCATGAAAAGACAGTTAAAATCAGTTCTTTTGAAAATGGGATAAAGAAAATTTCAATTGAAGACCAACTAAAAATAAGTCAGAAAGCCTTCACTAGTAATTTTGAAAATGCTGCTATTGGGATGGCCATTGTTTCTTTAGATGGTAAATGGGAAAATGTCAATTCGGCTATTTGTACCATGTTGGGATATAGCAAATCGGAACTACATCAACTTACTTTTCAAGACATTACACATCCAGAGGATTTAAATTTAGACTTACTTTCCCTGCAAAAACTTATAAAGGGAAAAGTTCCTCACTACCACATGGAAAAAAGATATATCCATAAAAATGGTTCTATCATATACGGAATATTAGCCGTTTCTATGGTCAAAAATCAAGATAAGAATCCGCTTTATTTTATTTCTCAAATCGTAAATATTACGAAAAGAAAAAATGCAGATAAAAAGGTGAAGAGTTTACTCGAAACCAGTAAAAATCAAAACGAGCGATTGAAGAATTTTGCTCATATAGTATCACATAACCTAAGATCACATTCAGGAAACTTCTCTATGTTACTAGATATTTTAGAAGAAGAAAATGACGAAGATCAAAAAACAGAAATTACTTCTCATTTAAAAGTAGTATCAAATAACTTAAAAGAAACTATTTTCCACCTTAATGAGATTGTGATTATGAATAATAGCATTTACGATAATTTAAAACCGATTCATCTTTTAAAAGAAGTCAATCTTATTTTAAAAGACTATAATATAAGTGCTAAAAAAGCTGCGGTAAACATAAGTGTATCTATTTCAGAAAGTATAAAGGTTTTAGCCATAAAAGCTTATTTAAATAGTATTTTGATGAACTTCATCTCTAATGGAATAAAGTATAGCGACCCCAAAAAAGAAAGTTTCTTAAGAATCTCTGCACAAAAAGACAAGGAATTTGTTATCATTGAAATAATAGATAATGGCTTAGGAATTGACTTAGATAAAAACGGAGATAAGCTATTTGGCATGTATAAAAAATTTCATGAAAATGAAGATTCCAAAGGATTGGGTTTATTTATTGCAAGAAATCAAATTGATGCCCTCGACGGAAAAGTAACAGTAGAAAGCTCTGTAGGCAAAGGAACTACTTTTAAAATATATTTAAAACATGAGTAAACTAAAATTAGCTTGTATTATTGATGACGACCCTATTTTTATTTTCGGATTAAAAAAAGTAATGAATAGTGTTGAATTTTCTGAAGAAATTATGATCTTCAAGAATGGAGAGGATGCGTTGCATGGTTTAATTGATTTAAAAATGAACCTGAAACTCTTCCCGAAGTGATTTTATTAGACCTTAGTATGCCTGTAATGGACGGGTGGCAGTTTTTGGATGAATTTACCAAAGTAAAGATAGAAAAGAAAATCACCATTTATATCGTGTCGAGCTCTATAGATCCTATGGATTATGAAAGAGCAAAAAGCTACAACGATATTCAGAATTACATTATAAAACCAGTACAAACAGAAGACTTAAAATCCATTCTTAAAATCTTTAAATCCACTTATGAAGCTTAAAATCAACCCCTTAATCTTGTTATTCGTGTTTACGGCTTGCCAGAATGATCAAAAAAAGAAGGAGGCTGTAGAAGATTACAACCTTAAAATAGAATTAGAAGCTTTAAACCTGCAAGTAGACAGTATTGCTTTAAAACCGGCCAACAAGAAGCAACAAATGACGGTGGTGTATAAAAACAATGCAGCCTTGTTTCTAGTGGAAGATTCAATTAACGATTTATATAACCTTAAGCTGTATACCAGTAAAGACATCGTTAATAAAAAAATATGGCTACAAGGAAGTGATATTCTGATTAAAGGAGAATTGACTCCTCAGCTTTCTATAGATACCGTAATCAACTCACCACTTTATTATAAGATTCAAGAGAATTCTAAAACGCTAAAGAGACTTTTTAAAGAGGATGAAAATAATCCTGAAATCGATGCTTTTTTTCTTCGTAAAATAGAAGAGCTTTTAGACAGCCCCGTTAGTTTTTCAATGGCAGATACTTATATGTATAGAAATAAGAAAAACATAAGCAAGCTGCAAGATTTAAAAGACATCTTAGACAAGCAACCCAAAAACTTAAAAACACATTCGCTTAGTATTCATCCCAAATTAAATAGAGCCATCACTCAATTAGAAAAATAAGCTTTTCTACACCTACAAACTTTTTTAGAATTACTATCTTTAACTCTTGATATCAAGTTAAAATTGAGCTCTAATGCTTCATTTTTCTATTTTACCCCCTACAAGATCATTATTATGAAAAAACTCATCTTCACTTTTATTCTACTCGGAATCACACTTTCTAGTCAGTCGCAAATTTTAAGCAACAAGGAAGGCAACTACACCAAAGCCGATTCGTTACGTGGTTCTTTGAGGCCCGAAAGAACCAATTTTGACGTATTAAAATACGATTTACACGTAAAGGTAGATCCGGAAGAAAAGTACATTTCTGGCGTTAATAGCATCACTTTAAAGGTTTTAAAGTCAGCACAAAGGCTTCAGCTAGATCTGTTTGAGAATATGAACGTAGATTCTATCGTTTTTCAGGAAAAGCAGTTAAGTTACCAGCGAGAGTTCAATGCGGTTTTTATTGATTTCCCACTTCCGCTTGACGGAAATAAAGAGATAAAAGTTGATTTCTATTATTCGGGAAATCCCATTGTAGCCAAAAATGCGCCTTGGGATGGTGGATTTATCTTTACGGAAGACGAAAATGGAAAACCTTGGGTAAGTGTGGCTGTGCAAGGAACCGGTGCTAGTTTATGGTACCCTAATTTGGATCACCAAAGCGATGAACCCGAAGAAGCCGAAATTCATGTGGCTGCTCCCAACGGATTAATGAACGTTTCTAACGGAAGATTTACCGGAAAAAAAGACCTTCAAAACGGCTATACCGAGTGGAGCTGGAAGGTGACTAATCCCATTAATAATTACAATATTATCTTGAATATTGGCGATTATGTGCATCTGCACGACACCTACCAAGATTTAGATTTAGATTATTATGTATTGTCTTACAACAAAGAAAAAGCGAGAGCGCAGTTTAAGGAAGTAAGCCCGATGATGGACTGCTTTTATGAAAAATTTGGAGCCTATCCTTTTGTAGAAGATTCGTATAAATTGGTAGAAACGCCGTATTTGGGTATGGAGCATCAAAGCGCTGTAGGCTATGGAAACGGCTTTAAAA
Organism: Mesonia profundi; assembly: GCF_031085155.1. Taxonomy (GTDB): domain Bacteria; phylum Bacteroidota; class Bacteroidia; order Flavobacteriales; family Flavobacteriaceae; genus Mesonia; species Mesonia profundi. The sequence continues at coordinate 6,522 of NZ_JAVHUL010000052.1, read as the reverse complement.
ATGGCTATTTAGGCAAAGATTTATCTAGAACCGGCGTGGGATTAAAGTGGGATTTTATCATCATTCACGAAAGTGCACACGAATGGTTTGGAAACAGCATTACCGCTAAGGATATTGCAGATATGTGGATTCATGAGGCTTTTACCACCTATGCTGAATCTGTTTATGTAGAATGCCGTTGGGGAAAAGAAGATGCCCTCACCTACTTGTTTGGGTTAAGAGGTTCGGTGATGAATAATTCGGCTATTATTGGCGATTATGGCGTAAATACAGAAGGTTCTAGCGACATGTATTACAAAGGTGCCAATATGTTAAACACCATTCGCGGCGTGATTAATGACGATGAAAAATGGTGGGCTTTGTTAAAAGAATATACCGAAAATTACAAACACCAAATTATTGATACGCCAACGGTGATCAATTATTTTGAAAAGCATACCAAAGCGAGTCTCACTCCTATTTTTAATCAATATTTAAACTATGCCCGTTTACCGGAATTACAATTAAAAAAGAAAAATAACAAGGTTTACGCACGATGGGAAACCGATGTAGAAGATTTTGCTATGCCGTTAATCCTGAAGGTAAACGGAAAAGAAGTTCGTGTTGCTCCTACCAACCAATGGAAGAAAATGCCTTTTAAAAATAGTTTAGAAAAGGTTGAAGTCGATTTAAAGAAATACTACATTCTCGTCACTAAAGCATGAAAAAGCTGTTTCAACATACGCAAACCAGCGCTTTGTTATGGATACTGATTATCTTTATTACAGATGCACAAATCATTTTCTTCAGAAAAATGACCTTTTGGAATTAGTTGTGTCCGACTAAGACATAAGACTTGCCCATACCGAAGCGGTACCTTCGGGCGGGCTTTGAAAGACATAAGACCTAAGACTTTATTTTTAATGACCTGATAATTAAATTAAATTGATTAAGCATACGTATTAATTTTTAAATTTCCCTGATAAATTTAATAGTAAGCTGTCACTTCATAAAAAAACTCTAAAGGCCTCTTATATTTGAATCAACAGAATTCTGTAATGATTTAATCGGAAACTGATGATAAAGAATTAAAAAGTTAATTCGACTAATTTTGAAAATAAAAGAGATTGATCACTAGGCTAGCTACTCATTAACAGAACACTAGAAATCATCATAAAAAACTTTATTTGAGAAGTTAAGATAGAATTTCTCCCGTTTATTTATTTTTTTTAGCTAAATTGAATGCTGGTTTTGTAAATCACTAGCTATGGCTTTTATCATTTTAGATTCATTTTTATACCAAGAAGCGCTCCAGATTGGGGTTCGCTTTTCTGCTTTTGATCTAAAATTAGAAGCACTAACTAAGAAATTACCTCGCATAAAGTGGTCTTCTACGCATAGCGCTTATTATATGGAGTATTCTAAAAAAAATCCTTTTTTTCTTTTCAAATATTATAATGATGCAGGATACTTTGTTAATTATGAGAAACTAAAAAATGTTAAAAAATTACTTCCGCGGAAGCGTGAGCCAAAACCAAAATTTGTTTCGGTAAGTAAAGCTGATTTAGATTCTGCTCAAGTTCTAGACCTTAAGAAATTTGTTTCCTATTTAAAAGGCAAAAGATTTAGTAAAAGTACGGTGCGTTCTTACTATGGTTTTTTATTAAAATTGGTGGTTTACAGCGAAAAACCTGCAAATTCTTTAACCTATAGAGATATGGAGCTTTTTTTAGAGAAGGTGATCACTAAGCAAGGATATTCGGTAAGTTCGCATAGGCAATGTGTAAGTGCTTTAAAGCATTTTTCTAAGCTTTTTGAGGTGGAAGGAATAGAGAATTTGGAAAATTTAAGACCTCGGAAAAGCAGGTTACTACCAACGGTACTATCTCAAGAAGAAGTGATTCGTATTTTACAGGTTACCAAAAATTTAAAACATCGGTTTATTTTGGCGCTCATCTATTCTTCTGGTTTGCGTATAGGAGAATTGCTTGCGATGAAAGTGGCCCATATTGATGTGGACCGGAAGCAAATATTGATTGTTTCGGGTAAGGGCCGAAAAGATCGCACGGTAATATTGGCAGAAAGCATGATTCCCTTATTTTACAACTACGTAAATACATATTTACCCGACTATTATTTAATTGAAGGCAAAAATGGAGGAGCATACAGCCCTTCGAGCATCAGGGCATTTCTAAAGAAATCTTGCCAATATGCAAAGATTTTAAAACACGTAACGCCGCACACATTAAGACATTCTTATGCCACGCATATGCTGGAAGACGGCGTTGATTTAAGGTATATTCAGTCGCTTTTAGGGCATAGCAGACCAGAGACCACTATGATTTATACGCATGTCACTAGAAAGGACTTATTAAAAATTAAAAGTCCGTTAGATACTGCGGTAATGCATTTAAAAGAAGCTAGATATAATAGTAAAAATGTGTTGTTATCCCGCAAATTTTAACGTTAAAGGTGTATATTTGAGCTGATATAACTAGTTGGCAGTAATTTAAAAAAATCGTGCGTTCATTGAAGTTTTAGCAAAAAATTTAAATACTGATACTACAAGTCAGCCGAAAAAAAGACGTGGTAATAAAGAATCTGATTTCTGACTTTTAAAATAGGCGTACGGAAAAATAAATCAGAACCATTGTATTTAATATTACGCCGACTAAAAAAAGAATTATAGCTGCTGACATTAGAATTATAACTACTGTAAAAAGAAATTTAGTTACTGCAATTAGAATTATGACGACTGCAAAAAGAAATATAGCTACTGCAATTAGTATTATAGCAACTGCAAAAAGAAATACGGCTACTGCAATTAGTATTACAGCAACTGCAAAAAGAAATATAGCTACTGCAATTAGTATTACAGCAACTGCAGAAAGAAATATAGCTACTGCAATTAGTATTACAGCAACTGCAAAAAGAAATATAGCTACTGCAATTAGTATTACAGCAACTGCAGAAAG
>NZ_JAVHUL010000052.1:0-3468 GCF_031085155.1 Mesonia profundi | reverse complement strand
AAATGTAGCTACTGCAATTAGTATTACAGCAACTGCAGAAAGAAATGTAGCTACTGCAATAAGAATTATGACAACTGGAAAAGAAAAAATAGAACCGAACATAAAAAACTACTGCCAACAACGTGTATAAAAAATGCGTAGTTTAGTGCTTAATCAAAGGAAAGTGCGTACTTGCTTTCTTCCGATTTTCCTGCGGAAAATCCTCGGGCGCAAACACGCACTTCTCATACACGAGCCGTTGCCATTAATACAAAGAAACATTGCGATAGATGGGAAAAATAACAAATGAAATGGCTCATACTTCATACGAAGTAGGAAAGAATATTTATCACAACAAAATATCTAGATTGAACGGATTGAAAATCTTAACCGATTTAGGAATGAACAACAGTTCAGCTAATTATTATATATATAATTACGCATATTTTATTACTGGTAAATTATTTACTGGGACAATAAGTGCTTACGCAACGGAATACTATTTACAGAAAATTTTAGAAGACAAAGGGAATGAAGGATTGGAAACAGCTCTACTTGCCTTGTCACAGCATTTGGATTATTATGAAGAAAAAACTAAAAGGTCAGTAAAGAAAAGACGTAATGTATATGATAAATATTACGAACTTCTTGAAAATAATATAATAGAACCAATTTATGCTGACGAAGTTGATTCCAACGGAACTTATTCCGAAGGAAAAACTAAACAAGTTCTAATAAACAGTTACGAAAGAAATCCAATCGCACGAAAAAAATGTATTGAACATTTCGGATTAAATTGTCAAGTTTGCGACTTTAATTTTGAGAATAAATTTGGTGTTTTAGGGAAAGATTTTATTCACGTGCATCATAAAATTGACATCGCCACTGTTGGAAAAGAATATTCTGTTAATCCAATTACGGATTTAATCCCAGTTTGCCCAAATTGTCATTCAATGTTACACAAAAAAAAACCTAATGCTTACACAATTTCTGAATTGAAACAAATAATATCTGAAAAGTACTAATGGCAACACCGTATATAATTTATTGCTGGTTTCTCGCCTACTTACGAAAGTCCTCTCGGACTTTCTTGGTCGGTTATTATTTACTAAATTAGTTGCTTAAAACACGCAACAAACCATATACAAACACGTTGTGCAACATTATGAAAAACCAATTTGCATATTTAATTTTAGTGCTGATTTTAATGTTATCGTGCAACGAAAAAACATCTAAAGTAGAACAATCTGTACTTAATGAAACTGAATTTGAGCTTGAATCTTTGAGTGCTAAAAAAAATCCAGATAAAACTAAAATTTGTGATTTAAGAACTCTAAAAGAAACTGATTCTATATTGCGGAAGAATCTAAAACTGAATGACCAAGTTTATTTGAAATTTATCGTGAATATGCACATTGATTGCGCAACAAATGCTGAATATAGTGAGTGGAATAATGAATTGATATTTAAAATGCTGGAACGAAACCCTGAAAAATTCATTGCATTTTTAAGTAGAGTTGCGAGAAAAACGAATAGCGAAGAAAAAACAGATTTTATTTTAGACCAACTCAAAAATCCAATTAATGACGGAATAAAAATCAAAAAGATAAAATCGGATTTAGAACTTTTAGAAACTGAAAATATAATTATCAAGCAGAACGTAATAAAATCACTAAATTTAGCGGAACAAAGCGCAGAATAACGTTGCACAACAAAGTATACAAACAATGCGAGAGCAGTCGCTAAATTAAAAATGAAGGCACTTTTTTACGTCGCCGAATTTTTACAAATCCGACTTATTGCAGAAAAAATTAATAAGCGGAATTTGTAAAAATCGGCTCGTGCTTAACCGAATGGCTATCGCCATTCTCCCTCGCACTGTTCGTATACAAGAACGTTGTAAGCCATTTAAAACCATACGAATATGAAATGCCCACATTGCTTAACTGAATTTCACGACAAAATACAAGACTATGATTTAGGACAAGATGTCGATGGAGATTGGGGAATTAGAAAAAGAATTTGTCCATCACCAAATTGTAGCCGACACATATATTATTTGATAAATGGGAAATGGTCGAGATATCAAGGCGGTGGTTGGAGTGCAGCTACAATAGAAAAAATGAACCTTATAAGACCTAAAGTTGGTAATCGAAATCCATTACCACCTGAAGTGCCTGAAATGTTTAGTGAAGATTATAACGAAGCTGTTATTGTAATTCCTGATAGTCCAAAAGCAAGTTCAGCTTTGAGTCGTAGATGCTTACAGCTTTTATTACGTGAAAAATCTGGAGTAAAACACGGGAATCTTGCTAATGAAATACAACAAGTAATCGACAGTAACCAACTTCCTTCTCATTTATCAGAAAGTATAGATGCTATAAGGAATATTGGAAATTTTGCAGCACATCCTTCAAAAAGTGAATCAACAGGAGAAATTATCCCCGTTGAACCAGGAGAAGCTGAATGGACATTAGAAGTGCTTGAAATGCTTTTTGATTTCTACTTTGTTCAACCCGAACGAACGAGAATTAAAAGAGAAGCTCTGAATAAAAAGCTTGGCGATTTAGGAAAACCAAAAATGAAATAAAAACGGCTTACAACAATGCGTATAAGCAATGGCTTGTTCTCGCCTACTTGGAAAATCCTGCGGATTTTCCAATGGTAAGTACCTGTTTGCAATTGTCCGTGTCGACCCACGCCACTGCTCATACACGAAACGTTGTGTGCAATATAAAAAAATCACGAATTAAATGGACATTTTCGTTTTTTACATATTAATTCTAATAGTTTTAATATTATTTGTAGTCGGAATTATTTACTTAAGTTATTGGGTTCCTAAAAGATTTGGAAAGAAAAAATTAGGAATTGTGATTTCCAGAATCTTAATAATCGGAACAGTAATATTAATTTTAACTCTCTTTTTTGAGGACAAGTTATTTTTCAAATCAGATGTTAAAGAATATTTGTCTTTTCAAAAAGTGGAATTGAAAGATGATTTTAAACTAATAAATAATGAAAGTGGTGGATTAAGAGATTATTATCACAAATTTGACTTGGAAATTTCAAATTCTGACAGAAAAAGCATAATTAATCTGATTAAATCAGCCGAAAATTATCAAACCGGAATAAATAATGAATTTTATCTACCTGAATTAGCAAAAAACAGATACGAAGGAGATACACTTTATGCAAATTACCAGACCACTTGGGCATATAAGAAAGCAATATTTTACCCGAATGGAAAAGGATACACACCGACTTACAGAATAATAAGTATTTGGAAAGAAAAAAACGAATTGACTTTTGAAGAAATTTTGGACTGAAAAAATACTGCACACAACACCGGTAACCGTTGCACAACCCCGTAATTCTAAAAAATACTATTCTAATAGCGCCATTTTAAGAGGGCTATTATTTTTAACAGGGTATCAAAACATCTTGATAATATTGGCTTATATACAATTTAAATAGTTTTAGTGAAGTGCT
>NZ_JAVHUL010000051.1 GCF_031085155.1 Mesonia profundi | reverse complement strand
TTTTTCCTAAAAACAATTCCTTAAATAATCAATGAACTACCGCGCCTAAGCGGGGTGCAAATATACAACCTTTTATTCCATTCTAACAAAAGAAATCTTAGGTTTATTTTTATCCTTTTTTTAAAAGACTAAGGGTAAAGAATCTAATCGCAGAATGAAGGGTGAAATTACAATTCGCTGCTCTATATTCATTCCACAAGACTTAAAAAAAGTTAAACCCTATCTATTATATAGGTGATTTATTTACCTTCCCACCTATGGAATACTTTACTTGGCACTTATACCTTATGAGCGGAATCTATATTCTAGCTGGATCTCTTCACTTTATAAAACCCAAAACCTACCTAAGGATTATGCCTAGGTATCTACCCGCACACCTCAGTTTGGTATATTTAAGCGGAGCAGCCGAAATTCTTTTAGGCGTCCTCCTTCTATTTAAAGACTATAAGGATTGGGCTATTTATGGTATCATTTCAATGCTGCTGGTATTCCTATTGGTACACTTTTATATGTTGAGTTCTAAAAAAGCTGGCGCAGGAATTCCTAGGTGGGCCTTATTATTAAGACTTCCGCTTCAGTTTTTCTTGATTTGGTGGGCTTATTCTTATTTGCAGTATTAATTCCGTGACAACGCACTATGAAACCTCTACTTCTACCCGATGCAGATATTTTTTATGAAAGTAATTTTCTAGAAACCTCTAAATGTGACTCTTTATTTAAAACCTTAAGAACTCAGATTGCTTGGCAACAAGACGATATTAAACTGTTTGGTAAGACTTACGCCCAACCCAGACTTACGGCTTTATTTGCCGAGAACAAGAAAACATACTCTTATTCTGGCATTAAAATGGAACCCAAGTTATTTCCCGAAGAACTTTTAATCTTAAGAGATCAATTAAAGCGTGCGACAGGAATCCATTTCACCACCTGCCTTCTCAATTTATATAGAGATGGGCAGGACAGCAATGGCTGGCACGCAGATAATGAAAAGGAGTTAGGAGAAAATCCGCAGATAGCTTCAATCAGTTTAGGGGCTCCAAGATTTTTTAAATTAAAACACAACAGCTTAAAAGAAGAGAAACATAAACTCTTATTAGAAAACGGAAGTCTCCTATTAATGAAGGGAACTACTCAACATTATTGGAAACACGAAATTCCTAAAACCAAAAAGCACGTTGGAGAACGAATCAATTTAACCTTTAGAATCATAAAATGAATATAGAAAAAGACTTTACGGAAAGAGGATTAGATCGAATCATAGAAATGGCGTGGGAGGATCGAACTCCGTTTGAAGCAATAGAATTTCAATTTAACGTGACCGAAGACGAGGTGATTAAAATCATGCAACGCGAAATGAAAGCTTGTAGCTTTAGAATGTGGAGAGCCAGAGTGCAGGGAAGAAAAACAAAACATGCCAAACTAAGTCCTGACGATGTGAAGACTTTTAAGTCTAGCCGACAAAAGAATATTTCTCAAAATAAAATTTCTAAGCGCTAACTAATACCAATTTTGCCTCAAAATGAGCTATATAATTAATATAAAATCCCCCGTAGAATAACTACGAGGGATTATTTATAGGTAAGCGTTAAGAGTTTTCTGCTTTTATAGCAATGAGCGTATGATTAGCCGTAAATCTCATTTAAAATCTTAGCCAATCTAATTCCGCCTTTTTGTAATTGATTTTTTAACTGCGGAAACCAATCGTACATATAACGAAACCCTAAATTTCTATTCTCTTCTACAGATTGGTAGATTGCTTCAGCGATAGTTTGCGACTCCAAAGCCCAAGTTTCAGCGTTTCCTTTTTTTATTTCTTTAATTTCGGCTTTAGATATTTTTTGCGCGTGTACAGATAATTCCGTAAAGCTCATATCATACTTATTAATCATATTGGAGTCCCAAACGCGATGTAAATTAGAATCTCTCCCAAACCACTTTACTTTTATATCATTTCCTCCTTTATCATGGGCATGTCCCACGTGCAAAGGCTGGTGTAAATCGCCCACCAAATGGATTAACATTTTTAAATAAAATTGCTTATCTCTACGCTCTGTATCTTCAGATTCTAATTTAGCGATGCATTCTTCAATTCCCCAAACTGCATTTTCGCCCAGCTCCTGCTCTACTTCTGCGTAGGTTTTCCCGGAAGGAATATTCACATAATGCCATTTACTATAGCCGCTAAAAGCTTTATCGCTTTTAATTTCATCGGCATAAGTAGAAGCCACAGCAATACTGTTACCATCCAGCAATTTAGTGATTCTTCTTATAGCTTTCTTAGAAAGGTATTTTTGTGCAATTTGTGCTGTAGATCGATGTCCATTCTGACCCCAATCTTCGGCTGCCGTTACTTTTTTAGAAGTTACACATAGAACTAAAACTAGGCTTAAAGAGATTATTTTTTTCAAAACTATTTTTTTTTGCAAAAGTACAATTTAGTTTGATATAAGGCTTTTTCTTTTCTCTAACTTCGCAACCTTTTTAAACAACAATTGTATTAGGGAATCGTTATCTTCCCAAAGGAATTTAATTTTATGAAAAAGTTTTTATTTTTATTTTTTATAGGTCTTACTCAATTTTCATTCGCTCAAACGAAAGTTGTTTCTAATGACATTAAAGTCAACAAGTTTGTAGAAGGAACGCTGGTTAGCCCTACTTCAGTCAATCCAAGTCCGCTAGCTATTATATTAAATGATGCTGGCGCCATAGATCGCAACGGAAACGAAAGAACCCAAACTAACGATGCTACAAAAAAGTTGGCTCAGAGTTTGGCGCAAAAGGGAATTGCCACGTTTAGATATGATAAAAGGATTTTTAAAGCGGAAAAACTGAAGCTTAGAGAAAGAGATTTTAGGTTCGACTCTTTTGTTGAAGATGCTGTCGCTTCAATCAATTATTTTAAAAAGAAAAATAAGTTCTCCTCCATATATATTATAGGACGCGGTCAAGGCTCTCTAGTCGGGATGCTCGCGGCTCAAGAACTGGCAGATGGTTTTATTAGCATTGGCGGAGTTGCAAAAAGCATCGATCAAGTTATTATTGATCAAATTAAAAGTCAAGCCCCAGGGTTAAGTGAAGATGCGGTTCGCGCTTTCGCGGAATTAAAAGAGCGTGGTAAAGTGTACCATTACAATCCTGCATTAGAATCTATGTTGCGAAAAGACCTACAACCATTTATGGCATCTTGGATGGTCTATTCTCCTGAAGAAGAAATTAAAAAACTGGATATTCCTGTACTTCTCCTTCACGGAGGAAAAGATTTACAAGCAAGTCTAAATAATTTTGAACAATTAAAGAAAGCTAAACCCACTGCTACAAATCAGTTATTAGAAGACATGAATTACGTCTTAGTTAATGTCAACGGACAAAATGATATGGTAAATCAAAAAAGCTACTACCGTAAAGACCTGGCTATTTCTCCAGAGCTTATTGAGACGATTAGCGGTTTTATTCAAGAAAAGTAAGAAGTCTTACTCAATCTATTTGAAGTTTTCCTAAAGTAAGTATATTTACCGAAAATCAATACTTTTATGGAAAACGCACCTGTTTTTACAAACGATGCTATCGTCTTCGGAATTTTAATGCTCACTTTGGCTGGAGTATTTTATACCTCATCAGTCAAAACCGGATTTTGGAAAAGTTTCTATAAAGTAGTTCCTGCGCTCTTAATGTGCTACTTACTTCCAGCCATATTTAACACCTTAGGAATTATTAGTGCCGAAGAATCTCAGCTTTATTTTGTAGCTAGTAGATACCTTCTTCCCGCTTCCCTGGTATTAATGACCTTGAGCATTGATTTAAAAGCAATTTTCAACTTAGGTCCTAAAGCGCTAATCATGTTCTTTACGGGAACGATAGGAATTGTTATTGGCGGACCATTAGCTATTTTATTAATTTCTGCCGTATCTCCCGAAACCGTTGGCGGTTCTGGACCAGATGCCATTTGGAGAGGTTTAGCTACCCTTGCCGGAAGTTGGATTGGTGGTGGCGCCAACCAAGCGGCCATGCTAGAAATCTTTAAATTTAACCCAGAGAAATATGGCGGAATGGTTTTCGTTGATATTGTAGTCGCTAATTTATGGATGGCGGTGATCCTAATGGGTATTTCGAAAACAGATAAAATTGACAAATGGTTAAAGGCAGATTCGTCGGCTATTACCACCTTAAAAAATAAAGTGCAAGATTATACCGCTGGCATCAGTAGAAACCCAAGTTTAGCCGATTATATGATTATGCTAGGATTAGCTTTAGGAGCTGTAGGTTTTGCGCATTGGGGCGCCGACGGAATTTCTGCAGGTTTGTCTAATAATTTCGAAGTCTTTAACGACAAGTCTTCTGCCTTATCTTCCTTTACCTCTACTTTCTTTTGGATGATTACCATCTCTACGCTTATTGGGATTATACTTTCTTTTACCAAAGCCAAAAAGTATGAAGGCGCGGGAGCGAGTAAAATAGGAAGTATTTTCATCTACATTCTCGTAGCTACTATTGGAATGAAAATGGATTTATTAATGATATTTGAAAACCCAGGCTTAATCGCCATTGGTTTGGTTTGGATGACAATTCACGCTGGTTTACTGGTTGGCGTTGCCAAGTTAATTAAAGCTCCTTACTTTTTCTTGGCTGTAGGAAGTCAAGCAAACGTAGGAGGCGCGGCTTCTGCACCTGTGGTTGCTGCCGCTTTTCATCCTTCTTTAGCCACCGTAGGTGTACTTTTGGCTGTGATGGGATATGTAGTGGGTACTTGGGCCGCATATCTTTGTGCGGTTTTAATGGAAGTAGCTTCGGCTGGAGTTTAAAAACAATTTAAGCTAATACGACATTTAAGTCGGTTTTAATTGTTAACCCAAATCAAAAGATATTTTCAATTATTATTTCATCTTTCAAGTATTAAAATCCTTTGGTGGGATTCAATTAAAAAAGCATCTTTGCACCCAATAAAAAAAGAAAATGAAAAAAATACTTATTGCCGCAGCTAGCCTATTGCTTATCGTTTCTTGTCAGACCAAAGAAACCAATTTTAGCCTTACCGGAAACATTAAAGGATTGAAGCAAGGAAAGCTTTATTTACAAAAGATAGAAGATACGCTGGTTGTGAATGTAGACTCTGTTATTATTGACGGGGATGCAAACTACAGCCTAGAAGCATTTTTAAAAGAACCCGAAATCATGTTTCTTTACTTAGATAAATCTGACGGAGATAGAAATGATGACATTGTCGATTTCTTTGCAGAAGAAGGAGAGATGATGATCAACTCTAGTCTAGATAATTTTGTGAGTGATGCTAAAATTAGCGGATCTAAAAATCAGGTAGTTTTAGAAGAGTACGAAGGCATCATTAAAAGATTTAGCGAGCAAAATTTAGATTTGATAAAAGCTAGTTTCGATGCTGAAAAAGCAGGAGATCAAGAAAAAATGTTAACCGTAAATAAGTCTTATGAGAGCTTACTAAAGAGAAAGTATTTATACACTGTAAATTACGCAATCACGCATAAAGACAAAGAAGCTTCTCCTTATATTATCATTACGGAAGCATTTGATGCCAATGTCAAATATTTAGATACCGTTTATAATTCTTATGATAAAGAAATTAGAAAATCTAAATACGGGAAAGAGCTTAAAGATTTAATCAAGCAACATCGCAAACTCTTAAAGCTAGATAAGAAAGTAAGTAAAAAATAGTTTTTCCTTAACGGAAGTAAAAAACGCAAGCTGAAAAGGCTTGCGTTTTTTGTTTTATTCCATAGTGTCTGATTGAAACTTTAAAAATAATACTTCGCTCAGTGCTTAAAGTATGAGGTATTTTTTTTACTCTTACAGCCCACTTTTCAAAATCAATAACTTTTGAATAGGAAATTATTACTTACTAGATAATAGAAGTCAAATCTAACATCTATTATCTAAAAGCGAACTCGTCTATTATCTTAGCCAGGCACGACTATTTTTCTCTACTCCTGTAACTCCTGCATAATTTCAGAAAACATCGCATAAGACTTTACACGGTCTTCATGTTTATAAATATAGGAAGCTACCATCAGCTCATCTACCTGTGTTTCTTCTAAAAAGGCTTTAGTTTGCGTTTTTACGGTTTCTTTATCACCTATAAAAGCATAACGCATCATTTGCTGAATGCTGGGATGATTAGCGATTTCTTTTAACTCGGCCGTCATTGGCGTTGGAGGCTGTAAATAATCGATATTACCGGTCACCACCCCCAAAATCATGCGTAACATAGAAGTAGAAAGTATCTCTGCCTCTTTGTTATTATCGCTAGCTATCACATTAATTCCCGCAATGGTATACGGCTTATCTAAATATGAAGATGGCTGAAACTCCTCATGGTAAATTTGTAAGGCTTTGTGTAATTGCGCTGGTGCAAAATGACTGGCAAATACATAAGGCAAACCTTTTTTTGCGGCAACATGAGCGCTATCTGTACTGGAACCTAGAATATAAATCGGCATCTCTACTCCTTCTGAAACATAAGAACGCACTCGCTCTTTATTTTCATTAGAAAAGAAATGCTGAATTCTATCTACCTCCTCTGGGAATTGATGTACGGCTTTCATACGATCTGATCTAATCGCGTGCGCTGTTTCTTGATCGGTTCCTGGGGCTCTTCCCAAACCTAAATCAATTCGATTAGGATATAGGTTTCCCAGAGTTCCAAATTGTTCTGAAACTATTAAAGGAGAATGATTGGGTAGCATGATTCCTCCAGAACCTACCCTTATTTTTTGAGTACCTCCAGCAATATGACCTATCAACACCGAGGTCGCTGCACTGGCAATACTTTTCATATTGTGATGCTCTGCTAACCAAAATCTACGGTAACCTAATTTTTCTGCTTGTTGGGCTAAATCTAGACTCTTCGCAAAGGTTTCTTTAATGCTAGAGTTTTGGGCTACAGAAGCCAAGTCTAAAATGGAATATGGAATTTTATTTTTCATCATTGTATGTATAAAAAACGCAACTCCTTTTGAGAGTTGCGCTTGGTATTAAAAGATTTATAAAGCTTACTTCACTTCTTCGAAGTCTATCTTTCGACTTCGCTCAAGACAGGCTACTTAACTTCTTCGAAGTCTACGTCTTCTACGTCGTCTCCGCTTTTAGCTTCTTCACCTCCTTCAGCATCACCTCCGGCTTCTCCTTGTGGAGCTCCGTTTTGTTGTGCTTCGGCTTGGGCTTTGTACATTTCTTCAGAAACGCTTTTCCAAGTCTCGTTCAACTTATCTAAGGCTGGCTCAATTTTCTCCAACTCTTTAGTTTCATATGCTTTTTTCAATTCTTCTAAAGCATCTTCTACTAGCTTCTTCTTATCATCAGAGAGCTTATCTCCAAAGTCTTTGATTTGCTTCTCAGTTTGGAAAATCATAGCATCAGCTTCATTCAGCTTATCAACTTTTTCTTTCGTCTTCTTATCTGCTTCGGCGTTAGCTTCTGCATCAGATTTCATTTTCTCGATTTCCTCTTCGGTTAAACCAGAAGAAGCTTCGATTCGAATATCTTGTTTTTTACCAGTAGCTTTATCTTCTGCGCTTACTTTAATAATTCCGTTAGCATCAATATCAAAAGTCACTTCAATTTGTGGAGTTCCTCTTTGTGCTGGTGGAATTCCGTCTAAGTGGAATTTACCAATCGTCTTATTATCGGCTGCCATAGGACGTTCCCCTTGCAACACGTGAATCTCTACAGAAGGCTGATTGTCTGCCGCCGTTGAGAACACTTGAGATTTCTTAGTAGGAATCGTAGTGTTCGCTTCAATTAGTTTGGTGTTCACGCTTCCCATAGTTTCAATCCCTAAAGAAAGTGGTGTTACATCCAATAATAGAACGTCTTTTACATCTCCTGTTAAAACTCCTCCTTGAATCGCAGCTCCTAAAGAAACTACCTCATCTGGGTTTACTCCTTTACTTGGCTTCTTACCAAAGAATTTTTCTACTGCTTCTTGTACTGCAGGGATTCTTGTAGAACCACCTACTAAAATTACTTCATCAATATCACTTTTAGAAATTCCGGCAGCTTTCATTGCCTTTTCACAAGGTTTGATGGTTCTTTTTACTAAATCTCCAATTAATTGCTCAAACTTAGATCTAGATAAAGGTCTTACCAAGTGCTTTGGTCCACTAGAAGTAGCTGTAACATAAGGTAAGTTGATTTCTGTTTGACTTGTAGAAGACAACTCAATTTTTGCTTTCTCTGCAGCTTCTTTTAAACGTTGTAAAGCCATAGGATCTTTACGTAGATCGATGTCTTCATCTTTCATAAACTCTTCGGCCAACCAATCGATAACCACCTCATCTACATCATCACCACCTAAATGCGTATCTCCATCTGTAGCTAATACTTCAAATACTCCGTCTCCTAATTCTAGGATAGAAACATCATGCGTACCTCCACCAAAATCAAATACAACGATTTTTTGGTCTATTCCTTTTTTATCTAATCCATAAGCCAATGCTGCTGCGGTAGGCTCGTTGATAATTCTTCTTACTTTAAGACCTGCAATCTCACCCGCTTCTTTGGTAGCTTGACGCTGAGAATCATTAAAGTATGCAGGAACAGTAATTACTGCTTCAGATACATCTTGTCCTAAATAATCTTCTGCCGTCTTCTTCATTTTTTGAAGAATCATAGCAGAAAGTTCTTGTGGCGTATATAAACGACCATCAATATCTACTCTTGGCGTATCGTTATCTCCTTTGGTTACTTTATAAGCTACACGACCAGCTTCTCTTGAAGAATCAGAGAATTTATTCCCCATAAATCTTTTAATAGAAGAAATCGTTTTTTCTGGATTGGTAACCGCTTGACGCTTTGCTGGATCACCCACTTTAATCTCTCCATCTTCTACAAAAGCGATCACAGAAGGAGTTGTTCTTTTACCTTCGGCATTAGGAATTACTGTTGGCTCATTACCTTCCATTACAGAAACACAAGAGTTAGTAGTTCCTAAATCAATACCAATTATTTTACTCATAACTATATATTTTAATTTTTCGTTTTTTTATTCGATAAGCATAATTCAATCTCTGTGCCATCAAAAAGAATGTGACAGGTTGTCATTATTCTTTTTTAAAACCTTTCGTAAATGACAAGCTTTCGCTTATTTATAGCCATATCCCTATTTTCGCTTAAAGCGGAATAAAAAAGCGTGACAGCTATGGAAAGCACAATTATTTCTGCCATCTTTGTAGTTGGTTAACTTTTAAAATATTTTTCAAATGGAGAAGAGGGAATGCATCAGTGTATTTGATATGTTAAAGATTGGAGTTGGGCCTTCCAGCTCGCATACTTTAGGTCCGTGGCGTGCTGCCCAACGATGGATTGAAGAATTGAAGGAGAAAAACATTTTCAACCAGGTAAAAGAAATTAAAGTAGACTTGTATGGTTCTTTATCCCTTACCGGAAAAGGTCACGCTACAGACATTGCCTCTATATTAGGACTTTGCGGATTTGATCCTGTAACGATGAATTTAACCAAACTCGATGAAATTATAGAAACCATCACTAGCTTTAAAAGACTTGAGCTTAACGGAGAAAAGCAAATAGAGTTTGATCCCGAAACGCAAGTGATCTTCAATAAAAACTTCTTAGACTTTCATCCTAACGGAATCAAGTTTACGGCAAGCTTAGAAAATGGAAAGACTTCTACTGCTACTTTCTACTCCATTGGAGGTGGTTTCGTGGTGAAAGAAGAACGGAAAAATGCTAAGATAAATGATGAAGTGTTTGCTCAATTTCCTTTCTCTATAGAAAAGGGAACCGAGTTACTGGCGTTTTGTAAGCAAGAAAACAAGAACATTGCAGAGATTGTCCTCGAAAATGAAAAGTCACTCCGCAGTGAAGAAGAAATTCATAAAGGCCTAGAAGACATTTGGAAAGTGATGTTGGAGTCGATGTATGAAGGTTGCCACACCGATGGGATTTTACCTGGCGGACTAAAAGTACAGCGCAGAGCTCACGGAATGCACCAAAAACTTATAGGTGATAGAAAATACAATAATCCGCAAGAATGGCTGGAAGTGATTCGGAACACCGAAGTGAAATTTAGAGAAATCCTGAAATGGGTAAGTTGTTATGCCATTAGCGTTAATGAAGTGAATGCTTCTTTGGGAAGAGTGGTTACTGCTCCTACCAACGGAAGTGCGGGAACCGTTCCTGCCGTGATGATGTATTATATGACGATAGAAAATCACGAGGCTACGTTTGAGCATTTAAAAGAATTTATGTTAGTCGCTGGAGAAATAGGAAGCCTCTTTAAAAAAGGAGCAACCATTTCTGCCGCCATGGGAGGATGCCAAGCCGAAATTGGCGTTTCTTCTTCTATGGCCGCTGGCGGACTTACACATCTTTTGGGAGGATCTCCAGAACAGGTTTTAATGGCGAGTGAAATTGCGATGGAACATCACTTAGGTCTCACCTGTGATCCTATTGGTGGTTTGGTACAAGTACCTTGTATTGAACGTAATGCTATGGGTGCCATAAAAGCGATTAATGCCGCAGAAATCGCATTAGATAGCGATGCCAGTAAAGCTAAAGTTCCTTTAGATAAAGTGATTGAAACCATGTGGGATACCGCAAAAGATATGAACTCCAAATACAAAGAAACCTCTGAAGGTGGATTGGCGGTGCGTGTAAATATGAGCGATTGTTAAATCATAAGACACTGCATTCTAGAATCAATACTCTTAGAGGAACCGATCCGAAAAATTCAGGCGAGCTTGCCCAAACTTTTTCGGAAGGATTAACATCACAAGAAAGACTAAAAGAGCAAAGAACTTTCCTATGATAAAAAAACTAATTATTGCGTTTATCTCTTTAGTGGTTTTGTTATTTGCCTTTATACTCCTTTCTAATATCATGGTGGTTCAAGGGGCGAAGGGCAAAACCTTTTCCAAGCTTGAGGATATCCAAAAGAATAAAGTAGGACTTGTTCTTGGGACGGCAAAATTTTCTACCGATGGAGGCGTCAATTTATATTTCGCTTATCGGATTAATGCCACGGTAGAGCTTTTTAAAAACAATAAAATCGATTTTGTTTTGATTAGTGGTGATAATGGAAGTGTCTACTATAACGAACCCCAAGATTTTAAGAAGGAACTCATCAAAAAGGGAATTCCTGAAGATAAAATTTTCTTAGATTATGCCGGCTTTAGAACCTTAGACTCTGTGGTGAGAGCAAAAGAAGTATTTGGGCAAGAAAGCATTACGATCATCTCTCAAGAGTTTCACAATGTACGCGCTATCTATTTAGCCAATCATTTTAATATTCAAGCAATTGGGTTCAACGCTCAAGATGTTTCTCAGCGCTATGGTTTTAAAACAAGGGTGCGAGAATACTTTGCTAGAACAAAAGCCTTCATAGATATTCTTTTTGGCGTAGAACCTAAATTTTTAGGCGACTCTATTATCATTGAATAAAAAAATCCCGAGCAGAACTCAGGATTTTTTAAACTCATTCTTCAAATTTAGAGGGATTACACAGACGCTTGAACAGTGTCTTCTGTAGTATCTTCTATCACTTCTTGCTTCTCGTCTTTTCCTTCTTTCATTCTTTGATGCAAACTATCATTTTGTTTCCCCAACATATCCATGAGAGGTTCTAGCGAGTTCATATTGACATTTACATCTCCGCTTCCAACGGATTTTGCCAGCTTAACGATTTCGCCTACATTCATATCATCTCCTAAGATTCTAGCCAAAGCAAAGCCTTTATCCTCGTCATTTCCATAGATTATAATCTCATCGATAGAGTCTTCTTCTCCCAAGTAGGCAATTCTAACTCCGCTTTGAGTAGATCCCATACGCATCAATAAATGGTACTTTTCATTTTCTAAGATTTTCTCTACGATATCGCGTTCTTTTTCGTAAACCTTTTTATTATTTCCGTTTAAAGGTAAAGCCAAGATTACAGCTTTCTTTATAGATTTAATTACTTTTTGGTCTTTCGCTGCTAATTCTGAATTATCTCCTAGCAATAAACTTGCGGGTAAATCTAAGACCATAAAATTCTTATTGTCTTGATGATCTACATAATAACTTTGTAGAGTGGCTTCATTAGTACACGAAACCAAAGCTAGTCCAGCTACCAATAGCATTAAAATATTCATTTTCTTTTTCATGTCTTTTCTTTCTTAGTTTACTTTTTCTAACTGTTCAGCACCAGGTACTTCTAAATCTTTGGCTAGTTTAGACACTTCTTTAAGGTCTATATCGCCGGTGATAGAAAGTACAACCGTCATAGGTTTTCCGTCTTCTTCTCCCTGCATCAACATGAGTAATTCACTCACATAATTTTTCTGGCTTCCGGGTTTAGAATAAAACTGTACGTTTTTCTTTTCATCTTTAAAGCTCATCAGTTTTTCTAGAGAACTAGAACCTATATAGCTATTAAAGTCTTGTTTCATCTCTGCTCCTATTCCAGTATTTTCTGTAGAGATCACTTTAATATTTTTTAAGTTCTCTATAAGATTAATATACTGCTGCATCTCTGGATCATCGCTATCTAGATCTATTTCAGCTAAAAGCTTAAACATATTACTGGTAATCACCATGGCGCTCACTTCGCGCATCTTCTCATAACGCTCAAATTTTGATTGTGCGTTCCCAATTACGGGGACCATTAAAATGGCCAAAACTATTAGAATACTCTTTTTCATCTTTATTTATTTTGTTATTAATTTATTTTTCGTTTGCTGAATTTCCTTTAAATACATCAAATTTTCTTTACTGTTAGCTACCGCTCCTGTGACCATATTTAATAGGTCTTGCGTATTTTTCATCGCTAATTCATGATTTCCTTCAACTACTCTATGGTCTTTTTGAAAATTAGAGAATTGAAAAACGCTTAGCGCTAGAATCACGATGGCCGCAATTGAACTTAGTGTAACCAGTAGTTTCTTTTTGTTTTGCTTCCGCGGAAGCCTAATTACCTTTTCTTCTTCCGTCAAAACAATCTCTTTCTCTGTAGCGAAAAACTGAAACAAAGGGCGGTATTGCTCTAAACTGGAATCTACATGGGCCGAAGAAAAATAATCCTTCAATAATTTTTCTTCTTTCACTGTGGTTTCTGCTTCGAGGTACTTTTCTAAAAGAGACGCTATCTTATGCAATTCCATAGTTGTGTTTTTTTAATATTTCTTTTCTAATTTTTTTTCTGGCTCTAGAGAGTGCCACTCTAATCGCAGTAGGATTCATTTGCGTAATTTCTACCATTTCTTCATACTCCAACTGTTCTATATCTCTTAACTGAATCAACATTTGCTCTTGCTCGGTTAAGTTTTTAATGATTTCCTTTACTTTTAAAAGTTCATCTTTTGCTTCAATTTCCTTCTGCAATGATGTTTTGTTTCCGTCTTCATAATTGCTATGAATTATTCTCAGGTTGTTGTTTTTCTTTGCTTTTAATTGATCAAAACAATAGTTCTTGGTAATCGTCATTGCCAAAGCTTGCGGACTCCTATAGTCTTCTAGCTTATCTTTCATATTCCACAACCTAATCATCACTTCTTGTGTAGCATCTTCTGCCGCATCTTTAGAAACCAACAACCTCAAAGACAAACGATAAATTTTATCTTTAATAGGATTCACAAATTCTAAAAATAACTTTTGGTTCAATGTATTTTTATTTGGTGGTTTCTATAAGCTTGACGCTTCCATATAATATTTGTTACAAAGGAATTAGTTTTTATTAAATTGTCTTTAACTTTAGCACTCATTAATCCCATACTATGAAAAAATTAAGTTGTTTATTACTCCTAATTCTTACGTCACTTTCTATTAGCTCTTGTTTTAAAGATTTAGACGATGAAAGAATACAAGCTAGTGATCAAGATATTCAAGGTTTCATCTATAAAGTGATGAGTAGACATTATCTATATAAAGGAGAGAAATCGGTATTAGCAGATGAAAAATTCCCAAATAAAGCTGAACTCGATGCCTATCTCAACACCTTTAATTCTCCAAAAGATTTATTTAGTGACCTCCTCTTTAGTCAGGATCGTTTTAGTTTTTTAGTCGACAACTATAGAGAATTAGAACAACAGTTTAACGGCACCACCAAAAATAACGGAATGGAGTTTGGTCTCGTAAAAATACAATCTAGCGGAGAGGTTTTTGGCTATGTTCGCTATGTACTTCCCAATACGTCTGCTGAGCAAAACCAAGTAGAAAGAGGAATGATTTTTAACCGCGTAGACAATCAAACTCTTACCGCAACTAACTTTAACGACTTGCTTACCGCAGATACTTACAGCATTGGCTTGGCGACTTTTGAAGACGGAACCTTAACTCCGTTAGAATCTAGCATCAACCTCCAAAAACAAGAATATACCGAAAATCCTATTTTTATAGCGAAGACCTTAACGGTTGAGCAGCAAAAAATAGGCTATTTGATGTATAATGGGTTCCGACAGAATTTTGATGCGGAACTCAATAACGCTTTCGCGGATTTTAAAGCAGATGGAATTCAAGATTTAGTGATTGATGTAAGATACAACGGCGGCGGAAGCATTGAACTTTGTAACGATTTATCGAGCATGGTGACGGGACAATTTAACGGAGAGCTTTTCTCTACCCAAGTTTATAATCAAAATTTTGGCGATAAAAAAATCCTTTTTAATACTAAAATTAGTAGCGGTGCTAGCATTAATAGTCTTTACCTAAGTAAGGTTTATGTTTTAACCACAGGCAATACAGCTTCTGCCAGTGAACTGTTAATTAGCTCTCTAATGCCTTATATAGATGTGGTTCAAGTGGGTGCTACCACCCTAGGGAAATTTCAAGGGTCTAGAACTTTTTATGACTCTCAAGATTTTTCAAGAAACGGAAATAACCTCAACTTAGGGCACGAATATGCTGTACAACCGCTCATCTTAAAATCTGTCAACGCTAATGGATTTACAGATTATGTAGATGGGTTAGCGCCAGATATAGAAATAGATGAGGATTTCTCTAGTTTAGGAATCTTGGGCGATCCCAATGAAACGCTGTTAAAAACCGCCATAGATGATATTTTAGGAAATGGTAGACCATCAGCAAGAAATCAACAAATCGATTTAAAAAATGTAGGAGAAAGCAAAATGTATAACGCCACTTACCAACGTATGTATGTAGAAAATTAATAAAAAAATCCCGCTTTATCAAAGCGGGATTTTTAAGTAAGTCTATATAAAGAACCATTGTTGTCCGATAAAGAGCCAAGACCGCTACGCTTTTAGAAACAAGAGTCAAGACTTAATTGTAACTAATTGATAAACAGTAGAAGTTTAAAATAAAAATATTCTCTCGCTCTCGATAAAATCATTTTCAAAAAGCAAGGCATACATTTTAAAATCTTGCTAAATCTCATACATTTAAAGAGACAATCAACTTAACTTTATTTTTAATCGGACACTAATGATAAAGAACAGTTAATCTATTTCTTTATAATTTTAAATGAGGAGTTTTTCTCTTCAGAATTAATTCTAAGCATATACATTCCTTTTGCTAAGCTTGAAATATCTAGTTGCCTACGTTCACCTACGTTTACAAATTCTTTCACTAATCTACCTAAGGTAGAATAGATTTCAACCTTATTTACTTCATTTTCACTTTCTATATTTATAAAATTGGTCGCTGGATTGGGATATACAAATGCTTTGTTTTTCTCAAAACCATTCACATATAAAGAATTTTCTTCCGCAGGAATTGGAGTAAAAGGCCTTCTTGTATAGCCTTGTCCTTTAGCTATCCCGTACCAATTTTCATTTTCAAGAACAGGATTTGAACTAGAGGTTACCCAATTAGACATATTTGTACCGGTATAAGATTCCCAGTCATTTCCTAGTAAAGAAGAGTAGCTAATAGAAGTAATTTCATCATTTTCCATCACGATATTAAATTCAGTATCATTTTCATCTATTAATAATAAAGCTTCGTGGGCAGTAATTGTTCCTTCATAACTTACTTTCCATGCAAAACTTACATTCTCTTCGGCTGCATCTTCTAAAAAGTCAACCACAATAACCGAATAGTTGCTTCCTTCCCCTATGGAATAATCAAATTCATCTTGCGTAAACCAAAGAGAACTGTAGGCTGGATAAGTGATGCTTGGCATTTCAGCGGGAGAGAATCCATAGGATATTCCATACCAACGTTGATCTTCTGCAAGTTCAGAAACTCCTCCATTCATACCCATGGTATTAGATTCTGTCCCAGACCACGTACTCCAGTAATCTGGCGCACCCCCCAATCCACTATGGTTATTATAAAGAATGTCATTTAAGAATCCTCCAGCAATATCTGCAGTAAAGTTTGGTTCTGCAGCTGCTACAGCCTCAATCATTTGAGCAAAATCTAGCTCATCGCCATCATTAAATTTTATTCCCCATACAAAAGATGGATCTGTAGTTCCATCTCTAAAATCGACTACCAGATAACATTCCTTATCGCCGTCTCCAACCCAAAATTCAACATCATCTGGATTAAACTGAGCTTGTACTAATTGTACAATAAAAAAAAGGCAGGCACTTAAAAGCGTAATTTTATTTTTCATTTTATGTCCCGTCCTAAAATAGCGATACACAAAAACCGGGTGTATATGAAAACATCAGAAAAGAGTGGGTACCAGAAGAA
>NZ_JAVHUL010000050.1 GCF_031085155.1 Mesonia profundi | reverse complement strand
TATAGCTAAAACAAGTTACTGATTATCAGTAAGATGAACAACTTTTTTCTTTTAAATCATAATGCACAACGGGTTAAATAAGTATCCTAATAGTATTGCAACTTATATTTGCTATTCCACATTAGGCTCATATGTGGAAAAAGATAAATGGGATAAGAAAATTACATATCCAGATTTATACTTACAATTTGGAAGTGAGGAAAGATCATTCTTTAAGGAAGAAGCAAAACATTTAAAAGCAAAATACGATGAATTAGGCTCATTTTGTGAATTAAAAAAGTTTACTGGAGGTCACGATTATATAAAATGGAATGAGGAATTTGTCAAAACAATTAGCAAGCTATTAAAAACGTAGTAAAGTCAAAATAAAAAAAGCCCATCTTTCTTTTTAAAAGATGAGCTTGGCATTTAATGGTAACCAAGATTTTACAATCCTGCAATCTCTTTTATCTCTGCAATAACCGTATCGGCTAGTTGCGTAGCTTCTTCTTGTGATTTTGCTTCGGTATAAATTCTTATGATGGGTTCTGTATTCGATTTTCTTAGGTGAACCCAATTTTCAGGAAAATCTATTTTAACGCCGTCAATCGTAGAAACCTCTTCGCTGGCATATTTCTCTGCCATCTTTTCTAAGATATTGTCCACATCTAATCCCGGAGTTAATTGAATTTTATTCTTACTCATAAAATACGCAGGGTAAGTAGCTCTTAATTCAGAAACCTTCATGTCTTTTTCTGCTAAATACGTAAGAAACAAAGCCACTCCTACCAGACTGTCACGTCCGTAATGCAATTCTGGAAAAATGATTCCACCGTTTCCTTCTCCCCCAATAATAGCATCGGTATCTTTCATTAATTGCACCACATTCACTTCTCCTACGGCACTGGCTTGGTAAGAACCTCCGTGCTTTTCAGTTACGTCTCTTAAGGCTCTAGAGGAAGAAAGGTTACTTACTGTATTTCCTCCTTTTTTTCCTAAAACGTAATCTGCAACAGCGACTAAGGTATATTCCTCGCCAAACATATTTCCATTTTCATCGAT
Organism: Mesonia profundi; assembly: GCF_031085155.1. Taxonomy (GTDB): domain Bacteria; phylum Bacteroidota; class Bacteroidia; order Flavobacteriales; family Flavobacteriaceae; genus Mesonia; species Mesonia profundi. The sequence continues at coordinate 15,909 of NZ_JAVHUL010000050.1, read as the reverse complement.
AAAAGCCAATCGATCTACATCTGGATCTACCACTACGCCCAAATCTGCATTTTCTTTTACGACCAATTCGCAAATGTCTCCTAAATGTTCTTTTAAAGGTTCTGGGTTATGCGGAAATTCTCCCGTAGGCTCACAGTAAAGCTTCACTACTTCCACGCCTAATTCTTCCAAAATTCTAGGAATAAAAATACCTCCTGAAGAATTTACACCATCTACTACCACTTTAAGTTTGGCATTTTTTACGGCTTTCACATCAACTAAATCTAAATCTAGTATTTCTTCAATATGTAAATCTAGGTAAGCATCGTTTACGCTAATTCTTCCTAAATCGTCTACTTCCGCGAAAGCGATTTTATTTCCTTCAGCAATTTCAAGAATTTTAGCGCCTTCTTTTCCGTTAAGAAATTCTCCTTTATGATCTAAAAGTTTTAGGGCGTTCCATTGCTTGGGATTATGACTTGCAGTTAAGATAATTCCACCGTCTGCATGTTCCATAGGCACGGCTATTTCTACGGTTGGCGTGGTAGAAAGTCCTACATCAATAACGTGTATTCCCAAGCCTACCAAAGTGTTCATCACCAATTGCTGAATCATTTCTCCAGAGATTCTCGCGTCTCTTCCTACCACCACTCGGTATTCTTCTTTATTGGTTTGTTGCTTGATCCAAGTTCCATAAGCCGCAGCAAATTTTACCGCGTCGATGGGCGTTAAATTCTCTCCCACGTTTCCGCCAATAGTTCCTCTAATTCCTGATATTGATTTTATTAATGTCATAGGTTGCTTCGTTTAATTAAAGTACAAATATAAGCGCAAATAGATGCTGTACAAAAACCTTGTCCAAAGTTATTATTAAGCTTACTTTAGAGCAATGAATTTTCTAGCCCACATTTACCTTTCTCAAGACCGCGATTTAGTGCAAATAGGCAATTTTGCCGCCGATCCTATTAAAGGAAAAAAATATAAAAGTCTTCCCATAGAAATGCAAAAAGGGATTTTACTGCATCGTAAAATCGACTCTTTTACAGATGCTCATGCGATTGTCTATAAAAGTGCACACCGTCTTTTCGAAAAATACGGTCATTACAACGGCGTGATTATGGATGTATTTTATGATCATTTTCTAGCTAAAAATTGGACCCTTTACTCCTCAATTTCCCTAGCCGAATATGTAGATCGCTTTTATAACTTGCTTGAGGTTCATTTTGAGCTTCTTCCTAAACAAGTTCAGAGATTCTATCCTTATATGGTAGAGCAAAATTGGTTGGTGAGCTATGCTTCTATTGACGGAATTGAAACGGTTTTAAGCCAAATGAATCATCGCATTAAACACAAGGTTCCTTTGCACGAGTCGATTGTAGAACTGCGGACTTTTTATGAAGAATTAGAGCATGAGTTTACTCTTTTCTTTACGGAATTGATCGCGTACAGTAAGAACGAGTTAGCACTGATTGATGAATTATATCAAAAATCCTAACTGAAAAAAAAATCCGAAGTGATCTTTTTAATCTAATTTAAAAGTTTAATTATCATTTGCTAGTTTGTTGAAATCAAATCTAAATTCTATAATCTAAGAGCGCTAGCAGTCTAACATCTAAGTAAGACACGACTAAAATTTATTAAAGCTTTATGAACAGTGTTTTCTCAATTTCAATTGTTTGAGTAACTTTGTGGCTTGCAAAAAATTATGCCAAAATTCGAACAATATATAGAGGTCTTGGGGGCAAGAGTCCACAACCTAAAAAACATAGATGTTAAAATCCCAAGAGAGCAATTGGTGGTCATTACCGGTCTTTCTGGTTCTGGGAAATCTTCTTTAGCATTTGATACGATTTATGCGGAAGGACAACGTAGGTATATTGAAACTTTCTCTGCCTATGCGCGTCAATTTTTAGGCGGTTTAGAGCGTCCCGATGTAGATAAAATCGATGGTCTTTCTCCCGTGATTGCTATTGAGCAAAAGACAACGAGTAAAAGTCCGCGGAGTACCGTAGGAACCATTACAGAAATTTATGATTTCTTGCGTTTGTTGTACGCGCGTGCCAGCGATGCTTACAGTTATCAAACGGGTGAAAAAATGGTAAGCTACAGCGATGAGCAAATCAAATCGCTCATTAAAGAAGAATTTAAAGGAAAGCGCATTAATATTCTAGCTCCTGTGGTTCGATCTAGAAAAGGACATTATAGAGAATTGTTTGAGCAAGTAGCCAAACAAGGATTTGTAAAAGTAAGAACCGACGGAGAGATTAGGGATATTGAAAAAGGAATGAAACTAGATCGTTACAAAACCCACGATGTGGAAGTAGTGATTGATCGCATTAAAATAGAAGAAGGAGAAAATACCGATAAACGCTTAGCGGAAAGTATTAATACCGCCATGAGCCAGGGAGATGATGTCTTGATGGTTTTAGAGCACGGGAAAGAAGAAGGAAGGTATTTTAGTAGAACGCTCATGTGTCCTACTTCTGGAATCTCTTACCCTAACCCAGAACCAAATAATTTTTCTTTTAACTCCCCAAAAGGCGCTTGCCCCAAATGCAACGGCATTGGCGCTTTATACGAAGTAAATATCCAAAAAATTATCCCCGACGATAAAAAATCAATTAAAGCGGGTGGTTTGGATCCTCACGGACCTCAAAAAAAGAACTGGGCGTTTAAGCAGTTAGAACTCATTGCGCAACGTTTTGATTTTAAACTTTCAGATCCCATAAAAGACATTCCTAAAGAAGCATTAGAGATGATTCTTTACGGAGGAAAAGAGAAATTTGAAATCAACTCCAAAGTATTAGGAGTGGCAAGAACTTACAAAATAGATTTTGAAGGTGTTGCCAAGTTTATTGAAAGCACGTTTAACAACAACGATTCTGCTTCTTTAAAACGTTGGGCAAAAGCCTATATGGATAAAGTGACTTGTTCGCAATGTGAAGGCACTCGTTTAAGAAAAGAGTCGCTTTACTTTAAAGTCAACGAAAATAATATTGCAGAATTAGCGCAAAAAGACATTTTAGAACTGGCCGAATGGTTTGAAGAACTTCCGAAGCATTTATCTAAAAATCAATGGAAAATCGCCGAAGAGATTGTTAAAGAAATCAAGACGCGATTACAGTTTTTGGTGGATGTTGGTCTTACCTATCTTTCGCTAAATAGAGGCTCTAAATCCCTTTCGGGAGGAGAAGCACAGCGAATTCGCTTGGCAACTCAAATTGGATCCCAGTTGGTGGGAGTGCTTTACATTTTAGATGAACCTAGTATTGGTTTACACCAGCGCGATAATGAAAAACTCATCAACTCTTTAGAAGCCTTACGGGATGTAGGGAATTCGGTGATTGTGGTAGAACACGATAAAGATATGATTGAACGCGCCGATTATGTGATTGATATAGGCCCGTTTGCCGGAAAACTGGGAGGAGAAATCATTAGTGAAGGAACACCTAAAGAGATTTTAAAACACGATACCATTACGGCTTCTTACCTTAACGGAACCAAAGAAATTGAAGTTCCGAAGGAACGTAGAAAAGGAAATGGAAAGTTTATAGAATTAAAAGGAGCTACGGGAAACAATTTAAAAAATGTCTCCGTAAAGTTTCCGCTAGGCAAAATGATATTGGTGACTGGTGTTTCGGGTAGTGGAAAATCTACTTTAATCAACGAGACCCTCTACCCTATTATGAATGCGTATTATTTTAATGGCGTAAAAGTACCCGCTCCCTACAAAAGCATTAAAGGTTTAGATCATATTGATAAGGTAATCGACATCAATCAATCACCAATTGGAAGGACTCCGCGTTCTAATCCCGCTACGTATACCGGTGTTTTTACAGAAATCAGATCTTTATTTGCCAAAACTCCAGAAGCCATGATTAGGGGCTACAAGGCTGGTCGCTTTAGTTTTAATGTTAAAGGAGGAAGATGTGAGACGTGTCGCGGCGGAGGTTTGCGCGTGATTGAAATGAGCTTCTTACCAGACGTTTATGTAGAATGTGAAACCTGTCAAGGAAAACGTTTTAATAGAGAAACCCTAGAAATTCGATATAAAGGAAAGTCGATTAGCGATGTATTGGAGATGACTATTAATGACGCTACAGATTTCTTTGATCAGATTCCTAAAATATACCGCAAGTTAAAAACCATTCAAGATGTAGGTTTGGGATATATTACCTTGGGACAGCAAAGTACCACGCTTTCTGGCGGAGAAGCACAACGTATAAAATTAGCTACAGAATTATCTAAACGCGATACCGGAAACACCTTTTATATCTTAGATGAACCTACCACAGGTTTACATTTTGAAGATATTCGCGTATTGATGGAAGTGTTAAACAAGCTTGCCAATAAAGGGAATACGGTTCTTATTATAGAACACAATATGGATGTGATTAAACTGGCAGACCATATTATAGATATTGGCTACGAAGGTGGAAAAAATGGAGGGAAAATAATAACCCAGGGTACCCCCGAAGAAATTGTAAAGCATAAAAAAAGTTATACGGCAAAATTCTTAAGAAAAGAATTACATTAGCCGTCTTGTAAATTTTTCAAACTATGAGTATTATAAAAAATGACCAGAATAAAAGCTGGAATCAAATTAAAACCAACGATAGTTGGGCACTATTTAAAATTATGGCAGAGTTCGTACAAGGCTACGAACGCATGAGTGAAATAGGACCTTGTGTATCTATTTTTGGTTCTGCTAGAACAGATAAAGAGCATAAATATTACAAATTAGCCACCAGTATAGCCGAGAAAATTGTAGAGCATGGATACGGAGTTATTACCGGAGGTGGCCCTGGAATTATGGAGGCTGGAAACAAAGGAGCCCATAATGCTGGCGGAGTTTCTGTAGGTTTAAATATAGACTTGCCTTTTGAACAACACGATAATCCTTATATAGATAATGACAAAAACTTAGACTTTGATTACTTTTTTGTAAGAAAAGTGATGTTTGTAAAGTATTCTCAAGGTTTTGTAGTGATGCCAGGAGGGTTTGGAACTTTAGATGAGTTATTTGAAGCGATTACCTTAATCCAAACGCATAAAATAGATAAATTCCCTATTATTTTAGTAGGAACAGAGTTTTGGGGAGGCTTATTTGAGTGGGTAAAAACTACTTTATTAGATTCTTTTCAAAATATTAGTGCAAAAGATATGGACTTGGTTCAGATTGTAGATACCGAAGATGAAGTGATTGAAATTTTAGATCAGTTCTACGAACAATTTAACTTAAGTCCTAATTTCTAATTTCAAATAAATTAGGTACAATTTATGCTACTTAGAAATATAGTTTTAAGTAGCATTTTTTTTTAATTTCTAAGTTCAATAAATTCCATAAAGATTGAAATACCGCATCTCTCTCTTTTTTATACTTGTATTTACTTGTCTCATTAGCCTGGGACAATCTTCTATGCGCGTAGATGCAAATCTTCATCCCGAAAATAGAACGATAGAAATTAGTCAAGAAATTACTTACAAAAATACCAGTAAGCAAATCTTACAAGAAATCTATTTAACCGACTGGGCCAATAGCTTTAGAGACAAACAAACTCCTTTAGCAAAACGCTTTGAAGAAGAATTTCAGCGTAATTTTCATTATGCCAAAGGTGATGATAGAGGAAATACGCAAGTATTCTCTATCTCAAATCAGAATCAGGTTCTTAATTGGTCTCGGCCAGAGCAACATCCAGATATTGTAAAAATAGACTTAACACAGCCCCTATTCCCTGATGAGGAAGTAAGAATTAAGCTTCAATACCGCATTAAAGTACCCAAAGACAAGTTTACTCGGTATGGCCATGGTAGAAACGGCTTCAAGTTAAGGTATTGGTTGATGTTGCCTTCGGTTTTTCAAGATGGAGAATGGCAATTTTATAGCAACAAAGATCTTAACGATCTCTTTGTACTTCCCTATGACATTGATCTTAACCTGAAAGTTCCTAAAGAATATTCGGTGATTTCAGATTTTACTAAAGTTGAGGAAAACATTACAGGAAACACGAAAGAATTCCGCTTTAGCGAAAAAAATCAAGTAGACACCAAGCTACATATCATCAACTTTTCGAATTTCAAAACTATTGAGACCGATAAGCTCAACATCATTACCAATATAGAGGATGGCGGATTGAGGCCAGAAATAAAGGCGCTTATTGTAGATAGAATTACCCATTACCTAGATTTTCGCTTAGGAGAATTTCCGCATGATAATCTTATGATTTCTGAAGAGGATTATTTGTCGAATCCCGTTTACGGACTGAATCAACTTCCTAGTTTTATAAGGCCTTTCCCCGATGGTTTTCAATACGATATCAAACTGCTAAAAACCATTACGCGTAGTTATTTAGAGAATACGCTTATGCTTAATCCTAGAAATGAAAGTTGGCTTACTGAAGGCATCATCACTTATTTCTTGATGGATTATGTAGAAAAATTTTATAAAAACACCAAATTATTAGGCTCCTTTAGTGAGATTGTGGGCATACGATGGTTTCACGCAGCAGATTTGAAATTTAATGATCGCTATCCTTTATTGTACCTCAATATGGCGCGGGTAAATTTAGATCAGGCGCTAGATGAAGAAAATGATAAGCTCATCAAGTTCAATAAAAATATTGCCAACCCTTACAAAGCTGGAGTCGGGCTTAATTTTTTAAAAGATTACCTGCAAGACGATGAAGTCATCAATAAATCTATAAAGGAATTTTACACTCAAAACCGTTTAAAACCAACAACTACCGATAGTTTTAAAGAAATAATTTCTAAAAACACCAACAAAGACACCGATTGGTTTTTCGAGGAATATGTAGGCAACAACATCAATATCGATTTTAAGATAACCAAGGTAAAGAAGAAAGGAGACTCTCTGCGCGTCACCATTAAGAATAAAACCGGTAAAAATATCCCTATTTCCCTTTACGGAATTAAAGACAAAGACATTGTTACCAAAATTTGGGTAGATCATTTTGTAGAGGAAAAGACCGTGAGCATTTCTGCAAAAAATGTAGAACGCTTAGCGTTGAATTATGAAGCCGTTATCCCAGAATTTAATCAAAGAGACAACTACAAAAAAGTGACCACTTGGTTGGATAAACCCATACAACTTAGGCTACTTTTAGATATTGAGGATCCTTATTATCAACAAATTTTTGTTATTCCAGAGTTTGATTACAACCTTTACGATGGGTTTACGCTGGGTCCCAAACTGTACAATAAAACTATTTTAGCACGAAATTTTAACTATAAAATTGCACCTAAATACGGTTTTAAGAGTGGCGCCTTATTAGGTTCTGCTTCTGTTTCGTATTCACAGCCATATCAAAACCAAGAATTATACGGAGTTCGTTTTGGCTTAAGCGGAACGCGCTTCTCTTATGCTAAAGATTTATATTATCACAAAGTCTCTCCCTACCTCATTATTGGGTTTAGAGATAAAGATTTACGCAGCAATGAGAAACAATCTATTAGCATTCGTAGCATCAATGTGTTTAGAGATCGCGATGTTTTAAATACCGTAGATGAACCAGATTATAGCGTTTTAAACGCAAGATATAATTTTAGTGATCGTAATTTTGCCGATTATTTCACGGGAACCTTCGACTATCAAGTGGCTAAAAAGTTTAGTAAAGTATCGGTCACCTCTAAATGGCGGAAACTTTTTTTAAACAATAGGCAGATTGAGTTGCGGTTTTTTGCAGGCGCGTTCCTATTTAATGACGCCAAAGATTCAGATTATTTTAGTTTCGCTTTAGACCGTCCCACCGATTATCTTTTTGATTATAATTACTACGGAAGAAGTGAAGACCAAGGGCTTTTTAGTCAGCAGTACATTGAAGCCGAAGGAGGTTTTAAATCTCAGTTACAACCTGCTTTTGCCAACCAATGGCTCACTTCCCTTAACGGAAGCTTTACGCTTTGGAATTGGATTCACGCCTATGGAGATGTTGGCTTGGTAAAGAATACAGGCAGCAAGGCTCAGTTTTTATACGATACAGGTGTTAGGGTGAGTTTAGTACAAGATTACTTTGAACTCTTCTTCCCGGTGTACTCTAATTTAGGTTGGGAAGTAGCACAACCCGATTACGACCAAAAAATAAGATTTATCGTATCCTTAGATTTTGGTACTTTAATTAAACTATTCAAAAGAAGATGGTATTAAATTGCATTATCTGCAAAAATACTCCCATATTTTTTTTTATTTTAAATATATCTCATCCAGAATAAAAATCATTGCATATTCATCAGTTTTGGTTAGATTTTCTTTATTGAATTTTACAATCATTTTTCTTATCTTCGCAGGGTTGCAAAATATTAAAATTTAACTCCATGCAAGAGAAGACTATAGAAAAGACAGACCTTTCCTTTGAAGATTTCAAAAAGGAAGTGATTCAAGATTATAAAACCGCGGTAATTAGTAGAGAATGTAGTCTATTAGGACGTCGGGAAGTATTAACAGGAAAAGCTAAATTTGGTATTTTTGGAGACGGAAAAGAAGTTCCTCAATTAGCGATGGCAAAAGCCTTTAAAAATGGGGACTTTAGATCGGGATATTACCGTGATCAAACCTTTATGATGGCTTTAGATCTTTTCTCTGTAGAAGAATTTTTTGCCGGACTTTACGGAAACACCAACCTAGAAAAAGAACCTATGGCCGGAGGAAGGCAAATGGGGGGACATTTTGGGACACAGAGTCTTCAAGAAGATGGAACTTGGAAAAATCTTGCAGAACAAAAAAATTCAAGTGCCGATATTTCTCCTACCGCAGGACAAATGCCTCGATTACTAGGACTTGCTCAAGCATCAAAAATATATAGAAACGTTGACGGTATAGATATCGCACCTCAGTTTTCTGACAAAGGAAACGAAATCGCTTGGGGAACTATTGGCAACGCCAGTACCAGTGAAGGGCTTTTTTGGGAAACCATCAATGCTGCAGGAGTAATGCAAGTACCTATGGTTATTAGTGTTTGGGATGATGAGTACGGAATATCTGTACCTGCTAAATACCAAACCACCAAAGAAAATATCTCAGAGATTCTAAAAGGTTTCCAAAGAGATGAAAATGGTGATGGTTACGAAATCATTAAAGTAAAAGGTTGGAATTATCCAGAACTAATGGAAGCCTACCAGAAAGCGAGTAAGATTTCTAGAGAAGAACACGTGCCTGTTTTAATTCACGTTTACGAATTAACTCAGCCTCAAGGACATTCTACCTCTGGTTCTCACGAACGCTACAAGAGTGAAGATCGTCTTAGCTGGGAGCGAGAATATGACTGTAATGTGCAAATGCGTCAATGGATGCTAGAAAGCGATCTAGCGACCGAAGAAGAATTAAAAGCTTTAGAAAAAGAAGCTAAGAAAATAGTTAGAGAAGGGAAGAAAGCAGCTTGGAACGAAGTAACACAAGGCCCTAAAGCCGCTCAAAAAGAGATGCTAAGCTTGTTAGATAATTTAGCACAAAGCACTTCTAATAGTAATTCCATTCAGCCTTTAAAAGAAGAAATTGCCGAACTTGGAAATCCAGAGAAACATGAAATTCTTAGAGCGGGAAGAAAAGCTTTGCGTTATGTACGTGAAGAAAACACTTCCGCGAAAAGCGAATTGATTAACTGGATTGATAATTATATTAAAGTAACACAACCAGACTATAGCAGCCACTTGCATAGTGAAAGTGAATTTTCTGCCTTAAATATTGATGCTGTAGTGCCTACGTATGACGCTGACGCGGAAGACGTAGATGCTAGACTAATACTTCGCGATAACTTTGATAAAATCTTCGCCAATAAACCAGAAACCTTAATCTTTGGAGAAGACACTGGAAACATTGGGGATGTGAATCAAGGTTTGGAAGGAATGCAAGAAAAGTATGGCGAATTTAGAGTTGCCGATACTGGAATTCGTGAAGCCACCATTTTAGGCCAGGGAATTGGAATGGCGATGAGAGGCCTACGCCCTATTGCAGAAATCCAATACCTAGATTATATTTTGTACGCGTTGCAAATTATGAGTGATGACTTGGCAACCTTACATTATAGAACTAAAGGAAAGCAGAAAGCACCTCTTATTGTAAGAACGAGAGGTCACCGTTTAGAAGGTATTTGGCATAGTGGTTCTCCTATGGGAGGATTGGTGCATTTACTAAGAGGAATTCATATTTTGGTACCTCGTAATATGACGATTGCCGCTGGTTTCTACAATACCTTATTAGAGTGTGATGAACCCGGACTTATCGTAGAATGTCTTAATGGATACCGACTTAAAGAAAAAATGCCTAACAACTTAGGGGAATTTAGAACTCCTGTAGGTGAAGTGGAAACATTAAGAGAAGGAGATGATATCACCTTGGTTTCCTATGGTTCTACACTTAGAATTATAGAACAAGCCGCTAAAGAATTGTTAGAAGTGGGAATTAGTGCAGAGATTATAGATGTACAATCTTTACTGCCATTAGACCTTAACCACGATATGGTTAAAAGTGTTGCCAAAACCAACCGTTTATTGGTAATTGACGAAGATGTTCCTGGAGGAGCTTCGGCATATATTTTACAAGAGATTGTAGAGAATCAAAATGGATATAAGCATTTAGACAGCAAGCCTCAAACCTTGACGGCTAAAGCGCACCGACCTGCTTACGGAACCGATGGAGATTACTTCTCTAAACCTTCTGCAGAAGATATTTTTGAGAAAGTATACGAGATTTTTAACGAAGTAGATCCGAATCAATTTCCTGCATTAAAATAGTTTTTTCTAAATAAAAGACTAAAGTTTTATATTTTTATACTATATTTATAAAAATAAAAGATAAAAAGACAAGCATTATGTTAACAACGAACTTAAATAATAATAATCAGTTCCCGTAACAAAAACTTGTCGCGAATATATAGCCCGTCAGGTTTTTTAACTTGACGGGTTTTTTTATACCCAAAACTGAAATTAAATTTAAATAAGAAAGATTATGTGTGGAATTGTATGTGCCTTTGAGCTAAAAGAATCGGTAGAGCGTTTAAGACCTCAAGTATTAAAGATGTCAAAAAAAATACGCCACCGCGGACCCGATTGGAGTGGAATTTTTAATAACGAAAAAGCTATTATGGCTCACGAACGTTTAGCCATTGTTGATCCTATTTCGGGAGAACAACCTATTTACAGCAAAGATAAAAACCTAGTGCTTGCTGCCAATGGAGAGATCTACAACCATTTGGAGTTGCGAAAACAACTAAAGAAAGATTATGAATTTCAAACGCAGTCAGATTGTGAGATTATTCTAGCACTTTATCAAGAAAAAGGCCCCGATTTCTTAGATGAACTTAACGGAATCTTTGCCTTTGCACTCTACGATGTAGAAAAAGACACGTATCTAATTGCGCGAGATCATATGGGGATTATTCCTTTATATATGGGCTGGGATAGAAACGGAACCTTTTATGTCGCTTCAGAGCTAAAATCTTTAGAAGGAATTTGTACAAAAATTGAATTATTTCCACCAGGACATTATTTATCGAGTGAGGAAGGAGAATTAAAAACGTGGTACACGAGAGATTGGATGGATTTTGAGGCGGTAAAAGACAATGAAACTTCTATCCAGGAAATTCGGGATGCTTTAGATGCCGCCGTAAAACGCCAGTTAATGAGTGATGTGCCTTACGGGGTATTACTTTCGGGAGGTTTAGATTCTTCCATCACTTCCGCTTTAGCAAAAAAATATGCCGACAAACGTATAGAAACAGGGGATAAAGAAAATGCTTGGTACCCGCGACTCCATTCTTTTGCTGTAGGTTTAGAAGGCAGTCCAGATTTATCGGCAGCAAAAGAAGTGGCCAAACATTTAGATACGGTGCACCACGAAATTAAATTTAGCATTCAACAAGGAATAGATGCCATTAGTGACGTGATTTACCACTTAGAAACTTATGATATTACCACGATACGTGCTTCTACGCCTATGTTTCTTATGGCTAGAGCAATTAAAGCTTTAGGAATTAAAATGGTCTTAAGCGGCGAAGGCAGCGACGAGATTTTTGGAGGTTATTTATATTTCCACAAAGCGCCAAACGCTAAAGAGTTTCACGAAGAAACCGTGAGAAAATTAGACAAATTGCATAAATATGATTGCCTTAGAGCCAATAAAAGTCTTGCCGCTTGGGGAATTGAAGGCCGAGTTCCTTTTCTAGATAAAGAGTTTATGGATGTCGCCATGCGCATTAACCCAAAAGATAAAATGATTAACGGAGAGCGTATGGAAAAATGGGTGTTAAGAAAAGCTTTTGAAGATATGTTACCTCCAAGTATTGCTTGGCGACAAAAAGAACAATTTAGTGATGGCGTGGGCTACAGTTGGATTGATACTTTAAAAGAAATGGTGAATGAAAAGATAAGCGATGAGCAATTCGCAAATGCACATCACAAATTCCCATTGCAAACGCCAACCAGCAAAGAAGAATTTTATTACCGTACTATTTTCGAAGAACATTTTCCTAGTGATACCGCAGCTTTATGTGTGCCTTCGGTTCCCTCGGTGGCGTGTAGCAGTCCGGTTGCCTTAGCTTGGGATGAGAGTTTTAAAAATATGAATGATCCCAGCGGAAGAGCGGTTGCTCGCGTGCACAGCGATGCTTATTAATGCTAAATTTTAGTTACATCCACGCTTTTGTGGATGTTTCTATTTTATAGAGCAAGTAATTCACTTGCGTCACAAAAGCTTCATTCACCAACGGAAAACGCACATCTCCAGAAGCCGTATGAAAGGTAATGTTCACCAATTTGCGTCTTCTCAACCAAATAGGCTGACTTACGCTAATGGATTGTAATTTAAACGTCTCTATAATCACTTGCATTTTACTCCATAGTCCAGTAGATTTTACCAAGAACTCTTCGCTTATTTCCAAGTTTATTTTTTGATACACTTTGTGTTGATACAGGAAAATACAAATTGCATACACCAAAGCTAAGCCCAGTACAACAGGGTTGGGAAGAGTTTCAAAAATATAGTTGAGTCCTAAAGCTGCGGCAAGCACAGGTACAATCCCCCAAAATAACCTGCGATAAAACCACAACTTATGAGGCTTATAAACTTCTCCTTCCTCTCGTTCGTGATGGTGCAAAAACCGGCTGGCCTTTGTAGCTTTATCCCAAGACAACCCAGGAATATTAATTCTATTCTTTTTCTGCGTTTCGGTGCTGCTGGTTAAAGAAAGCTGCAATTGATACATATTTAGCTTTCGCTGAATTGGATTCGTGATTAACCGTAAAATTTGAACCCGATTGGGATGTAAAGATACCTTCGTATTTGTTTTTAATCCCATTTCCAGTTCTAAACTATCTTTACTCTGCGTAAGCTTCAGTTCAAAATATTTTAGGAAGGTTTCTATAATACTTACTACAATTCCGACAAGGAAAACAGTGATGAACATGAAAGTCAACACCATAAGAATCTCCCCTACCGATTGAAATGTATTCAAGTAATTGGCAGCTTCATCGGCGTATTCATTTTCAGTAAATAAATCGGCAAACTGATTGTACAACGAGCTAAAAAAGATGAGTATAAGTCCGAATCCTCTAAAATAGTTGCTGGTAACCCCCAGTTTTAAAAGGTCGGTAAATGTTAAGCGATGTTCCCAATACACCGTCTTTTTCTTTTCTTCGGGAAAGCTTTCGGTAGAAAGTTCTTCTTCTTCAGCTTTAGATTCTTCTTCTATAAAAGAATTCAGTTTTTGTTGAAGTAACATAGCTTTCTCTTCAGAAAGCGCTTTGATCTCAATCTCTTTTTCACTGCTTCCGGCAGATTGAATTACCACATTGTAAACGCCAATTATTCGCTGAATAATAGAGCGTTTAAAATACACTTGCTGAATTTTATCAAAAGAAATCGCAATGTTTTCCGAAGAAAAAACACCCTTATTTAAGATAAATTCATCGGCTTCATAATTAATATGAAAGAGAAACTTCCGGTAAGAAAGAATACTAAATATAAGGATGAGAATGGCAAAAGCAATCAATCCCAAAGAAATATAAGTGTAATTAAAAGAAGAAGTTTTTCCTAAAAAGACATAAATCGCAATGGCCCAAAGTCCTTTTAAGGATTTGTACAAAGCGCTTAAAAAAATAAGCACAATCCCAACCATAGATTGCCTCTGGGGCTGCGAAAAAGGCTTATTCATCAACTTCTTCTTCAACAATTTTATGAGCAATCCACTCTTTTATATGTAAAGCTTTCTCTGGAGTGAGTCCAGGAATTTTAATATCACTCCCCTGTCCGCCAGCGGTAAAAATCTTTACGTTTTTAAGCTTAAAATACTTATCAAAGAGACTTTGCGTTGTAGACACATGCTGCACTCTATTAAAAGGAATGATGGTTGTTCTCATCACCAATACTCCTTTTTGAAATAGAATATCTTTTTCTCTCACCACAAAACCATAATTCTTTTGCGCAAAGTAGTGATAAGTAGAAATTAATCCCATCAAAAATAATACGCCTAAAAGTCCGAAAATAATATAGCGAACCGCGAACAAATCTCTTGTGTAAAGAATTGCCGCCACAATAATCATAACGATTAAAAATACGCCTAGTCCTGCCAAAATCTTACTTAGTAGTCTTTTGGAAACACGCTCTAAGCTTTCCAAACGGTAATCTGGCAACTCCTTAGAAGGAATGGCTTTATTGGTAAAGGTAGCTTCAGGTTCTATGGCAGCCATTTTTTATCAAAATTAGGAGCTCTTTTCTCTAAGAAAGCATCTCTTCCTTCTTTGGCTTCCTCGGTCATATAAGCCAAACGTGTAGCTTCTCCTGCAAAAACTTGCTGTCCCACCATTCCGTCATCGGTAAGGTTCATGGCAAATTTGAGCATTTTTATAGACGTCGGACTTTTAGCCAAGACTTCTTGAGCCCATTCGTAGGCAGTATTTTCTAAATCTTCGTGAGGAACAACAGCGTTGACCATCCCCATATCAAAAGCTTCTTGAGCCGAATAATTTTTTCCCAAAAAGAAAATCTCTCTCGCTTTCTTTTGCCCGACCATCTTGGCCAAATAAGCAGAACCATAACCGCCATCAAAACTGGTGACATCGGCATCGGTTTGTTTAAAAATAGCGTGCTCTTTACTCGCTAAAGTCATATCACAAACCACGTGTAAACTATGTCCGCCACCCACAGCCCAACCGGGAACTACGCAAATCACTGCTTTCGGCATAAACCGAATCAAGCGCTGAACTTCTAAAATATTTAAACGGTGGTAGCCGTCTTCTCCTACATAACCTTGTTGTCCTCTGACTTTTTGATCACCTCCACTACAAAAACTATACACGCCATCTTTGGAAGAAGGTCCTTCTGCCGAAAGCAAAACCGCACCAATACTGGTATCTTCTTGCGCATCGTGAAAAGCGTCTAAAAGCTCTGACGTAGTTTTAGGTCTAAAAGCATTTCTTACCTCGGGTCTATTAAAGGCGATTCTTGCCACGCCGTTGTATTTTTTATAGGTAATATCGTCGTATTCTTTAGCGGTTTGCCAAGCAATTGAACTCATAATTTTCGTTTAATCTTGTTTGTTTAAGTTTCTTTTTACGTTAAAAAAAATAATATACGCATATCCTTATAGTAGCCAGTTTAGTTAAGTAATGATTCCTATGTCACGTCGAGCGGAGTCGAGACGCTTTTGTTTTACCTTTCGATTAAGCCTGTCTTGAGCGGTAGTCGAAAGGCTCAAGGTGACAAAAACTAATTTTAGGAATTAAAGAGGAAAAAGTACAGACCAAATTTCTTACTTAATACTTTTCTTTTTTCTTCGCTAGTCATATCAAATTTTTTCAACACTTCAAATTTAAGGTTTTTGGATTTAATTGTGTATATTATATCTCTTGAATTCAACTCATAAACGCAACTTTTAGCGAATGATGATATAGTTATTTTTCAGAAGAAAGAAGGGAATGTTT